>CANOVJ010000066.1 GCA_947570615.1 uncultured Lachnospiraceae bacterium
AGCGGAAACCGTTGCTGGCGCAACGCGCGCCCCGCGCGGCGGACAGAGGGAAAAACCTCTGCCCGATGATATGCAGGGGCGCGCAGCGGAAACCGTTGCTGGCGCAACGCGCGCCCCGCGCGGCGGACAGAGGGAAAAAACCTCTGCCCGATGATATGCAGGGGCGCCCGGAGGAATCCGTTGCCTATGCAACGCGCGCCCCGCGCGGCGAAAACCGGAAAAAATAACCATACAGGGAGTGCAGAGGCATGGCGGAGAATGAAGACAGAAAAACAAAAATAAAAAAGCGTTATTCCATGACGGACAATTTCCGTTATACATTTTACCATTTGAGGAAAAAGCAGGGAAACGGAGCTCTTTTCGTCTGCGTCGGGGACGTGGCGCTGAGCGTTGTTCTTCCCTTTCTGGAGGCGGCCCTTGCAGGGGCGGTGGCGGCCGCTCTGGTGAGCGGAAAAGCGCCGGGAAGGATTCTGCTTCTGATTCTGGGATATGTGGGCCTTTTGCAGGCGGTCCGGTTTGGACAGAGCCACGTAAGGCTGCTTCGGGTAAAGGACGTGTTTTTGTTTCGCTGTAATCTTATGACAGACTATTTCAGGAAGATTCTCCTGATGGACGGACAGAGTCTGGAGAGCAGTACGGGACAGAAAAAGAGGGACGCGGCCAACCGGAATATTTACAGCGGAAACAGCCGTGGGATCGAGGCCTACGCCGGGAATTACCTGGATCTGCTGATCAATCTCTGCGGCCTTGTACTGTATGGGATGATTGTGGGAAGAAACAGCCTGCTTTTGCTGGCGGTCCTGGCAGCCCAGACGGCTCTGGCAGCCTTCTTCCAGCTTCTGGCGGGAAAGCGCAGCTATCAGATGGAGGAGGAGGTAAACAGGAACTGGAAGGAAGCGTATTATCTCCGGCGGGAGTCCATCGTCCCCGGAAACGGAAAGGATATCCGGCTTTACCGGATGGATCGGTGGTTTCTGAAAAGACTCTACGACTGTGTTGACCGGATCGTTGCGCTCACCGACAGAGGGCAGAGCGGATTTGTGGCGGCGGGGATCGGGGAAAAGCTGTTTTCCTTTGTGAGAAACGCACTGGTGTACGGCTATCTGATTCTGGAGATGTCCAGGGGGGAGCTGACCCTTCCGGCGTTCCTTTTATATGTGGGCGTTGTGTCCGGGTTTGAGGTGTGGATGAACGGGTTGTTTCTGGCCTTTCAGGAATTGCTGGTCAATGAAAGGCTGATGGACGACTACCGGGATTTCATGGACTTTGGATCCGTGGAGGAGGAAACAACGGATGAAAGGCTCCGTCAGACATCCGTATGTTCAGGAAAACCGGCCCCCGCCAGACCGGGAGAGTCCCACGAAATCCGGCTGGAGAACGTGAGCTTTCGATATGACGGGAGCGAGCGCGATACGCTCCATAATCTGAACCTGACCATCCGTCCAGGAGAAAAGCTGGCGCTGGTGGGACTGAACGGGGCCGGAAAAACCACGCTGATCAAGCTTCTGTGCGGCCTCTACCGGCCCACCGCGGGCAGGATTATTCTGGACGGGCAGGATATGCAGACCCTCTCCCAAAAGGAGGTTTTCAGAGAATTTTCCGTGGTGTTTCAGGAGGTCTTCGCCTTTTCCTTCTCCCTTCTGGCCAACATATCCTGCCGCGGCGACGGGCAGGAGGATGAGGGACGGCTTAGGGAAAGCCTTGAAAAGGCCGGACTTATGGAGAAGGTCAGCAGCCTGCCCGGGGGGATGCGCACCTCCATGAATAAGGATCTGGATCCGGAGGGCGTGGCCTTATCCGGCGGGGAGCTGCAAAAGCTGATGCTGGCCAGAGCCCTTTATAAGGACGCGCCGGTGGTGATTCTGGACGAGCCCACGGCGGCCCTGGACCCCATCGCGGAGAGCGAAATGTACATGAAATATGACGAGATGATCCGGGGAAAGACAGGGATTTTCATTTCCCACAGATTAAGCTCCACAAGATTCTGCGACCGTATTCTTTATATGGAAAAGGGGCGCATCATTGAGGAGGGAAATCATCAGGAGCTGATGGAAAAAGGCGGAGCCTATGCGGAGCTTTTTCATATTCAGGCCAGATATTATCAGCAAAAGAGACGGGAGGAGGAGAGTTATGCGTAAGTTACGGAATAAAAAGGGCGGTCTGCAGAGTCTGATCCGTGTCCACAGAATCGGATTTCGCCTGCTGAAAAAGATCCACAGTGTGGACAGCGTGATCATTCCCCGGCATCTGCTGAAAATATGCCTTTCCCTGGGGCAGGTGTACGCGGGCCTGTTTCTGACGGCGGAGCTCATCGACGCCCTGCTTTCGGGAAGCTTTAGAGGCGCGCTGGAATTTGCGGCGGCCCTGCTTGTGAGCAACCTGCTTTTTGGGGTGGCGATCCACCTTGTTCAGAGAAGGCTCCGGGGAATGAAGGAAAAGCTCTGGGCCCTGTTTTATGTGTGGCTTCGGGAGAAGGCATTTTCCCTGGACTATGAGACCATGGAAAATCCCGGGGTGGCGGAAAAGCTTCTCTTTTCCGAGAGAACCGCGGATATGCACGGCAGTCTGGGGGTGCTTCTGTACCATTACTGCGAGATCTTCCAGGCGCTGATAAACCTGCTTGTGTCGTCGTCGCTGGTGGGGGTTCTCTGCCTTTCTACGCCCGCCCGGCGGGAGGGACTGACGGGGCTTCTGGCAGAGCCCCTTCCCTCCACGCTTCTGTTTATGGGGGTGCTGGCGGGGATGGCGCTGAGCTCATATAAGGTCTTTTGCAGATTCGCCCGGCAGCAGAGGGAGATTATGGGATCCCACACGGACGTGGAGAACAGGCTGGGCTATCTCATGAATCAGATTTTTGGAAATGCAGGAGTGGCAAAGATCATCCGGCTCTATGGCATGGAGGAGATGCTGATGGAGAACAGCAAGCGCAGTCAGGGGGAATCCGTCGCCTTTTATGGGAGGATGTGCGACGTGGAGAGGCAGGAGGGGGACGCCAACAAGCTGGCGGGCAGCCTTTTCACCATCGCCTCCTACCTGCTCGCGGCGGTCAAGACCGTGACCGGAGCTGTCAGCGTGGGAGCCTTTACCCGGTACGCGGGGGCCTTAAATCAGTTCGGAAACGCCTGTATTTCCGTGATCGGCAGTCACGCGGCGCTGCGGGAGATCTGTACGTATATGGAGGAGTTTCTGGCATTTCTGGATATGGAGAGCCTGCATGAGAAGGGATCCATCCCGGTGGAAAAACGTGAGGACGGGGAGTACGAGCTGGCCTTTGAAAATGTGAGCTTCCACTATCCGGGGAGCCAGGAGATGGTGCTTGAGGATGTAAGCTGCAAGATCCGCATTAAGGGAAAGCTGGCGGTGGTGGGGAGGAACGGCGCGGGCAAGACTACCTTTATCAAGCTTCTGTGCCGACTCTACGAGCCCACGAAGGGGCGCATCACCTTAAACGGGGTGGATATCAGGAAGTACGACGAGGAGGAATACCGCAGGCTTTTTGGCGTGGTCTTCCAGGATTTTAAGCTCTTTGCCCTTCCCCTGTGGGAAAATATCGCGGCGGGCTTTGAGCGGGATGAGGAGCGGATGAGAAGGGCTCTGCGGCAGGCCGACGCCGGGGAGCTGGCGGAGAAAATGCCCAGGGGGCTGGATACCTTTCTCTATAAGGATCTGGAGGACGGGGTGATGATCAGCGGCGGCGAGGCCCAGAAGCTGGCCCTTGCCAGGGCCCTGTACAAGGACGCGCCGGTGGTGATCCTGGACGAGCCCACGGCTGCCCTGGATCCCAGGGCGGAGGCCCAGGTGTACGCCCATTTCAATAAGATGGTGGAGGGGAGAACCAGCATTTATATTTCCCATCGGATGAGCAGCTGCCGGTTCTGCGACGATATCATCGTGTTCGAGGACGGACGGATCGTGGAGAGGGGAAGCCACCAGGAGCTGTACGCCGCAGGGGGGAGCTACGCCCGGATGTGGAATGCACAGGCCAGGTATTATGCGTGAGAGGAAGAATATCAGACGGTTTTAGCGCGGCCCGTGCGTTGCTTCAGTAGTATAACCTTTCTCTGCACGGGCCTGCATAAAAAAAAGACAACCCACAGGCTGCCTTAAAAATTAAGAGGTTATTTGGCAGGCGTCGCGGCTCCTGCATCTCTTTTGACCCATAGGGTGCGTGGTTGCAACGAAGTTTACCACCTCAAATAACCTCTTTTTATTGTATTTAATTATAGCAGAATTATTCACGCCTGTAAAGAATTTGCCTGTTTTTCACGTAATTTCTTAATCGTGCTTCGCTGATTTCCCATGCGGTAATAACAGAGTTCTTATTTCCTTCCTTACAGGATGTACATATGCGCAAAACAAGCAACATGTGCTTTTCATAAGCAGTAACTTGTTTAATGATTAATCCGGTATTTGGTTTCTTATCTTTAATAATGTAATCGGGCTGTTCTAAAATATGTCCGATGTAACTGATGGTGTTTTTGTATGCTTCCGGATGCCGTTCTTTGATATGGACTAACTGTTTTTCTGTTATAATAACTTCATCAGTTAAATAATTTTTGCTGATACATTTGTAAACAGACATATCTAAAAAGCCGATTTTATATACCTTTTCACCCTGGGATTGTTCCACATTAAAGTAATTGTTTTCCTTTCTATGAATACTGTGCTTTTCCATGAAATATTCCTTTCGGCCTGTAACTGTTTCTGGTTTGTGACGACGCCCTTACTGCACCGCCAGTATATTGATTTTTATTTTAGCATAAAGCATGCCAGAAGAAAAGAAAGATTACAGCTTTCTTAAAGCGCCCATTTGGTGTATAATGTTTTCTACATTGCCAATGGGCGTTTTAAAGTTAAGGAGTGCTGACAGGTGAGCGAAGAATTTCAGAACGAGGAAGAAAAGAGGCAGCGGCACCGGCGGCGGATCGAGGAGATGCAGCGCAGCAAAAGGCGGCAGATGTTTTTCCGCAGATGCGTTTCCCGGTATTTTCCGGCAGCAGGGTGCCTTATCATTTTATCCGGTCTTGTCTTTGGAACCATAAAGACGTACCACGGGCCGGCCCAGGGAAAAGACGATTCACAGCGGCAGGAAGACGGTGAGGATACAGACGCGCAAAAGGGCGGAGCGGATGAGAGCGCAGGAAAACAGGACGCGCCGCAGGACGGGGAGGGAGACGCCCAGGAGGGACAGACGAAAGATCAGGAGAGCGAATATCCGGGCGGGGAGAAGGAACCATCCCGGGATCAGGCGGGCAGCGCAGAGCTGACAGACCAGGCCGGGGATAATATCGCAGATAATATCGGAGATCAGACGGCGGCGAAATATTCTGCCCAAAGGACAGCCGCCACGAAGCAGGTAGGAGATGAGATTTTCAGCGAATTCGCCATTTTCATCGATCCGGAAAGGAAGACTGTGCTGGCCGAGAAGGGCGGCTTTACCGTGATCAATCCGGCCTCCATGACCAAGATCCTTACCGTGCTGGTAGCGGCGGAGCAGATCCAGGAGGAGGATCTGGAGGATACTATCACCATGGCGCCGGAGATCACCGATTACGGATATATCCACAAATGCAGCGCGGCCGGGTTTGCCAAAGGAGAGATTGTGACGGTTCGCGACCTGTTTTATGGCACTATTCTGCCCTCCGGAGCGGATGCGGCGGTGGGCCTGGCGGTCTATGTGTCCGGGGATCAGGACAGCTTTGTGGAGCTGATGAACGAAAAGCTCAAGGAGCTGGGGCTCTCGGATACGGCCCATTTTACCAACTGCGTGGGCGTTTACGACGAGGATCATTACTGCACCGCCTATGATATGGCCATGATTCTGGAGGCGGCGCTGGACAATGCGCTTTGCAGAGAGGTTCTCTCCACCCGCATGTTCACTACCACGAAGACGCAGGAGCACCCCGAGGGGCTGGAGCTGAGCAACTGGTTTCTGCGCCGGATCGAGGACGAGGAGTACGAGGGCGAGGTGAAGGGCGGCAAAACCGGCTATGTGGTTCAGTCGGGGAGTTGTGCAGCCAGCTTCGGGGAGAACAGCGCGGGGGAGAGCTTCATCTGCGTGACAGTCAATGCCGGAAGCCCGTTTCAGTGTGTGGACGACCATGCTCTGCTCTACAGAGAGTACACCTCGGCCACGGCGACGGCCTCCCGGTGAGGAGGAAGGCCGGCTGAAACGGTTTTCGGACATATGACCGGTACGCCCGCAAAAGCGGGCAGATGGGAGTCGGATAAAAATGGATTTATTTGAATATATGAGAAGCACCAGCAGGGAAAAGGAGTCCCCTCTGGCGGCAAGGCTGCGGCCTTCCACCCTCGAGGAGGTAGTGGGGCAGCAGCATATTATAGGAAAGGACCGGCTTCTGTACCGGGCCATCCGGGCGGACAAGCTCAGCTCCCTGATTTTTTACGGCCCTCCGGGCACCGGCAAAACCACCCTGGCCAGGGTCATCGCCAACACCACCAGCGCGGAGTTTACCCAGATCAACGCCACCGCCGCCGGGAAAAAGGACATGGAGGAGGTGGTGAAGGCGGCGAAGGATGCTCTGGGGATGTATGGAAAGAAAACCATTCTTTTCATTGATGAGATCCACCGGTTCAACAGGGGCCAGCAGGACTATCTTCTGCCCTTTGTGGAGGACGGCACTCTGATTCTGATCGGGGCCACCACGGAGAATCCTTACTTTGAGGTGAACAACGCTCTGATCTCCCGCTCCATCATCTTTGAGTTAAAGACGCTCGAGAAGGAGGATATCAGGGAGCTTCTCCAAAGGGCTGTCAGCGATAAGGATAAGGGGATGGGAGTCTACGACGCGGTGCTGGAGGAGGACGCCATGGAGTTTCTGGCGGATCTTTCGGGAGGGGACGCCCGCTCGGCCCTGAACGCCCTGGAGCTTGGAATCATGACCACCGACCGTTCCCGGGACGGAAAGATCCATATCACCCTGGAGGTGGCCCAGGAGTGCATCCAGAAGCGGGCAGTGCGCTACGACAAATCCGGGGATAACCATTACGATACGGTTTCGGCTTTTATCAAAAGCATGAGAGGATCCGACCCGGACGCGGCGGTTTATTATCTGGCGAGAATGCTCTATGCTGGGGAGAGCGTCACCTTTATCGCCAGAAGGATCATGATCTGCGCCGCCGAGGACGTGGGGATTGCGGATCCCCAGGCGCTCCAGGTGGCGGTGAACGCGTCCCTGGCGGTGGAGCGGGTGGGGATGCCGGAGGCACAGATTATTCTCTCCCAGGCTGTCCTTTATGTGGCCTGCGCTCCCAAGAGCAACGCCTGTGTGGGAGCCATCGGGGAGGCCATGAGGATGGTGGAGGAGAGCGGGAGCCTGCCCATCCCTGTCCATTTACAGGACGCCCACTATAAGGGGGCCGCAAAGCTGGGACATGGAAAGGGATATCTGTACGCCCACGATTATCCCGATCATTATGTGAAGCAGCAGTATCTGCCATATGAGCTCAGCGGAAGGGAATTCTATCACCCCTCGGGGAACGGATACGAGGTAAAGGTCAGAGAGCATATGAAACGGTTAAAGGAAAGAGATTTATGAGCGATAAGACACAGAACGGCGTAACGCCTGAAAATAAGGAAATTCCGGGGGAAACATATCCGGAGCGGACATATCCGGAGCGGATATCTGCGGAGCAGGAAATCGAAAGCGGGGAAGGCCTTCTGGAGGAGGAGCTGTTAGAGGGCTTTTCGGAGAAAAAGCGCGGGAAGGGAAAGCGCGCTCCAAAGAAGCAGGAGGGGCGCAGGGCCGCCAGAGCCTCCCGAAGGAGAGTCTCCTGGAGGAGGCGCCAGGGCGCATCCCGCACCGGCAGGAGTGGCCGCGACGATTCTGAGAAGGAGACTCTGGATGACACCGAAGGAAGCGTCCGGGGCATTTCTGAAAAGGGCCCTCGCAGCGCGGGAAAAAGGCCCCGTCGCAGAAAACCCCGAAAGGCCGACAGCGAACAGGCCCGGCGCGTTACCCGGCGGCTTTGTATTTTGCTCGGGGCTGTTTTCGTGGCGGCAGGAGGGGCGGGGGTATTTCTGTTCCTCCATTTTAATCAGACGCAGGAGGAGCTGCCGGAAATTAAGCTTCCCGAAGTAGTAGTGACGAAACCGCCGGAGCGGCAGGAGGATCTGGGGAGCGACGTGCTGGATCACATCATTACCGCAGGGAACGCCGTGTGGGATTCCTTCCGCAAAAGGCCGGCCACCCATGAGCTCACCCAGGGGAGCGAGGAGGATTTCGCAGATGTGACGGAGTGCATCATCGACCCCGAGACCAGAAGGATCTCCGTGAAGGCTAAGGGGGACGGGATCCCCAAAAGCGACGATAAGTTCTATTATCTCTTTGCCCTCAACACCTATGAAGAGAGCATCCCGGAGGACGGGGAGTATCTTGCCCGGGATTATAAGGACAATGAGGTGGGAATGACCACCACTCTGAACTACAACCACGCGGGGACGCGGCTTTTTAAGAAATTTGTGGTGGCAGTGAAGAAGGACGGAACGTACGTGCCGGTGACCACTCCCCGGTATATCACCAACCCGGAGGCCATCGCCAGATATTCGTCGGTGTTCCAGCAGCCCGCGTCCATCAAGGGGCTTCTGGTGGATCCCGCAAGGCTCTCAGGCAGCGAGCTGGACGATCTGGGGGTAAAGCAGGCCGCCTACAATATCCCGGTGGCCAGGCTCCTTGGCCCTACCACCAACCCTGCATACCCTTCCATCCAGTATACCTACGACGGACGGACCTACACCTTCAACGGTCAGGTGGTGAAGGAGTACGACATTATTTTCGGCACCCTCACCGCAAAGGGGATCACCACCACCGCCATCATCCTGAACAATTATTCCTCCGCCTACCAGCAGCTCATTCATCCAAAGGCCAGAGGCGGGGGCTCCGCACCCTATTATATGTTCAACGGCGCGGAGGAATCGGGGGTGGAGTATATGGCGGCCATCGCCACCTTCCTGGCGGAGCGGTATTCCGATAACACTCACGGTCGGATATCCAACTGGGTGATCGCCAATGAAATCAATGCCCGCAAGGAGTGGAACCATATGGCCCATGTGGATCTGGAGACCTATGTGGAGGAGTACGCCAGAGGCTTCCGGGTATTCTACAACGCCATCAAAAGCGTGAGCAGCAGCGCCAGGGTCTATATTTCCATCGACCAGCAGTGGGATCGTAACATTAAGAACAATACCAACTACGACGGGCGCGACATTCTGGACGTGTTCAACAGGAACATTTCCTCAAAGGGGAACATTGACTGGGGCGTGGCCCAGCATCCCTACAACGTGCCGCTGACGGAGTCCAGGGTCTGGAAGCCCTCCAAATATGTGGAGCACAATGCGGGCACCCCCATGATCACCATGGAAAACATCGACGTGCTGGTGAATTATATGCGGCAGGAGCAGTTCCTCACCGACGACGGGCAGGTGCGCAGCATCCTGCTCAGCGAGCAGGGCTATACCTCCAGCTCGGGACAGGCCCTGCAGGCGGCGGCCTTTGCCTATGCCTATTACCGGGCGGCCTCCTACAGTGAGATCGACGGGTTTTTGCTAAACCGGGAGACCGACGCGGGGGAGGAGGTGGCCCAGGGGCTGGCCTTCGGCCTGACGGACGCAGGCGGCGGTCGCAAGCAGATTTACAATGTGTTCAAGTACATCGACACGCCGGAGCATGAGAATTATACCAACTTTGCCAAGGAGATCATCGGGATCTCCAGCTGGAGGTAGACGGTAAGGCAGGAGCTGCCTTTGGAGGATCAATGCTATGAAGCCTGTGGCCCATTTAAAGATTGAGTCTGGTGTGAAAAAGGAACAGAGCCTGAAGGATCACTGTCTCCACGCGGCAGAGTATGCCGTGGAAAGCATCGGAAGCGTTAAGATGTATCACACGGTATACCTGGCGGCCGCCCTGCATGATATGGGAAAAGCGAAGCAGGAGTTTGCAGATTACCTGGAGAGAGCCAGCCGGGGGGAAAGTGTGAAAAGAGGGGTGGTGAATCACACCTTTGCAGGCGTGATCTGGCTGTTGGAAAGGTTCCACAGGGATTCCGCGCCCATATGGGAGAAGCTGACCTGTGAGATCATTGCCTTTGCAGTGGGCGCTCATCACGGAATGTTTGACTGCGCGGATCTGGATGGAAAAAACGGTTTTTTACATCGCCTGCAAAAAAGTAAAGAGGAGATCTGCTATGAGGAAGCCGTTCATAATTATTTCACACAGATCATGGATGAGGAGCTGGCAGAGCGGTATTTCCGGAAGGCTGTGCAGGAGGTGAATGATTTCTTTGAGACGGCAAGAAGCGACTATGGAAATAAGGCGCCAGGAAAAATTTTTTTCCAGATCAGCATGCTGGTGCGGCTGGTGCTCTCGGCGGTAATTTATGGAGACCGCAGGGACACCAGTGAATTTATGGGTGACAGGAGACAGGGTGAAAAACAGGAGGATGAGTGGTGTAAACGATATGAGTATTACGAGAATAAACTTTTACAGTTCGATTCGTCCACTCTGCTGAACAGAGTCAGGAATGATATTTCGTTACAGTGTTTGAAGGCCGCTGAAAGACTGTCGGGAGTTTATCGGCTGAATGTACCCACAGGGGCCGGAAAAACGCTCTGTACCCTAAGATACGCCCTGGCGCACGCCAGGAGATATGGGAAAAAGAGAATTATTTTTATCATTCCCCTTCTGAGTATTCTGGATCAGAATGTAAAGGTAATACGAGATTATCTTCCGGACAAAGAGCAGGTGCTGGAGCATCATTCCAATCTCGTACGGGAAACGGAAAAGAATCGGGAGACGGATGAGGAGGACATGGCGCAGATATGTGAGTTTACTGCGGAGAGCTGGGATTTTCCTGTTATTGTATCCACACTGGTGCAACTGCTGGAGATCCTTTTTTCCGACCGGACGTCAGCCGTGGGAAGGATGCAGGCCTTATGCGACAGCGTCATTGTGATCGACGAGGTACAGTCATTGCCCAAAAAGACGACGGTGATGTTCAATATGGCAATGAACTTTTTACAGAGATACTGCAATGCGTCGATCGTTCTCTCCTCGGCCACTCAGCCCTGCTTTGATGAACTGAAGTGGTCGCTTTGGCTTGCGGAGGAGCCGGATATTGTCTGTCTGGATCAGGAGCAGCTTCAGATTTTTCGAAGGGCGGAGATCATCAATCGGACGGACCCCTGTGGAATGGATTATGACAGCCTCGCTTCCTTCTGCGCAGAGCAAATGGAAAAGAATGTCTCGCTTCTGGTTATATGTAATACCAAAGCAGAGGCAGGGACTCTGTTTGAAAAATTGCAGGGACAGGCGCAGGAGTGGGAGATTTATCACCTGTCAACGGCAATGTGTCAGCAGCACAGGATGGAAGTGCTGGAAAAGCTCAGAGAGAATCTGCCTGCTTTACAACAGGCCTCGCGGGAAAAAAGGAAGGTACGAAGGATTCTCTGTATTTCAACGCAGCTGATTGAGG
Organism: uncultured Lachnospiraceae bacterium; assembly: GCA_947570615.1. Taxonomy (GTDB): domain Bacteria; phylum Bacillota; class Clostridia; order Lachnospirales; family Lachnospiraceae; genus Suilimivivens. The sequence goes on from CANOVJ010000066.1 coordinate 11,491, forward strand.
CCGGTGTGGATCTTTCGTTCCAATGTGTCATCCGCATCCTTGCAGGAATTGATAATCTGGCGCAGGCGGCCGGAAGATGTAACCGCAGTAACGAGTACGGAGAGGCGGGCAGGGTATATCTGGTGAATCTGAAAGGCGAGAACTTAAGTATGCTGCGGGAGATAAAGAATGCGCAGGACAGTACCCGGAGGGTAGCGGAGAACTGGAAGGAGGAAAGGGGATCTCTGATTGAGGAACAGGCCACCAGAGCGTTTTACAGATATCTGTTTGAGGAGACAGAAAGTGAGATCCGATATCCGGTCAGGGACTGGGGGGAGACGGTTTATCTGGCAGACCTTCTGTCAAACAGCAACGGTAGCGCGGAGAATGAGGAAAACAGAAGCTATTATCTGCATCAGCCCTTTAAGACGATCGGAAGGGAATTTAGCGTGTTTGATCAGAATACGGTGGATGTGGCAGTACCGTATGAAGAGGGAAAGCTCTGTATCGAGGAGCTGAGGCAGATGGATCGGAAGGGGTTTGACTGGGAGAAATTCGACGCCGTCATACATAAGATCAAAGGCTATACAGTAAGCATATATGAATGGCAGAGAAGGAAGCTGGATCAGGAAGGAATGCTGGAGAGCATACTGGACGGCCGGATTCTGGCGCTGAACGGGAAAGCATATGACGATCAATTTGGCCTGTTTATGCCAGGGCAGCAGCCGGTGGAAAATTTTGTTCTGTAGCAGTCGGAAAACGGAGAAAATGACGTGCGGGGGAAAGAGGATGAGACACAGAAATTCGGTGGAATTTGAAGTGACAGGAGAGTATGGATTATTTGCCGATCCGGTTACCCGGATCGGGGGTGAAAAGTTTACGTATCAGGTTCCCACATACGAGGCGCTTAAGGGAATTCTTCACAGCATTTACTGGAAGCCCACATTTATCTGGATCATCGACGAGGTGCGGGTTATGAATCCGATCCAGACGGAGACGAAGGGGATCCGGCCCATCAAGTATTACAGCGATAAAAATGACCTGTCCTATTATACCTATCTGAAGAAATGCAGGTATCGGGTGAGAGCTCATTTCATCTGGAACGAAAACCGCCCGGAGCTGACAATGGACCGGAACGAGAACAAGCATCACAATATCGCCAGAAGGATGATTGAACGGGGCGGGAGGAGGGATATTTTCCTTGGAACCAGAGAGTGTCAGGGATATGTGAGCCCCTGCGATTTTGAGAGAGAAAAAGGGTTTTACGGGGATATTCCAGAGATGGATTTTGGTATGATGTATCACGGGATTACCTATGCGGACGAGGCCTATTCCGAGGAGACGAGAGGAAAAATGAGCGTGCGGCTGTGGCGGGCGGTAATGCGAAAGGGTGTGATCTCCTTTTTGCCGCCCTGGGAGTGTATCCACAGACCGGTCAGGGAGATGAACATGAAGAAATTTGGGGAGGAGCTGGGGAACTTTACGATGACAGACAGAGAGGGGGATGGCAGGGATGTCCTGGATGAGCCAGCTGGTCAGAACCTATGACAACAATATAGCGGTGGAGGGACAGCCGGAGGTCCGGCTTATGCCCATCGCGCATATGTCCGCCAACGCGCAGGTTGAAATGATGCTGAGCCGGGAAGGAGAATTCCGCGGGGCGCAGGTGGTGGAGAAAAAGGATGCCGTCACACTGATCCCTGTCACGGAGGCCTCGGCGGGAAGAAGCTCAGGGATAGCGCCCCATCCATTGAGCGATACGCTTTCTTATATTGCGGGAGATTTTTCCGTTTACTGTGCAGATGAGAAAGAAAAAAAGAGCGCGGAGGATAAATATTGCGCCTATATGAAAAACCTGAAAAACTGGGCGGAGTCCGGGGATTCCCACCCGAAGGTCGAGGCTGTATACCGGTATCTTCTGAAGAAAGAAGCGGTTTCTGATCTGATACGAAGCGGTCTGATAGAATTAACGGAGGATGGAACCTTTTCCAATAAGAAAATCAGCGGCCAGCCATATGAAAAGGTTATGGTCCGGTTTCGGATTTTTGGAGACGGGGAGGAGAGAACTGGAACCTGGCAGGATAATTCGCTGATTCAGCGCTATAGCCGATATTATCTGGAAAAACAGCAAGGGAGGATCGATTTCTGTTATTTTACAGGGAAAACCGGGCCCGTTTCGGAAAATCATCCCAAGGGGATCGTGGCGTCCGATTATGGGGCAAAGCTGGTATCTGCCAATGATAATCAGGGCTATACATACCGGGGAAGATTTCAGAGTGCGGAGCAGGCATGCGCCCTGAGCTATGAAGCCTCTCAGAAAATGCACAGCGCGCTGACCTGGCTGGCCAGAAAGCAGGGCGTGGCTGTCGGCAGCCAGGATAAGAGGACGTTTCTGTGCTGGAATCCGGAGGGGAAAAAGACGCCGAATGTGTTTGACGCGTTTGGGCTCGAGGAGGATGAGACCCTGGGAGCAGAGATCCCTTACCGGAAAAAGCTGTTAAAAACCCTTCAGGGATACCGGGATCAGTTTGATCCGAAGGATTCCGTCATCATCATGGGACTGGACGCCGCCACCACAGGACGCCTTTCCGTCACCTATTATCACGAGCTTGCGGCATCGGATTTTCTGGACCGGATCACGTACTGGGGGGAGACCTGCAGGTGGTATTTCCTGAAATTTACTGTGCAGAAGCGCCCTTATTATGCGCAGGAAACTCCGATCCTTCGGCGAATCGTGGAATGTGCGTATGGACGGGAGAGGGGAAGCTTTATCGAGGCGGACGACCGGGTGATGAAGGAGCAGACCCAGAGACTGGTCAAATGTATGACGGAAGGGCAGCCAATTCCCTCTGACCTGGTACGGGCGCTGGCCATACGCGCATCTACGCCCATGGCCTATACCCGTGGCAACAGGGAAAGGGTGTTGTCTACGGCGTGTGCAATGATCAGCAAGCATCATCAGGATAAAAGGCGCGGCGCGCAGAGAGAAGCAAATATGGAAGGGCAGGAGGACGAGGATATGAAACTGAATCCGGAAAATCACGACAGGAGTTATTTATTCGGGCGGCTGCTGGCCGTGTGCGAAGCGGTGGAGAGGACAACCTATGACAAAGGGGAGGCAAGGGATCCCAATGCGATCCGCTTACAGTCCGCCTACGTCAACCATCCCATGCAGACCTGGAAAATTCTGGAGGGGCTTTTGAATCCTTATTTTCAGAAGCTAAGACCCGGGTCGCGGGAGTATTTCCGGAGGTTGATTTCCGAAATCGTCACCGCATTCGGGGAGGAAGATGAAAAGAGGCTGAACCAGGAATTAAAGGAAAACTATCTTCTGGGCTATTATCTGCAAAGAGCAGAGCTTAATAACAGACGAGAGCAAAAGAAGGAGGAACAGGGAAATGACCAGTTTACAGAATAAGATCGATTTCACCGTGCTGATTAAGGTGTCTAACGCCAATCCCAACGGGGATCCCCTGAATGGAAACCGTCCGAGAACGACCTACACGGGACAGGGAGAAATTTCGGATGTATGTCTGAAACGGAAAATCAGAAATCGCCTGCAGGATATGGGGGAGGCGATTTTCGTACAGTCGTCGGACCGAAGCGACGACGGTTATACCTCGCTGAGTGAGCGAGCCTCCGGAAATATCGTTAACTTTAAGTCAAATGAGGATTATGCGGCAAAAGCGTGTGAGAAATGGATTGATGTTCGTACCTTCGGACAGGTATTTGCGTTCAAGGGTAAGGATAAAAAGGAAGGCGTTTCCGTGCCGGTGAGAGGCCCGGTATCCGTTCATCATGCGGTAAGCTGCTCCCCCGTGGATATCAATACCATGCAGATCACCAAGAGCGTGAATGGCGAGCCGGGAGAAAAAAAGAGCTCTGATACGATGGGGACAAAGCATTTCGTGGAATTCGGCCTGTACAGGATGAAAGGCTCCATCAATGTGCAGCTGGCTGAGAAAACCGGATTTTCCCAGGAGGATGCGGAGCTTTTTAAAGAGGCTCTCAGGACGCTGTTTATCAATGACGCTTCCTCGGCGCGTCCGGACGGAAGTATGGAAGTGATTTCTGTGTATTGGTGGAGGCATAATAACAAAATCGGACAGTATTCTGCGGCGAAGGTACACGACTCTCTGAAGATCCGGTTGAGAGACGGCGTTCTGATTCCGACCTGCGTGGAGGATTATGAGATCGGGATTGAGGCGCTGCCGGGGCTGGAGCCGGAGATCATTGCGGGTATATAGAAAAATGTACAGAGAAGACGACTATCTGATGCTTTCCGGTTTACAGCATTTCGCGTATTGCAGAAGGCAGTGGGCGCTCATCCATATTGAGCAGCAGTGGGCGGAAAATGAAAGGACCGTGGACGGGCAGCTTTTTCATTCGGTGGCGCATAACAGTGAAAAAACGGAAAAACGGGGCGACTTACTGATCACAAGAGGCCTGTCTGTCAGGTCGGAAAAGCTCGGCCTGTCAGGCGTCTGCGACGTGGTGGAATTTCACAGAGGGAAGGATGGAATCACACTGTTTTCTTATGAGGGATTATGGAAGCCGTACCCGGTGGAGTATAAAAAGGGTCTCCCCAAAGCGAATGAGGCGGACGAGCTGCAGCTGTGCGCGCAGGCCATATGTCTCGAGGAAATGCTGGCGTGCCAGATTCTGTGCGGCAGCCTGTTCTATGGGGAAAACCGCCGGAGAAAAACGGTGGAGTTCACAGATCAGTTGCGTGCAAAGGTATCTGATCTGACAGGACAGATGCATGACTTATGGAACAAAGGACACACCCCAACGGTAAAACCGCAGAAGGGGTGTAGTGCCTGCTCTCTGAAGGAAATCTGTATGCCCAGGCTGAGCAGGACAAAAGAGGTATCGGCCTATATCGAGAGTAACCTGAAGGAGAACGGAAATGCGTAAACTGCTCAATACCCTGTTTATCACCACGGAGAACGCCTTTTTGTCTTTGGACGGCGAGACAGTGAATGTGGAAATCAATAAAAAGAAGGTTGGACAGTTCCCGCTGCACACCTTGGAAAGTATTGTGTGCTTTACCTATAACGGGGCAACGCCGGCTTTTATGGGCGTTTGCGCGAAGAAGGGCATCAATCTCGCATTTTACAGCCCCTTCGGCAAGTTCCTGTGCAGGGTCGCCGGCGCAAGCCAGGGAAATGTGCTTTTGAGGAAAAAGCAGTATCGGGTGTCAGATCACCAGGAGGAGAGCTGCCTGCTTTCCAGAAATTTCATTCTCGGAAAGGTTTTCAACTGTCGCTGGAGCATAGACAGAACCCTGCGGGACCATGCCCTGAGAGTGGATGAAGAGCGCCTGCGGAAGTCGGTGCAGTATTTATCGGAAGGTCTGGAAAAAATCAGGCGGGAGGAGAGCCTGGATTCGCTTCGCGGTCTGGAGGGAGAATGTGCTTCTGTCTATTTTGGCGTTTTCGACGAACTGATCCTGAATCAGAAGGAAGATTTTGGATTTAGCGGAAGAAATAAACGCCCGCCGCTGGATCGGATCAATGCAATGCTTTCCTTCGGCTACAGTCTGCTGGCCAATGACTGTGCAGGCGCGTTGGAGGGCGCAGGACTGGATTCGTACGTTGGTTTTTTACATCGGGATCGCCCGGGAAGAAAGTCGCTGGCGCTCGACCTGATGGAGGAAATGCGCGCGTGTATGGTGGACAGGTTTGTTCTGACGCTTGTCAACAATCGGCAGATAAAAAAGGAACATTTTCGGACGTCAGAGAGTGGCGCCGTGGAGTTTACAGAGGATGGCAGAAAGAAGTTTATCACCGCCTGGCAGGAGCGCAAGCGGGAGCAGATCACTCATCCTTATCTGCAGGAAAAGATATGCTGGGGGTTGGTGCCGCATATACAGGCCATGCTTCTGGCCAGATATCTGAGAGGGGATCTGGACGGTTATCCGCCCTTTCTGTGGAAGTGAGGTACGAATAATGCTTGTATTAATTACATATGATGTCAGCACGGAGGATGCAAAAGGGAAAGCGCGTCTGCGCCGGGTGGCGAAACAATGCGTAAATTATGGACAGAGGGTACAGAATTCTGTGTTTGAGTGTATTCTGGATCCGGCACAATGTAAACTGTTGAAGGCGCAGTTGCTGGAATTGATAGATGTGGAAAAGGACAGCTTAAGATTTTATTATATGGGAAATCATTATAAGGATAAAATCGAGCATTACGGAGTAAAGGAAACATTTGAACAGGAAGGAGTGCTAATTTTGTAGTGCGACTCAAAAGCAGACATAAAAGTCCCGGATCGTTCGCACCAGATAAAGGGGCAGGAGAGTCAGATACAGGCCTTCTAATCTGTTTTATCTCAGGGATAACATAGCATAAAAAGTATTTTGTGATAAATATGGACGGAATAAGAAAAGATACTTTGTTCATATTTGCGGTCACTCCCCGTAGGGGAGTGTGGATTGAAATATTATATATTTATGTATTACAAAAGTCAAGAGGAAGTCACTCCCCGTAGGGGAGTGTGGATTGAAATAAATCCATTGCGCCGGTATTTTTCCCGTATCTCGCGTCACTCCCCGTAGGGGAGTGTGGATTGAAATCTTTTACGGATGGAGTTGCTTTACTTGTAGCTGTGTCACTCCCCGTAGGGGAGTGTGGATTGAAATCACAATCTTAAATTTGATGGCGCATTTATTTTGAAGTCACTCCCCGTAGGGGAGTGTGGATTGAAATTGTCATCAAACAATACCTTAAGGATCAACGCCCGGTCACTCCCCGTAGGGGAGTGTGGATTGAAATCATGAGCAAAAAAGACATTATGGCAATCAAAGATGTCACTCCCCGTAGGGGAGTGTGGATTGAAATAGCCTGTACCAGTCTTACATCATCATCCAGGTGGCGTCACTCCCCGTAGGGGAGTGTGGATTGAAATGCATTGCAGGCCGGATCGCTTCGGCCCCGCATCAGTCACTCCCCGTAGGGGAGTGTGGATTGAAATACCAGTATGGGTTCCCCGGTATCGGTTATGATATGTCACTCCCCGTAGGGGAGTGTGGATTGAAATTCAATCACATACTGCTTCCGGCCCTCACCGGGTGTCACTCCCCGTAGGGGAGTGTGGATTGAAATAGCCTTTCCCATGCCGCCCGGCTGGTTGTTGTCCGTCACTCCCCGTAGGGGAGTGTGGATTGAAATTGGGATGGTGCGCAAAGGCCGTGGATTCTCTTGCCGTCACTCCCCGTAGGGGAGTGTGGATTGAAATAAAATCTGCTCGTTTGTGATCTCATTCAGCCGTTGTCACTCCCCGTAGGGGAGTGTGGATTGAAATACTGTTTGCAAGAGGCCTTGGGGATATTCTGGCGGGTCACTCCCCGTAGGGGAGTGTGGATTGAAATGCTAAGATGCGGACACACCTCTGGCATTGTCAGCGTCACTCCCCGTAGGGGAGTGTGGATTGAAATATCGTGCAAGTTATGAGTAGTTCCTGTACCATCCGTCACTCCCCGTAGGGGAGTGTGGATTGAAATACTCCACATGCTGGAGGGAGAGCCTTGCAATATGTCACTCCCCGTAGGGGAGTGTGGATTGAAATATCCTGTCGGAAACGTCTTCATCATCCGCATTATGTCACTCCCCGTAGGGGAGTGTGGATTGAAATCCTCTTCCCGCACCATGGGGGACTTCCTCCGCAAGTCACTCCCCGTAGGGGAGTGTGGATTGAAATTGACTGACATATCTTTATCCGCTGTTTCTCTTGGTCACTCCCCGTAGGGGAGTGTGGATTGAAATATCCCACTTAATCGTTGCAACTGCTTGCTTTAGGCGTCACTCCCCGTAGGGGAGTGTGGATTGAAATGGCAAACCATAACGCATATAAAACCCCATTCCCAGTGTCACTCCCCGTAGGGGAGTGTGGATTGAAATGCCAAACCATAACGCATATAAAAACCCATACCCAGAGTCACTCCCCGTAGGGGAGTGTGGATTGAAATGCTTAAATCTACCGCCTGACCGATTTTCTCCAAACGTCACTCCCCGTAGGGGAGTGTGGATTGAAATTGATTTGCAACGGAAAATTAAGTCGTTACATATGTCACTCCCCGTAGGGGAGTGTGGATTGAAATAGTTTAGGCATTGTAAACGGCATACGAGATTGACCGTCACTCCCCGTAGGGGAGTGTGGATTGAAATAGACATCAAAGTACAGGAGATGGCCAGAGTGAGTGTCACTCCCCGTAGGGGAGTGTGGATTGAAATACATGGAATGCATGGCTACCACGCTTTGAGGATGGTCACTCCCCGTAGGGGAGTGTGGATTGAAATATTGCGGAGTACAAGCCGCCCATGCATTTGAGGGGTCACTCCCCGTAGGGGAGTGTGGATTGAAATGCTTAAAAATAAAGCAATTACGGAAGCGATTGAAGTCACTCCCCGTAGGGGAGTGTGGATTGAAATTCATTTTCCAGAAGAACAGAAAAATGAGAGTCGTAGTCACTCCCCGTAGGGGAGTGTGGATTGAAATTTTACTGTAGCAGGTAAAGAATTGGTTGCCCTGAGTCACTCCCCGTAGGGGAGTGTGGATTGAAATGGCTTTTCGACCTCTGACTATAACGCCACTCTAGTCACTCCCCGTAGGGGAGTGTGGATTGAAATATAGTCTTTGCAATCCGTAGGTTCGTCATAAACTGGTCACTCCCCGTAGGGGAGTGTGGATTGAAATAAAAACAGATGAGCGGATTTGAAAAATCCACCAAGTCACTCCCCGTAGGGGAGTGTGGATTGAAATAATCAAGGCAGGAAAAGACGGATTGCTCGGAAATGTCACTCCCCGTAGGGGAGTGTGGATTGAAATGGGTCTTCCCACCACCGACCCAGCGGATCCCCTTCGTCACTCCCCGTAGGGGAGTGTGGATTGAAATCAAGGATTGGGAAATGCATCCAATCACCTATAAGTCACTCCCCGTAGGGGAGTGTGGATTGAAATATGATCGTCGATTATGTGCTGGGAATACTTACAGGGGTCACTCCCCGTAGGGGAGTGTGGATTGAAATCACCAGTGTAGGAGGCAATATCGGGAGTGGAGGCGTCACTCCCCGTAGGGGAGTGTGGATTGAAATTGCTTCCGGTAATTATTATCCGGTAGGTCTCCCGTCACTCCCCGTAGGGGAGTGTGGATTGAAATCATGACTCGATAGCCAAAGCGTGTAAAGTAGTTAGTCACTCCCCGTAGGGGAGTGTGGATTGAAATAGTACCGTAACGCTCAAATGCAGATTAAGCAGGAGGTCACTCCCCGTAGGGGAGTGTGGATTGAAATAGATGAAACGATTGCCGCTTGCGTTGCGGTGCTAGTCACTCCCCGTAGGGGAGTGTGGATTGAAATACCCGGGAGATCCTGCGGAGCATCCCCCCGGCGGGTCACTCCCCGTAGGGGAGTGTGGATTGAAATGGCCAGAAGCTGTATTTCAACAGTGAGGAGCTGAGTCACTCCCCGTAGGGGAGTGTGGATTGAAATACAATCACAAAGCGGTTTTTCTCTTTAATCCTTTGTCACTCCCCGTAGGGGAGTGTGGATTGAAATCGAATATCCGTTGTTTCAAAGTTTGTACCGTGAGTCACTCCCCGTAGGGGAGTGTGGATTGAAATCCTGTTACAGAGGCACATCCATCGAGGCCAGGGCGGTCACTCCCCGTAGGGGAGTGTGGATTGAAATAAAGTCGGCCAGACGGTTTATGTTGAGCCGACCGGGTCACTCCCCGTAGGGGAGTGTGGATTGAAATAAGCCATTCCTGCGCGTCTTCAACGTTCCTGAAGGTCACTCCCCGTAGGGGAGTGTGGATTGAAATTCCCACATTGATAGCAAACCGCTTAAAGCAATCGTCACTCCCCGTAGGGGAGTGTGGATTGAAATTCCAAATGCTCCACATAGTCACGACTTGCCATAGTCACTCCCCGTAGGGGAGTGTGGATTGAAATAATTGCAACGGAAATTACCGTGATTATCAGCGGTAGTCACTCCCCGTAGGGGAGTGTGGATTGAAATTCCGCATCGGGGATAAACCGGCTCTCCACCCACCCGTCACTCCCCGTAGGGGAGTGTGGATTGAAATTAAGTTACTGATTTTGCAAAAAAAATATCCATCGGGTCACTCCCCGTAGGGGAGTGTGGATTGAAATGGATAATTATCTTTTAAATTGGCACAACAATTGGTCACTCCCCGTAGGGGAGTGTGGATTGAAATCGTACCGGCATACGCAACAGGCGGATTTCCGGAAGTCACTCCTTGGCGTAGAATCCGATAAGATTGACCGGTCACTCCCCGTAGGGGAGTGTGGATTGAAATATACTATATATTGATAAAAGATGCCGGAAGATTGAAAAAGGAATATGCTGGCCCGGATAGTTGAAAATATGGATTCAGAGAAACAATATATAAATATATTAAAATTTCAAACTATCTTTAAAAAAGCTCCCCTGTCAGATACTGATAAATTTCCTGATTCTTTTCCATCCAGTTATCACAGATGGCGGCGGCTGTCTCCTCCAGCGGAACGGACAGCGTCAGATCGATCAGGGTGACCCCCTTATCCCTGGCAATGAGATGCGCCTCATATTCGCCGGAGGCGGCCCGCTGGTAGTCTGCCAGCACTGAGTTTTCATTTCGAAGGGCAAGAGAATTTTCTCTCAAATAGTCGTCTATGTCCTGGCGGATGCCGGGATGGATATCGTTTTTAAAAAAGTCCAGCATCCTTTGGCCTTCATCCGTAATGCTTAAGTGGGAGCGGTTTCGGACGGGCTGTGAGGTCACAAGGCCGTCGTCGATCATCTCCCCGATGGCCTGCTGAATGCCCAGAAAGTTGGCGGTATACTCCCTGCCCAGGAGAAAATTGTGGATCTGGATCCTGGTCAGGGGAAAGTCCACCCGGGCCAGCATATAGAGTATGATCAGTTTGTATAAAGTAAGCGGTTCCTGCATGTCAAAGCCTTTCCGGGTATGTTCCCAAAGCTCTTATCAGCATAAGGATGTCTGGTGTAGCCTGGCATCCGTTGTTTACACATCATTTTCAAAGAATTTTCCCTGCCAGGCGTCCCTCTCCCGCATCCGCTTATGGAGCGTATTCAGAACCCGGCGTTTATCGGCGCTCCAGAGGGGAGCCAGTAAAAGCCCCCTGGGGGCGTCGCCGGTCAGCCGGTGGATCACCATGTCCGGACGCAGATGCTCCAGCGCTGAGATGAGTACGTCAAGATAGGACTCCATGGTACAAAAGGAGCCCGCGGCGGATGAATCCTTTTCCCAGAGGGCGCCCAGGTCCGTCCCCTTCAGGATGTGGAGGAGCTGGAGCTTCACGCCCTGGATGGGTGTCCGGTTCAGATAAAGGACGCTGGAGAGCATGTCCGCCCGGGATTCGCCGGGAAGTCCCAGAATCAGGTGGATGATCACCGGGATGCCGGCGTTCTCCAGTTTTTGCAGCGCCAGCTCAAAGCAGGATAAGGAGTATCCCCTGCGGATCAGAGCGGCGGTTTTTTCGTGTATGGTCTGTAGTCCCAGTTCCATCCAGATCAGCTTCTGCGGGTATTCCTCCTTCAGCCTGATCAGCAGCTCCATCACAGCAGGGGACAGGCAGTCCGGCCGGGTTGCGATGGAAATCCCGGCGGCAGCGGGGGCATCCAGCGCCATCCGGTACATTTTTTCCAGATAAGGGACGGGGCCCCAGGTGTTGGAGTATGCCTGAAAGTAGATGATGAACCTGGAGCCGGTCTTTTTAGAGGAAAAAAGGGACTGACTCTTCAGGAAGGCCTGTCTGAAATCTGCCTCCGAAATCGTCTCCCGGTCTTTTTTCGGGCCGGGGAAAACCGCAAAATCCCCGCTTCCTCCCGCAGAGCAGAAGATACACCCCTGTGTACCGAGGGTACCGTCCCTGTTGGGGCAGGAGAGCCCCAGGTTTATGGCGGTTTTGTAGAGCTTTTCCCCGTATGTGTTTTTGCAGTAGGCGTCCAGCGAATAGTAAGGCTTGCCGTGCCACCCGGCAAAGGGCGGACAGCAATCCATTTTTACAGGTGTCATGGGGACTCAGCGGATATGCGCTTTCACCGCGTCGGCCACCACGCTGGCTACCCTGGGGTCAAAGGGCTGAGGCATGATATTGTCATCCCGAAGCTCCTGCTCAGGAACAAGGGAGGCGATGGCCGTGGCGGCGCTGAGCTTCATCTCCTCCGTGATCTGAGAGGCGCGGCCCTCCAGTGCGCCTTTGAAGATACCGGGAAAGGCCACCACGTTGTTGACCTGATTGGGAAAATCGCTGCGGCCTGTGCCAACGATCCGGGCTCCGGCGGCTTTTGCCTCGTCCGGCATGATCTCCGGGGTGGGATTTGCCATGGCAAAGAGAATGGCGTCATGATTCATGGAGGAAACCATCCGGGGCGTGACGATGCCGGGAGCGGAAACGCCAATAAAAATGTCCGCGCCCTTCATGGCGTCCGCCAGGCTTCCGGTTTCATGGTTTAAGTTGGTGAGCTTCACCATCTTCTCCTGCATCCAGTTCAGGTTCGGGCTGCCCTCGCAGAGGATTCCCTCCTTATCGCAGAGGAGGAGATTCACAAAGCCGTAGGACAGAAGCAGACGCGCGATGGCGATCCCTGCGCTTCCGGCTCCGTTGACCACCACCCGGCACTGCTCCTTCTTTTTTTCCGTGAGCTTTAAGGCGTTGATCACGCCCGCCAGAACCACGATGGCCGTGCCGTGCTGGTCGTCGTGGAATACGGGAATGTCCAGCTGCTCCTTCAGTCTCTCTTCGATTTCAAAACAGCGGGGAGCGCTGATATCCTCCAGATTGATTCCGCCAAAGCCGGGAGCAAGCCAGGTTACCGCTTTTATGATTTCCTCCGTATCCTGAGTATCCAGGCAGATGGGAACGGCGTTGACCCCGCCGAACTCCTTAAAGAGAACAGCCTTTCCCTCCATCACGGGCATGGCCGCCCGGGGGCCGATATTGCCAAGTCCCAGAACGGCGCTTCCGTCGGAGACTACCGCTACGGTATTTGCCTTCATGGTATATCTGTAGGCGGCCTCGGGATCCCTGGCGATCACCCTGCAGGGCTCCGCCACGCCGGGGGTGTAGGCCAGAGACAGATCCTCCCGGGATTTCACGGGGGTTTTTGAAACCGTTTCAATCTTTCCATTCCACTGTTCGTGGAGCATCAGAGCTTTTTCGTTTGTCGTCATATCTGTTCCTCTTTTCTGCCAAAGTGTTTCTGTGAATTCCTTACGACCTTCGCACGCATCAGCGCGCTACCTATTATATCACAAAACAGGAAAGTACAACAGCTCTTTACATCGCGGAAAGTATATGCTACCTGTCTTTCGGAGTTGAATTAAAAAAATAGTGCTAAGCCATAGTTTAGAACC
>CANOVJ010000067.1 GCA_947570615.1 uncultured Lachnospiraceae bacterium
GGGCTTTCCCATTCCACCAGCTGAGCTGGTGGTTGGGCCCCTTGGGCGGTGAATTTGACACAGGAGGAGACAAGCATCGAGCTGGGGATTACGCAGAGCCAGTTCAGCAAGATGGAGCTTGGCAGAAGCGTTGTGCCCTTCAGGATTATGGAACTCTTATTAAAGATGGGATGGGACGTGGATTATCTTGTTACAGGGAGAAAATCCTGTACCAGATCTTCTGCGCTAAATGCGCTGATCCATAAAGAGGAGGAAAACCGGAAGGAGTTCCTGGGGGCGCTTGCATGGCTGTTAGAGCTGGGAATCGAAAAAAGCCGGGTGGAATTCGACGATGAAATCAGATGCGAGATCGCCATACTGCGGAGACGCTCGGGTCTGTCTTCAACAGGATCGGTTTTACATGAGGTCAGAAAGATAGCAGGCTTTGCCCAGATACCCATGTCTGAAAAGCTTGGCGTGAATATTCGGAAATACCGCATGCTGGAAAAGGAACAGATCAGCCCGGATGCGGAGCTTTTGCTTCGTATTTATGAGGTGACCGGATGTAAGCCCAGCCTTTTACTTGACTATGCGGATAACAGGATTGTGGACGATCTGTGGGATCGAATCAGGCCTGCCGTCCGTAAGAAAATACTGCCGCTGGCAGAGCAGATACTCTGGTTTATGAAAATGTGAGGGAGGGTACTATGAGAAAAACGGTTTTAATTGTCGAGGATGTCAGGCCACAGGCAGAAATGCTGAAAAAGCTGGTGGAGGAGGTGAGTCTGGATGCCGATATCTATATCGCGGATAATCTGGAGCGGGCTTACACTGTTCTGATGGAAAAGTCTGTAGATGTATTTCTGATTGATATCATTCTGGATACTACAAAGCCCGGAGACACCTCCGGTATGCATCTGGTGGAAAGAATGAGAACGATTGAAAAATACTTTTTCACACCCGTCATTTTCATCACATCCATGGAGGACAGCACCAAGTATGCCTATACAGATTTGAACTGCCTGGGTTATATAGAAAAGCCCTTTTCGCCTGAAGACGTAAAGCGGTATGTGGAGAAAGCACTGCATTTTACAACTAAAAGAGAAGATGTGAGGAAAATCAGTTTCGGAACGGAGGGCGTTGTATATCCGGTAAAACTGGAAGAACTTCTGTACATAGAAAGCGTCGGACGTGTAATCTGTGTGCACATGAAGGACGGTAAGGTATTGAAGTTTCCATATAAGACATGCAAAAAGCTTCTTCACGATGCGGACGCGGGCTGCCTGGTCCAGTGCAACAGAAGCATGATCATCAATACGGAGTATGTGAAAAATATTGATGTACCGAACAGGTATATCACGTTAGAGAATGTACCTGAAAAAATCGAACTTGGTGGAAGGTTTAAGAAGAGAGTATTGGCGGAGTTTAAGAGATGATTACGAATATTTGTTTATTGCTTGAAGAGTTATCAGTTTTGCTTTGTATCCATTATTTATATGGGGAGAAATTTAAACTTGATATTAAGACTACAAGTTATCTGGCAGTATATATGATCATAATGAGCGCTATAAATTATTATGATTTACATAGCGTGTTATCGCTGATAACATATTTACTTATAGCAATATTTTGTGGATTAAAATTTGGATTTAGATGGCGGGTGATAATAACAAATACAGTTTTGGATATCGTCATTATCGGAGGAATACAGCTGATCATGGTTGGATGTTTTGGTCAGGTGTTAAATGTACAATTTCTTGTAGATAAGGAATTATTGTTTGTAAACAGTAGTGTTTTATTAATTGTTTTGTTTATATTGCCTAAATTTAATGTAGAAAAATTGGCACGTTATCTTCAAGATAAAGAACGAATATTAATAATTTCTTTGATGGTATGTATCTTTTTGACGTTTTCCAGTGTGGTAAATTACAAAATAATTAGGTTTGGAGATGCTAATCAATACATTCCGTTATTTGTAGGGATATCGTTAATTTTTGTTTTGGCAGGGCAATTAGCTAAATATAAAATAAGCTCTAAAGAGATGGAAGCAGAGTTAAAAATGCATCAATTATATGCAGATTCATTTCATAATTTAATTAATGAAATAAGATTGCGGCAACATGAGTTTGATAACCATATAAGTACAATATATAGTTTACAATATACGTGTAAAACATATGAAGACCTTGTAAATGCGCAAAAAGAATATGCCAATGAGATTATGAAAGAAAATAGACACAATAAGATTTTAACAGTTGGAAACCCTTTACTGATTGGATTTTTGTATGGGAAAATTTTGGAGATTGAAAAACGCGGTTTAGAAATAGCATATCAGATTAGTATAGATGATTTAAATGTGGGTGTGCCGATTTATAGACTTGTAGAACTTCTTGGTAATTTAATCAAGAACGCTATTGAGGCGCTCTCTAATTCAACAAGGCATAAAGCCTTATATATAGAAATAATAGAGATAGAAGGAGTTTTCAAAATTGAAGTAAGAAATAAAAGCGAATATATTGATTATATAGAAATTGAAAAGTTTTTCAAAAAAGGGTTCAGTATAAAAGGAAATAAAAGAGGATTGGGATTATACAACGTAAAAAATATATGTAGTGAATATTCATTGACCTTATATTGTGATAATAAAACAATTAATAATGAAAATTGGTTATCCTTTATAATAAGCAATAATCATATTAATTAAAAATGATTGCTAGAGGTATTTTTTGATAGCTGATAATATAAAAAAATGTGCAAATATAAAGGGTCTGTCGCAACAACAGATTCCTACAATATATTTGAGCACATCTTGTAGAATTTCTGATTTGTGCGACAGACCTCTTGGTCTGCATTAATTATAATTTAGATGGAGTTTTTGGATACTCATATTCTCCGAAAAAGATCATACTTGTAATACCACAACCAAAAATTAACCCCAGCGCCATGCACGCAGTCAGCAGCGGCCTACTCCACTTCACAAATTTTTCTTTCATAAGGATCTCCTTTCTTTAATATTCTTGCAGCGACAAGCTGCAGAGTGTGTAATATAATAACCCAGAATCCCGCAGTAATGTAGGGATTCTCGGGAATTATATACGTAACCGTAATAAAGAAGAAGATAATCAGAAACGCCTGGAGCTTAACACGCTTTACCAGACCGTCGCCAAGCGGTGCATGCACCGTCGAAGTAACCGGCCCCACATAATAATTACAGAGCATACAGATAAACAGCAAAATAAGCTGAAATACCTTATTCACAGGTATTAACGGCAGGATTCTGATTGACAGAAACATATAAGAAAAGGAAACCAGGAAACAGGAGATATATTTCCTGCAGTGCAGTCCCCCGGTTGCGGTTCGCAGAAGAACCATAATCGTCACCGCAACGGCATAAATTCCCAGCCTGTCGTTGAATATTATTCCCATAATCAGAAGCTTGCTGATTTCCGAGGCCAGCGTTTTCCAGACATACTGAAGCTGTGCGATCTGATAATCCGTGAACTGATATTGCTTTTTCAAAAACTCGTTCATAAAAATCATTTCCTTGTCCGCAGGTATTTGAGATGATTTCATTTTAGGCGTTACTGCCGTTTATGGAATGAAATTTTACTGAATTGCCATTTTCGACAACTGAATAAGCATAAATCGGAGAAATTTGTCGAAAAAAGAAATTTAATAGCAAAAACAATTGATTCAGTGAAATTTTATGCAGTTCCAGGAATGCGTGGTATAATACCATTAACGGAACATATTGTGGTAATAATGAAAACGATAACAAGATTTGGTAGGAGGGAAGAAGAATGTCATATCCGGAAATTGGTCTTAGGATTCGTAGCCTGCGGGAAGCAAATTGCTATACACGTGATGCTTTTGCAGAGAAAATTGATATTTCGTCGAAATTTCTGTATGAGATCGAGACGGGCAAAAAGGGCTTTACCGCCGAAATTCTGTTCAGAATTTCCAGGGCGTTATGTGTCAGCAATGACTATATATTGAGCGGAAACGAAAGCAGCAAGCTTCCGGATATGGTGGTAGATATACTGGAAGGTTTCAGCCCGGAACAGATGGAGCATGTACAGGGGATATTAAAGCTGGTTCAGGAAATGAGTGCAGGTAAAGCAGTGTAAAAAGGGGATCGAAAAGATGGGAGCTGGCGCATGAAAATGCGCCGGCTCCTGTCAGCTCAGCATACCTCCGAGCATGCCGGTCCCACAGCACAGGATGAGCACAGTAAAAAAATTCCCTGACACCTCGTTCATTCCCTGATTCACCGCCAGGGAAATGACGGTCAGGATGAGGAAGTAGAGCCCTCCCAGCAAAAGTCCCCAGAGAAATTTCCGGCTTCCTTCCCGTTTCCCGGCCAGAAACCCGGCCAGAAAGGTGACGATAATATAGATGCCAACAATACATCCGGACACCACCTTTTCCGACAGGTCAAAGCGATAGAGTAAGAGTGCCACGAGCAGCAAAAGCCCGGTAGTCAGAAGATAGGACAGGAGCAGACACTTTAAAATAAAGGTGAGTCTGGTACTGAAATTCAGTTTCTTTAACATGACGGCCTCCTGATTTTTAGAAAATCTTTACACATCTTAATTCTTTACTTCAATCATATGTCTGAACTTGACAGAGAATACCCGGATATTGTAATATTTGGATTAACCGTATTTATCACAGGGAATGCGGAAATAAAATAACAGGGAGTGATTTTGGTTTTGGATACCGATGGTGTCATACAATTGTTTTCGTTACTGATTCTGGTGATTTTATCTGCCTTTTTTTCTTCTGCGGAAACGTCCCTCACCACAGTCAATCGTGTGAAGCTCAAGGCTCTGGCGGACGAGGGGAGCAGGCCTGCGCAGACAGCCCTTAACATACTGGATAAGTATGGAAAGATGCTCAGCGCGATTCTGATTGGCAACAATATCGTCAATCTGACCGCATCCTCTCTGATGACTATGGTAGCCATCAAAATCGGGCTTTCCGTGGGGGTGGCGACCGGAATTCTGACGGTGGCGATTCTCATATTCGGTGAAATTGTTCCGAAAAATATGGCGATGATCTACTCGGAAAAGCTGGCCCTCACCTATGCCATGCTGATCGGCGCTCTGATGAAGGTGATGACGCCCTTAATCTTTGTGGTGGATAAGCTCTCCGGCGGGATCATGAAGCTGCTACATATTGATACCAGCAAAAAGACAGCCATGACGGAGACGGAGCTTCGGACTTATGTGGAGGTCAGCCATGAGGACGGCGTGATCGAATCCGAAGAGCGGGAGATGATCTACAACGTGTTCGATTTCAGCGATGCGGTTGCGAAGGATATCATGATTCCGAGAATTGATATGGCGACCGTGAGCGAGGAGGACGGATATGAGGAGGTCATGGCGCTGTTCAAGGAGTGCATGTACACCCGGATCCCCGTTTACAGGGAGGATAAGGACAACATCATCGGAATGATCAATATCAAGGATTTCATTCTGGTGGAGGACCGGTCGCAGTTTAAGATCAGCGATATCATGCGTCAGGCTTATTATACTTACGAGTTCAAGAAGACGGCGGATCTGCTGATCGAGATGCGGGAGAAGCGGGCCAACGTATCCTTTGTGCTCAACGAGTACGGCGCAACGGTAGGAATGATCACCCTGGAGGATCTGCTGGAGGAGATCGTGGGCGAGATCCGTGACGAATATGACGAGGACGAGGAGGAGCTGATCCAGCAGGTGGAGGAGAGAACCTGGCTGGTGGAGGGCGGTATGAAGCTCAGCGATATTAACGATGAGCTTGGTACGGCCTTAAGCTCCGAGGATTATGATTCCATCGGCGGCCTTATGATAGAAAATCTGGACAGACTTCCGGAGGACGGGGAGGCCATCGTGACGGAGCAGGGGATTACCCTGCAGGTGAAGGGAATCAACCAGAACCGGATTGAAAAGGTTCTCATGACATTGCCGGAGAAGGAGACCGCAGAGGAAGGCGCAGACGGTTCCAGGGATTCGGAGGAGGAGACTTCTTTATATAAGGAAGAAACAAAAACAGACGGGCAGGAATAAAAGACTTTTCCTGCGTGGCAAATTGTGTTAGAATAGGTTCATGCACGATGGTCAGCGCGCTGTGCGAACCGTCATTTTATGTTTAGGAAAAGAGGAGATTACTTATGAAACGAATTAAAACATTAACTACGAGAGATTTAAAGCAGTCCATGAAGAAGGGCGGCTGCGGCGAGTGCCAGACCTCCTGTCAGTCAGCCTGCAAGACCTCCTGCACAGTGGGCAACCAGAGCTGTGAGAAGGCCAGATAAGGAACAACAATAGGATAACGTGTGTAAGCAGCGGCGTAAGCCGCTGCTTATTGTGCGTTGTGCAGGGTGCGTGGCGCGAGCAGTGACGGCGCTGTGGCGCGATGTGCGGGGACGGAGGAGCGTTTTCTGTCCTGTTGACGAAAGGATATAAATTGTGATACATCAGTATAAAAATAACGGCTACAATATCGTTCTGGATGTGAACAGCGGTTCCGTCCATGTGGTGGACGAGGTGGTGTACGATCTGATTCCGCTGGTGGAGGAGGCAGGGGAGCAGCCCCTCTCTCCGGAAACGAGAGCGTCTCTGATCAGCGCCCTCTCCTCAAAGTATCCGGCGCAGGATATCGAGGATGCGCTTTCGCAGATTCTGGAGCTTAAGGATGCGGGGATGCTCTTTGCTCCGGATATTTACGAAAACTATATCATGGACTTTAAGAAGCGGGAAACCGTGGTGAAGGCGCTTTGTCTTCACATTGCCCATGACTGTAATCTTGCCTGTAAATACTGCTTTGCCGAAGAAGGGGAATACCATGGCCGGCGGGCCCTGATGAGCTTTGAGGTGGGGAAAAAGGCGCTGGATTTCCTGGTGAAGAACTCCGGGAACAGGGTGAATCTGGAGGTGGATTTTTTCGGCGGCGAGCCGCTCTTAAACTGGCAGGTTGTAAAGGATCTGGTGGCCTATGGGAGAAGGCTGGAGGAGCCATATCACAAGAAATTCCGTTTTACCCTGACCACCAACGGGATTCTTTTGAATGACGAGGTGATGGAATTCGCGAACCGGGAGATGGCCAACATTGTCCTGAGCATAGACGGGCGAAAGGAGATCAATGATCGGATGCGACCTTTCCGGGGCGGTCAGGGAAGCTACGACGTGATCGTACCGAAATTTCAGAAGGTGGCCCAGAGCAGAAATCAGATGAATTATTATGTCCGGGGGACCTTTACCCGACACAATCTGGATTTCGCAGAGGATGTGCTCCATCTGGCGGATCTTGGCTTTCAGCAGATTTCCGCGGAACCTGTGGTGGCCCCGCCCGAGGAGGACTACGCCATCAGGAAGGAGGATATCCCGGCCATCCTTGCCGAGTATGACAGGCTGGCTCTTGCTCTTCTGAACAGAAGAAAAGAGGGAAGGGGTGTTAATTTCTTCCATTTTATGATAGACTTGGAGGGCGGTCCCTGTGTGGCCAAGCGGCTTTCCGGCTGCGGCTCAGGGACAGAGTATCTGGCTGTGACGCCCTGGGGGGATTTATACCCCTGTCATCAGTTTGTGGGACAGGAGGAATTCCTGATGGGCAACGTGGACGAGGGCATTGTGAGGACGGACATAAGGGACGAGTTTAAAGCCTGTAATGTCTATGCCAGAGAAAAGTGCCGGAGCTGTTTTGCCAGGTTTTACTGCAGCGGCGGCTGTGCGGCCAATTCCTATCAGTTCCACGGGCGCATCGACGACGTCTACGACATCGGATGTGAGTTACAGAGAAAGCGCATCGAGTGCGCAATTATGATAAAAGCGGCTCTGGCCGAATCAGAAGGAGAAGAAGGCAATGAAAAAGAGTAAGGCAATTGTGATGCTGCTCGTATTTCTGCTGCTGGTGGGTGTGTTTGGATACACCGCGGCGGTGGGATTCGGGGCAGACGGATCGGGTTCAGCCTCCAGTATCAATCTGGGACTGGATCTGGAGGGAGGCGTCAGCATCACCTATCAGGTGGTGGGCGAGGATCCCGACAGCGAGGACATGGCGGATACCATTTACAAGCTGCAAAGACGTGTGGAGGCCTACAGCAACGAGGCCATCGTCTACCAGGAGGGAAGCAACAGGATCAACATTGAAATTCCCGGGGTGTCGGACGCCAACGCGATTCTGGAGGATCTGGGCAAGCCCGGTTCCCTCTACTTTATCGCCGAGAAGGACCCGGAGGGGAACCTGAACTATCAGGTGGTGGGGACTGATAACGACGGAAAGCCCGTCTATATGATGTCGAAGACCATCGAGGATCTGGAGACGGACGGCGCTTCCATCGTGCTGCTGGGCACGGATGTGAGGAACGCCCAGGCACGCTCCACCAGCAACGACATGCAGAACACGGAGTTTGTGGTGGATCTGAGCATGACGGAGGAGGGGGCGAAGAAATTCGCGGATGCCACCTCCAAAGCGTTTCAGAACGGAGAGTCCATCGGTATTTATTATGACGGAGCGATCATAAGCGCTCCCGGCGTCAATGCGGCCATCACGGACGGGCAGGCTCAGATCACAGGAAACTTTACCTATGAGGAGGCACAGCAGCTCGCCTCCACCATCCGTATCGGCGGCCTGAAGCTGGAGCTGGAGGAGCTTCATTCCAAGATCGTGGGCGCGCAGCTGGGAGAGGAGGCCATCTCCACCAGCATTAAGGCGGCGGCAGTGGGATTTGCGCTGATTGTGCTGTTCATGATTGTGATTTATCATATATCCGGGGTGGCGGCCAGCCTTGCCCTGGGGCTCTATGTGGAGCTGATTGTGATCCTGCTGGATGCCTTTGAGATCACGCTGACGCTGCCCGGTATTGCGGGTATTATTCTCTCCATCGGTATGGCGGTGGACGCCAATGTGATCATTTTCGCCCGTATCAGGGAGGAGATCGCCAAAGGAAAGACGGTGAAGTCCGCCATCGATATCGGCTTTAAGAAGGCCGCCTCCGCCATTGTGGACGGCAACATGACCACTCTGATCGCGGCGGCTGTGCTGGGGGTTCTCGGCTCCGGCACCATCAAGGGCTTTGCGGCCACCCTGGCCCTGGGTATCGTCCTTTCCATGTTTACGGCCATGGTGATCACCAAGCTGCTGATGAAGTCCTTCTACGCGGTGGGGCTTACCAGCGAGAAGCTCTATGGAAGGGCCAAAGAGAAAAAGGCAGTTCGCTTTACTGCCAGAAAAACGGTCTTTTTCGGAATTTCCATTGCGGTTGTGCTGGCCGGATTTGTGTTTATGGGAATCAATAAGGCCCAAAACGGCGGGGCGCTGAATTACAGCCTGGAGTTTGTAGGAGGAACCGCCACCAACGTGACCTTTAATGAGGACATGGCGCTGGGAGATATCGACGCGAAGGTCGTGCCTCTGATCGAGAAGATTACCGGGGATGGCAATGTGCAGTCCCAGAAGGTGGAGGGAACCAACGAGGTGATCTTTAAGACCCGTTCCTTAAATACCCAGGAGAGGGAGAATTTCAAGAGCGTTATGGTAGAGAATTTCCAGGTGGAGGCGGAGAAGATCACCACGGAGACCATCAGCTCCACTATCAGCAGCGAGATGAAATCCGACGCCATCGTGGCGGTGATTGTCGCCACGCTGTGCATGCTGGTTTATATCTGGTTCCGGTTCAAGGATATCCGTTTTGGCGCAAGCTCCGTGATCGCTCTGCTTCACGACGTGCTTGTGGTGCTTGCCTTCTATGCCATCGTGCGGGTGAGCGTGGGAACCACCTTTATCGCGTGTATGCTGACCATCGTTGGCTATTCCATCAATGCAACCATTGTGATCTTTGACAGGATCCGTGAGAATATGCGCAATATGGGTAAGAATGAGTCTCTGGAGGAGATGGTGAACGGAAGTATCACCCAGACGCTCTCGAGAAGCATATTTACTTCTCTGACCACCTTTATCATGGTGGCGGCGCTGTATGTGTTCGGCGTATCCTCGGTGAAGGAATTCGCGCTGCCGCTGATGGCGGGTATTCTGTGCGGAACCTATTCCTCCGTGTGCATTACGGGAGCGCTCTGGCTGGTTTTGCGGAAGGTGTTCCCCAATAAAGCTTAAAAAATGATGAATGAAAGCGTTCCGGAAAACGGCAGACTCTGGAAGGAGAGAGGCCGTGCCCGGGACGCTTTTTCTGAGGAGACTTTTTATGGCAAAGTGGATGGTAGCCGCGAAGAAGGCGGATTTTGACGGGATTGCGGCGAAATATCATATTTCACCGGTGCTGGCCCGGATCATGCGCAACCGGGATGTGGTGGGGGATGATCAGATCAGAAAATATCTGCATGGGGAGCTTTCCGACCTCCATGATCCGATGCTTTTGAAGGATATGGAAAAGGCGGTGCGGATCATTCTGGAAAAGGTGCGGGAAAAGAAGCGGATCCGCATCATAGGGGATTATGATGTGGACGGAATCTGCGCCGCCTATATCCTGCTTACGGGGATTCGGGCGCTGGGCGGCGTGGTGGACACGGTGATTCCCCACAGGCTCAGGGACGGCTACGGGCTGAGCGATCATCTGATCGAGGCCGCAGGGGAGGAGGGGATCGATACCATTGTCACCTGCGATAACGGAATCGCCGCCGCCCCCCAAGTCCGCCTGGCCAGGGAAATGGGAATGACGGTGGTGGTGACAGACCATCACGAGACGCCCTACGAAGAGCGCGCAGATGAGGAGGGCGGACGCATTTTCCTGCTCCCGGAGGCGGATGCTGTGGTGGATCCCAGGCAGCCGGGATGCGGCTACCCCTTTAAGCAGATCTGCGGTGCAGTGGTAGCCTTTAAGCTGGTGCAGGCGCTGCTTGCGGTTTCGGGCTTTCAGGATGTGGACCGGATAAACAGGATGCGGGAGGAAATGCTGACCTTCGCCGCGCTGGCCACGGTCTGCGACGTGATGGAATTGAAGGATGAAAACCACATCATTGTCAGGGAGGGCTTAAGGCTCATGGCCCGGACACAGAATCAGGGGCTTAAGGCGCTTCTTGCGGTGAACGGTATTGAGGATAAGGCGCTCTCCCCCTATCATATGGGCTTTATCATCGGTCCCTGTATGAATGCCGCAGGCAGGCTGGATACGGCCAGGAGGGCGCTGGAGCTGTTCGATACCACAGACTGGAGGGAGGCGGTGACCATCGCCGGAGATCTGAAAAGCTTAAACGACAGCCGTAAGCAGATGACCGAGGAGGGGGTGGAGGAGGCCGTCGCGCAGGTAGAAGGCACTGAGATCGGAAAGGACAGGGTGCTGGTGATTTACCTGCCGGACTGTCATGAAAGCCTTGCGGGGATCATTGCCGGCCGGATCAGGGAAAAGTACGGCAAACCCGCCTTTGTGCTCACCAGAGGGGAGGAAGGGGTGAAAGGCAGCGGGCGCTCCATAGAGGCCTACCATATGTATGAGGAGATCACAGCCTGCAAAGAGTTCTTCACCCGCTATGGCGGTCACAAGATGGCGGCGGGGCTTTCCATGAAGGGAGAAGAGCAGATCGAAGCGTTCCGCAGAAAGCTCAATGAAAACTGTAAGCTGACGCAGGAGGATTTTGAGGAGGTGGTACATATTGATGTTCCCATGCCCCTTAGCCTGGCCACGAAGGAATTTGTCCGTGAGCTGTCTCTCTTAGAGCCCTTCGGCACGGGCAATCCAAGGCCGCTGTTTGCCAGAAAGGGAATCAGTCTTATCTCCGGCAGGAAGCTTGGCAAAAACAGAAACGTGGGGAAATACCGGATCGCGGACGAGGAGGGCAGAAGCTATGAGATGATCTGCTTTGGCGGCCTGGAGGAATTCGACCGGTTTCTCAGTGAACGTTTCGGACCGGAGACGGCGCAGGCGCTCTACGAGAGAGGACTGCGGCCGGGAAGAGCGGTGATCAGCATGGCCTACTACCCGGACCTGAACTTCTTTGCAGGCCGGGAAAGCCTGCAGATCGTGATGCAGCACTACTGCTGAGCATCTGCAGAACCGAAATAAAACGGGAATGGAGGATCCCTTATGATTGCGACAGTGACATTAAATCCTGCGGTGGACAAGACCTGTACCCTCTCCAGACTGCTTCCGGGGCAGGTGAACCGGATGGAAAGCATTAAGAACATTCCGGGAGGGAAGGGCGTCAACGTGGCGAAGGTGCTGCGCCGGTACGGGTATCAGGTGAAGGCCCTTGGCTTCCTGGGAGGATACACAGGACAGATGATCGAGGACGGCGTAAAGGATATAGGCGCCATAAGTCTCTTTACCCGGGTGGCGGGGGAAACCAGATACAGCATTAACCTGCTCTCCGGGGACGGCTATGTGACGGAGCTTTTAGAGCCGGGGCCCCGGATCAGCGCCCGGGAGCTTGCGCGGTTTCGGGAGGATTTCGGGCGTGGGATTGCAGACTGTGATCTGGTGATCCTCTCCGGGAGCGCGCCGGAGCAGGTGCCGGAAACCATCTACGCAGAGCTGATTCGCGAGGCCGCAGGACAGGGAAAGAAAACCCTTCTTGACAGCAGCGGGGCGCTTCTTGGAAAGGGTCTGGACGCCGGACCGTTTATGATCAAGCCAAATCTGAAGGAGCTCGAGATTCTCACGGGCAGAAAAATCCGGGGATTTGACGAGGCCCTGGAGGGAGCTTTGCAGGTGAGAGAACAGGGCGTGGCCCATGTTCTGGTATCCATGGGAGAGAAAGGGCTTCTCTACGTCAGGGAGGGGAGGATCCTCCGGGCACGGCCGCCGGAGATCAGGGCGCTCAATACAGTGGGCTGCGGGGACAGTGTGGTGGCCGCCTTTGCCATGGGGATGATGCAGAGGATGGATGACGAGGCGGTTTTGCGCTTCTGCGCGGGACTCTCGGCGGCGGGCGCGACCACGCTGGAAAATGGGGCGGTTCCCACAGAGCTTGCTCTAGAGCTGATGGAAAAGACAGAGATTGAGGATTTAAGCGGCAGACTGTTTTAAGAACGCGCAGTTGGCGAAGCATGTCACCCGGTCTTAACCAGCGCGGTTACGCTTCGCAGGCCGGCGTATTGTAACAACAGCGAAAGCCTCCGGGGATGCCGGAGGCTTTCGCATTCTTATGAGGGGGGAGATAGTGAGTTGTTCAACTATCTTGATTAATATCATAAAGGTAAATTGTGTATAAAGTGTGTCCGATTTATGATAAAAGTCTTAAAAGCTCTAAACAAACAATTAAGCGCAACAAAAATATTTGAAAACATATACTGTCAGACAGAGGAGGGTTTTTAAGTGGATTGAAAAAAACGCGCAGTCGTGTTATCTTATTATAAGGAAAAGATTCCCGGCGCTGCTGCGCCCGGAAATGGCATAAGGGAGAAGTATTATGAAGTGTAGGGATTTGCTGAATGGGCTTACCTTTCAGTGTATAAGAGGAAATCTGGACCGGGAGATCAAAGAGGTGGTCTACGATTCCCGCAGGGTATCGGAGAAGTGCCTTTTTATCTGCATCTGCGGCTATAATGTGGACGGTCACAGCTTCGCGGCCCAGGCGGCCGAAAAGGGGGCGGCGGCTCTGGTGGTACAGAAGGATGTGGAGCTGCCGGCAGAGAGCGACGTCACAGTGATCCGGGTGGAGGATACCAGGTATGCCATGGCGTTTATCGCGGCGGCCTGGTTCGGACATCCTGCGGACCGGCTTAAAGTGATCGGGATCACCGGAACCAAGGGGAAGACCACATCCACATATCTGATCAAATCCATTCTGGAGCGTGCGGGGTACAAGGTGGGGCTGGTGGGAACCATCGAGACCATCATCGGCGATAAGCACATCCCTGCGGGAAATACCACGCCGGAGTCCTTTGTGCTCCAGCAGTATTTCAGAGAGATGGAGCAGGAGGGCTGTGAGATCGTGGTGATGGAGGTGGCCTCCCAGGGGCTCAAGCTTCACAGAACCCAGGGCTTTACCTTTGAGATCGGCATTTTCACCAATTTGGAGCCGGATCACATCGGGCCCAATGAGCATGCGGATTTCGAGGAGTATCAGGCCTGCAAGGCGCTTCTGTTTAAACAGTGCTGGCTTGGAATTGTCAATGTGGACGACGCCCATACGCAGGCTGTGATCCGCGGTCATACCTGTCAGGTGGAGACCTATGGATTCAGCCCACAGGCGGATATCTATGCGGATGATCTGGAGCTGATCAACAGGCCCGGAGAGCTGGGGATCCGTTTTCAGGTAAAGGAACAGGGGATGGGAAATCTCCCCTTTGCGGTGGAGGTGCCCACGCCGGGAAGATTCAGCGTTTATAACGCGCTGGCGGCCATCGCGGTATGCCGGCATTTCAAGGTGTCCGATTCTCAGATTCAGAAGGCGCTGCTCGCAGCCCATGTGAAGGGCAGAATCGAGATGGTTCCTGTTTCCGATCAGTTTACTCTTCTGATCGACTATGCCCACAACGCCATGAGCCTTAAGAGTCTTCTGACCACCCTTCGGGAATACAGGCCGGAGCGCCTTGTATGTCTGTTCGGGTGCGGAGGCAACCGCTCGAAGCTGCGGCGTTTTGAGATGGGGGAGGTCAGCGGGAACCTGGCGGATCTGACCATTATCACCTCGGATAACCCCAGATTTGAAAAGCCCCAGGATATCATCGAGGATATCAAAACAGGGATCGGCAGGACGAAGGGAAAATATGTCGAGATCTGCGACCGCAGAGAGGCCATCGCCTTTGCCATCGACCACGGTCAGCCGGGAGATATCATCGTCCTTGCAGGTAAGGGGCATGAGGACTATCAGGAGATCGAGGGCGTAAAGCATCCCATGGATGAGCGTGTGCTCATCGCGCAGATACTGGAAGAAAGAGCAAAGAGAGAATGACCAGGGGAAAATATGCAAATATTATCATAGATATTTCCCATGAAAAAGTAGACAGAAGCTTCCAATACAGGATCCCCCGGGAGCTGGAGGAGGTCCTGGAGGAGGGGATGTGCGTGGAGGTTCCCTTTGGGAAGGGCGACCATCTGCGTCAGGGCTATGTGGTGGAGATCACGGACAGGGCGCAGTTTCCGGAGGAAAAGCAGAAGGAGGTGGCCCGTATTGTCACGGGGAGCGTGTCGGTGGAGGCGGACGCCATGAAGCTGGCGGCATGGCTGAAGCATACCTACGGCTCCACCATGATCGCCGCCCTGCGGACTGTGCTTCCGGTAAAGCAGACCATGAAGCCCAGGGAGAAAAAGAAGATCGTCCGGCTGGTTACGGCGGAGGAGACGATTTCCCTGCTGGGAGAGAGCCAGAGAAAGCACCAGAGCGCCAGAGTCAGAGTGTTAGAGCAGCTGGTCAGAGAGACGGTGCTCCCCGCAGAGCTGGTGACAGGAAAGCTGAACGTGCCCGCCGCCACGCTCAGAAGCCTTCAGAGTCAGGGAGTGATCGCCCTGGAGAGCGAGAGCGTTTACCGCAATCCGGTGAAGCTTAGGGAAGCGGGCGGGGCCATGAGCGGGGAAGGCGCGATCTGCGGGACCGCAGGGGGAGAGCCCGCGCCCAAAGAGTCTTCGGATTCTGCGCCGGGGGGAGGTTCGGGCGTCAGGAAGCTGAATCCGGAGCAAAGCCGGATCTGCGAGAAGGTGCTTTCCGATTATGAGAGGGGGAAGCGGAAAACCTGTCTGATCCACGGAATTACCGGAAGTGGAAAGACGGAGGTCTATCTGAACCTGATCGAGGGCATGATCAGGAAAAAGAAGCAGTGTATCGTTCTGATCCCGGAGATCGCTCTCACCTATCAGACCCTGCTGCGTTTTTACAAGCGGTTCGGAGAGAGGGTCTCGGTGATGAACTCCACCCTCTCTGCGGGAGAAAAATACGATCAGTGCCAGCGGGCCATGAAGGGGGAGCTGGATGTGATTATCGGGCCCCGTTCCGCCCTGTTTGTCCCTTTTCCCGATCTGGGAATGATTATAATAGATGAGGAGCACGAAAACAGCTATAAGAGCGAGAGCATGCCCAGATACCATGCCAGGGAGACGGCTCAGTATCTGGCGCAGATGAAGGGGGCGGTTCTGGTGCTGGGCTCCGCAACCCCTTCCCTGGAGGCATGCTACAGAGCCCGAAAGGGGGAATATGAGCTCTATACCCTGACACAGAGAGCGTCGGGCGCAGAGCTGGCCCCGGTCACCATCGTGGATCTGCGGAAGGAGCTGCGGGAGGGAAACCGTTCCATTTTCAGCAGGAGACTGCAGGAGCTGCTTCGGGAGAGGCTGGAAAAAGGGGAGCAGAGCATGCTCTTTTTGAACCGCAGAGGCTATGCAGGATTTGTCTCCTGCCGCGCCTGCGGATATGTGATGAAGTGTCCCCACTGCGACGTCTCTCTGTCCCAACATTTGGGACATTCCCGGCATCCGGGAAATGCCCGGTTCCGGGGAAATTCCGGGCAAGCGGGAGGCAGGATGGTCTGTCATTACTGTGGCTATGAGACGGCGCAGCCTGTGAAATGTCCTTCCTGCTCATCCTCCTATATCCTGGGATTTAAGGCGGGGACCCAGCAGATCGAGCAGCAGCTCGAAAAGGTGTTTCCGGGGATCCGGGTGCTTCGGATGGACGCCGATACCACCCGCAGAAAGGACAGCTATGAGAAGATACTGGCCGCCTTCTCCTCCGGGGAGGCGGATGTGCTGGTGGGCACCCAGATGATTGTAAAGGGTCATGACTTTCCCAATGTGACCCTGGTGGGGGTGCTTGCGGCGGATCTCTCCTTAAACGATAATGATTACAGGGCCGGGGAGAGGACCTTTCAGCTCCTGACCCAGGCCGCTGGGCGGGCGGGACGCGGACAGAAGCCGGGGGAGGTTGTGATTCAGACCTACCGTCCCGATCATTACAGTATTCTGCGCGCGGCCAGTCAGGATTACGACGCGTTTTATGAGGAGGAGATCCTCTACCGGGAGATGGGAGGCTATCCTCCGGCGGTTCATATGATGGCGGTTCTGATCACTTCCCCCTGTGAGGAAAAGGCGCAGGCCCTGGCGGGCCGGGTGGCGGAGCTGATCAGAAGGGACGCGCCCGGCGCCCTTACGGTGACGGGGCCGGCCAGGGCTTCCATCGGAAAGATCAACGATATTTACCGGTTTGTGATATACTGTAAAGCGGCGGAATATGAGCTGCTCATCAGGATAAAGGACAGGGTGGAGGAGAAGATCGACCCGCCCTCCCTTAAGCAGGAAAGCCTGCAATTTGATTTTGATCCCGTTACGGGCTATTAAAAACAAACGCTGTCACGCTTCGCCAGCCAGCTTATTGAAACAACGGATGCCAGGCTCCGCCAGACATCCTTATGCTAAACAAATGCTGTCGCGCTTCGCGGGCCGGCTTATTGGAATAAAAGTAATCAAGGAAGGGAAAACAGGAAAATGGCGCTCAGAAACATAAGAGAAATAGGAGATCCGGTTTTGAACAAAACCTGTAAGGCGGTTAAGGAGATGACGGACCGGACCAGGGAGCTCATCGACGATATGTTTGATACCATGTACGAGGCGGAGGGGGTGGGACTGGCCGCGCCCCAGGTGGGTATCCTGAAACGGATCACGGTGATCGATGTGACCGGGGAGGATCCGCTTCTGCTGATCAATCCGGTGATCCTGAAAGCGAGCGGGGAGCAGACCGGAAACGAGGGGTGCTTAAGCGTTCCGGGAAAGACCGGAGTGGTGACAAGGCCCGATTATGTAAGGATAAAGGCTTATAACCGGGAGATGGAGCCCTTTGAGATGGAGGCGACCGACCTTCTTGCCCGGGCCATCTGCCATGAGGTAGAGCATCTGGACGGCCACCTTTATGTGGAGAAGGTGGAGGGAAGACTGATGGATGTCTCCGAGCTGGAGGAGGAAGAGTAGGCTGAAAAATCAGGACTTTTCAGACGGACATTTGAGCAGCGGAAGGGACAGCCGGGAGCGCAGGTGCGAAATCGTCTGCGCGGAGTTTACAGTGTGCTGTCATATAAAGCGGGAAGGGAGGATTTCGTTATGAGGATCGTATACATGGGTACGCCGGACTTTGCCGTTGCGCCCCTTGAGGCCATTCTGGCGGCGGGGTATCAGGTGAGTCTGGTGGTGACACAGCCGGATAAGCAGAAGGGCCGGGGCCAGGTGATGCAGATGTCTCCTGTAAAGGAGTGTGCCCTGCGTCACAATATCCCGGTTTTTCAGCCGGTGAAGATCAGGCAGGAGGAGTCGGTGCGGGAGCTTTCCAGGTATGAGGCGGATATCTTCGTGGTGGCGGCCTTCGGGCAGATTCTGTCGGAGGAAATCCTAGCCATGCCGCGATTCGGGTGTATCAACATCCACGCCTCCCTGCTTCCCGCCCTGCGGGGGGCCGCTCCCATTCAGTGGGCGATCATAAACGGTGATCGGGAGAGCGGCGTCACCATCCAGCAGATGGCAAAAGGGGTGGATACGGGAGACATTCTCTCACAGAGAGCGGTGCCTCTGGCAGTAAAGGAGACTGGAGAAACCCTTCACGATAAGCTCATGGAGGCCGGAGCCGGGCTCATCGTGGAAACGCTGGAGCAAATCGGCCGGGGAGAGATTACGCCCCGAAAGCAGGATGAGGCGCTGGCCACCCATGTGGGTAAGCTTACCAGGGCAATGGGGCTGATCGACTGGAAAAAGGACGCCGCCTTTATCGAACGGCTGCTGAGAGGGCTTACCCCCTGGCCAGGCGCCTACACTTTTTACAGGGGAAGACAGCTCAAGATCTGGGAGGCGGACGTGCCCGCGCAGGAGGAGACGGACGTTTATCCCGCAGGCGTGGTGCGGGTGGAGAAGGACTTTTTCGATGTGGCCACAGGAGAAGGGATTTTGCGTGTAAGGAGCCTGCAGCTGGAGGGAAAGCGGCGGATGCAGGTGAAGGAGTTTCTGCTGGGATATGAGCTCTCCCCGGGAGAGTTTCTCGGACAGGAGCAGTGAAGAGAAAAAAGCGTATTCTTTGCCGCAGACAGTAAATAATAGATATATATTTTGCCAGACAGGGTGATGGAGGTGCAGAGATTGTTCGGATATTATTTTGACCCAACTTATATACTGGTGCTGGTCGGCGCGGTGCTGTGTATTCTGGCCAGCTCCAGGGTGAACAGCACTTACAGCAGATATTCCAGGGTGCGCGCCAGAAGCGGTATGACCGGGGCCCAGGCGGCGCAGAGGATTTTGCAGATGTCGGGAATCCGGGACGTGCAGATTCAGCATGTATCGGGGAACCTGACGGATCATTACGATCCCCGCGCCAGGGTGCTGCGCCTTTCGGACTCCGTTTACGGCTCCGCCTCCGTGGCGGCCATCGGAGTGGCGGCCCATGAGTGCGGACATGCGCTCCAGCATAAGGAAGGATATTTTCCGCTGAAATTCCGCTCTGCTCTGGTTCCCGCCGCCAATATCGGCTCGAAGCTGGGAATCCCGCTGGTGATTCTGGGCCTGATCCTGGGAATCGGGTTCGATCTGCCGGGAGGCGGATATTTTTCCCTGGCGCAGATCGGAATCTGGGTGTTTTCTCTGGCGGTTCTCTTTCAGGTCGTCACTCTCCCGGTGGAGTTCAACGCTTCGGGGAGAGCCCTTAAGATGCTGGAAAGCTACGGTATCATGGGGAATGATGAGGTGGGCGACTGCAGACGGGTGCTGGGTGCTGCGGCCCTTACCTATGTGGCGGCTGCGGCCTCGTCCATATTGCAGCTTCTGCGGCTCGTGATCCTTTCGGGCAACAGGCGCAGGGACGACTAGAGGGACAGGGCGCTTTGCGGCAGATGGGACACTGTGTCGGGGATGGAGTGAGACTGAGTGGAAAATACAAGAGAACTGATTCTGGACATGCTGATGGAAATTCTGGAAAAGGGTGTTTACAGCCATCTGCTGATCCGGGATGTGCAGGATAAATATAATTATCTGGATGTCCGGGACCGGGCATTTATCAAGAGGACTACGGAGGGGACGCTGGAGCGTCTGATCGAGATTGACTTTTATCTGGATCAGTATTCGAGGGTACCGGTTTCCAGGATGAAGCCTCTGATCAGGAATCTCCTTCGCATGAGTGTGTACCAGATTCTGTATATGGACAGCGTACCGGACAGCGCCGTCTGCAACGAGGCGGTGAAGCTGGCCGGAAAGAGAGGCTTTCGCGGTCTCTCCGGCTTTGTAAACGGCGTACTGCGCAATCTCTCCCGAAATAAAGAAAGGCTTTTTAAGCCTGATAAGGAGAAGGAAAAATGCAGGTATCTGTCGATCAGATACTCCATGCCTGCGTGGCTGGTGGAGCGATGGCTGATAACGCTGGGGGAGGAACTCACATATCTTATACTGGAGGGATTTCTGACACAGCAGCCGCTTACGGTGCGCCGCAGAGAGGAGCTTTCACGGGAGCAGACAGCGAGATGGCTGGCGGAGCTTAAGAAAAAAGGCGTAAAGGTGCAGGAGCATCCTTATCTGTCTTATGCGTACCGGCTCTGGAACACGGAAGGGGTGCGGAGTCTGCCGGGCTATGAGGAGGGGATCTTTACTGTCCAGGACGTAAGCAGTATGCTGGTGGCGGAGGCGGCGGGAATTTCCAGGTACCTTAAGGAGTCGGAGACGTTCACCGGGCAGGAGAAGGGAAAAGAGGCGGCCGGCGTGCGAAAGCTGCTGGTGCTGGACGTATGCGCCTCTCCCGGGGGAAAGGCCATGCACATGGCGGAGAAAATAGCCATGGCGGAAAAAACAGCCACGGCGGAGAAGAAACTTCCATGTCACGGAAAAGTGATTGCCAGGGATATCTCGGAGTATAAGGTATCCCTGATGAGAGATAATATAGAGCGGATGGGATACCGGGAGATCGAGACGCAGATTTTCGACGCCGCGCAGCCGGACGGGGAGATGACAGGAAGGGCGGATATCCTGCTGGCCGATCTTCCCTGCTCCGGTCTTGGAGTGATCGGGAAAAAGAGGGATATCAAGTACCGGATCACACCGGAAAGGATGGAGGAGCTGGCCGCTCTGCAGAGGAAGATCTTAAGCGTGATCTGGCGGTATGTGAAGCCGGGGGGCATTCTGATCTACAGCACCTGTACCATCAATCCGCAGGAGAATGAGGAGATGGCCCGGTGGATTACGCAGCAGTTTCCTTTTATACTGGAGGATCTTACCCCCTTTCTTCCGCAGGAGCTGAAGGAGGAGGGAAAGGGAGGGATGCTGCAGCTTTTTCCGGGAAGACATGAGACGGACGGATTTTTTATTGCGAGACTGAGGCGGTTGCGATAAAAAAGGGCGCACCTGACAGGAAGATATGTCAGCGTCGCCGCGCTCCCGCTCTACAAAAACGCAGCGGCACTAAACTCGTGAAAAACCTCGTTAAGTGCTGGCGTTTTTGAAAGGGCTCCTTATGACATATCTTCCTGTCAGGTGCTGTGTTATCGCGCGGCCGGGGGATTAAGAACATAAGCGAAGATTGGTGGATAAATGAAGGATATTAAGTCGCTGGCGTTTGAGGAACTGAAGATGGAAATGGAGTGCCTGGGGGAGAAGGCCTTCAGGGCGGAGCAGATTTTCCGGTGGATGCATCAGAAGATGGTCAGGAGCTTTGAGGAGATGACGAATCTTTCCCAGGGGCTGCGGGAGAGGCTTTCACAGGAGTATGCGCTCACCTCTCTTGAGATGGTTCGGGTGCAGGAGTCGGCGCTGGACGGGACCAGAAAGTATCTCTTCGAGCTGGAGGACGGACGGCTTGTGGAGAGCGTATGGATGAAATATCGTCATGGGAACAGCCTGTGCATTTCCTCACAGGTTGGATGCCGGATGGGATGCGCCTTCTGTGCCTCCACCATCGACGGGCTGGAGAGATCGCTGACTGCCTCGGAGATGCTGGAGCAGGTCTATGCCGTCACCCTTCTTACCGGGGAGAGGATCTCCAATGTGGTGGTGATGGGGATAGGGGAACCGCTGGATAATTACGGGAATCTTCTTAAGTTTATCGCCCTTCTCACCGATGAAAAGGGATTACATATCAGTCAGCGCAATATTACGGTGTCCACCTGCGGTCTGGTCAGGGAAATGCGGATGCTGGCGGATGAAAAGCTGCAGATCACGCTGGCGCTGTCCCTGCATGCGGCCAGCGATGAGAAGCGAAGAAAGCTGATGCCTGTTGCCCGCAGGTATTCCATAGCGGAGCTGATAGAGGCCTGCGCTTACTATTTTGAGAGGACGGGCAGAAGGATTACCTTCGAGTATGCGCTGGTAAAGGGGGAGAACGACGCACAGGAGGATGCGCGGCAGCTTGCATCGCTTGTGAAGGGCCTTAACTGTCATGTGAATCTGATCCCGGTAAATCCGGTCAGTGAGCGAAATTTTGTACAGCCGGATACGGAAAATATTACCGCATTTAAAAATAAACTTGAAAAAAATGGAATAAATGTTACTATTAGAAGGGAAATGGGAAGAGATATCGACGGAGCCTGCGGACAATTACGGAGAAGACAAAAGGCATACACCAGGAGGTAACACCGTGTTAAAATCCTTTTCTGTCACAGATATAGGAAAAAAGAGAAAACTGAATCAGGATTTTGTGTATGTTTCGGAAACCCCCGTGGGGAATCTTCCCAATCTGTTTATTGTGGCCGACGGTATGGGAGGGCATAATGCGGGGGACTTTGCCTCGAAATGTGCGGTGGAGACCATGGTCAGGGAGATCAGGGGCTGCTTTGAAAAAAATCCCGTGAGGATTCTTGGCAAGGCGATCCGGGCAGCGAACGACCAGATCCGGCGCAGGGCGAAGGAGGATGCAAGCCTTTACGGAATGGGAACCACGGTGGTGGTGGCGACGGTGCTGGGACATTATCTCCAGCTTGCCAATGTGGGCGACAGCAGGCTTTATATCATAAACGATGAAATCAGACAGATCACCCGGGACCACTCACTGGTGGAGGAGATGGTCAGGATGGGAGGGATTGACCGGGAGACGGCTCGCAACCATCCGGACAAAAATATTATCACCAGGGCTATCGGGGGCCTTGATACGGTGGAGATTGACTTTTTCAACGAGGAGCTGCATCCGGGCGACCTGGTGCTTCTGTGCTCCGACGGACTTACCAATATGCTGGAGGACGCCGAGATCGGCAGAATCTTAAAAGAACACTCCTGCGGAGAGGAAAATTCCCTGGAAGGAAATTTCCTGCGGGAGAACGCTCTCCAGGGAAAGGCCGGGAGGCTGGTCGAGGCGGCCAACAACAATGGTGGAAAAGATAATATAGCGGTAATACTGATCGATGTATTCGCCAGAGAATGATATAAGAGGTAGATATGGTTAAAATTGGAATGATAATCGCAGACAGATATGAAATAATGGAGAAGGTTGGTACGGGCGGCATGTCCGATGTGTACAGAGCCCGGGATCATAAGCTGAACAGACTGGTTGCCGTTAAGGTCTTAAAGCAGGAATTCAGTGAGAACGCCAATTTTGTATCCAAGTTCAGGGTGGAAGCGCAGGCTGCCGCCGGACTTGCCCATCCCAACATCGTAAATGTCTATGATGTGGGAGAGGAGAACGGGATCTATTTTATCGTCATGGAGATGGTCGAAGGGATCACCCTGAAAAAATACATCGAAAAGAAAGCACGTCTTTCCGTGAAGGAAGCGGTCAGCATTGCCATTCAGGTGTGTATGGGGATTGAGGCCGCGCACAACAATCATATTATCCACAGAGATATCAAACCTCAGAATATCATTATTTCCAAAGAAGGAAAAGTAAAGGTGACCGATTTCGGCATCGCCAAGGCGGCCACCAGCAACACCATCACCTCCAACGTGATGGGATCCGTACACTATACCTCCCCGGAGCAGGCCAGGGGCGGTTATTCCGATGAAAAGAGCGACATCTACTCCCTGGGCGTGACCATGTTTGAGATGCTCACCGGGCGGGTGCCCTTTAACGGGGAGACCACGGTGGCCATAGCCATCAAGCATATCCAGGAGGAGATGCCATCGCCCAGAGAGTATGTCTCGGAGATCCCCGTGAGTGTGGAGCAGATCGTGTTTAAATGCTGTCAGAAAAGCCCGGATCGAAGGTACCAGTCCATGGGCGAGCTGATCGCGGATTTAAAGCGCTCCCTTATGACGCCGGATGAGGATTTTGTGAAGATGGTCAACCCGGACGAGGAGGGCTCCACCAGGATGGTGGGCAGCGGCGAGCGGGAGCAGATCAAGAGACAGGCCAGAAGCAGGGACGGTATGGAGGAGGCCATGCACCTTCGCAGGGAGGCGGATATGAAGCGCAGCGCCGCCCGCAGGCGCTATGAGGCCCTCGAGGAAGAGGAAGAAGAGGAGG
>CANOVJ010000068.1 GCA_947570615.1 uncultured Lachnospiraceae bacterium
TCCTGGCGGAGAGCCTGAAAGCTATGGGGTATCCCATGCACAGGAAGAAGTTCGCCGCCTATATGGAGCTTCTGCTGAACCTGGGGCTGGTGGAAAGGACGGGAATCTACCATTATCCATACAGAATCGTGGCTTCCAGGGAGAAGTTGCATGATGTGGAAAACAGGTTCATCATGCCAGGGCAGACTGGCGGTATGCCTGAAATGGTTTTCGAGTACATCCTGAAAAAGAACAACATTGACCCGGCCGGCGACCTCTCCATCGACCAGAGCATCGATTTTGGCTCCACTGCGGCGGCCTTTTCAGGCGGCCAGGGAGAGTTTACGGTCGAATTCGAGCCGCATGCTACCTCCCTTGAAGCCAAGGGCGACGGCTATGTGGTCGCTTCCCTGGGGGAGGATTCCGGCTACGTTCCCTACACCGCCTTCAGCGCCAAAAAGAGCTACCTGGATGCCAACCCCGAAGTCATACAGTCCTTTACCAACGCCCTGCAAAAGGGAATGGACTATGTGGCCTCCCACACGCCGGAGGAGATCGCCAAAATCATCCAGCCCCAGTTTGAGGAGACAGACCTGGAAACGCTGACCACCATTGTCACCCGCTATCATGAGCAGGACACCTGGAAGGGCGATCTGATCTTTGAGGAGGACGCCTTTACCCTGCTTCAGAATATCCTGGAGGAAGCGGGAGAACTGCCTCAGCGGGTTCCCTATGAGGAGCTGGTGACCAGAGAATTCGCGGAAAAAGCGGCTCAGTAGGTAAATGCCAGGAAGCAGACAGCGCGATCGAGCAGGGGAGGCTCTTCCCCCGCTCGCCGTGCGCCCCTGCGCATAAAAGGAGCGCACAGTCTGTTCTGTACGCTCCTTTATGCTGCTCTGCATTATGAAAAAGGTCTCTCTCCGGTCTTAAATCCGGCGAAGCCTGTCGTTGTTAGTCGAAGCCGGTCGGCGCCAGCAAAAGCGCCGGCGGCTTCATTTTTAAATGTAAAGCGGTCGCCATCCTGTACCGCCTGTGTTGTTTATATTCTACAATAAAGATGTGTCCAAAATGTTTCCTGATTAGAAATAAAATCTTAAATAAAGATTAAGTTCTCTTATGCTCACCAGATGTACCCCGGATGGGACACCGCCCAGTCGATCATTCCCAGCATCATGGCAAAGATGGTCAGCGCCATGGTGAGGAAAATCCCCGCCACATCGTACACAACCCGGCTCTGCTCCACCAGCTTTCCCCCGCTGTCCCTGATCTCATAGTTTTCCTTTCTGCTGCCCAGAAGCACCTCGACGCCCAGAGAGATCAGGATCAGCGGCCAGAAATGCCAGATCAGCTCATAATCCACTTTCGGAAAAAATATATGCAGAAGGAACAACACCCCCATCGTCACCAGAACACCGCCAAAGGTGACGGAACCGACTCTGTGCGTTCTGATCGTCTGTCTTTCCATCCTCTCACTCCTTCCCCGCGTCAGCGTCCGTGACAACCACCTCGCCGGTCAGGACTTCCCTGCCGACTTCCCTGCCGGAATCTTCGGCCGCCGTATTTTCTCCGGCAGAATTCTCAGAGAAATCCTCCTTTTTCCCCTGCATCATCCTCACCCCCAGGGCGATGATTCCGCCGCCGATCACAAGACTGGGGACATAGTCTCCGATCCTGCGCATGGTTCTGGAGATAAAGCGCAGTTCATCGGGAAGCACACTGTAAAACAGGTTAGCCATGGAATCCCACAAAAGACAGCCGCCCAGAAAGATCAGAAGAATCGCGATCCACCTGCTGTGAGCCTTCACAAGGCTCTCCAGCCCCGGCAGTTCTCCTGCGCCGAAGAGATACTCATCCTTTACTTCGGAGAAGTCCTCGTCGCTAAGGCCTGCCAGATGATTGGCCTGGAAGAAGCTGTAGAACCAGGCCACCACGCAGAAGGCGGCCAGCGCCCCCTGGTTTAACCAGATTGAAACTGTGATAACCAGCAAAAACAGCAGCATCTGGCTGACGCCCATCTTCATAAATCCCATATACATCTGAGCCGCTCCCGGCATCATCGAAAAACAAAAGGTTAAAAATTTGCCTTTTTTCTTAGTTTTCATGATCTGTCCCTCCATTTTCTGTTCCAAAAAGATTGCCCAACTGCAAATGATCCATCCGTCCGATCCAGGCATTCAGACGCTCGCCGGTCCTTCTCATACTTCCGTTGAGCATCCTGTTTAAATCCGGCGCATCCTCTCTCTCATCCTCACTGCCCTGATCTTCCTGCCAGCGTTCTTCCTCCCGCGCCATGTACTGCGCCGGGTCCTCCTGCATGGGCAGAAGCGCCAGCATCAGAAGCGCCGCGGCCATTCCCGCTATAATTTTAAGACGATACGAAAGAAGCCCGATGGTGGAAGCTCCTTTTTGCCGCTCTCGTCCTCCCCCGGACTGCGGCAGAACCTGGACGGTTTGTTTCGGAAATGCCTGGCTCAAAATCTGCTCCTTCATATGCCTGGGCGCATACAGCGTCTGCTGCTCCAGCTCCTCTATCAAAAGGTTCAGCTCCTCGTCCGTCAAATATTCCTTCATGCCGTCTCCTCCTTCCTACGGCCAAATGCTGTTTTTAAGCTCCGCATTTGTCCCCTGTATTCTCATCTGCTCTCCATATAGAGGCTTCTGAGCATCCCGCGGGCCCGGTAAATCTGGGTCTGGACGGTTTTCAGACTCTTTCCCTGCCGGGCCGCGATCTCCCTGGGGGTCTGTTCCTCCAGGTAATACGCCCTGGCCACCTCGTCGTAGGGAGGTTTGAGCCGCTCACAGCTTCCCGCCAGTGTGCGCTTTACCTCCTCCTCCAGGCAGATCTCCTCCGGCGAGCCGCCCTGCTCCTGTCTCGTCTCAAAAAAGACGTCCTCAGTGGGAACACTCCTCGCGCCCGCGCTGCGCAGATAATCGATGCTCTTGTTGGTGGCGATCCTGCACAGCCACGCCTTTTCGTTGGCCCCGTCAAAGGAGTCATATTTCTGGTACGCTGTGAGAAAGGTTTCCTGCATCAGATCCTCCGCCATAAAATAATCCCCGGTCAGCTTATAGCAGATGGAAAAAATAAGTTTGTCATACAAATCTATCATTTCGGCCAGCCTGCTCTCTGTGCAGGCCGCCTGCCCTGTCATGGTACTTATTCTCTCCACCCACCTTTCCAACCTGACATAAGAACCATATATAAGACGACCTTCTGTCCCTGCGGCGCTCTTAAAGCCGCCCCGTCATCTCTCCTTTCTGTTCTCACTCTCTATAACGATACCGGTCTTCTATTGTCTTCACAATTTCAGAAAAATTTTTTAATCTTTTTTCTGCCTCCCCGGTACGCCTGGCAGCTGTCGAAAAACATCTTTTTCCCTTGTCATGTAGTTTTAGATACTATATAATAGAAGTCAGACATATTTTACACCAGCGGCATGAAAAGTGAGGCAGCTATGACCATCGACAGAGAAAACCTGTTAAACAGCATTTTAGACAGTCTGAGCAGAATCCAGCACATTGAACCGGAGGATATCCCCAACATCGACCTGTACATGGACCAGGTGACCACCTTTATGGAGACGCGGCTCAGGAGCACTGCCAGAAATCCCGGGGAGGATAAGATCCTGACCAAAACCATGATCAACAATTACGCCAAAAACGACCTGCTTCCCCCGCCAATCCGAAAAAAATACAGCAGGGAGCATATCCTGCTTCTGATTTTTATCTACTATTATAAAGGGATCCTTTCGATCAGCGATATTCAGACCCTCCTTAAGCCGATCACCGAAAAATATTTCCATACGGACAGCGAGGTCACCTTAAGCGCTATTTATAAGGAAGTATTCAGTCTGGAAAAGGACGAGATCGCCGACCTTCAGAAGGATATCCGGCGCAAATTTTCCATCTCCCAGGAGACCTTTCAGGATGTTCCGCAGGAGGATCAGGAAATGCTGCAGCTTTTTTCCTTCGTCTCCATGCTCAGCTATGATGTGTATGTGAAACGGCTTCTGATCGAGAAGATGATCGACAGTTTCAAAACCGCCTCCGGGCACACCGCGAAACCGGGCAGGGAATGAGCGTCCCTGCCCGGCGTTTTCTGACTGTCCTGATTCCAATTTCCCGCCGTCCGTCTTCGGACGCCTCCCGGACGATCGCCTTTCACCTGGCTCTGCGTATATTCCTGGTGAAACGGCATCGGGGAAAGCCCTCACAGCCGTAAAATTCCCCGAATTTCCCTTTTCTGCGGATCA
Source organism: uncultured Lachnospiraceae bacterium (assembly GCA_947570615.1). Lineage (GTDB taxonomy): Bacteria > Bacillota > Clostridia > Lachnospirales > Lachnospiraceae > Suilimivivens. The sequence goes on from CANOVJ010000068.1 coordinate 4,233, forward strand.
GCATGCCCCCGCACTCAGGGCACACCTGATCCGGCTCCTTCTCCTTTAACGCATTCAGTGTTTTGCCCAGCTCTTCATAGCATTTCTGATTCATGACACAGTCCGCCAGCGCCCTGTGCGCTCCCTCTGTCTCGATCCGGAAATGAGCCGCCACGTCCGTCAGCGTGTGGTGTGAAAGCTCCGGCAGACACTGCCTTGCCATATAAAGGGTGTCTACATAGTCATTGCAGAATTCCTTCCCGCAGACCTGCCACACCGCGTCATAGATAAAGTTGGTGTCGAAGGTGTGGATATTATGCCCCACCAGCACCATATCTCCCACGAACCTGAGAAATTCCCCCAGGGCCTGCGTAAGTTCCGGCGCGTTTCGCACCATATCGTCCGTAATATTATTCACCGCAGTGGCTGCCGCGGGTATATGCCTGCCCGGATTGACCAGCGTTGAAAACTCCTCCGTCACCTGATGGGCGATCACCTTAATGGCCGAAATCTCTATAATGGCGTCCGTCTCCGGGCTGATCCCCGTAGTCTCCAAGTCAAACACCACATAATCGGCCAGATACCCGCTTTTTCTTTTTCCTTTGTTTCTCTCCTTCATTTCCTCTCCTGTCTTCCCTCTACCAGATGTTCTCGATCTCCTCCCGGCTGACCCCGTACTCCTTCATGAACTCCGCCAGATCCTTTTCCCCCTGGGCGCCGGGCGCGATCAGCATCAGCTCCTGAACCCGGCCCGTGCGCAGATCCTTAAATCCCGCAACCCTCTCCCCGGTGCAGATGCCTGTCCAGATCACCGGCGTTTTCCCTGTCTTATCAAAATCGGCGTTTTTCCCGCCGCCCCGCTTCCTGCTCTGGCGCATCCCTCTCTCCTTTCGCCTGCCATCCATCATTTTATGCAGAAGCCGGCCCGCAGGGCGTCTTCCGCCCGAAACGCAAACCCTCTGCAATTTATCTTTACTCTGCAACGTTAATATGTTAAAATACCTTTACTGCGCCACACGGAATCCCCGCCGCAGAGAGTTCTCTGCCGGAAGGCGTTTTCCGCCGGGCGGCATGTTATGTCAACACAGGCTTTCGCTGTGCGAAAATTTCCGGGAGGGTTTCCATCATGAACAAAAAGTTACAAACAGAAGCTGTCGCTCATTTATTTGATGCCATCCTGTGTCTGCAGAGCAGGGAAGAATGCAGCAGCTTCTTTGAAGATCTGTGTACCGTCAACGAGCTGATCTCCATCTCCCAGCGCTACGAGGTGGCCACCATGCTCAAGAGCCACAAGACCTACCTGGAGATCGCGGAAAAAACCGGCGCGTCCACCGCCACCATCAGCCGGGTAAACCGCTCCCTGAACTATGGAAACGACGGCTACGAGCTGGTTCTGGGCAGACTGAAGGAAAAAGAGGGGCAAAATCAGTAAGCCTGCCCTCCCTTTTTCCCAGACGTGCTATCCGTTGATCTCGATCATGGTCAGAGGATCCACGTATTCTCCGTTAAACATGATCTGGTAGCCCAGCTCCTGATTTTCCTTGCCGACGCTGAAAAGGATGTATCCCTTGCCCAGCGTCTCGCCGTTTTTCACCAGAGCCGTCCCGCTGTTGCGGTAGACGGACTGATAGCCGTTCCCATGGTCGATGACAATCCTGGTGCCATAAAGCTCATCCGCGTCCACGATCTCCACCGTGCCGGTGCCGGTTGTGAGGACATTGATTCCCTGGGCCGCCGTAAAGATCAGCATATGCTCTCCGTCCTCCGCCTCCTTCATGGTCGCCGAGCCGCTCAAGGGAAAGCCTTTGGGAAGCGCGTTCTCGATGGTCTCCTGGGAGAGCGCATCCTCCGCCTCCGCCTTTTTGCTGACAGCCTCGCTCAGAACGGAAACCTTATTGGTGAGGGTGGAATTCTCCACCGTCAGCGCCTCGTTCTCGTCCGTCAGGTCGTTCATGGCCGCCGTCTGTTCTATGATCTTTTTTCTTGCGTCCCTGATCGTAATCTCGTCGTAAATAAACTTGCAGGTAATCGCCACAACCAGTACAAAGGTCAGGGCCGCCGCCGTCTCGATCGGGCCGGAACTGATGGTACGCCTTATGATTGTTCCATCCTTTTTTTCAGCCATCAGACGCAGAGTATATTTGGTTCTGCTTCGAAAGTTCATAAATGTCTGCCACCTCCGGTTTATTAACCCCATTCTACCACAGATAAGAAATGAGCGCAACTTTGTATATAATCACTGCGCATCCACTGGCAATCTCCATAAAAATTTTGAGGAAATATCAGGGTTTATGACATAAATAATGTCATTTGTAACTAAATTTCTGATAACTCTATAATTTGCTTTACTTTCAAAAACAAATGTGCTATGCTGTTAATGCTGTGAGGCACAGGGCGTTCCTGCCTGGAACAGAGCAGACCGGAACCCCGCAGGGGGATGCAGGAGGCCGCGCGGTTTGCAGCAACACACTGTTTACTTATTTATTTTTTTGGAGGTATGTACGATGAACAAAGGTACAGTAAAATGGTTTAACAACCAAAAGGGGTACGGCTTTATCTCCGATGAATCCGGAAACGACGTTTTTGTCCACTATTCAGGACTTAACATGGAAGGTTTCAAGTCTCTTGAAGAGGGCGCTTCCGTAGAGTTCGAGGTAGTCAATGGCGAAAAGGGACCTCAGGCCGTAAACGTAACAAAATTATAATCAGTTTACGCTGATTATACCACATTAATCAGTAACACGATGTGCCTTTTCTTAATGGATATTTATATTTTATTTTGAATAAGCAATATTGTTTTATTAGATTAAGGCGACAGGGCTGTGCTTTTGGGCACAGCCTTAAGTTTCGCCCAAAATAAGGAGTAAGGAATGAATATGGCTGATTCACAAAGCGGCAGTCACAGTCAGACGCCTGCCTGCGGCAACAGAAAAAACATCAGAGGGATCAGGATCCGCAGCCTGAACATCGGGATGATCCTGGTCTCATGCATTCTCTATATCCTGCTGATTCTGGCAACCATCCACGCAGCGGATAATTACAATTCCATGGTCAGGGCAACCGACGAATATATTGTCTGTGAAAAAAACGCCGCTCTTGTCAGCGAGGGCTCCGGCTATCTGACGGAGCAGGTGCGGCTTTTCACGGTAAACGCCGATCCCGAACACGTAAAAAACTATTTTACGGAGGTCCATGTGACCAGACGCAGAAATACCGCCCTATCCCGGCTTCAGGAGGTTTCGGTAACTCCCCAGGCTTACTCCTTCCTGGAGATTGCGTTAGAACATTCCAACCGCCTCATGGAGCAGGAGATCTATGCCATCCGTCTGGTGGCCCAGGCTCACGGATACGATCCTGCCAGCCTCGGCGCGGAGGTATCCGCCGTCTCCCTGACACAGGAGGATCTCTCCCTGAGTGCGCAGGAGATGACCGCCAGAGCCCAGGAGCTGGTATTCGGCCCCGCCTATCTCGACGCCAGGGCCCTGATCACGGAGAATATCTCCCGCTTTATCGACAGCGCGGTGGGCACCACCGAACAGGAGCAGGCCGGGAGCATGGCAAACCTGCATCTCACCATGAAGGGCCAGCAGATTCTGATCAGTATCCTGTTCCTGGAAAATATCCTGGTCTTTATCCTGATCCTGCGTCTGATCGTCAAGCCCCTGCAGATTTATGTAAAAAATATCAAAGAGGAAAAAATGCTGGAGATCACCGGCTCCTACGAATTTAAATATCTGGCTCTTACCTATAATGATATCTACGAGCTCAACAGCGCCAACAAGGCCATGCTGCGCCATAAGGCGGAGCACGATCCCCTCACCGGCCTCATCAACCGCGGCGCCTTCGATCAGCTCCGGCAGATTCTGAAAACCAGAATGGCCCCTGTGGCCCTGCTGATCATCGACGTGGACAAATTTAAGCTGGTAAACGACGGCTATGGCCACGAGATGGGCGACCGGATTCTCAGAAAAGTGGCCGCCCTGCTTGAGAAGAGCTTCCGCTCCACGGATTATCCCGCCAGAATCGGCGGGGACGAGTTCGCCGTAATCATGCCGGAGCTCTCCGAGGACAAAAAAGATATGCTGATGCAGAAGGTGGACGCAATAAATCAGATCCTTCTGCATCCTGACAACGACGAGCCTGCCGTCTCCTTAAGCGTGGGCGGCGCGTTTTCGGAGAACGGGTTTTCGGACGATCTCTACAACAGAGCGGATACGGCCCTCTATCATGTGAAGGAGAATGGGCGGTGCGGGTGCGGGTTCTACGAGGACTGAGGCGGGATATCGGGAGAGGGCGGAGAGGTTTTTCGCCGCTGAGCTCCCTCTCCGGGCTCCCTGGAGTCTCTTTCGCCTCTCCCGGCTCTGCCATTTCAGGCTTCACCTCCCCGCCTCACAGAAGGCCATGACTTCCTCCAGCTTCATGCTGCCGCCGAACAGATCCAGGGCGCTGCCGATGGTGACGTCGATTTTGTCCCGGCCGAGGGTTTTGAGCTTTTGGAGGTCGGCGAAGTTGTGGACGCCTCCGGCGTAGGTCAGGGGGATGGGACAGGCCTTTCCCAGAAGGGCGGCCAGAGGTTCTTCTATCCCGTTTGCCTGTCCCTCCACGTCCACCGCGTGGATGAGGAATTCGTTGCAGCTTCCGGAGAGGGACAGAAGGGTTTCCGCATTTAGTTTCACGTCGGTATATTTCTGCCATCTGTCGGTTACAATATAGTAATCCTCCCCTTTCCGGCGGCAGCTCAGATCCAGCACCAGACGCTCCTTCCCCACTGCGTGCAGCAACTCCGAGAGTCTGTCCCTGTGGAGCTTTCCATCTTTAAAAACATAGGAGGTCACGATCACGTGGGAGGCTCCGGCTTTTAAAAATTCTTCCGCGTTTTGAGGGGTGATCCCGCCTCCTGCCTGAAAAAAACCGGGACAGGAAGCGAGGGCCTCCAGGGCCTGTCTCCTGGTCTGCTCATAAAATTCGCTTGCGGCCGGATTCAACATAATAATATGCCCGCCCTCAAGCCCTTTATCCCTGTAAAGTCCTGCAAAATATGACGCGTCCTGACCGGCCACAAAATTTTCCGTGGCCCGATCCTTCTGATCCGTAAGGCTTCCGCCCACGATCTGTTTGACTTTTCCATTGTGAATATCGATACATGGCCTGAATCTCATCCCGATTATCCGTCTCCTTTCAGAATCAGAAATTATGTTCAATCGAGCAGAGGAGATTTTCCCTCTGCTCGCCGCGCGCGCCATGCGCCGCTTTAGCGGCATACTTCCTCTGCATGGGGCTGCGCATAAAAAACTGGCAGATACCTGTAGCTTTCCCGGGTATATTTTCGCAGCCTCTGCGCATAATAGCAATAGAACTACAATCATGCAGTTCTTTATATATAAGGAGGTAAATTATGAAAAATACGAGAAAGCTTATTTCGGTATCTCTTGTTGTCGTAATGCTCTTCCTCTTTACCGCCTGCGGGACGGACAAAAAGAAGAACGACAATGACATGGCAGGAAATACCACCACTGCCACTGACAACGGCACGAATACCGGGAACGCCGGCAATACCGGAAATGGGACCAACGCCGGTACAGGTGTGGACGACAACAACGATATGGACAATGCCGCAACGGGCAACGGCGCCGCAACCAACGGCGGCAACGGAAATGACGCAGCCGACGGTACGCTCAATGACGGCGACGACAACGACGGCAATGTGAACAGCGCCACCGCCGGAACCGGCGACGACGGCGACTCCCTGCTGGACGACGCGGGCAATGCGGTAGGCGATGTCGTGGACGATATCGCTGACGGCGTGTCCGATATCACCGACGACGTGATCGGCGATGGCACAGACAACGATAACAACAGCACCGACAACGCCACGGCCAGCAATACCACCGGAAACAAAACGGCCAGAAACGGACGTTAGGCCTGAGAAGAAAGCTCTTTGTAAAACAAACGCCGACCGAAAAAGGGTCGGCGTTTGTCTGTCTCGCATCATTGTCTATTTTTCTACAATCGTTCCATCCCGGTAAGCCTGGAGGAGCTGTTCGAGCTGTTTGATTCGCTCCGTCAGATCAACGCCGATATCCGTATCCGACACCCGTATGCGCACCGGCGCGATTTCCACAACAGTGGAATCGGAGAAGATATCCGACTCCCTCAGAATCGCCGCCTCCATGGATTCGAAGGGTTCATGGGCCACCAGCCGCATCCCGTGGGAATCCGACACCAGCGTATAGCCCGCAATCCCGGTCTTGTCCTGATAGGCCCTGGAAAACCCGCCGTCGATGATCAGGAGCCTGCCGTCGCATTTGATGGGGGTATCGCCCTTTTTCAGCTCCACAGGCACATGACCGTTGATAATATGGGATTTTCTGATATCCAGACCGAATTCATCCAGGATCCGGTGGACGATCTCCTCCTTATCCAGCATGGAATAATAGCTGTTCTTGGTCTCTTTATGGGTCTGCTTATCCTCCACGAAATACCGCTCGAAGGTGGTCATCTTATCCCTGCCGTACACCGGGGAATTCGGCCCCGTCCAGGTGTACCAGATATAATCCTGGGCCCTGCGCATGCCCGCCGGATCATTTTTGGCATAATAGCCCTTCCTGGCATAATTGTCCAGCACATCATAGAGCGCTCTTCCCCTGTAGGCCTTTCCGTCGATATTCACCGACTTGAAGTCACCCTTCTCGTCCAGCGGGACGCAGCCGTGATAGAGCAGGTTGGAATTATGGATCCTGTAAAGTCCCCCGTTGGAATAGAGAAAACGCACATGCTTTTGCAGCTTTTCACATTTCAGGAAGGCGTGACGGAGCCGCTCCATCACCTGCTCCTCGTCCGGGGTCAGCTTATAGGGATCCTTCGGATCCACCGTTGGAAACTCCGTATCCTTCATGGGATACTCCCTGCCCTCTATGAGCACCGTTTTCTTTTCATAATCGATCTTGTCCAGCAAAAGCCTGTCTTCCATCTGAAATTCCGGGCATCTGCGGATCACCTGCCCCTCCAGCTTGAGCTGTAAAATGGCGATGGCCTTGTGGATCTTCATATCCAGATTCAGATCCTTGGTATTGTAGTCCGTGTTATATTTGATGGCAAAAACGTCGCAGTTCACATCCTGATAGGTATCCAGGGCAAAGGTGGCCAGGGGAACAAGATTGATGCCATAGCCGTCCTCAATGGTATCCAGATTTCCGTATCTGGCCGCCACCCGGATCACCGTGGCGATACAGGGCAGATGCCCGCAGGCGGCCCCCATCCATACGATGTCGTGGTTTCCCCACTGAATATCCACCGAGTGATAGTGCTTTAAGGTGTCCATGATGATGTGCGGGCCGGGCCCTCTGTCAAAAATATCCCCCACAATGTGAAGGTGATCGATCACCAGCCGCTGGATCAGATTACTCAGGGCCACGATGAACTCCTGCGCCCTGCCGATGCGGATGATGGTGTGGATGATCTCGTTGTAATACCCCTCCTTGTCAGAGATATCCGACTTTTCCGTGATCAGCTCCTCTATGATGTAGGCAAAATCCTCCGGCAGAGCCTTGCGCACCTTGGAGCGGGTGTACTTGGAGGCCACCCGTTTGGTGATCTGAACCAGCCTGTGGAGCGTGATCTTGTACCAGTCCTCGATATTTTCCTCCCGGCGGATCTCGATATCCAGCTTTTCCTGTGGATAATAGATCAAAGTAGCCAGGGATTTTTTGTCCTTCTGGCTTAAGGTGTTCCCGAACTCCTCGTCAATCTTGCGCCGGATGGCTCCGGAGCCGTTTTTCAGCACATGGTTAAACTGCTCGTACTCTCCGTGAATGTCCGTCATGAAATGCTCCGTCCCCTTGGGGAGGTTTAAAATTGCCTGGAGATTGATGATCTCCGTGGAGGCCGACGCAATGTTGGGATACTGGTTGGCCAGACTCTTTAAATATTTCAGCTCCATCTCCTGAAGCTCGCTCTTTCTCACGTTCATTCCCCTTTCTGCAAAACGCTCCCGAAAACCGGGGCCGTACAGCCCTCTCCCGCGGACAGCCCAAAATGCGTCCTGTTTCCGCTTCTGAGCCCACAGCCGCTTTCCGGCAGGGCGCCCCAAGCGCATCCTGCCGGGATATCAGTCGGTTCTCAGCCGATCACATCGCTCATATCGTAGAGCCCGGCCGGCTGATCCTTCAGGAATTTGGCCGCCTGGATGGCTCCCTTCCCGAAAACGCCTCTGGAGTAAGCGGTGTGGGAGAAGGTCACCACCTCGTCCGCCCCGGCAAAGATCACGTCGTGTTCCCCTACGATGGTGCCGCCCCTCACCGCCGAGTAGCCGATCTCCTTTTCGGGCCGCCTCATTCTTCGGCCGCTCCGGTCAAAGACATTCTCATACTCCCCGTCCAGAGCCTCCCTGACACTGTCCCCCAGAGCCAGGGCCGTTCCGCTGGGGGCGTCCAGCTTCATTTTGTGGTGCTTTTCCACGATCTCGATATCAAACCCGGCGGGAGCGAGCACCGACGCCGCCTCCTTAAGCAGCTTCATCAGCAGATTGATCCCCAGGGACATGTTGGCGGATTTCAGAATCGCCACCTGCGCGCTGGCCTGCTTCATCCTGGCGAGCTGTCTCTCGTCCAGTCCCGTGGTGCAGAGCACGCAGGCCGTCTTCTCCCGGACGCACCAGTCCAGCAGGTCGTCCACAGCCGCTGCCACGGAAAAATCGATGACCACGTCCGCCTTAACGGTACAGTCCTCCATCTTTGAAAAAACAGGGAAGGGATATCCCTTCGTCTCAAAAGCGTCCACTCCGGCCGCCACGCAGATCTCCGGGTCGTCCTTTACCAGATCCAAGATCATTTTTCCCATCCTGCCGCTGTAACCGTGTAATATCACATTTACCATATTTTCAGCCAATCCTTTCCATTCTCCGTCTGCTTTATTGATCCGCAGTTCTTTCCTCAGATGTCAGACCTTATTCCAGAATCCCATAGTCCTTCATGGCCTTCTCAAGCCTGGCCGCATTCTCCGGCTCCATCTCTGTGAGAGGCATCCGCAGAGTCCCTCCGATTTTGCCCATCAGGTTCAGGGCCTTTTTCACCGGGATGGGGTTCACCTCGCAGAAAAGCGCGCTGCATAAGGGAATCGCCCGCAGCTGCTCCGCACAGCTTCCCGCCATATCGCCTGCGAAGAACCTTGCGCAGATGTCGTGGGTCTGCCTGGGAGCCACATTGGAGAGCACCGAGATCACGCCCTTTCCTCCCAGGGAAAGCAGAGGCACGATCTGATCGTCGTTCCCGGAATACAGATCCACCTTTCCGCCCGCCAGATTCATGAGCCTGGCGATCTGGCTGATGTTTCCGCCGGCCTCCTTCACCCCCACAATGTTCTCCACATCCGTACAGAGCCTGACCACCGTCTCCGGGGCGATATTACAGCCCGTGCGGCTGGGCACATTGTAAAGAATGCAGGGAATCTTCACCGACTCCGCGATCGCCTTATAGTGCCGGTAAAGGCCGTTCTGGGTTGCCTTATTGTAGTAGGGCGACACCAGAAGCAGGGCGTCCGCTCCCGCCTTCTGCGCCTCAGTGGACAGATAAATCGCGGTCTCGGTGCAGTTTGATCCGGTTCCCGCCACCACGGGGATCCGTCCCGCCACCCGCTCGATGCAGTAGCGGATCACATCCAGATGCTCCTCGTGAGTGAGCGTGGAGGACTCTCCTGTGGTTCCGCAGACGATGATCGCGTCCGTCCCTCCCTCGATCTGAAACTCGATCAGATCCGCGAATTTTTCGTAGTCAACTTCCCCGTTTTCCTTAAAAGGCGTCACAATCGCAACACCAGCGCCTGTAAATACAGCCATATGGTTTTCCCTCCTTTAAAAAATCGATGCGCATAAATGCGCACCGACTACCTCTGTTACCGTTTCATCGGATAGCGCCCCATCAGCAGATCCCGCTGATGACAGTCATACGGTTTTTCACCGGATGCCCAGAAATCTGACTTGCAGGGTTCCAGATCTCTTCGGCGTTTTTTCCTTTCATTTTTCTTCCTCTGTGCCTGCCACATCCAAAAAATTACTCATAAAACACGCAACCTCTACCTCTGAGGTACCGCGAATACAACCTGTCTGACAAAAAATCATTGATCGCGGTTCCTTTATCCTATGAAATTGTTTTTTCTTAGAAACATCATAACACCATGAAAGAGCGCTGTCAACGGATGGCGGAGTCTTTATTGCCGTATTTCGTGCCTGGTTTCGTGCAAAAAGTGCGCTCCGCGCCCCTGCACGCCGCGCGCCCCACACGCCGCTTTGGCGGCATACTTCCTCTGTGTGGGCCTGCGCATAAAAAGGGGGCCGCCTGCGCAGCCCCTGGTCTACCTCATCTTCACACCTGCAACCTCCGAGACCTCCCCCGCCAGCGCGGCGATTTCCCCGTCCAGGTGAATCCCTGTGAGAATGATGCTCATATCCTCATCTCTCGCCATCAGGATGTTTTTCAGATCCTCCACCGTGATGATGCCGTTATCGATCAGCCCCAGAATTTCGTCCAGTATCAGCAGATCGCACTCTCCGGTGGCAATCACCTTCCTTGCAAAATTAAGCCCGTTTCTGATATTGGCGATCTCCTCAGACTTTTTTTCCTCGGAAAGGTCGGCAAAGCTTCCCACCGACTTTTCAAAACAGAATATTTTGATTTCCGGTTCAAGTCTGTTAAAAAAAGCTGGATTTGCAAGCTCTTTTCCTTTGAGGAATCGGATGATAAAAACCTTCTCCCCCGAAGCGGCGGCCAAAACCGCCCTCCCTAACGCTGCTGAAGACTTTCCGTGTCCTGCGCCGTTAAATATCGTTACCAATCCACACCCCATACCTGCACCTCCGGGTTTTTCTGCCAAATAAGGGCAGTTCTTAAATTATTAAAATATTATACCATGGCGGGGTATAAAATTCAACAATTATCGACTGCCCGTCCAGAGGCGGCATGGAAATCCTCACTCCTCCATCAGCTCCAGCTTGCTCACGGAAACCTCATAGGCGATCCGCTTCTCCGCGTCCTCCTCGGAAAGACGCTTCATGTATTCCCGGCTCTGGATCCTCCCCCAGATCTCGCACCGGGTTCCAACCGTAAAATTGCTGGCAAATCTGGCGTTTCTCCCCCAGCAGATACAGGGTATGTAGTCGCTCTTTCCATAGGGCCTGTTGACGGCAAGAAGCAAATCGGCAATCTCTCTTCCAAGAGGGGTTTTACGGTAAATCGGTTCCTTACAGATATAGCCATCCAGGTAAATCTGATTAGTCTTTGAGCTCTCCGGTGTCTCGTCCACAAACTCGATCTCCCTTGCAAACACGGAGAGCACCAGCCGGTTCCGGCGTTCCTCATGACGGTTGTAGGAACGGAACTGCCCCTGGACCATGATATTCAATCCTTTATAATCATCCTCCACATTCAGCAGCCGCTCCGACACCATCAGTGGAATAATATCGCTGGATTCGCTGAGCCTTGGCACATTTACATCGACCATGTAAAAGCCTTCCCCGAAAATTTCATGGCTGAAAACAAAATCGCTGACAATTTCTCCCATGATTACCACCTGGTTGTTTTCAATTACCTTATCTGTCATCGTTGTTTCTCCCTTCTTACACTTTAAGAATTTTTTCCTGTCATGTATTACTATATATATGAAAAAATTCCCAAATGAGAACTGTCAGTTACCGCAAATTTCTCCCCTCTCCAGCCGCTGTTTTTTTGTATTCGTATCCTTCCTCTTTCATGTAAAAATCGCGCGCATCCCCGAAAGCCCCGGAGCGTCTCATACCCCAGGGGCGCTTTCAGACGCCCCTGGGAAAAAACAGATTTATCCCCTGTTCCCCTTAAGCACAAGCTTGAGCACCGTATCCGTCTTATCCGGAAGCGGATAGGTGAACGACGCCTCCTCCCCGAAGGTTAAAAAGGCCGTCTTTTTAAACTGCGCGGTGTTCCAGGTCTCCCCGCGCCTTATCTCGCTTCCGTCCGCCAGATAAAAGGCGCCCTCGAGCTCATCCGGGCCGATCCCGTAAAGGGGAAGCGACCCCAGCGGGGCCTCGCAGACGTGGGCATAGACGATATCCCCCTTCTGGGTATACCTGCCCCACTCCGGCTTGGGAATCCGGCTGATGCCGCATCCGTAAATACTCTCACTATTTTTATCCATCCAGGCGCCGATCTGTGTGAGAATCCGAACGCTCTCATCCGGGATCCGCCCTCTTGCGTCCGGACCCACATTGAGAAGCATGTTTCCGCCCTTGCTGACGCACTCTGCCAGCTTACGGATCAGCATATCCGCAGGCTTGAACTCATGGTCGCAGTTGCAGTACCCCCAATGGTTGTTCATGGTGGCGCACAGCTCCCAGGGGATCAGCTCTCCCTGTTCGTCCCGAATGCCCTCCGGCGGTATGATCTGCTCCGGGCTGGCGAAGTCCCCGCTGTAGCTTAAGGGACTGGCCGTGGCAATACTCCCGTTCTTCTCCCCGGAGCCCTCCAGCCTGTTGTCTATGATCACATCCGGCTGATAAGTGCGCACCATTTTAATCAGCTCCGAAGCCTTCCATTTTTCCCCGCACATATCGTCGTAGGAAAAATCAAACCAGAGAATATCCAGCTTTCCATAACCCGTCACCAGCTCCCTGACCTGACCGTGCATGTACGCAAGATATTTGTCAAAATCGATGACCTCGTCCTTAAACCGCTCACACCCCCGCATGGGATGATTGCGGTCCGCGTATTTGGGAAAATCCGGATGATGCCAGTCGATCACGGAAAAGTACAGTCCCACCCTGATCCCCTCCGCCCGGAAGGCCTCCAGAAACTCCCGCACCAGATCCCTTCCCGCCTTCGTGTTGGTGGCCTTGTAGTCAGTCAGGGCCGAGTCAAACAGACAGAACCCGTCGTGATGCTTGGCCGTCAGAACCGCATACTTCATCCCCGCCTTTTTCGCCAGCCTCGCCCAGGCCGCCGGGTCGTAGTCCACCGGGTCGAAGAGGTCAAAATACCTCTCGTACTCCTCCACCGGCATCCGCTTCTGGGACATCATCCACTCCCCGCAGGCCGGAACCGCGTAGATTCCCCAGTGGATAAACATACCGAATCTTGCATCCATAAACCATTTCGTGCGCTCTCTGATCTCCTGATTCATCCTGATACCTCTGCCTTTCCGCAGCCTGCAGGCTTTAAGCCGCAGGCGCAAATCCTTTCAATAAATGTCTCTTCTGTCCGTCCTCCATGCCCCGCCCTTCCGGGGCGGCACACCTGCAGCCGACCGCAACCGCTCCCCGCTCCTGCGTCAGTCCCTTACGGAAGCTGCCGCCTGCTTCTCTTTAACCAGTTTCCTCTCAGATAATAAATCACAAACATAACAGACGTTACCGTCCATGTAAGAGGATAGCTGAAGGCTACCGTGGAAACCTCCGGGCGGATGGGAACCATCAGAAGGATCCAGGCCACCCGCAAAACGCACACGCCCAACGCGGTCATAAGCGTGGGCGGGATGGCGTCCCCGCAGCCTCTGGCAGTGCCGCCCAGAATTTCAATACAGATATAAGTTATGTAGGTGGGCGAGATCACCCGCATCATGCCGATCCCGATGGCAACCACGTTGGCGTCGCTGGTAAAGAAGCGGAAAAAGATGTTGCCTCCCGCCAGAACAATGACGCTGAGCAAAATACTTGTGAAAGCCGCCATCCCCATGCAGACCCGGACGCTTTTGCGGATCCGGTCGTACTTTCCCGCCCCGAAATTCTGCCCCGCAAAGGTGGTAATGGAGATCCCATAGGCTCCCGTGATCATCCAGAATATACCGTCCACCTTTCCGTATGCCGTCCAGGCCGCCACAGTGTCCGTGCCGAAGGAGTTCACGCTGGACTGGACGATCAGGTTGGAGACCGAATACATGGAGGACTGCAGTCCCGCCGGCAGTCCGATGCGGATGATGCTGCGCAGGATCCGGCCGTGAAAACGGATCTCCTTAAGACTGAGCTGGTAGGAATCCTTCGAGCGCATCAGAGCCACTATGATCATCAGCGCGCTGATCACCTGGGAGAGGGTCGTGGCAATGGCCACGCCCACCACGCCCAGCCTGAGCGCCACCACAAAAAAGATGTCCAGAACGATATTGGCGATACAGGATAATATAAGGAAGTAAAGAGGCCTTTTGGAGTCCCCCACCGCCCGCAAAATACTCGATCCCATATTGTAGATCAGGGAGGGAATCACGCCCAGAAAGTAGATCCGCATATACTGAACGGACAGCTCCATAATCTCCGCCGGCGTATTCATGGCGCGCAGTGCAACACCCGAGAACACAAGCCCCAGCGCCATGATCACTGCGCCCCCCGCGATGGAAAGGGCGATGGACGTGTGAACCGCCTTCTTTACATCCTCCTTATGACCCGCCCCGGCGCCGTAATACTGAGAAATGATCACGGTTGCCCCGGAGGATAATCCCACGAAAAAGCCCACGAGCAGATTGATCAGCGTGGCCGCAGGGCCGCCCACCGCCGCCAGCGCCTCCTTGCCCACGAAATTCCCCACGATCACGGCGTCCGTGGTGTTATAAAGCTGTTGAAAAAAAGTCCCGAACAGAATCGGGAAAAAGAAAAAGAGAAGCTGCTTCCAGATAACTCCCTCCGTGATCTGATTCATGGACTGTGTGTCTGCCTTTGCTTTCCGTGCCTTCATACTCATTTCGCTCATACTCCCTTCCTATTGCGCAAGAGAGCCTGTTCCCCACAGTCCGGCCCCTCTGCCTTCGGACCGCCGGGACGGATGTGTCTCTCAGTAGCCAATTGCCACATATTATATACGCTTTATATGGAAAAAACAAGACAAACGGTCAAAAAGCCTGTGGCAATTTTTTATTACTGGTGCGGGCGATATTTCGGATTCCTCCGCATTAAAACTGCCCTGTCTTCCGGGCAATTTTTTCGTAAAATGCGCATTCCTGATCCCCGGGCAGCAACAATCCGGGCGGTTTCCGGCTTTTTGCATATTTACAGATACCAAAAACAGGTGATATACTTAAAAAGTTTGGTACAGTGTAAAAATGAAATGTTATGAGAACCCTGAAAAGATATGAGGATTTATTTATGAGACAAAAGCGAGAAGATGTAAGAAATATTGCGATTATCGCCCACGTGGATCACGGCAAGACCACCCTGGTGGACGAGCTGCTCAAGCAGAGCGGGGTATTCCGCGAAAACCAGGAGGTCGCGGAGCGCGTCATGGACTCCGGCGATATCGAGAGGGAGCGGGGCATCACCATCCTCTCCAAAAACACCGCCGTCACCTATAAGGGAACCAAAATCAACATCATCGACACGCCGGGCCACGCCGACTTTGGCGGGGAGGTGGAGCGCGTGCTGAAAATGGTAAACGGCGTCGTCCTGGTGGTGGACGCCTTCGAGGGCGCCATGCCTCAGACCAAGTTTGTCCTGCGCAAGGCTCTGGAGCTAAAGCTCCCGGTGATCGTGTGCGTCAACAAAATCGACCGTCCGGAAGCCCGCCCGGAGGCGGTGGTGGACGAGGTGCTCGAGCTCTTCCTTGATCTGGACGCGGACGAGGCGCAGCTCGACTGCCCCTTTGTGTTCGCCTCCGCCAAAACCGGCACCGCCACCCTTGACCTGGCAGAGCCGGGCAAAAGCATGATCCCTCTCTTTGAGACCATCCTGGACTATATCCCCGCCCCGGAGGGCGACCCCGAGGCAGGCACGCAGGTGCTCATCAGCACCATCGACTACAACGAATACGTGGGACGTATCGGCGTGGGAAAGGTGGACAACGGCTCTGTGAGAGTCAATCAGGAGGTGGTAATCGTCAACCACCACGACCCGGACACCCGGCGGAAGGTGAAGATCAGCAAGCTCTATGAGTTCGACGGCCTGAACAAGGTGGACGTAACCGAGGCAGGCATCGGCTCCATCGTGGCCATCTCCGGCATCTCCGATATCCATATCGGCGATACCCTCTGCTCCCCGGAGAGTCCGGTTCCCATTCCCTTCCAGAAGATATCGGAGCCCACCATCGCCATGCATTTTATTGTAAACGATTCCCCCCTTGCCGGGCAGGAGGGCAAATACGTCACCAGCCGCCACCTGCGCGAGCGCCTTTTCCGGGAGCTGAACACCGACGTATCCCTGCGCGTGGAGGAGACCGACACCACCGAGGCTTTCAAGGTATCCGGCCGGGGCGAGCTCCATCTGTCCGTACTGATCGAGAGTATGCGACGGGAGGGCTACGAGTTTGCCGTGAGCAAAGCCGAAGTCCTCTATAAAACGGACGAAAACGGAAAGCGGCTCGAACCCATGGAGCTGTGCTACATCGACGTGCCCGAGGAGTTCTCCGGGTCCGTCATCGAAAAGCTCAGCCAGCGCAGGGGCGAGCTTCGGAACATGGGCGCGGCCTCCGGCGGCTACACCCGCCTCACCTTCTCCATCCCCTCCCGGGGCCTGATCGGTTATCGGGGAGAATTCATGACCGACACCAAAGGAAACGGCATCATGAACGCCATCTTTGAAGGCTACGGCCCCTACCGGGGAGACATCCAGTACCGCAAGCAGGGGTCTCTTATCGCCTTTGAGGCCGGAGAGGCCATCACCTACGGCCTCTACAACGCCCAGGAACGGGGTGCTCTCTTCATCGGCCCCGGCGAAAAGGTCTACTCCGGCATGGTAGTGGGACAGAACGGAAAAGCCGAGGATATTGAGCTGAATGTCTGCAAAAAGAAGCAGCTCACCAACACCCGCTCCTCCAGCGCCGACGAGGCCCTGCGCCTGACCCCGCCCAGAATACTGAGCCTTGAGCAGGCCCTTGAGTTCATCGACACCGACGAGCTTTTGGAGGTAACGCCAAAGTCCCTGCGCATCCGCAAAAAGATTCTTGACCCCACCCAGCGTAAACGCGCCGCCATGCGCACCGCCTCCCAGGCTCAGAACCAATAAAATAACAGCAGTTGTTTATCTGTCAGAGAAACAAACGCTGTCCTGCTTCGCGAGCCTGCTTATTGTAACGATAACTGCCCCCGCCCGGATCATCCGGGCGGGGGCTATGCTATAGCCGACCAGTACACAGCCCTGACACAGCGTCCGTCATCCGCCCCTCTCACCCGATCCCAAGCACAACTATCGCAACCTGGAAATAAACCAGCAGCGACAATACATCCACAATCGTGGTGATAAACGGGCTCGCCATCACCGCCGGGTCGAAGCCGATCTTTCTTGCCAGCATGGGCAGCATACATCCCACAATCTTCGCTATCATAACAGACGCTATCAATGTCATGCACACCACCAGCGCCACCGAAAGCTCCACCCGGTCAAACAAAAGCAGCTTTACAAAGTTTGCTCCCGCCAGCGTTACGCCGCACAGAAGCGCCACCCGCATCTCCTTCCACACCACCCGCAGGGCATCCCCAAATTCAATCTCCCCCAGGGAGAGCCCGCGGATAATGGTCACGCTGGCCTGTCCCCCCGCGTTTCCCCCGGTATCCATCAGCATGGGAATATACGCGATCAGCGCCCCGTAGGCCAGCAGGGCGTCCTCAAAGACAGTCAGTATGCTTCCCGTAAAGGTGGCCGAAATCATCAGAAGCAGCAACCAGGGCATACGCTTCTTCCAGACATCAATAACGCCCGTTTTCATATATGGCCGGTCCGATGGCACGATGGCCGCCATCTTCTCCATATCCTCCGTGGCCTCCTCCTGAAGGATATCCACCACGTCGTCCACCGTGATAATTCCCACAAGCCTCTCCTCATTGTCCACCACCGGCATGGCGGTAAAGTCATATTTCTGGAACTGTCTGGCGACCTCCTCCTGATCCATCAGGGTGTTGAGAAAGATCACATTCTCATGCATGATATCGCCGATCACCGCGTCCGCGGGACTGATCAGCAGATAGCGCAGCGCCACTGTCCCCACCAGCTTCCTCCCGGCGTCCAGGACATAACAGATGTTGATGGTCTCGCTGTCCATGCCCACCTTTCTGATCCGGGCGATGGCGTCCTCCACCGTCATATGCTCCTTTAAATCCACATACTCCACCGTCATGATGCTTCCGGCGCTGTCCTCCGGATAGCGGAGCAGATCGTTGATATCCCTGCGGGTCTCGGGGCTCGCATTGGCCAGCAGCTTCTTCACCACATTGGCCGGCATCTCCTCGAAAAGGTCCGCGGCGTCGTCCGCCATCAGATTGTTGATAATCCCCGCCGCATCCCGCTCCGAGAGACTGGTGATAACAAACTGCTGGCTGTCCACCTCCATGTAGGAAAACACATCCGCCGCAAGATTCTTGGGCAGGATGCGGAAAACCTTCAAAAGCTCCTCCCCGTGAAATTCCTCCATAACCGAAGCGATATCGGCAGCATTCATCTCCGCCATTTTCTGGCGCAGTCTGGTATACTGCCTGGTAAGAAGCAGCTCCTCCACTACCCTGAAATCCATGGCGGAGTCTCTGATCGAATCTCTGATCGAATCTCTGATTTTTTCCATAGCATTTCTCCTTTATATGTAGTTTTTATGCTCCGACTGTGAGGAGGAATATCTGCGCCTGCGCTATTCTTTTTCATAAAAACCACCCCCTTTCAAGGAAACCTGCTATTTGTATGATATTTGACGGAATGTCTTATAAAAACATTCGTTATTTATTCCTGTGTCCCCTGTGTATCCTTATAGTATCCTTTTCCTGTGACGGTTATTCCCGCCCGCGCTGCAGTGGCCTCGGTGAGCGCCTTTTCCACCTCCCGCTCCCTCTGCGCAGGAATACACAAGTCAAACTCCACCCTGTCCGTGTAGCGGGCAGCCATGGGTTCGATCCCGCTTTTCTCCAGAAGATACCGGACCTTCCCCACATCGGTATAGTCGATGCTCACCGTCAGGCTGATGCCATAACGCATGGTTGCGATCTCAGCATCCGCAAGAGCCGCTTTCGCCGCCTGGGTATAGGCGCGCACAAGGCCCCCTGTCCCCAGCAGGGTTCCGCCGAAATACCGGGTCACCACAAGGGCCGCGTCCGTAACCCCTGCCCCCAGAAGCACCTCCAGGATGGGCCTGCCCGCCGTTCCGGAGGGCTCCCCGTCGTCGCTGCACCTTGTGAGCTCTCTGTTTCTGCCTATTATAAATGCAGGACAGTGATGCCGGGCGTCGTAGTACCTCTTTTTCTCCTGCTCAAGAAAGGCCGCCGCCTCGGCCTCCGTGGCGGCCGGGACTGCCCGGGCGATAAAACGGGATTTCTTTTCCTCGTATTCCCCCTGCCCCGCGCGCGCTATCACTCTGTAGGGTAAAAAAATCTCCTTTTTCTCTGCCATGATCCGTACCTTTCTTTCTCCGCCGCCTCTAAGTTTACCACACTCCGGAATAAAAGTGTACAAAACCGCAAATAATTCTTAATAAAGTGTGAAAAAACTTTATTTCATCCCCACATTTTGGTATACTCAGGATATTGTACCTGTCTTTCGGAGTTGAATTAAAAAAATAGTGCTAAGCCATAGTTTAGAACC
>CANOVJ010000069.1 GCA_947570615.1 uncultured Lachnospiraceae bacterium
ACGGGAAGGCCTGTCAGAAGGCTTACAGAAGGGCCGCGAAGACAAGCTGACCGAGCAGATACAGAAAAAGCTCGCCTGTGGAAAAAGCCCGGAGGTAATCGCGCAGGAGCTGGAGGAGGACATTGCGGTCATTCAGGACCTGATCCGACAAGGACCTGGCAGATAGCCGGCCAGGACCTTGAAAGACCGTTCCCCTTACGCCGGATCAGATGGAGGAAGCCCCGGACGGCCCTTCTCATCTGCGGCGGTACTTCTCCTCTGTCGCCGTCACATACGTGATCCCGAAGGCCGCTGCCGCCGCGCCCAAAACCGTTCAGGCTGTAAATGCAATATTCATGATACCTCCTGTTCCTCTCCGCGCAGACGTCCGTTTATTTTTTCCTGACAGGGATCCAGATCTCCGTGTAATAATTTTCATCCGCCGTTCCCTTCGGATATTTGTCCGGCGCCTCGTACATCTCCACACTGTATCCCGCTGCGAGCTCATAATCCTGCAGCGCCGGAAGCCATTCGGAAAATATCTTTGCATTGATATCCTGCAGCGCATCGGGAAGCGCTCCCCGGCAGGGGAAAACCGCCCATGTAAAGGCCGGGACTGTCTTCACCGTAAATCCGTCCGGGATATCCGTGGAAGGGTTGTAAATATCTGCGATCAGATACTGGAATTTTTCATTTTCCATCTGCGGATCGATATTGATGCCAAACATGCCGCAGACATATTTTCCCCTTCCGGAGGCATAATGCTCCTGCCAGAACAGCGGGATCTCCCGGCTGGCATTTTCATAGCCGAACTCCCGGGCTGACCCCAGAACGCTGAACGCTTCTTTTTTTTACGATTCTGTAATCCATACTGTAACCACCTTTCAATGAAATTGTGAGTTTGAGCGGTGCGAAGGTTTTAACCATGGTCTTATTCCTGCGCACCGCCAGAGGCGTATAGCCATGGAAACGGGAAAAGGCTCTGGTAAAACTGTCAGGGGAATCATACCCATATTTCATGGCCAGCTCCATAACCGTAACATCGCTGGTGATCAGCTCCTGCCCCGCAAGGGCCATTCTGCGGTTTCTCACATATTCCATCAGGGAGAACCCGCACAGGATACTGAAGCCCTTCTGAAAATAAAAGGGAGAAATATTCACATGATCTGCCACATCACACACTGTGATATCGTCGGTTATATGGCTCTCGATGTATCTGACTGCTTCGCTTATCGCCTGCGCCCAATCCATGTCTGTCAACCTCCTGTTGTGGCTTTCAGTATACCGCGGTTTCGTGAATGCGTCCCGACATTGCCTGTTTTCTTTTGTCCGGGGAAAAATAATGCTCACAGAACAGACCGGGCGAGACGAAGGGCCTGATCCGCGCCGGCCGTTCAGTCACGCAGCGACTCGCTGTATTCCATCTGTTTTAATACCCTTTCATAATACTGTCTCTGGTACAAAAGACGCTCTGCGATCATTTCCCCGGCAGTCTGCGTACCATACCTTTTAGCGGCTCTGCGGAGAGTCCACTGGATCTTTTCCTCAAGCCATCTTCGCTTTTCATTGATCTTGAGACTGCGGAAATCCTCAAAAACCATGGTCTCATAAATTCGGTAGGCGTCAAAACGATCCACGTCATCCGCATCCCCGATGCTCAGGGCAAAGGGCGTCTTTTCGCCCTCAAAATCGGCTTTGCCGTCCACATGGATGGCGATCCCGTAGCAGATCTCCTCCACCTGCCCCGCCGTCAGATGCAGCCGCTCGAGGAAGGGCCGCGCCAGATGCGCGGACACGCGGCCATGCTCGCCCCAGTCGTCATTGGGTCCAAGGACACTGTAGCCCACATCGTGCAGCAGAGCCCCGATGATCAGGCCCTCCTCGTCCAGCTTCTCCCGGCGGGCAATCTCCCGGGCCACATTGGCCGCCCGCCAGGAATGCTGCAGACGGTACTCCCCAGCCGCCGGATCCTCCCTGAAATAAGCGCATCCCGCGAAAGCTTCCTTTAAAAAGGCTTCCGCTTTCTGAATATTTGTCATAACCGCCCCCTCCGGCACACCTGCGGCGCGCAGACACTCTCCCTTTTACGCCACGATCCTGCCGTCCTCTATCCGCACAACCCGATCCGCCATCTGAGCAATCTCCGGGTTGTGGGTGATCATCACAATCGTCTGCTGAAATTCCCTGCCGGTCATCTTCATCAGGCCGATCACGTCGCCGCTGGTTCTGGAATCCAGGTTTCCGGTGGGCTCATCCGCCAGAATCACCGAGGGCCTTGAGGCCAGCGCCCGGGCGATCGCTGCCCGCTGCTGCTGTCCTCCGGAGAGCTGACCCGGCAGAGCGTCCAACTTCTTTTCCAGCCCCAGAAGCCTGACCGCCTCCATGATAAACTCCCTGTCTGGCTTTCTCCCGTCCAGCGAGACCGGAAACACGATGTTTTCCCACACGGTCAGCACCGGAATCAGATTATAATTCTGAAAGATAAAGCCGATCTGCCTGCGGCGGAAAAGGGTTAAATGCTCGCCGTCAAGCCCGGCCAGCTCCGTATCGCCCACCTTAACGCTGCCCTCCGTAGGCACGTCAAGCCCGCCCAGAAGATTCAGAAGGGTGGATTTTCCACTGCCGGAGGTGCCGATGATGGCGGTGAATTTTCCCCGCTCGATCTCCAGATCCACGCCGTCCAGCGCCTTTACCATGGTATCGCCCCTGCCATAATATTTTTTCAGGCCGGTGGCCTTTAAGATCATCTCCATAAAGTCTTCTCCTTTTTAAAGTTCCGCACATCCTCTTCGATCTGTTTTTCAGTCCGCCGCCCGGAGCTGTTCCACAACGCTTCCCCGATGGAAAAAGCGAAGCGTCAGAATCGGAATCAGGCCGGATACCATCAACAGAACCACACTTGCGGCCAGCGCGGGAGCCAGTGTAAAGTGAAAGGTAAACTGCCACATGGAGGCCAGAAGGCCCCGGACCAGGGTCATGTTCAGCGCAGCCGCCAGGATCAGCCCCGGAAGACATCCTCCCAGCGCATAGCAGACGCCCTCGTATACCATCATTTTCGTGAGCTGTCTGCGGGTCATGCCAACGCTCTCCATGGTGGCGAACTCACGGCGGCGGGTGAGGATGATGGTGATCATGGTGTTGATCAGGTTCAGCACACCGGCAAGGCCGAAGATCACCCCCACCGTCCCGCCCACAAAGCGGATCATCTCCCGGCTTTTCTCCGCGCTCTCCCGGGCCGTCCGGGCTGAGAGGTAATTTATGTCAGGATCCGTATTTTTCATATAGTCGTCCAGAAACGCCGTCGTCTCCTCCTCATACCCTTCCTTCACGTCAAAGGAATATTTATAAACAGAGGGCTGGTCGTAGAGCCTTTCATAAATGCAGGAGGGAAGATAGAGAAGAGGTCCGTCCCCGCCAATCTCATTGGGACCATTGACGGTGTAGCCGATCTCCCTGTCGTCTCCATTGGCGGCGGCTTTGGCCAGCACGGGCAGCTCCATCACTGCCTGGCCGTTTTTGTAGACGGTGATCGTCTCTCCCACCTCCACCAGATCCACAAACGGATTCAGGGACATATCCCTGCGGTCCACATTCACCCCCACCAGCACGCCCTCTCCTGCGGCCATTTTCTCATAGAGGGCGTGGGCATCCGTCTCCCCTTCCCGCAGATCCATCCGTGAGAGAGCGATTTCCTCCATCCCATAGACGTTGCACATGGGCCGCCCGTCCCTTCCCAGGCCAAAGCTTCTGAATGCCTCGTCAAAGGCAAAGGTCAGGCCGCTGTACGGGTTCACGAAGGACTGCTCCGTCATGGGATGGCCAAAGTCGTAGGTGACATTCGTATCCTCCGCCGTGTTCTTATACACCGCAGAACCGTCCCGTACTCCCGGCTGTGCGGCGATGTCCTCCATGGTCTGCCTGCGCAGAGCCTCGCTCCTTCTGGTAAAGCCTTTCAGATTGCTGGCGCTGGCCACATTCACCACCGCGAAATCCGTGCGGATCATAAAGGCCGTCTGCTTCTCCACATCCACACTCTCTGCCACGGTACCCACGCAGTTGAGCAACACCACACACAGCGCCAGGGAGAGCATGATAAACACAGTCCGTCTTCCGCTCCGCCCCAGATTTGACCAGGCCAGCCGGAAAAGATTCGCTCCCGGAGCGCTCCTGCGGCTGCCCCGCCGCGCTCCTGCACGCTCCACAAAGCGCAGCGCCTCCACGGGAGGCGTGTTGGCGGCAACCCGCACCGGTTTGCGGGTGCTGATCCAGACCGTAAAAGCGCTCAGGGCCGCTCCCGTGAGAAAAAGGGCGGGAGAGGGGGATACGCTGACAGCCAGATTCCGGTATTCCGTGGACAGGGTAGACATGATGACGGGCAAAGCCGCCTTTCCGATCAGAAAGCCTGCCAGCAGTCCCGGAGGGGTCCCCACTCCTCCCAGCCAGAGCGCCTGACGGTTCATCAGGGCCCGCACCTGGCGGCGGCTCATACCGATGGTGCGGTAGAGTCCAAACCGGCGGATCTGTTGCATGACAGCGATATCGAATACATTGTAGATCAGCAGATAGCCGCAAAGCATGAACAGCCCGGTGAAGACTGCCGCCGCAGCCATCCGGGCGGGATTCATCCGCGCGTTTGTAGCCCGGTTCACCACGCTCTGCAGATAGTCCGGGGACTGCACGTCGTCCGGATCGCCCCCCAGAGAGCGGACCAGCTTTCGGAGATTTTCTTCCAGATGAACCGTACTGCGGACGGTAAAATCAGAAAAGTATGTTCCCGCCATGTCGTGATCTTCCCGGAAGGTATACCGGAAGATCTCCGGGTGAGCGTCCCGGAAGGAGGTCCCAGGCCACATCACGCTCATCTGATCATTCAGGGCCTTATACCAGCCGCTGACCACCAGGGGAAGGGTATACTCCTGTCCGTGGGCAGTGAATGAGACCGTGATCTGCGCTCCCACCTGCGGCTCCACACCCAGCTCCCGCAGGGCAAGGTCGGAGGCCACCACCTCATTTTCCGCCCTGGGAGCTCTGCCATGATCCGGGGCGCAGAAGGTCAGCTCCGCCTGCACCTCGTCCTCCACATCCAGCTCAATGTTGTGGCGCAGGGTGTTGCTCACAAATCCCACCGGCATCCGCAGACCCGCCGTCTCAATCAGATCTGACTCTCGCAGGGCCTCGAACTGCTCCCTGGTCATGTAGTGAAGCTCTCCGTCAGACCTGCTCATCTTCTGCATCTGCATGGTCAGCGTAAGGGACTCCACGGTGCCCATGGCGATGGCGGCCACGGATGTAAACAGCGTCGCCGTCAGCGCGATGGCCAGCGCCGCGATCAGATTCCGTATCCTGCCGGCGGCAAAGCTGCGCCTGGTCAGGATTCTCAACATTTCATTCATGATAATAACCACGCCTTTCTCGCAGCCTGCAGGCTTTGGTCCGCAGGCGTCCGTCTCTTCTGAAAGCATAGCAGAGAAGTGTTACAATAAAGGTACAGAAAAGGTACATTTTTGTACCCTTTCTGTACCTTTATTGCACGATACGCCCGTCCTGCAGCCGCACCACCCGGTCGGCAAGCTGGGCCAGCTCCTCGCTGTGGGTAATCATGATCAGAGTCTGATGAAAATACTCCGCGGTCATTTTCAGAAGCCCCGCCACACTCTGGCCGGTTTTGCCGTCCAGGCTCCCGGTGGGCTCGTCGGCCAGAATGATGGAGGGCCTTGTGATCAGAGCCCTTGCGATGGCCGCGCACTGCTGTCCTCCGCCGGAGAGCATATGAGGAAAAGCGTCCAGCTTTTCCTTCAGCCCGAGAAGGCCGGTGATCTCCGAAAAAAATATCCCGTCCGGCCTGGCCTCGTCCATGAGCAGGGGAAGGAGAATGTTCTCCCGTATGGTCAGCTCCGGAGCCAGATTGTAATCCTGAAAGACAAAGCCCACCTTCCTGCGTCTGAAAACGGTGAGCTCCTCCTCCGTGAGCCGGGCCAGATCCATACCGTCCACTGTCACACTCCCCTCCGTGGGCTGATACAATCCGCCGATCATATTAAGGAGCGTGGTTTTCCCGGATCCGGATGCCCCCACGATGGCCGTAAACCTCCCTTTTTCGATGGAAAGCTCCACGCCGTCCAGAGCCTTTACCTGACCGGGCCCCCGGCCAAAATATTTTTTCAGGGCATGTATGGTTACAATATCCATCAGCTTATCCTCTCCACCTTTAAAAAATCTCCCCGACGGTGCGGCGGCCGTGCGCCTTTGTGTGAGCCTGAGCAGACCTTCTCCGCCGCATCAGAGGGCTATTCTGCTCCGTTTGGCAAAAACACCGAGAAGACCGTTCCCTTTCCGATTTCTGATTTTACCGTGATATAGCCCCTCTGCCTGGCAACGATGCTCCGGGCCAGATACAGCCCCAGGCCCACCCCCGGCAGGGCGGCTGCGTCCCGTGTACGGTAAAACCGCTGAAACACATCATTGTAGTGCTCAGCGGCTATTCCCATCCCTGTATCCGCGATGTCCACCCGGGTATAAAACTGCCAGGGACAGACGCTTATGCTGATCCTTCCGCCCTTTGGCGTATATTTCACCCCGTTGTCCAGGATATTTCCAATGGCCTCCGCCGTCCATTTCACATCGTGCCAGACCATGAGATCGCTCCCGCAGGAGACGTCGATCCCAATCCCTTTCTGCTCCGCCAGGGCCAGGATCCCGCTCAGCGCCTGAGCGATGGTGTCGCAGAGCCTGTTATTTTCCATGTGCATGACCAGAATCCCCGTCTCCAGCCGGGACATTTTGATGAGGGACTGCATAAGGAAATCCAGCTTCTGCGCCTGCTCCGCGATCGTGGTCAGGAATTCCTCCCGCTTATTTTCATCGAGCCGGCGCTGCCGTAATATACTGGCGAACATCTGAATATTGGCCAGGGGCGTTTTGACCTGATGGGAAATATCGCTGACCAGCTCCTTCAACGTCTGTCTCTCCTGCCGGCTCTGACGCTGACACTCCTGCATCCAGTCGTAATACTGCAGCAGCTTTCCCTGCACCCTGGCCTCCTGAGAATCCTCACAGGGATGACTGTTCTCTGGCGCCCGCCCGTCCATGAGCGCATCCACCGTCCCGCAGATATCGTCTGCAAAATCCCGCCAGCGCCTCCTCTGCTCCCGCTCCCCCAAAAACGCCAGCAGACAGATAAGAGAGCCGGATAAAAAAAGCCCCGCCCGGATCACGGCGTCGGGGATCCCTTCCTGGAATATACCCAGAAAAACCGGCACAAGTGCTGTGGCCGGTATCAGATGGGTAAAGGATATGGATTTGTCTCTGAATTTTGTCATATTGCTGACCACACTCCCTTCAAAGCCGACGGCCTTTCGTCCAGATATATCCCATCCCTCTCACAGTCCGGATATAGGTGTGGTCCGCGTCCTCGATCTTCGCCCGCAGCCGGTTCACGGTCACGGTGAGGGTATGGTCGTCAATATAATTCTCATCACAGTCCCAGAGCTTCTCAAGCAGAACCCGGCGCGTCACAATATTCCCCGCACTGGCGATGAGAAGGCGCAGGATCCTGTACTCATTGGGTGTGATCGCCAGCCTTTCCCCTCCCCGGACCGCGCTCAGCGCCCCGAAATCCAGATGCAGGAAGGAATCGTCCCAGCACTGCGCCGACGGCTCCGGGGCCGGCGCACCCCGGCGCAGCGCCACCTCCACCCGGCGCTTTAAAACCGGGAGACTGAAGGGCTTGGTAACGTAATCCTCCGCGCCCAGATCAAAGCCGCTTAACTCGTCCTGCTCCAGGTCGTTGGCCGTCAGGAAGATCACCGGCAGAGCGGGAGCGGCCGCCTTCACCTCCCTGCACAGGTCAAAACCGTTTCCGTCCGGAAGGTTCACGTCCAGGAGCACAAGGTCGAAACGACCGCCCCGCAGAGCCTCCCGGGCCTTCTGACAGTTATAAGCCGCCACGGTCACATAACCGCACATATCCAGTTCAAAGCACAGCCCGGCGCTCAAAGCCAGGTCGTCCTCCACCACCAAAATCTGAGACATGGTCTGATACTCCTGTTTTGTACAATACAGAGGAAACGGAAGAATACTCCGCCGATTCCCCTATATACTATCAGTCGGGAACGGGAAAGTCAATCCTATGCCGCAACGCCCCGACTGGCTGTACGCTTAACCCTCAAAGTCGATCTCATACCTCGTCCCGTGAGAAAACAAAATTCCGTCCGTCAGCCGGATACAGAGAATACAGGTGTTTTCATCACTGAAATCATTATGCCCGTTGTCAATCCACTCCGCAAAGACTTCTCTCAGCTTCCGGGCCAGACGCGCGTTCTCCGGCTTCCCGAAATATCCCAGATTCTCCGCCCTGCCATGGGCCGTAAACCAGTCTCCGGCCAGGGCCGCCAGAGGGTTTTTTTCAAGCTGTTTCATTTTCCCGGAAAGGGCATAAGTGATCACATAGAACGCGCTGTCCTCATAATACGCGTTCACATAGCGCACATGAGGAACGCCGTCCTGCGTGGTGGCCAGCGCGATCACATTGTCTCTTCCAAAGCGCCCGATCATGATTTCTTCGGCTTCCTTACTCAGTTTTTCCATCCTCTCTCCTTTTTCTTATTTCTTATAATAATCCCCGATATCCCCCAGACACTCCCCGATGGAATGGTATTTCCCGGAATAGATCACCGGGTCAAACTTTGTCAGGTCAAGCCCCCAGGACTCCACATCGATCCGCTCGTCCACCTGCACATTTTTTATCCGGCAGAAAAAGGTATCCGACTCTCCGGTGGTAACGGTCCGGGCCACCTCGCACTCGCAGACCCAGGGGCTCTGATCCAGAGCCGGCGCGTCCACACAGACGGCCCTCTCCCAGGCATAGGGGACGGCATCCTTTTTTCCATTCCTTCCGGAAGTCTGACCGAAGTAGTCAACCAGTTCCAGCATATCCCTGGTGGCAAGGTTGATACAGAGCTGTCCTGTCCTTTGGACATTGCGCTTCGTCTGTTTCGTTCCGTACATGCTGATAATGATCAGATTCTGACTCCCGCAGGGCCCGTCCTTCTCACAGGTCTTGCTCACCCAGGTGATGGGGGCAAAGTCCGGGGCGCCGTCCTCCAGAAAGGTTCCGATCAGGAAGGTGGGCTGGACGATCATCTCATGGCGGGCTCCGATTGATTTTCTTTTCATGTTGATTTCACACTCCTTTTCTGATGTCTGCTCTATTGTAAATCCCACAGAGCAAAATGAGAAGTCCTTTGCGGGTGCTGAATGTAAACCCGGGAGTGCGTTTGCGGAAGGATAATCCGAAGTCCTCCTCCCGGCATCTATCTGATCTCCGCCTCCTCGATCGCCAGCCTGAAAATCACGAAATAAATCTCATTCTCATTCACATACTCCTGTCGGATCATGGGATAGAGCTCCAGCATGGCCCCTCTGACCTCCTGAGCGCTCTCTGCCTGCGCCCGGCCTCTGATCCGGATCCACCTGCCGCTATAAAGATTGTAGCTGGCAAGCTCCGCCAGGGGATTCTCCATCAGCTCCTTATAAACCTTTTTCCGCTTATCCGTCACCAGATAGAGCGCCTTCTCATCCGAATAAATCATCCCCATGGGCCGCAGCGCGGGTCTGCCTGCGGCGGCCGTGGCCAGAAAAAAGTACCCGCACTCCCGGATAAACGCAGAGCAGTCCCCCGCAGATAATTCCCTGTCCCCTTTCCTGATCTCCTGCTCCTGCACCATATCCTCATCCAGCAGAAAATCGATGCTGCACTCCAGGAGCCTGCTCAGTCGGATCAGCTTCTCCGTCTCGGGAAAGGCCGCGTCCATCTCCCAGCGCGACACCGACTGCCGGGAGACCTTCAAAAGCTCCGCCAGCTTCTCCTGTGTGATTCCCTTTTTCTTCCGCAAAGCCGCCAGTTTTTCTCCCATAGTCATTTCAGGTATTCACTCCTCTCTCCGGTCTTTCCCATTAACTGGTTTTCCTCAAATCGGGATATGTCCTTTGGGTTCCATTTTCTCTGCTGACACTATTGTAAAGCCTGCGGTCTGAAATGGGAAGCCCCCGGCGGATGTGGAATGAAAAGTTTCACGTGCATGGGAATAAAAGACAGCGTTTTCCCCGGGAGCCCTTGCCAAAAAACAGATATGCACATAAAATAAAATTACTTTACTAAAACGAATCAGGAGAAATTACAATATGTCCAACAACAAACCTCTGAATGTTGAAATCAGAAAAATGAACAGAACAGGCATCTACCAGAGCTTTCTCTCCGGCAGGGAAATGAGCAAACAGGAGCTGGCCAGAGACCTGCAGCTGTGTATCCCAACGGTAACCAGAAATATTGAGGAGCTGATGGGCGAGGGGCTGATCAGGCCCTCCGGAGTAAAGGAAAATACGGGAGGACGCAATGCAACGGCATATGCAATCGTAAACGACGCCAAAACGGCCCTGGGAATAGAAATAACGGAGCGTCAGCTTACGATTGCCGCACTGGACCTTCTGGGAAATATGATTTTCTCTGAGACATTTAAGGCTGATTTTTCCGATACGCCGGACTATTACTGCGAATTGGGGAGGCTGATAAAAGAGAGCGTCCTGAATGCAGGTCTGTGGGAGAAGAATATCCTTGGCGTGGGGATCGGTCTCCCGGTTCTGGTGGACTCGAACCGGCGCAAAATTATATTTAACAAGATTATTGATCTGGAAAGCAGTGTCTATGAAAAGCTCTCCGAACACATCCCTTACCGGATCGAGCTGTTCAACGATGCCAACGCCGCCGCCTATACGGAGATATGGAACAATCCGGACAGGAAGAATGCCTTTTATCTGATGCTCAGCAACAATATCGGGGGCTGCTTTGTGCTCGATCATACGGTGTATACGGGAGATACGCAAAAAGCCGGGGAAGCGGGCCATATGACCCTGATACCGAATGGAGCGAAATGCTACTGCGGTCAGAACGGATGTGTGGAAACATATCTGTCGGCAACCAATCTGTCCAATCTTACAGGGGGCGATCTCCGGCAGTTCTTCCTTGAACTGAACCAGGGAAATAAAAGCTTTTCCATGATATGGGACAAGTATCTGGATTATCTGGCGCTGACAGTGAATACGATTCACGCCCTGCTGGACTGCGATATTATTCTGGGCGGTTACGTGGGAGGGTATCTGGAAGCATACATGGAGTCTCTGCGCCAACGGGTGGAGGGACTGAATTCGTTTGGGGACCGGGCGGGGTTTCTGAAAAGCTGCAACTGTAAAAAAGCCGCGATCGCCTCGGGAGCGGCGCTTAACTTTATCGCCGCATTTAACGCAACCGTATAGTTCTGCAAAGCTCCTTTCTCCGTCAGAAAACGGTTGACATATATATAATTACTTTATATTATTTAATTATATAAAGTAATTATATTAAATGGAGGAGGAATTAACATGAATGGAAAGCTGCCGGAAACCATGAAGGCCCTGGTGGCCTGGGACAAAGGGAATTACCGCTTTGAGGAAAAGTGGCCGGTTCCGGAATGCGGGGATAATGATATTATCATTAAAACAGAAGGATGCGGAATCTGCGCGGGAGATTTAAAATGCTACCATGGAAACTCCACCTGGGGAGACGAAACTCATGCCAGATGGGTCAGGCCTCCCTTTATCCCTGGCCATGAATTTCTCGGACATATCGTTGCAAAAGGAAAGAGCGTCACCGGGTATGAGATCGGGGAGCGTGTAATCGCAGACCAGATTGTCCCCTGCGGCAGGTGCAGATTCTGTAAAACAGGCCGCTACTGGATGTGTCAGCCTCATGCCACGTTTGGCTTTCAGAAGGAAAACAACGGGGGAATGGCAGAATATGTCCGCTATCCGGAAAATGCCGTAATTCATCGCGTACCTGAAGACATGCCTCTGGAGCAGGCATTGCTCATAGAACCGTATAGCTGCTCGAAGCATGCGGTAGACCGCGCGGATATCGGGATCGAAGACGTGGTCGTCATCTCGGGGGCCGGGACCCTTGGCCTTGGAATGATCACCTACGCCCGGCTGATGAATCCGGCCAGGCTGATCGTACTGGACATGATGGATGCCCGCCTTGAAAAAGCGGCGGAATTTGGAGCAGATCTGATCATCAATCCCGGGAAGGAGGATGCGGTAAAAAAAGTGGACGAGCTGACAGACGGATACGGCTGTGACATCTATATTGAAGCCGCCGGGCATCCCTCAAGTGTTGTCCAGGGACTCCGGATGGTGAGAAAGCTGGGGACATTTGTAGAATTTGGCGTATTTGCCCGGCAGACTGCCGTGGACTGGACATTGATAGGTGATAACAAGGAGCTGAATGTGCTCGGAGCTCATCTCAGCCCGTACTGCTATCCCTATGTGATAGAAAATATCGCAAATGGCAGGCTGAAGACACAGGGGATTGTCAAAAGCTTTTTCAGGCTGGAGGACTGGGAAAAGGCTTTTGAGTATGCAGGCGGTAAGTATGGCGATCTGAAAGTGGCGTTCCGGTTCGAATAAGAGGCCGGAGCGCCTCTGGAATACAGAGCCGAAATCTGCAGAATGGAGGTAAAGATGAAATACGGAATTTATTATGCATATTGGGAAACCGAATGGGAAGCGAATTATATTCCCTATGTGGATAAGGCGGCGGCATTGGGCTTTGATGCGCTGGAAATCGGGGCCAAACCGCTTCCTGATTACACCGCAGGCCAGATCGCCGCGCTGAAATCCTGCGCGGCGACCAGCCAGATTTCACTTACGGCCGGGTACGGTCCCTCTTACGAGCACAATATCGGATCAGGGGACAAAGCCATTCGGCAAAATGCCACAGAATGGTTTAAGCGACTGTTCTGGGTTATGGGGGAACTGGAGATTCATCATCTGGGAGGCGCATTGTATTCTTACTGGCCGGTCGATTTTTCCCATCCTGTGGACAAAGAGCAGGACTGGAAATACAGCGTGGAGGGTACGCGCATTCTGGCCGATCTGGCGGCTCCATATGATATCCGGCTCGGAATGGAAGTGCTCAACCGATTTGAAAATCATCTTCTGAACAGTGCGGAAGAAGGCGTGCGCTTTGTAAAGGAGGTTGCAAGGAATAATGTAAAGGTCATGCTGGATACCTTTCACATGAATATAGAGGAAGACGATCTGGCGCAGGCGATCTGCACGGCGGGAGAACTGCTGGGACATTTTCATACCGGGGAGTGTAACCGGAAGGTTCCCGGACAGGGACGAATGCCATGGAAGGAGATCGGCGATGCGCTTCGAAAAATCAATTATGACGGATATGTCGTGATGGAACCTTTTGTCCGCAGAGGCGGACAGATCGAAAGGGATATCCATATCTGGAGAGAAATACGTAAGGATATTACGCCTGAGATGCTGGATATGGAGGCAAAGGAGGCCCTCTTATTCGAAAAAAGAGTATTCGAATCCCCTTCGTTTCCGGCTGCAAATCCCACGGTATGCACCGGAGGTTGACATTACCGCAAAATCTGCTATATTATGCAGTGAAGTCAATTTTACGGAAAGGAACAGAGTCAGAAAAATGGCGACAAGAAACCTTCGATATTATGGCGACCCCATTCTGCGCAAAAAATGCCGGGAGGTGAAAGTCATCGACGATAAAATCAGACAGATCCTTGAGGATATGGCGGATACCCTGCGGGAGACGGAAAACGGCGTGGCCATCGCCGCAAACCAGGTGGGGATCCTGAAACGTCTTGTGGTGATCAGGTACGAGGGGAGCTTCCTGAAGCTGGTCAACCCGGTGATCACCGACCAGAGCGGCGCCCAGGAATGCAACGAGGCCTGTCTGAGCTTTCCCGGCCGCTGTGTGAAAACCCTCCGCCCACAGAGCGCCGCCATAAAGGCGCAGAACGAATGCGGAGAGGAGATCACCCTCACCGGCCAGGGCTGGCTGGCCCAGTGCTTCTGCCATGAGCTGGAGCATCTGGACGGCGAAATCTTCCTGGACAAAGCCATCGGGGATGCGGTTCCAAAGGCGGTATAAAAAAGAATTCTGACCTCCGCAGCCAGCAGGGCAGGGAAGATACGCTTCCCTGCCCGATTTCATCATTCGGAACGCTCCAGAGTCCTGTTCAGCTTCCTCCTCACATGCCGGTAGGCAGGAATCAGAAAGGCGGTAGCCGCCGTCCATGCCAGCGGGTTGGAGCAGCACACGCCCAGAAAGCCCAGCCAGGGAACCAGCACCAGCCCCACCAGCGTTCTCGCCACCATCTCAAACACCCCTGCCAGTATGGCAAAGGTCCCAAATCCCATCCCCTGAATCATCAGCCGGAAGATGTTCACCATGGCCAGCGCCACATAAAAAGCGCTGTTGATAGTCAGAAACAGCTTCGCGTTGGCTAACAGCTCCGCCGCCTGGGCGCTGTTCTGCGAATCCACAAACAGCGCCGCCAGATTATCCCCGAAAAAGAACATCACCACAAAGGCCACCGCCGCATAGGCCGCTCCCAGCAGGGAACAGGCCTTCAGCCCCTGCCCCAGCCGCTCCAGCTTCTTCGCTCCCACGTTCTGTCCGCCGTAGGTTGCCATGGCGGAGCCCATGGCCTCGAAGGGACAGGAAAAAAACATGTTGACTCTGCCCGCTGCCGTCACCGACGCAACCGCCAGGGCTCCCAGGGTGTTCACCGAGGTCTGCAAAATCACTGCGCCGATGGCAGTGATGGAGTATTGCAGCCCCATGGGAACGCCCATACCGCAGAGCTGACGCATATAAAACGGATTCATTTTCCATTCTTCCCGGGTGATGTGCAGGATCTCGAATTTCCTGATCATATAAACCAGACACAAAAGTCCTGAAATGAGCTGTGAGATCACCGTGGCCGCAGCCGCTCCCGCGACCCCCAGCTCAAAGGCCACTATGAACAGGATGTCCAGAGCGATATTGAGCATGGCGGACAGGGTGAGGAAAAACACCGGCGTTTTGCTGTCTCCCATGGAGCGGATCACGCCCGAGAGGATATTATACAGGTAGGTGGCCGGAATCCCCAGAAAAATGATCAGTATGTAGGAATAGGAATATCCGAAGATGTCCTGGGGCGTTTTCATCCAGGTGAGGATGCTCCTGCAAAGAAGCGACACCGCCGTCGTCATGACCACCGCGAACGCAACAGAGAGCCACACGCTGTTGGCCACCATCTGCCGCATCCCCGAATAATCCCTGGCCCCGAACTTGTGAGCCACCGGAATGGCAAAGCCGCTGCACACCCCCATACAGAACCCCATAATCATAAAATTGAGAGAGCCCGTGGCTCCCACGCCCGCCAGCGCGTTCACTCCCAGAAAGCGGCCTACGATCACGGTATCCACCACGCTGTAGAACTGCTGAAAAAGCGCTCCGAAAAGCAGCGGAATGGTGAATCCCAGAATCAGCTTCATGGGCGAACCCACTGTCATATCCCTGGTCGAATCCTTTGCCATAAAAATCGTTTTCTCCTTTCCACTGTGCGGGCCTGCAATCAGGCAGAGAAGCCTTCTCGCCGGCCGCCGCGCGAATCGCCTGCCCCGGCAGCAAACTTCCCCGTACGCCCCTGCGCGCACAAAAAGCCCGTGTGATAAACCACAGACGAGTATAATCACACGGGCCCCTTTTTGCAAGGTATTTTTTTGACTTTGTTTATGTACTATTCTGCCTTTTCGACAGAAGGCTTTATGCGAAAGGATTCTCCGACCTGTAAAGCATCCCCTTCGGCTGGTTGAATCCGATCTCCTCCAATTCCACGCCGATGTACTTGTACACCTCGTAGAGCGCCCTGCCGAAATGGCCGAAGGCAACCGCGCCGTGGTGAGGATAGTTCCCCTCGATCAGCACGTGGCGGTAGAATCTTCCCATCTCGGGAATGGCGAACACGCCGATCCCGCCAAAGGACCTGGTGGCAACCGGAAGCACCTCGCCCTGGGCAATGTAGCCGCGCAGCTTATTGTCCGCGGTGGACTGCAGACGGTAGAAAGTGATGTCGCCGGGCAGGATATCTCCCTCCAGGGTTCCGTTGGTCACCTCCACCGGAAGGGATCTTGCCATGATCATCTGGTTTTTCATGCTGCAGAAGGCCAGCTTTCTCGAGCAGGTGTTCCCGCAGTGGAAGCCCATGAAGGTGTCTTTGTGGGTGTAGTCGAATTTCCCTTTGATGGACTCCTCAAACATATCCTCGGGTACGGAGTTGTTGATATCCAGAAGCGTTACCACATCGTCGCTGACCGCCGTGCCGATAAACTCGCTCA
This sequence comes from uncultured Lachnospiraceae bacterium, assembly GCA_947570615.1. Lineage (GTDB taxonomy): Bacteria > Bacillota > Clostridia > Lachnospirales > Lachnospiraceae > Suilimivivens. Next base: position 16,207 of record CANOVJ010000069.1, read on the forward strand.
GACAGCCGTAGATATCCACCTCGCAGGAAACCGGAATCCCCATACCGGCCAGACGGCTGTTCACATAGCAGGGCACAAAGCCGAACTGGGTCTGGAACGCAGGCCAGCACTTCCCGGCGATAGCCACATACTCACGATACCCCTTATGAGCCTCGATCCAGTCCAGAAGGGTCAGCTCATACTGGGCGAGTTTGCATAAGATCTCGGGCTTTTTGTTGCCCTCTCCCAGCTCCTCCTCCATCTCCTTCACTTTTGCAGGGATCCTCTCATCCCCCTCGTGCTTATTGAAAGCCTCGAACAGATCCAGCTCGGAATTTTCCTCGATCTCCACCCCCAGGTTATAGAGCTGCTTGATGGGCGCGTTGCAGGCCAGGAAATTCAAGGGTCTCGGGCCGAAGCTGATGATCTTCAGGCTCTTAAGCCCCACGATCGCCCTTGCGATGGGCACAAACTCATGAATCATATCCGCGCACTCGGCGGCGGTTCCCACCGGATACTCGGGGATATACGCCTTAATATTGCGAAGTCTTAGATTGTAGCTGGCGTTGAGCATGCCGCAGTAGGCGTCGCCTCTGCCCCCCACCAGATCGTTCTGGGTCTCCTCCGCCGCCGCCACAAACATGGAAGGGCCGTCAAAATGCTTCGCCAGCAGCGTCTCGGAAATCTCAGGGCCGAAATTTCCAAGGTACACGCAAAGGGCGTTACAGCCGGCCTTCTTTACATCCTCCAGCGCCTGAACCATGTGGATCTCGCTCTCCACGATGCAGACGGGACACTCATAAATGTCGGCCTCGTCATACCTGGCCTGATAGGCCTCCACAAGGGCTTTTCTTCTGTTGACGGAGAGCGTCTCCGGGAAGCAGTCCCGGCTCACCGCCACGATACCGATTTTTACTTTGGGTAAATTGTTCATTGTGTGATCCTCCTATTATAAGTTCCGCAGATGTTCTAAGTTCCGCAGATGTTCTCACTCTGTGACACAGAGATTCTTTCCGATCAGTCCCATGGGACTTCCCTGAGGCAGGCCGCCCTCCGGGTGTCCCAAAAGCCATTTGTTCTTCGCGGTCAGATGGCCGTCCTCTCCGCCCTCATGCCTCTCCTGCGGATCTAAGTTGGTTCCCCTGGGAAGAACGATGGCCACCTGGAAGCCCGCCCCGTCCACGCCGCAGGGTGCATAGTGCAGGGTGGTGGCGTACATCTCCACCGCCGTCCCCGCGGGAAGCAAAAAGGCCTCCACCAGCGCGGTGTCATAGGTAAAATCCTCCGTGATATCCTGCTCCCTGCCCACCAGCAGAATGGCGTCGGTGGCCGCCACATTGATCTCGGAGCTTCTGTGATACTCCAGCGCGTTGAGCATGGAGTTATGCCCGTTGCAGTAGCCCACCTGAATGGGCATCTCCCCGAATACCTTCCGGGTCAGCTCCCGGGCCGCCGGGAGCGCCTCCAGCGCCTCCAGGCCGGGTACATAGACCACGTCCCGGGGGGTGGGCGTCTGTTCCTTCAGGACTGCGACCATCTCAGTAAAGTCGATATCCCTTACCACCCTGCCGTAGGGACGGAACTGTTCGTCCGTGACATTGTAAATTTTCATGTTTTTTAACACTTCCTTTCTTCTGCGCCGCAGGCTCTCCCGCGGATTTCCTTACCATAAGAATGTCCGGCCCTGCCGGGCATCCGGCGCTTTTTTCGCCAGTCTGCCAAAACCCTTTTCCGGGATTATTTCAGAATTTCAAACAACGGCTTACAGGCGGGGTAAATCTCCTTAAACTGCTGATACCTGGCGTCGTACCTGGCCGCCAGCTCCGGCTCCGGCTCCACCGTGTCCACGATTCTGACGATGCGCCGCGCCGCCGCTTCCACGCTTTCAAATTCCCCGCAGGCTACCGCCGCCAGCATGGCGCCTCCCAGGGCGGGCCCCTCCTCGCTCTCGATCACATCCACCTTCAGATTCAGAATGTTGGCGATCATCCTTTTCCAGAGAGGGCTTTTCGCGCCGCCGCCGCAGATTTTGGTTCTCTCCAGATGAATCCCCAGGCTTCTCGCCACCTCCAGCGAATCCCGCAGCGCAAAGGCCACTCCCTCGAGCACCGCCTGGGTCATATCCGCCCTGGTGGTGTCCATGGTCATTCCGATAAAGGTTCCCCTGGCGCCCGGGTTATTGTGGGGAGAACGCTCTCCCATCAGATAGGGAAGAAAGTACACATGGTTTTCGCCCAGCCTGTCGATCCCGGCCTGCTCCCCGGCATAATCGCCTGTCCCCACGATATCCTCCATCCACCACTTGTTGCAGGAGGCCGCGCTGAGCATACAGCCCATCAGATGATAATACCCGTCCGCGTGGGCAAAGGCGTGAAGGGCGTTGTACTTATCCACCCCGAACCTGTGGGAGGAGATAAAAATGGTTCCGCTGGTGCCCAAGGAAATGTTGCACATCCCCTCTCCCACCGTGCCGGTTCCCACCGCCGCCGCGGCGTTGTCGCCTGCCCCTGCAGCCACCCTGACCGATGCGGACAGTCCAAGCTGCGCGGCCACATCCTCCTTCAGCGTGCCCACACACTCGTAGCTCTCATAGAGCCTGGGCAGCATTTCCATGCGGATATTGCAGATGTCGCACATTTCCTGTGACCAGCGGCGGTTTTTCACATCCAGAAGAAGCATCCCCGACGCGTCCGAATAATCCGTACAATGTACGCCCGTCAGCCTATAGGCCAGATAATCCTTGGGCAGCATGATCTTCGCAATCCTTTTAAAGTTCTCCGGCTCCTGGTTTTTCACCCAGAGGATCTTGGGCGCGGTGAACCCGGTAAAGGAAATGTTGGCGGTATATTCGGAAAGCTTCTCCTTTCCGATCACATTGTTGAGATAATCGCATTCCTCAGATGTTCTGCCGTCGTTCCAGAGAATCGCCGGACGGATCACCTGATCATTTTCATCCAGGATCACAAGCCCGTGCATCTGCCCGCCAAAGCTGATGCCCGCCACCTGATCCCTGTCCGCCTGCGCCACAAGCTCCCGGATCCCCTCCATGGTCTGCGTATACCAGTCCTGGGGATTCTGCTGGGACCATCCCGGATGGGGGAATTCGATGGGGTACTCCTTCGAGACGATCCTCTGAATCTTCCCTTCCCCGTCCATCAAAAGCAGCTTCACCGCGCTGGTACCCAGATCAATACCTATGTACAGCATAATAGTCTCCTTATTTCAGTTTTTTCAGTTTTTTCAGTTCCACCGATGATCTTCACAGATAGTAGCAGAGATTTTCGCCGGTAATGATTTCGAGCCTGGAATAGAACTTGCGTTTTTCATGGGTGATTCCGTAACACATCTCCTCAAACAGAAGCTTAATTCCCAGATAAGCCTGGCTGCTCAGATCCTGGTAGACTACCGCGTCGATCACAGAGTCCGCAAGATCCTGCTCGATCTCCTGAAAAAGATCGAAGCCCACCAGCCTGATATCCGTCCTCGCACAGTCGCGAAGGGCTCTGGCCGTCACATCCAGGCGGTACGTGAGATCAAAAATCCCGGCAGGCCCGGGCTCCTGCCTGATTCGCCGCACCACCTCCTGATAAATCTGGTCCTCCTCCATAAGCCCGAATCGGACGGGAAGCGCTTCACAGCCCGGAAAGGCTCCGAGCTTATCCTGAAAGCCCTTAAGCCTGGCCTGGATATCCCGATTGCTTTCGTACTCCCTAGTCACCGGAATGTAGATTTTCTTATGCTCTCCCGAAAGCATCTTCCCCAGAAGCTCCGCCGCCAGAAGGCCGCTCCGGTAATAGTCCACGCCCACGTAGTAACCGTCACGGTTACTCTCCCAGTCCCGGCTCAGGAGCACGCTCCGGCAGTTCTCCTCCTTCAGCCTGCGCAGGATCTCCCCGATTACCTCCTCGCCGGAAAAGGCCAGGACAAAGCTTTTAACCCCCTGCTCCAGAAGCCTTTCCACCTGCCCCATCTGCTGGCGGGGCTCCTCCACGTCAAACTCCGCAAGGAAAACCTCCAGGCCGTCGTCCCCGAATTCCTGCAGCGCCCGCCGGCTCCCCTCTCTTACCCTGGGGAAAAAATAGTTGGCGCTTCTGGAACGAAATCCGACCAGACCGATGGGATAACGCCTGTTCAGTGCAAGATTTCTGGCATTGCGGTTCTGCACATAATGGTACTTCTCCAGCGCCTCCATCACCGCAGAGCGGGTCTTTTCGCTGACGTTCCCCCTGTTTTTCAGAACCTTGTAGATCGTCGTCCTGGAAATACCAATCTCCGCGGCAATCCCTTCCAGCGTCATCCGTGCAAACTTCTCCATCATCAGCTCTCTTTCACTACTTTACACGTGTTAAATTCATACTATCACTGTTCACTCTGCCTGTCAATTTAAAGTTGCAGGTATTTATGAGGAAAACAAACTGTATAAAATGCACAAACAATTTTACTGCTGATTCCACACTGCAGACCGGTTTCGACAGCCTTATGTAAAACAGACGCGGTCCCCGGGGGAGAGCTTATTGCGAGGCGGACCGGGAATCTGAATATCAATATTCTGTATCTGTATTCAGACCCAAAAAATAAATTTGACTATTGACAAAGCCATGAGACTGTACTAAAATAATTACGTTGCGAGCGGGCAACAGATGTGCGTTTAGCTCAGCTGGATAGAGCGTTTGGCTACGGACCAAAAGGTCGGGGGTTCGAATCCTCTAACGCACGTACCTGAAAACAGGCAGAGCCTTTGAGAGATCAAAGGGCTCTGCCTGTTTTCGTATCCCGGGGGGAAGACTCTGGGAGCCTCCCTCCGATACAAAACGGCACAACAGGCTCTATCCTGCCTTACAGTAACCTGTAGCAGGATTTATCCGACATCATGGACTGGTAATTCCAGGGAGTGTCCGAATTGCAGTAAATGGCCTGACTGCCGCGCACCGTACCCTTGGCGTTGATGGTTACCTCATATATATTGTCGAAATTTTTCAGAAAATCCGTTTCCTCCACAAGCTGTCTGTATTTCTGCCGGATCACGTCGCTGGTGACGCGCTGATATTTTGTGCTGATTTCAAAGAGGTAACTCTTTTTGCAGTCAGGATCATATGCCGTGATTTCTATTTTCGGATTTCCCGCGCTGCGGAAAATAAAACTGAAAATCTCCTTAAAGGTAATGATCTCTTTGAGTAATTCCTCGTGTGTGGATATATCTTTTCTTGTTCGATATGCCATTTTGGAGCTTCTCCTTTTCCTCAATGATAATATTGGTTTGCTTATTTTCTTTCCTTATTCCTCCCCCTTCACCTGTCAATGCAGTACCGTATAAACTCATCGACCCTGTCGATCACTTCCTCCGTCCAGAATTCCTTTCCGCCGTGATCGGCCCCCTTTATGATAAAAAGGCGCACATCCCTGCCAAGCTCCCTCATCCTCCGGTAGAGGGTGATGCTCTGGGCGATATTCACAGTGCGGTCTTTGGTTCCATGCAGAATCATGACCGGCGCGATCTGCGTATCCCGGTCAATGTTGCACTCCACGGAAAGCCTGCGCATCAGCTCCGGGTTCTCGAGAAGATTCACTCCGCCCATCACCAGCCCCTCCGGGCTGTCCGGCAGACAGTGCCGTACCTGAATGGGGTTGGAGTCCGGCTCCATCACGCTGATACTTCCATAATAATTCACGATCCCCTTTACCTGCGCGGATATGCCGGGAAACAGGCTGTATTCCTCCTCATCGCGCCAGATCCCCGCGAACATGGCCGTATGTCCCCCGGAGGAGTCGCCGCTGACAACAATGTTGTCCGGGTCGATGCGGTATGTTTTCGCGTTGGCCCGCAGAAATCTCACCGCATTTCTTGCGTCCATGATCTGGGCCGGAAAAGGGGCGATCCCGGAGTGACGGTACTCCACAACAGCCACCACATACCCCCGCGCCGCGAGCCGGGCAATATCCGGGAGCTGGAAATATACATTCTGCTTCATCCACGCGGATCCCTGCACAAATACCACGCAGGGACAGACCATCTCCTGCTCATTCCTGCTATAAGGCTGCAGGATCTGTAAATGCAGGGGGACGCCGTCCACACAGGCATACTCCACATTTTCCAGATAATGCACCCCCGTGGCGTCCGCGTCGCCGACGATCACCTGCGCCCCTTCCACCTGACCGGTGAACTCGGGGAATTCCTCATACGTCCATTCCTTCACTTCCATTCGCCGCACGCCTCCTTCTCCCTCTCCAGCCGCTCTGCCAGCTCCACCAGCTCCGACGGCTCCTTTATGATGTAGTCGGGCGTCTCCTCCCTGTCCCCGGGCTCCATACAGTACCTGGGCGACCAGGCCATCAGCACGGATGTCACCCCGAAGCGGTTCGCCCCCACAATGTCCCTTTTCAGGTTGTTCCCCACCATAATGATCCTGCCCTTGTCCTTCTCGTCAAGTCCCAGCTTTTCCATCGCCGTCCGGAACATCTCCGGGGAGGGCTTGTCCGCCCCCACCAGCTCCGATATGGTGCGCCGGTCAAAAATGTCCTCCAACCCGTTTTGCCTGTAGACGTTGTCAAAGGACTGTGCCAGTCCGTCCGCCACCAGCTCCAGCACAAAGCCTCTCTCCTTCAGGGCGGTCAGCGCCTGCCTGGCTCCCGGTATCAGCGAGGCGCTCTCCACCACCTGCGACCCTTCCGCCCGGCGCTCTGTGCTCTCATCCACCAGAGTATCTCCGCTGTCTATGAAAATAATCAGCTTTTTCTTCTCCATCTTAACCTCCATGCCGCGTTTTTCGCGGCAACGCGATGCGAAATACGCGCAGGCGTTTTCGCATCTGCGATCCAATTTGAGCCGCCTGCGGCACAAATTATCGGTTGAAAATAAGCCATCAGGCTTATTTTCAACCTGGTTCCATCCCCGCTTTCTTCCCTTTCATGGTTATAACCATGCTCCTTCCAAAGCCAACGGCTTTTCCTCATTCTATCACCCGCAGGATTTTTTGTAAACCAGGGCGGCACGCCGCACAGGTTAAACTTATAAACCGATATGCACCGCGGCACCATTTGTGGTGCCACGT
>CANOVJ010000070.1 GCA_947570615.1 uncultured Lachnospiraceae bacterium
AGAAATTCGGCAGAGGCTTTAATACCTCTTGTCGAATTTCATTCTAAAACTTATCGTTTTTGACCCTACACGAACGACGCCACGCAGTAGGCCGTATAAATTCCCAGAAGAAGGACGCCCTGCACCCGGGAAGCCTTTTTCCGGATCAGGATGGGAACCAGCAGGACAGCCATCACCAGAAGGGCCAGCGGCATATCCACTGTGACTGTGGAACGCTCCAGCAAAATTCCCGCAACCGCCGAGGGGATTCCGATCACCAGGAGCAGATTCAGGATATTGGCCCCGATCACGTTTCCAAGCCCCACATTTCCATACCCCTTGACCAGGGACATGATGGAGGTCACCAGCTCCGGCAGGGAGGTTCCAAGGGCGATAAAGGTCACCGCGATCACACGCTCCGGCACGCCGATGGCCTGGGCGATGAAAATGCCGTTGTCCACCAGCAGATTCGCTCCCACATAGAGCAGGGCCGCGCACACCGCCAGAATCAAAAGCTGCCTGGGCAGGGACACATCCTGTTCCGGTTCCTCCTCATCCCCGCCCTCTGCGCCGGCGCGCCTGATGTTCAGGTACGCATACACGGCGAACAGAAGCAGCAGGACAATGCCCGCCGGGCGGTTAAACGCTCCGGTCATATATCCATATATATTCATGGCGATCAGCACCGCGAGGAAAAAGGCGCTGCGCCATGCGATGGAACCGGACTCCACTTTCCGGACGGGACGGATGGTCTGGGTCAGACCGGCGATCAGCGCCGTGTTGCAGATGATGGAGCCAAAGGCGTTGCCCGCCGCAATGGCCGCCGACCCGTCAAAGGCTGCCGTGGTGGAAACCAGGATCTCCGGCAGTGTGGTTCCCAGACTGACAATAGTCGCCCCCACCACGATCTGGGGAATTCCCAGCTTTCTGGCGATCGCCACCGCCGCGTCCACCAGCCTGTCTCCGCCAATGCAGATTAAAATAAGTCCGACTACAAATAAGACAATTGCCTGTGCCATTTTTTCTTTCCTCCCTTTTCCTCTCAGTATTTCATTTTTGTAAAGAGATGATACGGAAGTCCGGCAGAGAATCCGGTCTCCGGCCTGCCGTACCGGGCACCCGCCAGCTTGCTGGCATATTTCATCTGGGTGCCCGTGTACATAAAAAGAGACTTTCAGCACACCACAAAAAATGTGCTAAAAGTCTCGTACTTCCATACCATGGGAAACATCCCGGGAAGCGTCCGGCCACGGCGTCCGCCGGGGTTGTTGACCAGACCTTTCTTACTACTCCCTCTTAACTTACACAGAACAATATCAGAAAATCCCTCCGCTGTCAACCTGTTTTTTCCTGTCTTCCGCCCGGAGAGGATCACCCGATCTTTTCCAGCGTCTCCCTGGAGACAATCTTTTTGATATGGGTCAGAAACAGGATCACAGCCACCGTGGCTGAGGTGAAATCCGAGATGGGCTCCGCATAATAGATCCCCATCACCCCGAATTTAAGCGGCAGGATCAGGGCCAGCGGCACCAGAAGGATCACCTTCCGGAACGTGGCGATAAACAGGGAGATCTTCGCCTGTCCCAGCGCCAGGAAGGTGGGCTGGATCCCCTGCTGGAGACCGAAGATCAGCATCCCGCACATAAAGATGGGCATCATCTGCGCCACCAGATCGATCAGCGCCTGATCGTTGGTGAACATCCCTGCGAAAAACGCCGGGAAGATCATAACCAGCAGCGTCGCTCCCGCCGCAAACAGAAAGCTGACGGCAATCATGCTCCGGTAGAGCTTTTTCACCCGGTCAAACTTCCCCGCGCCGAAATTGTAGCTGATGATGGGCTGGATGCCCTGGGTAAAGCCCCCCAGCGGCGCGGAGTACATCTGCATCACACTCTGCATGATGGTCAGGGAACCCACGTAGATATCACCGCCATACCTCTGCAGGCCGCTGTTTAACACAATGCTGATCAGACTCTCCGTGGCCCGCATGATAAAGGGCGAGACGCCAAGGCCCATCACCGAGCCGATCACATGAAAATCCGGCTTCATGGCCTCCCACCTGATGGTGAGGGAGGATTTTTTGCTCACCAGAAATCCCACTGTCCACAGGGCGCTGAGAGCCTGGGAGATCACCGTGGCTCTGGCCGCGCCCTTTACCCCCATATGAAATACAAAGATGAAAACCGGATCCAGAACGATATTGGCCACCGCCCCGATCAGCACCGCCAGCATGGCCGTCCGGGCCTGCCCCTGGGAGATGATGAATGCGTTCAGGCCAAGGGCCAGCTCCACAAACACCGTTCCCATCAGATAAATATTGATATAATCCAGGGCATAGCCGATGGTGGCGTCGCTGGCCCCGAAGACATAAAGCAGCGGTCTGCCAAAGGCATAAAACACAACCATCAGCGCCACCGTAAAAAACAAAAGCATGGTGACGCCGTTTCCCAGAATCCGCTCCGCCCGCTTTCTGTCCCCCTTTCCCAGCCAGATAGCCGCAAGGGGCGCGCCGCCCGCCCCCGCAAAGGCGGAAAACGCGGAGATCAGAGTGATGACGGGAAAGGTCACTCCCACCCCCGTCAGCGCCTCCATTCCCACGCCCTGAATGTGGCCAATGTAAATCCTGTCCACAATACTGTACAAAATATTAATTACCTGTGCAATCACCGAGGGGATCGCCATGGCGAGCATCAGCTTCCCGATCCTCTCCGTCCCCATCCGTTCTTCTCTGTCAGTCTGCATTTCTCAATTCCCCCTTATACCATCCGCAGATTCCGTCTTTTTTCACCACATAGCCCCGGGAAGTGCTGCGCACCAGCGTCAGCTCCTCCCCCGCCTTCACCGGAAGCATATAATCGCTGCCGTCCGCATCCGCCCACGGTCCGTTTCTGTTATAGAGGCGGTCGCTTAAAATCTCTGTCCTTCGCCCGCTGGCTGCGTGCTCCACAAGGGAAAACTCCTCCCCCTCCTCAAGCACTCTCACCCTTCGGTTGGAAAACCTGATATTAACCGAATCAGTGGACCCTTCCTGATCCTCCAGCGCCACAGCCCTCTCATATCCGTCGCAGAAGATGTGGGTCATTCCCCCGATCCCCCGGTCCGCCTCCGGAAGAATCAGCATATTGAGCTGTCCCTCCATATGTAGCCCGCAGCCGCCGTCGATAGAGATAATATGATGCTCCCGGTCCGTCACCGGATTCATCTGACAGATTTTTTCATCATAGATGGAAACGGGCCAGTGGCCTGCCACCACATATTTATCAAAGGTGAGCCCTTTCTTCATAAAATTGTCCATCTTAAGCACCTCATAAACGTCCCGTGTCCTCACATCCTCCAGCCTCTCGCAGGGGAGCCCCGCGTGGACAAAAATAAAGTTCCGGGTCTCCACGACAGCGGGCAGGCTGCGGATAAAATCCAGCTCCTTCTCAAATGCGGCAAGCAAACGCGCCTTACATTCCAGCGCCCGCCCGGGGCTGTCCAGCCGGATCCCCAGCTCCGCCGCCATCTCGTCATAGATGCCTGTCCCCTTCCATTCCCGCATCATCAACACCAGATCATAAAACTCCCCGCAGCTTTCCTCACTCAGATTCTCCAGCATCTGCACCCGGGACAGATCCACGTTTCCCATGAGCACTGTCACATTTTCCTGCTCCGCCAGGCGCATCACAAAGCGCAGGGTCTCAAGACTCTGCGGCCCTTTTTCGATGATATCCCCCAGGATAAAGAGCATGTCGCCGTCGGAAAACGCCGCCCTTTCAAGGAGCCTTTGCAGCAGGGAGATATGCCCGTGAATGTCGCTGGTCACCAGCAGACGCCGGCCCTGCGGGATTTCCAGCTGCTCTGTTCTGATTTTCATTTGTCACCTTCATTCCTTTGTCTGTTCAACATTGTCGCTTCCAATCAGCACTTTCTTTCCGCAGAAAGAAGGCTTTGATCCCGGATTTTTCTCTTAATCACAGTATATCCGTTCCGTTTTTGAAATGCAACCTCTGTGTACCCTGCGACCGAGCAGGGGAAGCTTTTTCCCCTGCCCGCCGCGCGGCCCGCATGCTGCACCGGCAGCAGACTTCCATATGCGGGCCTGCGCATAAAAGCCGCCGCACAGGATAAACCCCATACGGCGGCTGAAAAGGCCCTTTTTATTAATCGACTCTACCGGTCAATTTCGGACAGCTCTTTTTTGAGAAATGCCACGGCGGCGCTGATATCAGCCTTCGGGTCGTCCCCCGCTTCTCTTTCAATGGTCAGGTAACCGTCAAAGCCGATTTCCTTAAGCGCCCTCAGATATGCCTTCCAGTCCACCGCTCCCTCTCCCAGAGGGACCTCCTGAAAGCCCTGACAGGCGTTTAAGGCCTCCACCCCGCCCACAGCGAAGGCGTGGTATACGTCGGCAGGATCCTGGTCAGGGTCCAGCATGACGCCGTCCTTGGCGTGGGTATGCACAATATAGTCTCTGAGCAGATAAACCGCCTCCACCGCGTCCTGTCCCGTCACCATAGTGAAATTGGCAGGGTCAAGGTTCACGCCCACGCCTCCCCTGGTGTCCTGCAAAAAGGCCAGAAGCACCGCCGCCTTTTCGGGCCCCGTCTCGATGGCCAGGGTGACGCCCCGGCTTTTCGCGTACAGCCCGCACTCTGTCAGGGCCGAGAGCATGACCTGGTAACGGGGATCGCTCTGATCCGCGGGGATCACGCCGATATGCGTGGTGGCCACCGGCGCGCCGAATTCCACCGCCAGGTCTATGATCCGCTTCGTCTTTTCGATACGCTCGGGATTGTCCCCGGCAATCTCGAAGCCGTACCCTCCCATATCCGCGCACAGGGCGCTTACCTCCAGATTCTTTTCCTTTAAAAGATTTTTATATTCCAGCTTCGCCTCTTCGGTGAGGACTTCAGGGGAAAATTCGCCCTGTGTGGCATAGATCTGTACGCCGTCCACGCCCAGCTGTGCGGCGGCCGCAATTCCTCCGGCCACAGATTCCTTAAAGCAGTCTGTAATTACGCCTGTTTTCATCAGGATCCTCTCCTTCCTTATTATAAATTTCTCCATTCGCCCGGATACTTCCTGCCATCCAGAAGGGCTCCGCGTATTTTCATAACGTCCAGCGTTTCCCCGGGATCGAAGGAAGCCTCTCCGGTTTCAAAAAAGCGCAGCATATCCGCCATCAGCGCCCGGAAGAAATCGGAATCTGCCTGGCGGTATATCCTCTGTCCGTCCGCGGTATCGGCGCAGACGCTGAAGGGAAGAGGCTCTGCGTAGAGCAGGGTTGCCCTGCTGCCTTCATCGAACAAAACGCTGCTCAGGATCTGGGTTCCCTGCGTTTCCACCCTCGCCGCTACGGGCCTGCCGCCAATGATTTTCACCGCCATCTCGATCTGGTGGATGATATACTCCTCAAAATTCCCGCCGCCCCCTGTGATAATAACCGCCCTGGAGCCGTTCAGCCCCTTTAGCTCATCGGCATACCGCAGGGCCGAGGCGCTGAAAAATTTCGTGCCGTACCGGTCCGCCATACGGAAAATCGTCTCTGCGGTCTCAAAATCCGGCGCGAAGGTCTTGTCGATATACGTGTTCTTTCCGTATCTGAGAACCTTTCCGGCATATGCCAGATGCCTTTCCGGATTGGAGGGGGCAAGTATGACGATATAATCGCTTTTTTCACAGAGCTCGCTGATGGTATCGCACCGCTCAACGCCGAAATCCCGGCACCACTCATCGGTATTTCGTCCGTCCACAGGGGAGACATATTCCTCCGCCCAGGCGTATCTGACGGCCAGATCCAGGCCTTCCTTTTCACAGATCTCCCTGATCCAGGCGGGATAATTATTTGCGTGCCATTCGCTTATGTAATAGTCCACAAACCCCAGGCTTTTCATTCCACTTCGATCTCCTTCCTGATTTCGGCCGACTGATAGAGACAGTCAAGCAGCCTGGCGCTTTCCAGAATATTTTCGATATGATTCCTGTTCCTTTCGCCGGTGGTGATGGATTCGATAAAGGCCTCATCCTCACACTGGTACATATTGGGGATGTCATACTCGGGCCGGGTGGTTTCAAGGGTTTCTCCGCTGTAGACCTCAAACTTGCCGCCGTAGGTCAGCCTCGCGCCCGCTTTGTCCCCCAGAAAGTCGATAAACATTTCCTCCTGGTCGATGTTCTGGGCCCATGCGCCGTTGAAGGAGATGCTGGCCTGATCCGTGCGGACGTATCCGGTGATAAAATCGTCCACGTCGTTTGTACCGTTTTCGATATCCGCCGTGTCCTCAGCCCACATATCGGCATACCTGTACGACTTCATATCCCTGGCCATTTCGCTGTAAGCGTCGCAGGTAACGTTTTTCACCTTCGCGCCCCCTAAAATGTAGAGAATCAGGTCAAGGAAATGGACGCCCCAGTCGATCAGAACGCCGCCGCCCGACTGCTTTTTGGTGGTGAAATCGCCGCCCAGTCCCGGAATGCTGCGAAAGCTCCGAAATGAACAGTAAATGTGGTAGAGCTTTCCGAACTCGCCCTTTAAATTCATATCGCGGAGCATTTCCACCGATCTGTTGTAGCGGTTGCACACGCCGATATTCAGGATCCGGTTCTGCTTTTCGGCCTCCCGGGCCATCTCCCGGGAACGTGCATAGTCCACGGTAATCGGTTTTTCGCACATCACGTGCTTGCCGGCCTTAAGCGCGTCCATGGTGACGGTATAATGGGCAAAATTGGGGGTGAGCACAAACACGGCGTCCACCTCGGGATCACGCAGCGCAATATTATAGTCATCGATGGCATTCTCGATGACCGGGAATTTCTCCCTGGCCTTCTGCGCCTTTTCGGCAATAATGTCGCAGGCATATTTGATGCGGACATGTTCAAGGCCGGAAAGAGCGGGAAAATGCTCTCTGTCCGCAATTCTTCCACAGCCGATCACAGCAATCACTTTTTTCATGACAGTCACCCTGGCTTTCTTATACTTTCATCTCCCTGCCGCCCTCAGGCGGCGCTTTCCATATTTCCATTATAAAGTCCGCCCGCAGGGAAGGAAATGCCATATCTTTGCCTGAAAGATGTCAATTTTACAGATTTTGAGGGATTTTTCAAAAAAAAGGCCGTTAAAATATTGCAGATTTTCAGATTCTGGTATAATATATGATATTCACAGTAGCCATTCCTTTTCACAGATTCGCCAGAGATACAGGGGGAATCCCTTTGGACAAGAAATATCACATCGATTATATGCACTTTCTCGACCAGCCCAGATTCGGAGAAACAATCCTCTTTCAGCTGGGCCGGCTTCACTGTATGCCCTGCGCCGTGGTGCCTGAGCACACCCACCTGAATCTGTACGAGCTCACCGCCGTAACCGGCGGAGAGGGGATCGTCACCACCAACGGCCAGGATGCCGCCGTCCGAAAGGGCGATATCTATTTATCCTTTCCTGCGGACTTCCACAGAATCGAATCCTCCGCTGAAAGGCCCCTGAAATATGATTTTTTTGCCTTCCGGACGCTAAGCCCGGAGCTGGAAGGGGCGCTTAAGCGGATCACCGCACAGCGCAGGCTGAGCTCCCAGAGAATCATCCGAAATGATAAGATCGCATCGGACCTCTCCAGCGCCATCGCGGAGTTCGGAGCCAGGAACGATTACCGGGAGGAAATCCTGTCCCTGCTTTTCAAACAGATCACTCTGTACGTCATACGCTCCTTTCAGGCCCAGGAGTCCCCGGTCAGACACAAAAACGTAAGCTCCGCGGAAGAGCTGTGCTTCCAGATCATGGACTATATTGACATAAATATTTATTCCATCACGGGACTGACCGTGCTGGCGCAGGAGCTGGGCTATCACTACAGCTACCTCTCCAACGTCTTTAAGGAAACCACCGGAGGAACTATTTCCGAATACTATCAGACCAGGCGGCTGGAAACCGCAAAGCTTCTGCTGAGCGAGGGCGCTTTAAAATGCGGCCAGATCGCGGAGGTATTAAATTACGCCTCGCTCTATTCCTTCAGCAAGGCGTTTAAACAAAAATACGGGGTATCCCCCAATAATTTCAAAAAGCAGAGATAACCGTCAGTTAATTTTCTTTCCCGATACTTAACTCCCATTCAGTTGTATCAGACTCCGGAACCTGTTATGCTGAGAGCATCAATACAGGGAGGTGCTTCAAATGCAAATCGGTGAAACCATACGCCGCTGCCGGAAAAGTAAAAACATGACGCAGGAGGAGATGGCCGGACGCCTTGGGGTGACGGCTCCCGCCGTGAATAAATGGGAAAACGGAAATTCCCTGCCGGACATCACCCTTCTTTCCCCCATCGCCCGGCTCCTGGGGATCAGCGTGGATACGCTGCTGTCCTTCCGCGAGAGACTGACACCGGCGGAGATAAGCGAAATCATCCGCCGGATGGATTCCATGTTCAGGGAAAAGCCCTACGACCAGGTGTTTGTCTGGGCCAGAGAAAAGCTGGAGGAATACCCGGACTGCGAGTCCCTGATCTGGCAGACGGCGGTTCTTTTGGACGCCCATCTTGTGACTGGCGGGATCTTTGAAGAGGCTGCGGAGGACTCCTCCGCGGAAGAATTCTCCTGTGAGGAAGCTACGGAAGGACTGGAAGGAGCGCGGGAGAGGGAAATCCCGGAAAGCTCCCCGGAGAACGCCGACTCCTTTGTCGTCGCCCCCTTTTCCATCTCCCCCGACGTACGCTCTCCCGCTCCGGAAAGTCCGGCCAGCGCTGAAAAATACGAGGCTTATATCTGCTCCCTCTTTGAGCGGGTGCTGGAGAGCGGCGACGAAATGCTCCGCGGCAGCGCCGCAGACTCCCTGTACGGGTTTTATATGCGGAAAAAATGCTACGATAAGGCGGAGGAATATTTACGGTATTTTTCCATTCAGAATCCGGAGCGAAAAAGAAAGCAGGCGGAAATCCTCCTCGCCACGGGCCGCACACAGGAGGGCCTGAAGACCCTGGAGGAGCTTTTGTTTGACCAGTACAGAACGGTGAACGCGGTGCTTCACGAAATGTATCTGGCCGCGCTGAAAGGGCAGGATATGGAGAGAGCCCGCCTGCTGGCGGGCAAGGAAAGCGAGCTGGCCAGATGCTTTGAGATGGGAGCCTACCAGGAGGCCTCCCCCGGGCTGGAGCTGGCCACCATGGAAGAGGACGCGGACGCCGTGATCGCCATCACGGAAAAAATGCTCTCAGGGCTGGTTCTCTCCGGGCCGGATGACATTTATGGCTTTCGCTATTCCCGGCTTTATGAGCATATGAACTTCCGGAAGATCCATCCGGACTTTATTGCGCAGACGAAAAAGGATCTTCTCAGATACCTCCAGGATGAGGAAACCCTGAGATTTATGAAGGAGAATCCACGGTGGCAGGCGCTTATAAAAAAGCACGCGCTCTGACCAGGGGCCTTTCATCCACCGCGGGGGCGCTTCCCCGCATCCCGCTGCGCCGGCTCCACAGGGCGGGGCGGCGGCGGGCTTTCGGCAGATTCAGCGCCACTTTGCAAACATTTCCTCCCACCGCCGTTCGGGAACAAAGGCGGCTTTCAGAAAAACCCCTGAGAGCCGCAGCTCCCAGCCCCATTTCTGAATACGGGACATCCCTTTTGTGTTTTTCTTAATGTAAGGATGGTACCTGCCGTACATGGGAATCAGCCACACTAAAAGCCCCGCCAGGGTCAGGAACAGATACAGATCCGGCAGATCGAACACGCCGCGCCCCTTCCAATGCAGATAGTCCAGCACATACACGCCCCGAAGCCGGGTAAAAAAGCGATGTACCGTGGCCGCGATCCCGCAGTCCACCATATAGAGTACCCCGCATCGCAGGCCGAAAAAGCTTCCGATGGCGCGGATATAGCGAATCAGAAACAGCTCCGCCGCCAGCGAGAGAACATCCTCCAGGATCAGGATCCAGCGCACGTACCCGATCCCAAGCCTGCCGTGAAGCCAGCTTCCGCTGTCGTTGTAAACCGGATAAAGGCGCAGAAAGCGGGTGAGCATCACCGGCTGCGCCCGCCACTGTCCGAAGTGAAGATACGCCGTCCGTTCCGCCAGGATCGCCAGGAGGAATAAGATTGTGATCAGCCAGATGTGTCTGTTCTTTAATGCTTTCATGGGTGCCTCTCCATACCGTTTCTGTGGTAATAACCGCCATATGCCGGGCAGGAGCGGAGGTTTCCTTCCGCTTCCTGCCAGTCATATTGTATCATGTATAAAACGGCAGAACAAGTCATACGTCAGCCTCACTTCACCCCCGTATACCGAAAATCCCGAAATTCCGCTTCCCCGCCTCCCACTGCGAAAATACCCGGGCGCAGACTTAAGAAACCGTTGTAGGCATGGGTGTTCTGGCTGGCCGCGTTAATCACATAGTTCAGCTTCCGGTAGCGGATCCTGTCTTCGCTGTAATAAAAGCTCA
Source organism: uncultured Lachnospiraceae bacterium (assembly GCA_947570615.1). GTDB lineage: Bacteria > Bacillota > Clostridia > Lachnospirales > Lachnospiraceae > Suilimivivens. The sequence goes on from CANOVJ010000070.1 coordinate 10,392, forward strand.
CATATTGCTCATCATTTTTCATTTTCAGCCAGCACTCATCAAAATCAGCTTTTTTCCTGGCCAGCTCCGCTCCCAGCCGGTAAACCCGAAGCACCCCCTCCCTGAGGCTGACGGCATTATAGATCTCCTCATTGTATTGCAGGATAATCCCCGCCTCGCACCCGTTTTTTACCCTGAGATGCACGCTGATTTCATAGCTGTGATCGCCGGTGATAAGGGTAAGGGGATGTCCCTTTCCGATGGTCTCATATACGCCGCTGATCCGAAGGCCTGCGCCGGTTTTCTGATAACGGCTCCAGTCATGCTCTCCCCATGCGCGCCAGCCCCGGATCCTGTCCCCGGAAAAATTATCCGAAAGACTGTCCCCGCTCTCGATCACGCTTCCCGCGGGTTTGCAGACGGCCTGATCCGCAGGCGCTGTAACCCGAAACCATCCGTCCGGCGTAAACTCCACCGGCGAGAGAAGGAGCTTGCGCCCCAGCGTCTCGTATCCGTTCTCGTAGGCATGGTAAATCACCCACCACTTTCCTTCGGTATCCTCCACAAAATGTCCGTGTCCTTTGGACACCCATTTCTCATGCCGATTCCACGTATGCACCACCGGATTGTACGGCGAGAGCTCCCAGGGGCCATGGAGCTTTCTGGCTCTGGCCGCCATGATCATGTGGGAGGTGGCCGGGCCGGAGGTTCCCCCGTCCGCATAGGTCAGGTAATAATAGCCATCCTTTCTGAAAAGATTGGGTGCTTCCGGGAAAGCCCCCTCAATATCCCACTCGTCCGGGATCTGCGCCGCCTTAAGCACCTGAACCGGCTCTCCCGTCACACGCAGGCCGTCCCTGGAGAGGGGAACCATACAGTTATCCGAAAGAAACAGATATCTGTTTCCCTCCTCATCCACAACATGTCCCGGATCGATATGCCCCACCTTCAGGTCGATGGCCCGGCTCCACCCCTGTGCCGCCTGCTCTGACCAGATCACCCAGTTGGTTCCCTCCGCGCAGAAATAGATATAATATTTTCCCTCATATTTCAGGAAATCCGGCGCCCACACCGAACCGTCAAAATCCCGGAGGGGATGGCATAACAGTTCCCAGTTCACCAGATCCCTGGAATGATAAATGGTCAGTCCGGGCAGATATTTACCCGTGGAAGCGGTCAGATAATAATCCTCACCGTCGCGCAATACCGCCGGATCCGCATAATCCCCGTCCAGAACGGGATTCAGATAATATCCGTTTCCCAGATCCGCTTTATGTACCAGTTCCTTAAACATCGTCTCAGTCCTCCTGTTCGTTTATTTTCGTTCCGCCTCTGAGCCCCTTCAGCCTTTCAGCCCGCTGGTCACCACGCCCTGTACAAAATATTTCTGACAGGTCAGATACAGGAAAAAGGTGGGAATCACAGCCAGAAGCGCTCCTGCCATCATGGGGCCCATATCCAGGGTGGCTCCCTGGGAGGCCTTGAGCATCACAAGCCCTACCGCCAGCGTATATTTTTCCATATCATTTAAATAAATCATCGGCCCAAAGAAATCATTCCATACGCCCACAAAGCAAAACAAAGCCACCACAAACATGGATGTTTTGGAGTTGGGCAGAAGAACCCTCACCAGAACCCCCGCATAGCTGCATCCATCCAGCCTTGCCGCCTCGTCCAGCTCGCGTGGAAAGGACATGAAAAACTGCCGGAGTATAAACACGGAGAAGGCATTCGTCGCCAGAAAGGAGGGCAGCGTCAGCGGCAGGATGGTATTCACCCAGCCCAGCCCGGTATACAGGCTGAACTGAGGGATCAGCAGGGTAAAGCCCGGTATCATCATGGTGGACAAAAGCAGCGTAAACCAGAAACCATTTTCCTTACAGCGGAATCTGGCAAACCCGTATGCCACCAGGCTGCAGCTCACCAGCGTACCCAGTATATTCAGCGCAACGATCACAATACTGTTGCGGATATAGGTAAGGATGGGGCTGATGGCAAACACCTCCGTAAAAGCCCGCAGACTCAAGGGCCTGGGGATAAAGGTGGGCGGATAGTCCACGCACTGGGGGGCGGTCTTAAAGGCCGTAGAAAGCATCCAGATAAAGGGAAGGACAAACAGGACTGAAAGCGCTCCCACCACACAATACCAGAGCACACTTCCCATTATACCGCGGGCCGTTCTTTTTTTCTTCATCTCTCATTCCCTCCTTACAGCTCGTATACTGTTTTCCGGTTCATCAGCTTCATAACCGTCATCGAGAGCGCCATCAGAAGGATACACAGGATCCAGGACTGGGCCGCCGCCTCCCCGAACCGCAGGAAATAAAAGGCCGTGTCATAGACCAGCATCCCGTACATGTATGTGGATTTCATGGGGCCTCCGTTTGTCATGATAAACGGCTGATTAAAAATCTGAAAAGCCGATATGATCCCCATAATGGTGTTTAAAAGCACCACCGGCGAGATCATGGGAAGCGTAATGCTTACGAATTTCTTCCACTCCGACGCCCCGTCGATCCGGGCAGCCTCATAATAGGTCACAGGCACCTGCTTCAGTCCTGCCAGGAAAATCAGCATGGCCTGTCCGCAGAAGGTCAGATTCATCATGATCAGGGAGGGCATGGCCCATTCCGTGCTGGAAAGCCACCTGGGGCCTTCTATCCCGATCAGAGACAGCAAATAGTTAAAAACCCCTGTCTCCGCATTAAAGAGCCAGATCCATACCATATAGACCGCTGTCCCGGCGGCCACAGAGGGGAAATAAAACAATGCCTGGAAAAGCCCCGCCCCTCTGTGCTTCTTATTGAGCAAAAACGCCAGAAACAGAGCGAATATCATACTGGTCGGCACAGAGAATACCGCATACACCAGGGTATTGACCAGCGCCCTTCTGAAATCCTGATTGCTCCCGATGGTCCTGATATAGTTATCCAGCCCGAGAAAATGCGGCGCAGACATCCCGTCCCAGTCGCACAGCGCTCCGTAAAAGGAATAGAGCATGGGCCCTATGGTCAGCAGAAAAAAGCCCGCAAGCCATGGCGAGATAAACAGATAGAAGTATCTCCGCTCCTTCCGCATCAGGACGCCTTCCGTCCCCTCATTTCTTTTCTTACCATTCATATATCCTTCTCTCCTCCTTAAAGCATTGCCAACGCAACGGGAGAGATGGAAACGCCCCATCTCTCCCTCCTGCTTTCTCTGATTATTTTTCAGCGTCAAAAAGCTTTTGTCCTTCCGTCTGCATATTTTCAAGCACTGTATCAAGATCGGTGGAATCCGGCTTTAAGATCAGTCTCTCGATCTCCGTCTGGATCACGTTGTTGTTGATCTCGGCGATCACGCCGGTATTTCTCCAGGCAACGCTGTTCGCAAGGGCGTCCAGCGCAAGCTGCTTGTTATAATGTTTGGCCCCTTCCGCAAATTCCTCCAGGAATGCGGGATCCTCGGAAATATTCTTATTGACGGGCAGGGAAACGGAGCTGGTCTGAATATCCCTGTTTTCAAGGGTCCATCTGATATACTCAAACGCGGCTTCCTTCTTGTCGCTGGTCGCCGAAATGGACAGCGCGTTGGCATACATCTGTGTTCTCCACTGGCCGTATTGCTCATTTACCGGAAGCGGAATCAGATCCCATTCAAAGGAATCCTGCACCACCTTGTGGATTTCGGCAATATCCCAGTAACCGATCAGAGACATTCCATATTTCCCCGTCTCAAAGCCGCCCCCAATGTCCTTGGAATTGAGAACCGCCGGAGCCGCCTTCTGCGTCAGCATCAGATCGTTAATCCACAGATCCCATATGTGTTTTAAGGCCTCATTGCCCGTGGCGTTCATGGTTCTGGCATCCCAGTCATAGATATGGGTCTCTCCGTTTCCATAAAGCGCCCGTGCCCAGTTCACAACATTGCCTGCAAAGATAACGCCGTACTGTTTTTTCTCAGGATCCGTCATCTTCACCGCAGCCTCACGGAATTCCTCCTCCGTCCAGGAACCGGTGGGGAATGTAAGGCCCGCCTCCTCAAAGAGAGTCTTATTTCCCACCAACAGCTGAGCGGAAGCCTGAAGAGGTACCGCATAGATGGATCCCTCCCAGGAAAGCCCCTGCCACAGGTTCTCTCCCACCAGCTCTTTCAGTCCCGCTCCCTCAATCATCTCGTCAAGAGGTGCGAACATTCCCTTTTTGGTGTATTCGTCGCCGTAGTCTACCGCCACCTGAACAATATCCGGAAGCGTGCCGGAGGAAGCGTAGGCGCTCAGCTTCTGCAGATAAACGCTGGGGTCAATACCGATTCCCTTTACCTGAATATCCGTATGGGAAGAATTAAAAGCCTCAATCGTTCCCATGATCGTATCGATCTCCGCCTGATTTCCCCAGAACGTATACTCTATGTTGGTCACTTCCCCGTCAGCTTCCTCTGCGCCTGTATCCTGCGAAGCGCTGCCTGTCCCGTCCTGCGCGCTCTCCTGCGCCTGATTCTGTCCGGTCTGCGATCCTTCCGCCGTCTGAGCGCCTCCTCCCCCGCTGCTCCCACAGCCGGATAACAGAAGCGATGCAGTCATTGCACCTGCCATCAGAATGGCAATCCACTTTTTCTTCATTTTCTGTACCTCCACTTTCTCTTTACTTTCAAAGGATGTCTTTATTATAGAGAATCAGCAGAGTATACAGTATTTCTTTTTTCTCCCGGAATTATATAAATAATATGCTTTTTCTTTTTATCCTATGGATTTTTCCTCAATTACCATGGACTTTTTCTCAATATATACCGTCATACAGGTTCCCTCTCCCGGGTGGCTTTCAATGGTAAGTCCCGCTCCCCTGCCGTAAAACAGATTCAGACGGCTCCGCAGATTCCCGATCGCAACCGAACCGGACTTTGCCCGCTCCCCTGTCGTCAGCCTTCTCACGGTCTCCTCATCCATCCCCACGCCGTTATCCTCCACCTGCAGATAAAAACGCGCCTCATCCTCAAAGACCCGAACAGCGATCACCCCGTTCTCCTGTCTCTTCTCCAGACCGTGCTTCATCGCATTCTCCACCAGGGGCTGGAAAGCCAGCCGAAGGACAGGATAATGCAGGCAGGCTTCGTCCACCTCGTACAAAATCCTGTATTTATCCTCAAAGCGAATGGTCTGGATGGTGATAAATTCTCTTATGCAGGAAAGCTCCTGCTCAACCTGAACGATATTTTCCTGTTTCAGACTGTATCTGAGAATCGCGGAAAGCGCCGTGGTGAGCTCCTCTATTTCCTTCACGTCATAGCAGACCGCAATGTTTTTGATGCATTCGAAGGTATTATAAAGGAAATGGGGGTTCATCTGACTCTGCAGCGCAAGCAGCATGGCGCCCGCCTTCTCCGCCTCCTCCCGGTAGAGCCTGGTGGAAAGACTGATATTTCTGTCCATAAGGGAATTGATCCGCTTCATCATTGTGTTCAGGCCTTCCGCAATCTGACGAAATTCCTTTTTATTCTGTACCGCCATTTCCGCCTGCAAATTCCCCGCCCCGATTCTCTCCATATGCTCCGTCATGCTCTGAACAAAAAGATTCAGACCGGACAGAACCGGCCAGGAGAACGCAAAAATACATGCCAGAAGCCCGGGCCAGATCAGAAGCCACCCAAGCGTCCCCATATGATAAAAATCCCTGTGCCGCTCCTGCGTGGCCACCACCAGGCGCCATCCCTCCTCATTGATACATTTTCCGTTAAAGGCATATCCCCCGGCCTGCATGGTGTCCGTTCCGTTTCGCCGGATCTGCCATCCCCTGATCTTCTTCATCAGGCTTTCGCCGATCTGCTTCTGCCCCTGCGCCCGCAGCATCACCTCTCCGTCCGCATTCAGGAGAAAGGCATTCTGTTCTCCCCGGCTGATTTCATCCAGCTCCTCCTGCATAAAATCTGCCTTTACAGTAAATATACTCGTCCCGATGCGCCGGTCGCGGGAGAGCGGATAATCCATCCTGGTATCCTCCTGCATCCAGACAGGCTCTGAGAGTGCAAAGCAGCGATAATTCCCCATCTCAAAGATATCCGAAACGCATTCCGCCTCCGCCCCGCCGCTTTCCTCCATAAACTGATGCAGATTATCTTCATTTCCATATACAATGTAAGAGTACAGCCTGTTATCACTGCCCCTGATATAGGCGTCCAGCAGAGAATCATCCAGCCTGGTGTATTTATAGATCAGTTTGATCATGCTCTGCTCCATATCATACACCGGCGTCAGGACTTCATAGGGAGATTCCGCCGTCCCTGTCAGAAGCCTCTGGATATTTTCATTGTAGCCACAGGCCAGCATAATACTCTGTACCTTATAGCATTTCTCCATATAACGGTTCTCGAACCGCGCAATTTCCTCCGCGCACCACTCGTCGTATTCCGCCCTGTTTGAGCGGATCACGGCCTGCAGAGAATAGACTCCTGTGAGCAGAACTCCCGCCACGGCAATGACCAGCAATAATACGATCTGAAATTTCAGGGAATTCGTTTCCGGTCTTTTCATATTAATAACCATGCCCTTTTCATCCCTGCGGCTCCTCCGGAGAGGATGCCCCCGCGTTCCCTCTTTCCTCCCGCCACTGCGAAGGCGTCAGGCCTGTCATGCGCCTGAACACCCTGGTAAAGTAAAAATAGTCCGGATAGCCCGACGCTTCCGATATTTCATAAATCTTAAGCCCCGTATGATCCAGCAGATATCTGGCCCTTTCCAGTCGTTTCTGTGTCAGATAATCCTTCAGATTCCCGCCTGTCTTTTTCCTGAACAGCCGGCCAAGGTAATTTAAATCCATATGAAAATGCTGCGCGATATCCGTCACGAGTATTTTTTCCATATAGTGATTATCCACATACCGGATGATCTCCTCCACACTTACCGTCTCGAGAGCCTTCTCCGGGCAGGATTGTTCTATCATCCTTTTCAGATCGCTGATATAGTCCTCCACATTCCGATATTTCTCCAGAAAGCCGGGCACCGATTCGATGCCCAGCCTCTGGAAAGCGTCCTCCTGACCGGTCAGATTGATGCAGATATAGTTTCCGACTCCAATCAGGTCCTGAATGGTATAGTGATTCTTCCGTATAAACTCAGGAAGGCCCTGGACCAGATGCAAAATCATATCCCACGCTCCCTCCCCGAAGGCTTCTCTCAGAATACGATAAAGATCGTCCTTCTTGGACAGTCGATGATCCTGCCTGTAACAGTTGAGTACATCCGTTGTCTCTATCAGAAACTGCAGCGCCGCACAGCGGGCCTGACAAATGCCGGTATATACCATTTCGCTTTCCCGCATCCTGCCTCCGTCTCCCAGAAACACCATATTCTCCGCCGCCTCCTCCTTCACGGCATGTAATACGGAAAACTCTTTTCCCTCAGGGATGTCCCAGATAACATAAATAAACCAGCGATCCTCCAGAACCACCCTGTTTCCTTCCAGCCTGGTATCAAAAATCTTCATGAGAATGTGAAAATCAAAAAAGCTTCTGGCGCCGCACAGGGTTCTGAAATATGTCCCTTCCCCTTTCAGTCCTGCAGCCTCAAACAGCTCCGCCGCACTGATTTCCTCATGCTGATTCAGAATTTTCCTTTCCATATCGCTTCGCCAGCCGTCCCTTTTTTCTTCCAGAACCCTGCCGAGCCGCTCAAGCACATGAACCGCCTCCGATTTTTTCAGAGGCTTGATCAGATAATCAAAGGCTCCCAGCTTAAGCGCTCTGTGGGCATAGGCAAATTCCTCGTAGGCGCTGATCAGAATAAATTCCGGTCTCTCCTCCGCCCCGGAAAAGAGCTCTAAAAGATCAATTCCGCTTAAGGAGGCCATCCTGATATCCGTGATCACCACGTCGGGATGAAGGCGTTCGATATTCTCTCTGGCCTTCTCACTGTCCGTGGTGTGATAGATTACCTCATATCCCAGCTCCTTCCACGGAACCGTTTTGAGCAGTCCCCTTATTACCCATATCTCGTCGTCGACAAGAATCACCTTATACATTCTGATTCCATCCTCCCTGATTCCGGATTCTTCCATCCGCTCAAACCGGCCGCGTCATCCATCAATGTTCAACATAAGAAGATCTGGCGGAGCCTGGCATCCGTTGTTTCTTCAGCGTAAACAGCCCCGAACAAAATGAAAACCTCTCAAACCTCATCTGCGGGAACTCCTTTTTCATCTCATCAGCCACAAAATAAATTTCCTCCTCATCCCATTCCCCGCCGATCAACTCCCTGCTTCTCTCCAGCTCCGCCCGGGTCTCAAAGGCCACATCCCCGATGAATATCCGGCCCCCCTCGTCGAGCAATGGCAGAAGCTCTTTCAGAAAGCTGACTTTACAGCTGTCCGTCAGGTGATGCAGGGAATAAGTGGCAATAATCGCATCATACTTATTCTGCCTTAATTCTTCCACAAGTCCTTTTGAAAAATCTCCCTGATAAAGCCTCGCCCCGGACATTTTCTTTTTGGCCAGTTCAATCATTCTTTCCGAGAAGTCCTGTCCCCACACACTGCACCCCTGTCCGTAGAGTCTGGCCGTAAGTGTTCCCGTTCCAAAGCCGATGTCCAGCACCGTTTTTCTCTTTCCCATCAGAACTCTGTTGTAAATCTCATTCAGAATCTGTCTGTATCCGGCAAACGGGTATGTGCCGTCCTCATCCGAGAGCCCCACGCTCCTGTCGTATCCATCCGCCCACAAATCAAAACCTCTATCGCTCAGCATCCTGTTCTCCTCCCACAATTTCAGCGGCGCAGGCCGCGTCAAAAGAATCCAGCGCCCTGTGATCTGTGAGCGCCTTCACGATCCGCCACCCGTCCCGGCTGTTCAGGGCATTCTCCGGTAAGGGGGTGAACCCGAAATCCAGATAAATCTTACAGGCCACCCACGTGGTGGTCTGCGTGGGAATTTTGGCATGAGTATAGCCCAGCCTTCGCATAAGCGCAAACACATGGGAAATCAGAGGCTTCGACAGCCCTCTTCCCTGATACTGCCTGCGCACAGCCACCCAGTGCAGCCATCCGTCCCCGGACTGATCACGCCCGGTCACATCATAATACGCCGTGGCCGTGGCCACCTTCTCCCCCTGCGCATTCTCCACGAAAACCATCCGTCCCGTAAGCTCGCTCTCATGGCCTCCATAGTATCTGTTCCACGCCTTCAGCCCCTCCTCATAATCCGTAAATTCCCTGGCGGACCGCTCGATATCGATCCAGTGATCGCGCTCTCCCTCTCTGTAAAAAACGAACCGATACCCTTCCGGAAGGGGAAAGACGGGGATCCCCTCCAGATCACGTTCCAGCAGCAGCTCATAATACTTTATACGGCTGTCGTGATTATCAAACGGCATTGCCGATTTGTCTGTTTTTCCCATTATCATTTCCCCCTTTTCATCGCTCTTTTTCATAACACTCTGGACAGCTCCCCGTTCAGCTTTCTTTTCAGTTCCTCCAGCTCCTTTTGCCCGGGCAGGTATTTTTCGTGATTCATCTGCCCGTGCTCCAGCCGCCAGACAGGCCCGGTCTGTGGCGTATCGCCGTCCCTTCTGGGGAAGAGATGCCAGTGCATATGCACTGCGTTTCCCGTCCCCAACAGCTCATAATTCAGTTTATCGGGCCGGAACGCATTGTAAACCGCCTCCGCCGCAAGAGACATTTCCTCCAGAAATTTCCTGCGAAAATCCTTCTCCAGAAAATGGATCTCCGTGGCGTGCTCCTTACACAAAAACAGGGTATACCCTTTAAATCTCTGGTAATCTCCCAGAACCACATATCCTGTTTCCAGCTCTCTGACAAAATACGGGTTTTTGCCCTGCCTTATCAGTGCGATCCTTTCGCATACTTCACAGTTACATTCTCTGTTTTCCGTCATATCCGTCCCCTTCCCGTCATAGTCCATACTTTTTTGCCGTCGACCGGACCTGTTCCCGCATCCGCTCCACCAGCCTGGGAGGCCAAATCACCCTGACCTTATCCCCGAATCCCAAAAACCAGCGCAGGGCCTCCTCCTCGCCGGAAAATCCCCACCGGGCGTACAGCCTTCCATCCTCCCCCTCCTCAAAGGAGGAAGGCCCGTACTCCTCCACCAGCCTGTACTTTACACATGGCTCATAGACCGCCTCCGTCTGAAAATCATCCCTCATATGAGAACCGAAATTCGTTTTCTCCTGCGGTATCTCCCGGACAGTATAAGCCTGCTCTGTCACCTTCAGCTCCCAGAGGCGGCGCAGCTTATACATCCGGAAATCCTCCCGCTGCCTGCAAAACCCGAACACATACCAGTCCGACCATTTGTAAAGAACCAGATACGGCTCGATATATTTGTCCGCCTCGCCCTTTTCATAGTAATAATGAAACGCTATGCAGAGCCTTCGTGCGACGGCCTCCCTGATGGTCTCAATCTTCTCCGCCAGATCGTCCCTGTAAAAAGAGGCCAGATCGATGGTTACCTCCTCCGTCAGCCCCTCCTGCATATGCCCGCCCAGCTTTCCGGCCAGCCTCCCGGCAATGGGCTTTCCGGAAACACTGTCCAGACCCTTAAGCCCGGTAAAAATGGCCGCCAGCTCCTGCCCTGTGAACACCGCAGTATCCAGGGAAAATCCCTCCATAATGGAAAACCCGCCGCCAATCCCCTGCCGGGAGACGATGGGGATGCCGGCTCTGCAAATCTCCTCAATATCCCGGTTGATGGTGCGTCTGGACACCTCGAATTTTTCTGCGAGATAAGGAGCCGTGACGTTCCCCCTCTGCTGAAGCGTCGTGATGATGCCGATCAGGCGGTCAATTTTCATGCGGTGCGCTCCTTTCCTGACGGACTGCCCGTTCCGCGAATGATCCTTATGTTAATAAAATCCGAAGCCTTCCCTCACGGGAACCGACTTCGGATCATCACAGCCTGCTGCGGCCAGTGGGACTTGAACCCACACGTCTTGCGACATAAGAACCTAAATCTTACATGTCTGCCAATTCCATCATAGCCGCCTGCCTACCTATGAATACCCGGCGATGCTCTGTATCCGTCGGATTCTTCCGTCCGTCCAGGATCGCCTTTTCTTTATCAGCTTAGCATTCCGGGGAGGGGCTGTCAACTTTTTTCTGATCGCCTCCGGCCTCTCCCCATACATATCACAGACTTCCGGTCAGACTGCGGATGGTCTCCACATCCTCCTCCAGCTCCTGCGCGATTACCTCCAGGCTTTTCCCACGGGCGAGCTTTTTCTGTATCAACTCGGTCAGCTTGTCTTCGCGGCCCTTCTGTAAGCCTTCTGACAGGCCTTCCCGT
>CANOVJ010000071.1 GCA_947570615.1 uncultured Lachnospiraceae bacterium
CGTCGCGACTAAGCGGCGTTTAATTTATCGTAGGGCGAGAAATTTGACCTTTACGATTAATAGTCACCCCAACCTGAAACAATAGCCGTCTTTCCAGTCTGTTTAATTCCACATGAATCTCATTTCTATATGAAAATAGGTATTCAATATTAAACACCTTTGAATACCCACTTTGAAAAAATTTATTATTAAGTTGTTGGAAGTTTGTATAGCTTTTGGTCATAATAATTTTTCATTCCGTCCAAGATCCCCGTCAAAAACAGCATTACTTCATCTTTAATGTTTTCTAAATCACTAATGGTTAAATCCCTTGCACAATCGCTAAAAGAAACATCTCCATGTGCCAAGCTATTCCGCTCCCTTTTAACTCGTTCTAAAGATTCTCCCGGAGTTGCTAGACGATAGCGTATTCTATGTTTATCGCAAATGTCTTTAATTTTTTTTGCATTTAGATTACCGCTAATTCCCAAAGCGTCTTTTGAAAGAATAATCGGTGCATTAGTCGTAATATCCCGAATAATTTCTTGAACGCGATTTTCGTAGGCAACTCGTTCTGTGGCAGCTCCATATATTTCGTTTATTTTATATTTCGACCAAATATCTTGAATCTCACGGATTACTTGATTATAAGAACAATTATTGTTTTTCAAATCTTCGTAAATTTCCATCATTCCACTAACGATACATGCCTCGACCAAATTATATAACATTAGCAAAAAATTAGATTTCATAATCTTATAGAAGCGTGTATTGTCAACGGTCTGTATATTAGGATTCCCATTATCAATTTCGACCATAACAGAAAAATAAAATTCAATCTCTTGCTTTCTTTCAGCAAAAATGCTTAGTGTGTTTTGCATAGTTTTATCCTTTTAATAGTTGATCTCTCACATATTCAACACGCAATTTCAATTTTCCTTCATTATTGCTGGCATCTGAGGTCGTGTATTCTTTAAATTCATCAGAATCAAGCCAGTCAACATTGCTTATTCTTAAATCTGGTTTTTCTCTTAATGCTAATGCAACGCCAACAGAAATTGCTTCAAAACGAACACGAGGAGTTGCTTTCGCTTTTTCAGTCTTAGCAAAGCCAAAAGGAAAGTTTTCTTTTACAAAAGAAACCATGCCTTGAAAATCAGCATAAAAAGTATATTCATCAAAATCTACCAGATTATTAATGAGATACTCGTCTAAAAATTCATTAACGGTGTGTCCAAAGTTTTCATAGTTATTTAAATAGGCAAAAAAACGGAGAACAAATTCAAATCGTTCATGTCTCTTAACTCTATCTTCACTCATAGGGCAGAGCGCAACAAATGTTTCATCTTTAGAACATTTTTCAATAAAGTCAGTAAATGGGCCAGGATAAGAGCCACGCCGTACTTCTGAATCATTAGCTTTCATTCCAGTTGTATTAATTCGATAGAAGAGATCCTGTCTGGCTACAGTAGGTGTATCCTCCTCTAAAACAATAATCCTTAAGGTTTTATTCAGAAATTTACGTTGTTGAGCATCAGAAAGGTCTTTAAAATAAAATCCATTAAGCTTTGTTAATTTTTTTAAGCCGCTAAGCTGCAGTTTATTATTGTGAAATTCAACAAGAGTCTGCATACGTTGAGCACCATCAATTACCTCTTGTTTACCATTATCACAATCTGCAAAAAACATAAACGGAATTGGTAAGCCCAGAAAAATTGACTCCAAAAAAAGAGTTTTATTTTTAGGTTGCCAGACAAAATTTCTTTGATATGGCGGGATAAAAAAGTCTTTCTTTTTAAATTTTGCAATCAAAAGTTCTATGGTAAAATCTTTTGTGTCATAATCAATTTGTTTCTGCATTTCTTTGATTTGTAGATCAGCAGCCTGTTTTTCATCCGTAGAAATAATATGTTCTTTTTTAATTCGCGGCATTTTCCTCTACCTCCTGTAAATGTTGTTGAATGCTGATCCCTATAGCTCGCCCTAATTCAACAGGAACGGCATTTCCTATATGTATTCCTATTTCGCGTCGGTTCGATGGATGATCACTGTCAATAAAAACATAATCCGGAGGAAACGATTGCAAAATAGCGCCCTCTCTTAATGACAAAGCTCTATCTTGCTCAGGATGCCCAAACCGTCCATTTCCGTATCCATAAAACTGTGTTGTTATAGTGGGAGAAGGTTCATCCCAGGACATCCTCCCATATACAGAAGGATATGTTTTTCCACTTTCTTTTTTATGACATTCTAATTGTAGCTCTTCATCCCAATCGCGCCATGTACCTCCGGGAGTAGATTGTCTTATTCTTTTCAAGTTAGTGGATGAAAGCCGACAAGCACGATGAAGCAAATCATTGGCATCCTGTTCTCCATCTTTTAATGCAGACAAATTTCCTATAGCCTGACGTACTGTTGGATAATGTTCGGAATCATACAGCGGAGGAATTAATTTTATTTCTCCCAAGTGAGAAGCCAATAAAACCAGTCTTTTTCGATTTTGAGGAACGCCGTATTCCGGACAATATACAATTTTCCAGTCAACATAATAATTCAATTTTTTCAGAGTAGATACAAAATCGGCAAAGACTTTTTCGCTCTCTAATTCTGGTACATTCTCCATAGAAATTATTTCAGGGTGTACCTCTTGAACTAACCTTGCAAAAGAATATAATAATTTCCACTTATCATCAGTTGGTCCATCTTTTCGATATCGATTAGTATATTTAGAAAATGGTTGGCATGGTGCACATCCGACAAGTATTCGGGTAGCGTTATCAGGATATAATGCCTCTAATTGTTCTCCCTGTAAAGAAGTAATATCACAATTTATGAATTGCGCATTATTATTCTTTTCATAAGCAAATCGACAAGAATCATCAATATCTATACCAGCTTGCACAGTTATACCCGACAGAGATAATCCTTTTGTTAAGCCACCAATTCCACAGAATAAATCTATTGCGGTAGAAGGCACTAAACCTCACCTCCCTTTTGATTAAAATTTTCTTGATCAATAAAAAGTAAATACGTGTCTATCTGTAATGCGTCAGCAATTTTTTGTATATTGTCTAAAGAGATACTTCGTTTTCCACATTCTATTGCACTAATATATGTCCTATGCAATCCTGCTTTTTCTGCGAAATGTTCTTGAGAAAGACCTAATTGCATACGATATGCTTTTACATTTTTTGAAAATACCTTAATTACATCCACGATAAATTCACCCTTTTTTAGCATAACCGAGTGAATACAATAAGTCAACATACAATAAGTCACAAAAAACTGTATTTGCATCTTGCATGTATAATTGGATTGGCTAATAGGACGATACAGAATTAGCAAGAAATACGTTATACGAACAAGCACTCTGTAACGAGTAAAACGCTCGAAAAAGCCTGTGGTTGCAAGGTTTCTGGCATATTGGGAGTCATGCATCCGTATGACATACAATATGCCATACTCTTAAAAGTAAGTGCAAAAAAGGGCATCCATCTAAACAAAAGATGAAATGTCCTTTGGCATATTTACTATTCAATTTTAAATACAAAGCAGTTTGCCGCTGTTACGTCGCTTTCTGCAAGTGTCTCTGTGTTACATTTCCGTCAATAAAAGGATGGATTCCCTCGAATTCAATATGAAACCGTGCAAGCCGGGGAATGATATGCTCCGTACTGTTTTTATAATCCTCCAGCAATTGTTCCATCCTAGGCTGAATCAGATACGGCTGAACCGGCTCATGCTTTGCTCCCATAATTCTGACCGGAACTCTTCTGTATACACCCCGGTCCTGCCGTTTATCCGCCAGCACAAGATAATGAACCTGTTTGATGATCCGCTCCGATAAGGGCATCTGATCTTTTACCAGATCCCTCACAAAATCAAATGCCTCTTTATGTCCAACTGCCTCCATATGGTCTTTTAACGGTTTCCTGTCAATCGTCAGACCACGCAAAACGATATCCATCTCACGCAGGGTCAGGGTATTTCCTTCAATCGCATTGGAATTATAGGTATACTCAATAACAAATTCCTCTGTCAGGCGTTCCAGTTCCCCCTCCGTCAGCGGGCGTCTGGTATCCAGTTCTCTTTTCTTCCTGTCGATCGCTGTCAGTAAACGTTCCGTTGCTTTAAACCGTCCATCCTCCGGTTTTCCTGCATCTGCAGGAATCATCCAGCAGCGTCCTTCACGGGTGACGCCCAGGACTTTGCCTTCTGCGCATAATATGCGCACACGCCTGTCAGAAATCCCCCATTTCTCTGCAGCCTGTTTTACTGTCATATACATAAATAGTAACCCTCGCTTTCCAGAACATTATGCCTCGTTTCAGGAACAATATCAATCCAGAAGGAATAAAGATACGCCGAAAATTCCTGCGCGGTGTGCCGCGTCCGGCGCCATCCGATTCTCAGGCGCTGAGCGGAATTTTCACCGTCACCCGAAGCCCCTTTTCCCCGTTCTGCACCTCCAGCGCTCCGCCCATCTCCCGCATAAAATAGTCCGAGAGATAGAGCCCCAGCCCTGCGCCCTCCAGCCCGGCGGCATTGCTGCCGCGCCTGAATTTTTCTTTCAGAAGGGGAATTTCCTGTTCGCTGACGCCATGGCCGCAGTCCTCAACACAGATCCAGAGTCCCCCGTCCTCCTCCCCTGTGGTCACATCGATATCCGAGTCGGCGTATTTGTAGGAATTGGCAAAAAGATTGTCGAAGACCTGCTGCAGGCGCAGTCTGTCCGCCCACAGCAGGCAGGCGGGAACAGGCGGGATCGCCGCGCGGTGAAGATAATCGGCGTTTTCCAGCAGCTCTTTCAGCTCCCCGCTCTCCATCTCCGCAGGGGTCACGGTGAGCACCTGCAGTTCCTCCAGCGTTGCCGTAAAAAGATTGGTGATCAGCGTATTGATCTGGTCGGCCTTGTGGATGATCTGAGTATAATTGTCCCGGAGCCTTTCGCTGTCCGTGAGGGCAGCCCCTACCTCCGAGGCCGCCTTAATGCTTGCCACAGGGGTCTTGATATCGTGGGAAAGCTTGGCCACAAGCTCCTTTTTCGCGGCCACCGCACGGGCCTGCTCCTGCCGGGCCCGTTTCAGCTCCGTGCGCATGATGTCAAAGCTCTCCGTAAACGCGCCGAAAAGATTCGCTCTGTCCATCTTAAGAGGAATATCCAGATTGCCCCCTGCTACCCGTCGGGCAAAGTCCTTCAGTTCCCGGAAGGGCCTTACAATGGCGCGGTTGATCCAGACGCCGTACAGGACGCAGACGCCAAACTGAACCAGCACAGCGCAGGCAAAAATGATTACCGTATTCTGCTTTTGTCTCTGCAGGACTTCAGCGCTCCGGTTATAAAGGAGGATTTTGCCTGCGGCGGCGTCACCGGGCTCCAGATCCAGAATGGTGTCCCTGTGGATGATTGCCTCGTTGACGCTTTCGCTCAGGCCCTCCCTGGTCTTAAAGAGCACGGCTCCTTCCCCGTCCACCACCACGTAATCCAGATCCGTCTCATTGCGGTGATTTTCCAGCCCGTCCCGGTCCCTGCGCACCGACTGCGCCACCTCGTTCACTGCCACCGCATCCTGGAGAAGATCCATGTCCCGCATGCCGAAAACACACAGGGCCGCCAGCTCCGCCCCAAAGGAGAGCAGCATGACAATTATAAAAAGAGTTTTCCTCATTTTGACACTCCCTCGGGACAGAACCGGTACCCCTCCCCCCAGACGGTGAGAATATACCCGGGACTGCCCGGATCCCGCTCGATGGCCTCGCGGATTTTGCGGATATGTACGTTCAACGTCCCGTCGCCGGTGAATTTGTCCTCCCAGATCCGTTCAAACAGCTCCTGCTTGGGGACAACTCTGTTTTTGTTTCGGATCAGATAGGAAAGAAGCTTAAACTCCAGAGCGGTGAGCCTGACCGGTTTTCCCATCACCCGTACCTCCCGGGCGTCAAAATCCACCCGGAGCCTGCCGTCCGAATATCCCTCCTGATTCTGATCCGGCCTGTGCCCGTAGCGTCTGAGCACTACCCTGACCTTGGCCAGCAGTACGCTGAGCGAGCAGGGCTTCTGGATATAGTCGTCTCCCCCGATATTCAGCGCAACGATCTTATCGTCGTCGCTTGTGCGGGCAGAGATAAACAGGATGGGAATATCCGTCCTGCGGCGTATCTCCTGACACAGCTCAAAGCCGCTTCCGTCTCCAAGATTGATATCCAGAAGAAAAAGCTCCGCGGTATTTTCCTCAAGGAACCGGCGGCACTCTCCCGCGCTGTAAACCACCGCCGTGGATACCCCAAACAGATTGAAATATTCCGCCGTACTGTCCGCCAGCAGCTTCTCGTCGTCGATAATCAGACAATTATATATCATTGAAGTTCTCTGCCTCCGTTTCCGGATTCACCTGTGCGACCGGGCAGAGGAGATTTTCCCTCTGCTCGCGCGCGGCTCACACGCCGCTTTAGCGGCATATTCCTCTGTGCGGGCCTGCGCATAAAAAAAGTGCGGATTTTATCCACACTTCATTATCTAGCTTACCACATTCCAAAAATAAAGTCTAGTATTTTTTTTATTTTCTTTTACAATAAAGGAACACAACATTACTTTTCACAGATACGCCAGGGAAAGGAGATGATACGCCCATGAAACCAAACAGGGGATGCCAGGCTTCGCCAGATATTCTTATGCCGGACAAAGCCGCTCCCGGGGCCTTAGAACCGGAGGACTCGCATTCCTCCCCGTCCCGCCGGGAGGAGGAAGCGCATCTTGAAGAAACCCTCGCCGTCGTCCGCAGCAATGTGGAAAGCTATGGCAGAGAGGTTTCCAAAATGAAGGCGGATATCGACGAGATGCTGGATCATTACCACGATAACGACGCAGAGGTCTATATTATCCTGAACAACACCATCACTCTCCACGACCATATGAAACGCGCCCTGATCCGAAATGAAAAGGCGCTGAGCAAGCCCTATTTCGGCCGAATCGACTTCCGGGATGAGGCCCTTTCCAGGGAGGAATCCCTTTATATCGGAAAGGGCGGCATTGCCAGGGACACCACCCACCAGATGGTCATCGACTGGAGGGCTCCGGCGGCGAACGCCTACTACGAAAACGGGCTGGGACGATGCAGCTACCCTTCGCCGGACGGCGGCCAGGTGGAGATCGACTTAAAACTCAAGAGAACCTATGAGATCGAAAACGGCGCTCTCCTTGATTTCTACGACACGGAGGTGGTGGCCAACGACGAGCTTCTCACCAAATACCTGGCCAGAAACAAACAGGCCGTACTGGGAGAAATCATCGCCACTATCCAGAAGGAGCAGAACGAGATCATCCGCAAATCCCCCTACCACAACGTCATCGTGCAGGGCGTTGCGGGCTCCGGCAAAACCACCGTGGCCATGCACCGGATCTCCTACATTCTCTACAACTATCAGGAACGCTTTAAGCCGGACGACTTTTATATTGTGGGCAGTAACCGCATCCTGCTCAACTATATTACCGGGGTTCTGCCGGATCTGGATGTGTACGGAATCCGGCAGATGACCATGGAGCAGCTTTTCGTCCGGCTTCTCTATGAGGACTGGGACGAGAAGAAATATCAGATCATAAACGGCGACCGGATGGATCCCGCCAGCGCCGCAAAGGGGACGCTGAGCTGGTTCCGGGATCTGGAGAGCTACTGCCGGAAGCTGGAATACCAGACCATCCCCACCGACTCCGTGCTGCTGGATCTGCGGGAGTTTACGGAGGAAATCGTGGGCGGCCAGACCATCGTCGTCGACCGGCGCACCCGCAAACCGCCCCGCCCGGGGGAGGTAAAGGAGCTGGTCTCCGAGACTGACATCCGGGATTATGTGCTGCAAAATCCCGCCGTATCCATCCAGAGCAAGATCAATATGCTCAACGAGAGACTGCTGATCAAAATCCGGGATGAATTTACCGGAAAGGAGGTCACCTACTCCGAGCTTCGGCGCAAAACCATCCTGAAGGCATACCGGAATCATTTCGGGGGAAAGGTCTGGAAGCAGTCCATCTTCCGGCTCTATGAGGATTTTCTCATCAAACAACAGGTAAAGGGATACCCGCTGGAAATACCCGAGACGGAATTTGACGTCTACGACCTGGCCGCCCTGGCTTATCTGTACAAAAGGGTAAAGGAAACCGAGGTGATCAGCGAGGCCCATCATGTTGTTATCGACGAGGCCCAGGACTTCGGCATGATGGCCTACAGCGTACTGAAGTTCTGCATTAAGGACTGTACCTATACCATCATGGGCGACGTATCCCAGAATATCCACTTCGGCTACGGCCTAAACGACTGGGAGGAGCTGAAGGAGGCGCTCATCCTTCCGGATGAGATGGCCAGCTTCGGCGTCCTGAAAAAGAGCTACCGGAACACGGTGGAGATTTCAGAGTTTGCCACCGACATCCTCCATCACGGTCAGTTTTCCAGCTACCCCGTGGAGCCTATCATCCGCCACGGAGAACCGGTTTTGCTCCTTGAGACAGAGCAGGGAGAGCCGCTTTATCAGAAAGCCGCCGAAATCCTGAAGGGCTGGCAGGAAAAAGGGCTGGACACCATCGCCCTGGTCTGCCGCAGCCGAGAGAGCGCCGACGCGGCGGCGAGGGAACTGGGCAAATATATCGAAGTGATGGAGAGCGACCTGGAAAAGGCGGTCTTTGGAAGCGGGATCATGGTACTTCCGGTGGAATACACAAAAGGGCTGGAATTCGACGCGGTGCTGATCTTAAATCCCACAAGAGAGGACTATCCCGTGGACGACGGACACGCAAAGCTTTTGTACGTGGCCGCCACCCGGGCCCTGCACGAGCTGTGCGTACTTCACTCTCAGGGCCTGACAGGGCTGATCGCGGATCCGGTTCCTGAGAGAATATCGCCGGAACACGCGGCTTTCGCAGAGGCAATGACAACGGAGCCCGCTCCCAAACAGCCCGCCGGCTCTGACCGTACCTCCACCGCTCCCGGGAGACGGATTTCCATCCCGCAAGGCCGCGGCGCTGACGCAGGGGACGGCAGTCCCGCCCGGCGGCCGACCGCAGCCCCCGTCGCTCCCCGCAGGAAGCCGGTGGCAGCACGCCCGGCCGCCGCTTCCCCTAATACCCCCATCCAAAAAGCGCCTCTTAAGCAGGTGCGGGTTTCTTCCTTTGAGAGATCCGGAAATCTCTCCAGACCACCGGCTTACCTGGCAGGACAACAGAACCGGAATCCGGCAGGGATAAAAGATGCAGGCGGAGCCGAATTCTCTTCCGGGGACAAATCCCCTTTTGGAACCAAATCCTCTTCCAGGGATATATCTTCCTTCGGGGATATATCTTCCTTCGGAGATAAATCTTCCTCCGCAGATAAGTCTCCCCTGGAATTTTCCTTCGGGGACATGCCGCCCACGCAGCAACTGCGTCCCTCCGGGCATCCCAGAATCGATCTCTCCGCCAGATGGGTGACCAAAACCGCAGAGGGGCTTTTCGTCCAGAGCCGCTATGGCCTGCTCCGCTTAAGCCCTGTCACTGCCTCCATCATCCGCGTCAGCTTTACCAGAGGCCAGGAGCTTCCCACAGGGATTCACGCCGGGATTGTCCTGGAGGGCACGGACCGGAGCTGGATGTACCGGGAACCGGGCGGCCCCGGCGGAAGCTTTGTGGATTTGCTCACCGACGAGCTCAGCCTTCGGGTGAGCAAATCCACCGGAGCCATCGGCTACTTCACCCGGGATAAGGAGCTTCTGCTGGCGGAGCGGGAAAAGGAGTGTCGTCAGATCGAGGAGCTGAGCGCCGGAAAAAACAGGATGTGGCTTTTTCTGCGCTGGCAAAAAAGTGAAAACCTCTTTGGGATGGGAGGCAACAGCGGGGAAAGCATTCCCCTGCGGAGCACAGCCCGCTATATCTCCCATGATCCCCGAAGGGCATCCTTCCCGCTCCTTCTCTCCGATCAGGGCTACGGGATCCTTATGGCCACCGCCCACCCTGCCATCTGCTGTGATCTTCCCGCCTACGGGTCGTACCTTTACACGGAGAACGAGGCCATGATGGATTATTACTTCATCGCCGGGAAAAATCAGAGACAGATATGGGACGGGGTCAGCAGACTTGTCGGGAAACCGGAATAAAAAAGATTATTCTCCCGCAAACAAGCAAGCTTCAAGGGGACTTTCACCCAAAAGATGAAAGTCCCCAATAAGAACCCTGCTCCTTTACAATAAAATAGAACGCATAGATTTGTTTTATATACGCAGTGAATTATCAAACGTAAATCCTGTTTCATTTTCCTGCGTTGCGGTAAATGTATCATATTTCCCGTTTGTATACTCTGCAATAACCTTGCCCCAAAAGTTTTGGGCGGCTAAATTGTTCATCCATTGGGATATTTCCCACCCACCATGAAACATATCAAAAATCTTCATAGCGGCTACCCTGCCAACTCCTTTTTGTCTGTACTTTTTCATTACAAAAAATTCGGCTATGTTATAAGGGCTTGGCAGATTATTATGTTCACAACAAGAACGTACTAAAACCAGTCCCGCAAGTTTTCCATTTACCCTGATAAAAAAAGGGTGTCTGCCTTCTTCATTCCAATAATCATCAATATGCCCATATCCAAAATATCCATATTCGTTTAGGTCATCGTTGGAAAACTCTGAAAAATCATAATTAAACAATTCCAGCATCTGAATAAAAACAGATTTCTGCTCGTATAATATAGGCTCTACGCGAATGTCCATACATGTCCTCCCTGCCTTGTTGTTTATGGGGATGCAGAAGCTTCCCTGAAAACAATCTGCGCTTTTGCAAATGATATTGACAACCGGGGCGGCGGATATATTGTCATCGGCGTAAAAGAATCAGAGGCTCTTCAATCTCTTCCCCCCTGACGCCACAGACCATGCCTTTGATCAGCCGCCTGTTTTCATTGGGTTCCGGGGCGCCCCGGAAAAAGTCCCCATAAGGCACCCACCTTTCCGACATCCCCTCCAGCTGCGGCTGGCTGTACCCGAAAAGCAACCGCTCAATTCAGCGTTTGCCGGCCGAAAAGACAGCCGCCTCCTTCACCCACCCCATCAGCTCATCATCGACCTCCCCTGTCCCGGAGACCAGGACATGGTGGGTAAAACGTCCGGGGTACGGCTCCACCACCGCATCGATACGCGGGGACTCCAGACGATAACCCAGCCCGAAAGTCACCACAATATAAACCGCCGGCCGCTCCTTCCCTTTCCGCACCGGAAGGAAAGAAACAAAAGCAAAATTATGCCTGTTGGAAAAAGAAATCTGCGTTTTCTGCACTTTGACCTTCACGCCGTCCACCTCTGAAAAAACCTTTTCCTCAAAAGCCTCATACAAAGGCAGCGCCTCCGGCTTCCTGTCAAAAAAATAAAGCACTTCCTGATTCATTCTCTGCACCCTTCAAATACTTTCCAATCTTACGGATGGTTCCCCGTCTCATAACACCACCTGGCAATATCAAAGATCAGCTCCGCCGGAACCGGACTGCTGTATGGAAGCTGTATCGTCCCCTTGCTGGTCTTGCAGCCTTTCAGACGTTCGGAAAATTCCCGGACAGCCTCCGGCCCCGGATACAGGCCCACATGGTTTTTAAAACCGGCAAACTGGATAATATTATGCTTCTTCCAATAAGTCGGCATACTCCATGAAATCCGCTCCTGCGCTTCCGGCAGCGCCGCGCAGAGCGCTTTCCTTATTTCTTCCAGATATCCCCGCACCTCTTCCGGCTGTGCCGCAATATATTCATCCACCGTCTCCGGTGCTTTCCCGCAGTAATGGCTCTGCTCCTGCCTTTTAAAAGTGCGCCCGCACTTCGGACATGTCCACATCTTTATCCCTCCTGCCATGGCTCCAGCAGCCAAAGGCCGGCTACGCCATCCACAATAACCTCATACCCGCCGCGGGCATAACGCTCCGCCTTTCAAAATGTATTAAAAAACAGTATAACACATTTTTCCCAAATGGCCAGTGAAGAATCGGACAGCCTCATCCATACAACCTCCGGTTGAGAAAAACACGAAGTCTGCGCGCTTGCATCCGCCCGTTTTTCCGTTTATCATGAACATATACCGGTAAACTGAACGCGCGCTGAAACGAAACTGATAACGACGGCTTCCTGCCCGGTGCATCTGCATCGGATCCATGTGCCGGGCAAAGGGCCAACTCAACAGGAGGTTTGGAATGTACACGATTGGACAGACAATCAGACAATTGCGCAGGGCAAAGGGCGTGACACAGGAGGACCTGGCAGGGGCGCTCAATCTGACTTATCAGGCGGTATCCAAATGGGAGAACGGAACTGCGCAGCCGGATATTATGCTGATGCCATCGCTGGCGACTTATTTTGGGGTGACGATCGACGAGCTGTTTGGCTATAAGCTGGATGTGATGACGAACAAAGAACGGCTGATCCGCCACATGGATAAGAACGGGATTCTGGTCCGCGGGGAGACGCCCCTGCAAAACGGCGGGCACAGCTCCTGGTATATCAATACGGAAAATTTTTCCACCAACGCCCAACTCTCAGGAATCGGAGAGGTATTTGCCGACTGTATCCAGGAAAATCATCTGGAGTTTGACGTGTTGATGGGTCTGGCATACCATGGAATCGCCTTTGCCGTGGCGACGGCCACGGCCCTGTACACCAAATACGGCAGGATCTGCAGTTACTGCTATGACAGACGTGTGGCGGACAGCCGCGGGCGGACGCTCTGCGGACATACGCTGTCGGATGGGGAAAAGATTGTGATCGTGGATGATGTGATGACCTCCGGCCTGTCCGTGATGGAGCGCGTGAAAGAGATCCGCCGCCTGGCAGACATACAGGTGGCGGCCGTGATCGTCATCATAAACCGCCAGAACCAGCCGCCTGATGGCACGCTCTCCGGTGAATCGCGGATGCTGGAAAGCTATGGCGCAAAAGTGTACTCTCTGATCACAGATGAGGATATTGACGCCGCACTGCAGAAATACAGATAAATTCGCGCATAGTCAGTTCTTT
Organism: uncultured Lachnospiraceae bacterium; assembly: GCA_947570615.1. Taxonomy (GTDB): domain Bacteria; phylum Bacillota; class Clostridia; order Lachnospirales; family Lachnospiraceae; genus Suilimivivens. The sequence goes on from CANOVJ010000071.1 coordinate 12,990, forward strand.
CTCTGTTCGCCCCTGCACATTGGAAATTTGCGCCGACAGGCATACAGCAGTCAGGCCGGACGCTCATCAGAGTATCCGGCCTGAAAATACTTTTTTCGGTTATTCTGTTAAAATTCACTCCGCCCGGGCCATGGCCTGCCGGAAGTCCTTCTGGTCAGTAAAGATCTCATTGGTATAGGGATTCTTCTTCTGCGCCTTCGCCCGCTTTAAGATGACGGCAAACACCGCGATATTCACCACGATGGAGAGCACGGAGATGATCCCCTGCGCCGCGGGGCTGGCCACAGAGGGCATACTCTCGCCGAAAGCCGCGGCCGCTCCCTGCGCCCCGTACACCGAGGAGACGGTGGTAAAGCGGCTTCCGTCCTGGAAGAGCGGAAACACCTGGGCGAACATACACCACATGGCCAGGGTGTAGGCCCGGTTCTGGATCCAGCCGCCCTTATTCCACAGGGCGTTGGCCACCGTGGGCGCCAGCAGAAGGGCAAACCCGCAGTACCAGGCGTGAGTGGGCAGATTTAAGTAGGTATACTGGAAATTCCAGATATCGTAGGCCAGAATGTAGTACCAGATCATGTCTGGCCAGAGCATATCCTTTTCATCCTTCGAGGAATAAATTCCCCACCAGCCCGTCATGCAGACAATGTTGATCAGCCCGGCCACACCGTTTAAAATGTTCCACCAGCCGCCGTAAAGCCACACGCCCTCGGAGGACTTCCACCAGCCGCCCATCACGTTTCCGGCCTTGATCACGGACTCAAAGTCGGAGGCCACCGCGATCAGGATGTTGATGGCCACGATCACAAAGGGGAATACCTTAAAGCCGTGGGATTTTCCCAGCTTTCCCCATTTATATTTCAGGATCATGAATCCGATGCATCCCGCCAGCGCCGCATACAGCTTGGCGTAGTGAAACCAGCTGTTCATATGCACATAGGTCTGATTTTCCAGCGCCCACCGGGCGCCGGAGGCCGCTCCCACATAGATGGCGATAAAATACACGGTCAGCGCCGCCGGAATGGCGAAGAAGCAAATCGCTCCCCCGGCCTTCGTGCGTCTGGCGAACTCGTTCATCAGAATCAGTCCGGCAAACACCAGAACCCAGCCCAGAAGCTGCCACATTGTTGTTCCACTGCTCAGGTTAAACATAATCTTTCCCCCTCTTTTTCATTTACAATATAACCGCGAAAACGGGATCACGAAACGACTCTTTCCGAACCCGTTTTCCGCGCATCCGCCTCCTTCTGAGGCCTCAGCGCACCTCGATCTCCTTTATGTTAAATTCGTTTCCCTGCAAAAGCCAGGTTTCAGGGCTCCCGCAGTGGGGACAGATCTTTCCGTACTCCACCGTGGGATAGGTCTGCCTGCAGGCGTCGCACCAGGTGAGCGCGGGAAGCTTCTCCACGATCAGCTCCGCGCCGGCAAAGAGCTCCCGCTTCCTTATGGCCCATTTCCAGCAGCTCTGCAGATAATCCTCCAGCACGGTGGAGACCTCCCCCAGCTCCAGGACCACCTTCGAAATTTCCGTCACCTGATTTTCCAGGGCAACCTTCTCCAGGCTGTCCATGATATGAAACACTACGCCAAGCTCGTGCATGCTCCGCTCTCCTTCGCGCGCCCCGTCGCACATGCGGGCCCGCTCTTATTCCTTTTTCCCTGCAAATCTGATTTTCAGCGACTGCTTAACCATGTTGGGAAGCACATACTTTAATTTATCCTCGGACTTCACCATCTCGGAGCAGCCCGGAAGCTCCCTGTGAAGGGTGATGGCGTCAAAGACGCATTTGGTGGTGCAGACGCCGCAGCCGATACACTTGTTGGGATCCACCACCGACGCGCCGCAGCCCAGGCAGCGGGCGGTTTCGGCCTTTACCTGCTCCTCGGTGAGGGTGTGGGAGAGATCCCGGAAGGAACGGGCCTGGGCCTCCCCGGCCCTCTCGGGTCTTTGTCTGTCCGTGTTGTCGTAGCTGGCGATGAAAATATCGTCCTTGTCCAGCTCGATAAAGTCCCTTCTGTTTCTCCCGATGGTCAGGGTGCAGTGCTCTTGTACGTACCGGTGCAGGGAAACCGCGCCCTCCCGGCCCGCCGCGATGGCGTCGATGGCGAATTTGGGACCGGTATAAACGTCGCCGCCCACGAAGATGTCCGGCTCCGCTGTCTGATATGTGAGTCCGTCGGCCTGCGCGCCTGCGTTGGGACGAAGCTCCACTCTGGTTCCCTTAAGCAGATCTCCCCACAGGGTTTCCTGTCCCACGCTGAAAATCACTCTGGCGCAGGAGACGGTCATGGTCTCGTCCTCGTCGTAGACCGGCGCGAAACAGTGATTTTCATCGTACACACGGATGCATCTCTTAAACACCACGCCCACCACGCTTCCGTTTTCGGTGAGGATCTCCTTCGGGCCCCAACCGTTGTTGATTGCCACCTTTTCCTCGCAGGCCTCCAGAATCTCCTCCCGGCTGGCGGGCATCTCGTCCCGGCTTTCCAGACAGAACAAAGAAACAGAGTTTCCCGAAACTTCGTTTCCGGAAACGTTATTCCCTGAAACATTGCTCCCAGAAGGCTGGCTCCCGGAATCACTGCCCCCGAAGACCGCTCCCTGCCCGAGGCGGGTACTCACCCTGGCAGCGTCGATGGCAACGTTTCCGCCGCCCACCACGATCACATCGCCCTGCGCTCCCTGGGCATTTCCTTCTGCGGCCTGCCGCAGGAAGTCCACCGCCGTGTACACGCCCTGAGCGTCCTGTCCGGGAATGCCGGGCTTTCTGCCACCCTGACAGCCAATGGCCACATAGAAGCCCTTATAGCCTTCGGCACGGAGCTGGTCGATGGTGACGTCCACTCCCACCTCCACGCCGCAGCGGATGGTGACGCCCATCTGCCGGATCACGTCGATCTCCGCCTCGATCAGATCCTTCTCAAGCTTGTAGGAGGGGATTCCGTAGGTGAGCATTCCGCCGGGCCGATCACTCTTTTCAAAGATCACCGGCCGATAGCCCTTTTCCGCCAGAAAATAAGCGCAGGATAAGCCCGCCGGGCCGGAGCCGATGATGGCGATCTTCTCCTCAAAGCTCCCCTTTAAGGAGGGCACCACGGGTTTGGGGATATAGCGGGTCTGTGCGTTCAGATCCTGCTCGGCCACAAAGCGCTTGACCGCGTCGATGGCCACCGCCTCGTCCAGAGTGGCCCTGGTGCAGGCGTCCTCACAGCGCCGGTTGCAGACGCGTCCGCAGATAGCCGGAAGGGGATTGTCCTTTTTGATCAGGGCAAGGGCCTCCTGATACCGCCCCTCCCTGGCCAGCTTCAGATAGCCCTGCACTGCGATGTGGGCGGGACAGGCGGTTTTACAGGGGGAGGTCCCGCTATTATGGCAGTTGATCCGGTTCACATCCCTGTAATTGTGGGTCCACATATGCTCTCCCCACTTCTGCTGAGTGGGAAGGGGCATCTGCGGGTAGGTCACCTCGCTGCCGTCCTTTTTACAGAGCTTCTGTCCCAGCTTCACCGCTCCGGCAGGACAGGACTCCACGCACTTGCCGCAGGCCACGCATTTTTCCTTATCCACTCTGGCCACATAGGCGGAGCGGGACATATTGGGCGTGTTGAAAAGCTGGGAGGTACGCAGGGCGTAGCACACGTTCACGTTGCAGTTGCAGATGGCAAAGATCTTGTTGGCCCCGTCGATGTTTGTGATCTGGTGGACGAAGCCGTTGTCCTCCGCCTGCTTAAAGATGGCCAGGGCCTCCTCTCTGGTGATGTAGCGCCCATCCTTCTGAGTCTCCACCACGTAATCCGCCATGTCGCCCACGGCCACACACCAGCCCTCCGGATCGTCCCCGCAGCCCTCGTCGTGATAGAGCCTGGAACGGCGGCAGGAGCAGGGGCTCGCCGCGTACTTGCCCTCGTATTTGGTGAGCCAGTAGGAAATATGCTCCAGATCGATGGACTCGCTCTCCATCTCGATGGCCTTTTCCACGGGAATCACGTGCATGCCGATACCATTTCCGCCCTCCCCCACAAAGGGCGTCACATGCTCTAACGGCAGTCTTGACATGTGCTCAAAAAACAGCGTGACCTCCGGGTGCTCCTCCATCACCTTACTGTTCATATTGAAAAATTCCGCCGCCCCCGGCACAAACATGGGAAGCACATACTGCTTTTCATGACGGGGATTTTCCCAGTTATACTCCAGCAGTCCCTTCACGGACATTTCTTCAAGCCTGGGCTCCAGCTCCTTTTCCGGGATCCCGGTGAGCCTGGAAATCTCCGGCAGGGTTTTGGGCCTTCGCACCCCCATTTTCAGGGCAATCTCCGCCTCCTCGTCGGTGACCACCCCCGCCAGCCCCCAGTACTCCGGATCCTGGGGCGTGATCTTCTTAATTCCCAGCTTCTGGGGAATCCGGTCGGTGATCATCTTCCCCAGCTTTACGATGCTCTCCCGTACAGGCTCCTCCTTCTGCGTCTGATGCTCCGGATAGACATAATCCGGGTATCGCTCTCTGTCCAGTTTCTGTTTCATACTACCCCCATTTCTTCTCTTTACGTTTGTTGACATAAGGATGTCCGGCAAAGCCCTGCATCCGTCTCACCCTTCCCGCCAGTCTTTCACCTGCTCAAGGAGCCAGTCCGTCCACTCCTTCATGCCCTCTCCCGTCCTGGCACAGACCGGGATGACTCTGGCCCCGGGATTGCGCATCCGTATGTACTCTCTGCACTTTTCCAGGTCAAAGTCAAAATACGGCAGAACGTCGATCTTGTTGATCAGAACCACGTCGCAGACGGAGAACATCAGCGGATATTTCAGCGGCTTGTCGTCCCCCTCCGGCACGGACAGAATCATGGCGTTTTTGGACGCGCCCGTGTCAAACTCCGCCGGGCAGACCAGATTCCCCACATTCTCCAGAATCGCCAGATCGATATCCTGTGGTAAGGAGGGGCCCGCTTTGCGGGAGGATTCCTTATCCCCCGCTCCCAGTCCCTCCAGTCCCTGACGGGTCATGGCCGCGTCCAGATGGCACATGCCCCCTGTGTGAAGCTGGATCACCCTGGCCCCGGAGCCCGCGATGGTCCGGGCGTCCACGTCGGAGTCGATATCCGCCTCCATGACCCCGATCCTTAAGGTGGCCTTTAAGGCCTCGATGGTTCTCATCAATGTGGTGGTCTTGCCCGCACCCGGGGAGGACATGAGATTTAAGAGAAAAACCCCCCTTTCCCTAAGCTCCCTGCGCAGCTCCCCGGCCTGCCTGTCATTGTCCGCAAAGACGCTCTGCTTAATTTCCAGAATCCTGAATTCTTTCATGAAATACCTCTCTGTACATATTCTGTCGTACCCTGTGATCTGTTGATAATATCATTATAAACGAGCCATATTCCTGTGTAAAGGAATATGATAAGCAATATGCCTTCCGAAGGCCGAAATCCGGGCCGACCGCTTGTAAAATCTGCAAAAAATGCTATACTGAAAACAATTGACATGTAAAGGGGAATGATTTATGTACGGACATCCTGGATTTTCATATATGGGAATGATTTTTTTACTGCTGCTGTTTATTCCCAATCTGATCTGGGCCGGCAAAAAGCCGCAGGGATACAGCCCTGAAAAGGAAAACAAAGTCCTGCTGTTTCTGGAGAGAATCGGGGAAGCGCTGACCTGCTGCTGTTCCCTGATATTTTCTGATTTTAATATACATAAATGGACCGCCTGGTCCTGGTGGCTGGCGGCCGCTCTTGTTCTGATGGCAATGTATGAATTATGGTGGATCCGCTATTTCCGGAGCGAACGGAAGCTGTCGGATTTTTACAGTGATTTCCTTTTTATTCCTCTGGCCGGGGCTACTCTCCCCGTGCTCGCTTTCTTTCTGCTGGGGATCTACGGAAGGGTGATCTGGATGCTGATTGCCGCAGCCCTCCTGGGGATCGGGCACATCGGGGTCCATATACAGCACAGAAGAGAGATTGAACGAATCTGATAACCCTGTTCCACGGTTTCCCCACCGCCAGCGCAGTCCCGTTCTCTCTCGGGCCGGCCCCGTCTGATCACCGACGGCAAACCCGAAGTTATGAATATTTCCCCAAAATCCCTTTATATGCCCGATATACCAGATAAATACCAATTGAGCAGCCAAACGCTATGAAGACAATCCCGGCAGCAGGAAAGACAACAAACAGGATTCCGGTCAATAAGAAAAATAATGCGCACCTTTTGTATAATCCGGCCATTTCCGTATTATAGCCTTTCACGTCCTTAACCAGATCCTTCAGCGCGGTATCTCCGCTCCAGAAGTTAACAGGCTCTCTGCTGTCTTTATTATAAATACCGATAACAAAAAAGGGAAACGCACATAATAAGCAACTTACCAGACCTACTATTCTTCCAACCGTATCCATATGCCAGCCTCCTCAAATCCCGTTGAATTATTCAATGCCATCATCTTACCATAAATCCGCACACTTATCTATAGGCATATCTTATCCCTTCATCATATCTACGGTTCTATGCTCTGTAATAAACCCACCCGCACCTTTTAAGCTTATCCAATGATTTTCCCAATCACTGATCTCAAATATTTCCGATCCATAGCGTGGTGCATCTGGCTCATGAGGAAACTGTGTTTTTCAGATTCGTTTTTATAAAAAACTTTTCATCCCCTTTTTCATTGTAATCGTGCCAGAACAACAGACCATTTACCTTTCTTGGTAGCCCCCACCCGCACAAGAATCCCTCTGTTTTTTAATTTCATGACATACCTGATTCCATTTTTTGACATTCCCATAAGTTCTGCCATTTTATCCTGCATAATTTCCGGATTCTTCAATATAATCTTCACTACTTTTTTCTCTGTATCTGATAAAACTGACAGTAATTCATCCTCTGTCATTTCTATGTCAGTTTCTATATTTGAACGATAAAAAATCACCCGAAATGCATCACCCATATCGACAAATTCCGGCTCTCGAACTCCATATTCTCTACAACCCCGGATCATTCTCTGAAGACCGGTTCCCCATTGTTCAATAATCCCCATACGATTAAATACCTCTGCAATACAGACATTGCGGATTTTTGAACGCCCTGATACAGCCTGTTCTACTGTTAATCCACCATACAGCATACCCGGAGAAGTTATCTCCACTCTGTTATCATAAACCGCAATCTGAACACAGGAATGATCCAAATAACACCTGTGACATACAGAATTGATAATTGCCTCCCGAATACTTTCCGGCGGCAATTCATATTTATCCTTTCGAACAATCCCATCAATCGCAGCACCGAGATTAATATGCTTTAAAACGAACTGATATGCTTCTTCAATCTGGTCATAAACCGGTCCTGTAAATTCCCGCCTGTCAATGAATACCGCTCTGTCTTCTCCTTTAAATAATGCACACTGTATTTTAGCAAATCGAAAAGTGTTGTCTGTAAAAAGTACAAAGGCATTTGTAGGCAGATAATTCTGACCATTTTTCTTCAGGATTTCCCCAGTTTTCCAGATTAGTAACCGTAATTCTCCTTACTTTACTTACAGGCTGTTCCTTTGATTCAGCAATATATTTTCGTATATCATTACATAATTTCAAAGCCTGCTTTTCATCATAGTCAATTTCAACATTAACCATTTCATCATACGATTTGCCTGTTCCCTGATACTCTAAATCCTTTAATATCGCCTCGTCTACAGGTCTGCTGGTTCCTGCCACTCGAATATAGGTTCCATTCTCTTTCCCCATGCTTCGGATATAATATGGTCTGTTCTGTCCCGCATATATTTCTATCCGGACAGTGCATTTCCCTTCTATTGTCTGGAAAGTAACGTCCGGAACAATTTGAGGAACGCACATATCAGAAACCGCATTGACAATCCTGTCCATAATCTGAAATACAGAACCTGGTTCAACACCGACAATACTTCTCGTAATATCATCTACCCCAATGATTATTTTTCCGCCTGATGTATTAGCATATGCAACGATCGTCTTCATATATTTTTTGCTGTCGTCCGGAAGCTGTACTTTAAATTCTATATTTTTTGATTCACCACATTTTATCTCTTCCAGTGTCATTGTTCTATCCTTCTCATTCACATAAAAATATACTGTTTGAGTTTTTTGGGCATATTCTTCCAATCATATCCATATGCCAGCCTCCTCAAATCCCGTTGAATTGTTCCATGCTATTATCTTACCATAAATGCGCACACTCTTCCATTATAAATGGAAAAGAGCCCGGTATTTCAGTGACCGGGCTCTTTTCCAGACATATTTATTTTAAGTCTGCAAATAAAAAGTCAAGCAGAAATTGATGAACTTTGAAAATTTTA
>CANOVJ010000072.1 GCA_947570615.1 uncultured Lachnospiraceae bacterium
TTCCCTATCCTTTTTATGATTGTAACATTTTTGTAATTTCAAAAGTTTATCCTGGGGAATTTCCGCGTTGTTTTTAATCTTCCTTTTCATAAATCCTTCGCACATCCCTGCGCCCGCGCCAGATGGTCATCCAGCAGACAGCCAGCGTAAAGCCTGCGGCGGCGGTGACGCACAGACGATAATCTGCTACTTCCCCCAGCGCCCCGAGAACGAGGCTGAAAAAACAGCTGGCGGCCGTAACAGTCATATTTTCAAAGGCGTTTACCCGGGCCCTTAAATGCTCCGGGAGATAGCGCTGCACCGCAGCCTGGCGCATGGCGGCGCTGTTGATGCCCAGAAAGCCTGCGCACGCGCGGTTTATGAGCATCAGCGGCCAGGGGATCCACAGCAGGCACATATCCATCAGCTCATAGAACTGATACACCCCGAAGGCAAAGCCAAACTTCTTTTTTGCGGGGAGCTTTACGCGATACTGCACCGCGCCGCCCAGAGAACGCCCGAGAAATTCCGCCACCGAAAGCAGGGCGTACATGGCGGCGCCGGGTCCGGTGCGGAAGAAGGCGATCAGGATGGGAGAGTAACCGCCGGCAATTCCGTTGGTCACCGCCATGTAGCTGTAGATCCGGCACAGTCCCCGCTCCTGTTTCAGATATCCGGCCGCCTCGCGGATATCCTTCCGCCAGAGCCGCAGGGAAAAGCCCTCCCTGTCCATCCGGGTCTGCTCCTGGATTTGAATCCTGCTTTCCACCGCCGCCGCCAGAAGGGAGAGCGCCGACTGAAAAATCAGAAGCCACGCAACGCCCAGACGCTCGAACAGAATGGCGGAGAGGGGCGTCATGATCACTTTCATCACAGGGTAAAGCATGGCAGAGACCGTGAATCCCTTTTCCTCCATCCCCTTTGGGATCAGCTTCGGGTAGAAGCTGTTGTAGGCCAGCTCGTCAAATGTGCCCAGGCAGGATAAAAGAAGAGAGAAGCCCAGATAGCCGATATAGGAGAAGCGGCCGGCCATCAGGTAAACGCCGGCCAGAGCGTACAAAACGCCGTTGAACAGATCTCCGCCCACCAGAAAGGGCTTTCGCGGCAGTCTGTCCATCCAGGGTGCCGCGAACAGTGGGATGACGAAAGAGGGGATGAGCTGTATGGCCAGAATAAAGGCGGAGGCAAGCGTGCTGCCCGTCTCGTCAAAGACCAGAAACGAAAGCGCAAATCCGCCTGCAATGCCTCCTGCCGCCCCAAGGGCGGTAGCGACGGTGATCCGTGTGAAATTCTCTGTCCAGAGCGTCTTTTTTAATCCGAGCGACTCTTTTAACCTGAGCGCCTTTTTCAATTTGAATGTTCCGTTCAAATTTTTCACCTCCTGGTCTGATTTTACCATGAGGAGTAAGGCATAAAAAGCCGCATGTTTTGAGAAAATATACCTCATAACATGCGGTTAAACCTGCTTTAACGGCGTTTTTACAGGAAAATCCCGTACCAGCTCATAGGCTGCGCGGTACTGCCGGCAGGCGGTATACCATTCCAGAACCCAGGGCAGATGGAAAGCGGCGTATCCGATGGGCATTTCGCTGCGGCATCTGTTATAAAGCCGCACCAGCTGTTCCCCGTACAGGGGACATTGGAGATAGTCCTTATGCTTCAGCCGAAACCGCACCAGATCGCACATTTGCCGGGATAATTGCGGATCAGGGTATTGCGCTTCCATCCCCTGCGCCCGCTCCAGAGCGGCAAGGGCCTCCTCGCGCCGCCCCGATTGCTCGCAGCAGATCGCCAGCTTGTGCAGCTCCATCACAGAAGGCTGTTCTATTTCTGAAAAAAAAGCGTACGCTTCCTCGTAAGATCCCGCCGTAAGGGCAGTGGCCGCCTCATTGTAGCGGATGCTCCGCAGAATCTCCTCATCGCCCAGCGCTCTGGCAAGCCGTTTGGCTATAAGGTACTGCGCGTTCATATTTTCGATGTCGATCCGGTTGGAATAGCAGTTCCCCATATAAAGCCTGGCCAGAAGCATGATCCGGACCTGTCCCTCCTGCGCAGCCATTTCATATGCATGACGCAGGCGCTCCAGGGCGGCTGCATCGCTTCCGCCGTTTTCATACAGTTTCATTCCGGCCATCAGGCTGAAGTACGGACAGGGGTAAAGCCCCAGCGCCTCCTCATACCGCCCCTGAAGCAGACGCTGCAATGCCAGCTGGCGATTGTCAAAGAACGGCTCTGCGTCCTGATCCGCCGCTTCATCTGACCGGGAGAGAAAGCTGCCGAGCAAAGCCCCGTCCAGAGCGTACGGACTGTGGGAAATCAGATGCCGCATATGGGAAAATTCATCCCCGAGCAGTGCCAGCGCCGTATCATCGCAGGAAAACAGCGCCTCATAACAGTGTTCTGTCAGGGATTGGACAGGGGCCAGCGTCCGCTCGTCGTCATACCAGGGAAAATTCAGACGCTCAAAGAGCATATGCAATAATTCCGGACCGGCCTGAGCCTTTCCCTGCTCGATTTTTGACAGCCAGGACACCGCGCAGATCCCTCTGCACAGCCCCTCCTGACTCCAGTTGAGGCGAATGCGCTCTCTTCGGATGAGTGCGCCCGGATACAGAAGATTCATAATCAATCCCTCCGTGATAATGGCAGGTAATCCTCCATGACTACCTGCCGCACTGCACACAAATACTTACATTTTATTTTGGTTATCTGACTTATTCTGGCTTGCTGATTTTGTGTAAAAAGTTTTCATCACTCGAACTCGGCGTGTTCTTTTCCATTCTTAACTGTTTTTATTTAAGTTTTATGCAAATACACACCCATTTTTACATCAATTACATCATTTATTATGGCTTGCTGATTTTCTGTTGCCAAAATGTTGCCATATAGCTCTACTCTTTACATTCAGGTTCAAACCCAATAAATCGACTATAATTATTAATTTTATCAATTTCATTTACATATTCTTTCTCTGCTAAAAAGTCTATAGAGAAAGCTTTACTTATTGCCATGGTTTCTAGTTTAATTGTTGAATCATCTTCTAATCTTTTTATAATATCTTGCTTAATTTCTTCAAAAAGATTTTCTCGCAATTTATCACCTTTTTCCAAGTTTCTTAGCTTTTTTAATTTTTCATAATATTCCACCTCAAACGAATTAATTATTATATGCCAATTATTTATTACATCTAGTTCTTCTGGCAAAATATAGAATGAGTTCTTTTGTTTAAAACAACCTCCCACCAAGTTCCTATAATAAATGCAAATATTTAATCTAGGAAACTCACTTGCCTTTTTGTTTCTTAATGCCTCAAATAATTTCGCTTTTTCATCTCCCGAAAAAAGGAAATCGACTTCTACCTTGTCATTATATTTTTTTGACAATACATTGATTCGTTTTGTTGTTGTATCAAGTACAATTAAATTGTCACCTTGTGGTATATCAATTGTTGCAACCACATCTAATAACACTGCTGGCTCGCTTGTAAGGTTATCGATATTTGCTATTATACGATACCTTGATTGACATGAATACTCATTTGCTGGAGGTGTATAGAAAAACCTAGGTTTCTCTATTTCTAACTCAACCTTACTTATATGTGGAAATGGCTGTTGTTGTTGCTTCTGTTCCTTTTCCATTTGTTTTAATTGTTTATTCATCATTTTTAATTGTTCATTAGTCGTGTATACATATACAACTGTAAGTAATGCAACAAAGAAACTGGATAGTCCAGCTATATATGTAATAAAGTCAAAATCTCTATCAATAAAACTATATATCAAACAAATAAAAAAAACAGCAATAATTCCACCCAAAATAATCTTATACCGTTTATTCATTGCACCTCTCCTATTTGGCAACAATTCTTATCTCAAAATGTATATATAATATTTATTAAATACAGCAGAAGTTCCTACAGACTACCTGCCATATAAAATAAATAATACACCCTCGTACTACTCGAACTCAATCGTCGCAGGAGGCTTGGGCGACATATCATAGCACACCCTGTTCACATTCTCCACCTCGGCCAGGATCCGGTCCGTGATCCTTTGCAGAACATCCCAGTCCACCCGCTCTATGGAGGCGCTCATGGCGTCCACCGTGTTGATGGCCCGGATGATCACCAGATACTCAAAGCATCTGGCGTTGTTTTTGACGCCAACCGACTTGAAGTCCGGAACAACGGTGAAATACTGCCATACCTTTTTGTCCAGTCCGGCGTTGGCAAATTCCTCCCGGAGGATCGCATCTGATTCCCGAACCGCTTCAAGGCGCTCCCTGGTAATCGCGCCGAGACAGCGTACGCCAAGCCCCGGGCCGGGGAAGGGCTGACGGTAAACCATAGACGCAGGAAGACCCAGCTCCAGACCGCAGTCGCGCACCTCGTCCTTAAAGAGCTGTTTTAAGGGCTCTACCAGCTCAAATTTCAGATCTTCAGGCAGGCCGCCCACATTGTGATGGGACTTGACCATTTTGGCGGTTTTGGTTCCGCTCTCGATGATGTCGGGGTAGATAGTTCCCTGTCCCAGAAAGTCGATCCCCTCCAGCTTGCGGGCCTCCTCCTCGAACACCCGGATAAACTCACCGCCGATGATTTTGCGTTTCTCTTCCGGATCGGCCACGCCCGAGAGCTTACCCAGAAAGCGCTCGGCAGCGTCCACATAGATCAGATTGGCGTGAAGCTGGTTGCGGAAAACCTCGATAACACTTTCCGACTCATTTTTGCGCATCAGACCATGGTTGACATGGACGCAGGTGAGCTGTTTCCCGATGGCCCGGATGAGCATGGCGGCCACCACGGAGGAGTCCACGCCGCCGGAGAGGGCCAGCAGAACTTTTTTGTCCCCGACCTGACGACGGATCTGCTCTACCTGATCCTCGATAAAATTTTTCATGTTCCAGTTTGCCTGCGCACGGCATACCTCGAATACAAAATCCCGCAGCGCGTCGTCCTCCGGCATGGAATCCAGCTTTCTCTCACATCTGGCTGTGGGATGATCGATGGAAAGCATGGGAAAGCCGCATTCGTACAGCGCCGGGCTTACGTCCACGGCAACGCCGTCCACCATTCTGTTTTCCCCGCCGTTTAGAATGATTCCTCTCACATTTTCCAGCCTGTTAAGCTCCTGTGGGGAAATGTCGTGGGGGTGGATCTCGCTGTACACGCCCATCTCACGGATTTTGCGGGCGATGGCGGTATTTTCCGTGCTGCCCAGATCCAAAATGACAATCATATCCTGCTTCATTGCGTTTTCTCCTCCTGACTCATAATGTAAGCATAAGTGTACTACGCTTTGAGACGTATTTCAAGCGCACAACAACGGTTATTGCACCCTGCGGGCCATCCTTATGGTCAAAAAATATCCCCGCCGGATGCCATCTGTCTGACATGGCTTCCGAGGGGGATAAAATACTGTGATCGGATCGTTTGATTCTGTTTACAGATACAGTTCGCAGATCTGATCCCTTACTGGGGTCCGATATACTGTGAATGATCGAATCCAAGGATCAGGACGAAGATGGTATTCAAAAATACCAGTCCAAATCCGAAGCCCGTACCCTTGCCGAAAGCTTTGGCGAGCTTGAAATACAGCATAATCATCACGACAACGTTCACGCAGGGCACGAACCCGAGCAGAAACAGCCAGCCGTTACCCCAGGCAATGTCAAAAAGGCAGTATTCTGAGTAAAAAGGAATCAGACTTGCCCACCCGGGTTTGCCGGCCTTGGAATAGATCTTCCATCTTGCGACAATGGTCAGAACCAGCATTCCAAGTGCGATGATCATGTAAACAGTGAAAACCCCCGTGCCTATCAAAGCGGCCATCATATCATACGAATCGTAAGTTGCAGCCATCTCTTTGCTTCCTCCCTTCATAAGAATTTAAGCGATTTCGCTTCTGCATACTACTATATTAGATAAGAAGAAAAATGTCAATTTAAATATTTCTGGGAGAATGTTCAAAATTATACGACAAATGATTAAATTATATAAAACTGTCTGTCTACTTGATCAATTCTTCGGCCAGCGTTTCCAGCTCTGCCAGATTTTCGTCCTTAACGCTTCCGCGGATGGTAACGGAGGGCTCAAGGAGGGTGATTCCGTTCATCTGGGAGAGAATGTCGCACATGGTTTTGCGGGCGGAGGGAGCCCAGGAGCCGTTCTCGATCAGGGCAACCTGCCGTTTCTGGAAGCTTTTTCCTTTCAGATGATGCAGAAAATCCTCCATAAAAGGCATCACGCCGCCGTTGTAGGAGGAAGCCGCCAGCACAACCCTGCCATAGCGGAACGCGTTTTCCAGAGCCTCGGTCATATCATCCCGGGCAAGATCGCTCACCTCCACCCTGGGGCATCCCTTTTCCCTGAGGATCTCCGCCAGCTTCCGGGCGGCCTGCGCGGTGTTGCCGTGGAGGGAGGCAAAGGCGATAAACACGCCCTCGGTTTCGGGCTCATAGCTGCTCCAGAGCTGATATTTCTCCAGATAATAGCCCAGATTTTCCTTAAGGACAGGGCCGTGCAGAGGACAGATGATCTGAATATCCAGCCCGGCCGCCTTTTTCAGCACGGTCTGGACAGGCATTCCGAATTTTCCCACGATATTAAAATAATATCTTCTCGCTTCGCGCAGCCAGTCCTCCTGCGCATCCAGCGCACCGAATTTGCCGAAGGCGTCGGCGCTGAAGAGAACCCTGTCGCGGCTGTCGTAGGTAAGCATGACCTCAGGCCAGTGAACCATGGGAGCCATCACAAAATGCAGCTCATGCTTTCCGAGGCTGAGCACGTCCCCCTCCTTAACGGTGAGCGTGTTGGCATGCTCCAGATCAAAGTACAGAGAAAGCATCTGGAAGGTTTTGGCATTCCCCACCAGGGAGGTTTCGGGATATCTGTCAAGGAACGCCTGTACGCTGGAAGCATGGTCGGGCTCCACATGGGAAACCACCAGATAGTCGGGATATCTGCCGTCCAGGGCCTTTTCCAGATTGGCCAGATAATCCTCCTTTTTGCGCTGGTCAACGGTGTCCATGACGGCGGTCTTTTCGTCCAGAATCACATAGGAATTGTAGGAAATTCCCTCGGGAACCACGTACTGTCCCTCGAAAAGGTCGATATCCCTGTCGTTCACACCGATGTAAAGAATGTCGTTGGTTATCATATGAATACCTCCATTTTTGAATCTTTAATGATTTTCCGGTGATATAAAAAGAATGTGAATATCAGGAAATATTATACATAAAAAGAGCCTGTCTGTCACGGATGGATTGTATGATTTTGGAAATTGGCGAAAGAGAGGTTTCAGGATGTGGCGGCCCTGCGCATGTCGGTCAGTACCCTGCAAATCTGTTCCACATCATAGCTTCCGGCCTGCTTCTGCGCTTCGGTCACTTTTTCGATCTCAGAAAGCTCCTCCTCCAGTTCATCGGCTATGACGCTGGCCGGTTTGTTTTTGAGGAGTTTTTTGCACACCATATTCACCAGTCGCTTCCGGCTTCCCTCCTCAATCCCCTCCAGCTTCATGTCCACAAACGCCTTGCACATGTTAAATTTCTTTTCTCCGTTTTCCATTGTTGCTGTCTCCTCTCCGATTCTCACCCCGGCCACCACCTCCAGAAGCTCCCTGGTTTCACTGTCCATGCGGCTGTAGGCCGCGCGGTTCTTTTCCATGATTTCTCTCAGCTTCTCCTTATCCTGACTGTAGCGAACCACCTCAAAGAACTGGCGAAGGCCCGTCCGGTATTCGTCAAAGGTATCGTGCTCGTGACACTCGTACAGGTTCAGTCTGTAATTCGTGACATATCCTTTCAGTTCCTCGTCGATTTCCACCAGCTCATGCAGACTTCTTGCTCCATCCCAGGGATGCTCCGTTCCGCAGTACACCACCAGTGTGATAACGGGCATGAACTTTTCCTGCCGGGTCATCCCGGAGAGAAATTCATCTGTCCCCCGGCGCAGGTCGCGCGCCCTTTCATGGGCCCGTTTTTTCTGCCTCCACTGCCTCTGGTAGCTCAGGCTCTCCGTCAGCATATTGCGCAGAACCATGTGATAGTCCACAAAGCTCTGGTTTTCGATGGCCAGGATATGGATCAGCCTCCCCCGCCAGATGCGCGCCCTGTCGGCAACTGCCCTGAAATTCTTCCGCCGGCCTGCCTCCTTTCCCAGAAAGACAAGCTGTGCGTCCGCCTCCTCCAGCTCCTGCGGTTTCACCACCTGTCTGCCCGCGAACAGTGCGCCGTTCACCTGATCGGCGAATCTGAGATTATCGTCCAGATAATCATACTGATATTCATCTGTTTTTCCCATTCTTCCCTCCCTTATTTTCTGAATAAGCCGGCCCGCAGGGCGTGACGGCGATCGATAAAAACAGTCTGCGGAGCATGACGCCCCTGTTTCCATATAAGGGATTCGTGTAAGAATGAATGATCAGTCACAGATGTGAAGCAACGGCTGCCGGCCTTACCGGACACCCCGATGTTAACCAGAACCTCAGATTCCCAGATATGTCTGAAATTATGATAGCACAGTTTTTCTATTTTGCAAAGCATTTTCTTTCTGCTGTCTGCACTTTCTGCCCTTCCCGGCATGTCTGTTAAAGTAACGTCCTGTTCCGGACAGGGTTCGGAGTCTGATGGGAAGTACCTGTTTCCATACCCCTTGGTCTGTGATATGATGAATAAAGCAAAAGGCCAGTCACCGGAAAGGAACAGGTATTGAGTTATGGAAGATAAAAAATATGCGGTATTGATTTACCCTGAATTTTCATTGCAGGAGATCACTGCACTGACCTCCTGCCTGAGCGTCTGGTTTGGTGAAAAGATCGACGTCATTGCCAGTGAAAAAAAGCCATATCAGAGCGAGGAGGGGTTCCGGATCATTCCGCACAGGACAGTGGAGGAGGCAGAGGCGTCTGACTATGCCTGTATTATCCTTCCGGGAACCATCAACCCCCTGCCGGCTCTGTTTGATGAGAGGTTGATCGATTTTTTGCGGAGCGGAAGGAGGGCGGATACTCTGTTTGCGGCGATCTCCTCGGCGCCGATTCTGCTGGCGAAGGCTGGGCTTCTGGATGGGAGGGATTTTACCGCGGGCTTTTTTATGCAGATGGCAAAGGTCTGCCCCTTTGTGGATGTGTCTCATTTTGTCCACCGTCCGGTGGTGGAGAGCGGCAATGTGATAACGGGAATCGGCATGTTTTTCAGGGAATTCGCGCAGCAGGTTCTGACGCGGCTGGGATATGATGTAGGTTCTTCCTTTATGGAGACGTCCGGACAGAGATATTCGGAGGAGGATCTGACGTTTTACTGGACGGAGGAAGAGTATAAGGAATTTCTGGAGGAATGGAAGGAGTATGCCGGACAGGCTTCGCCTGCGGAATAATTTTGGCTCCGCAGAGTCTGACGAAGCGGCCGGGCGTCTTCCCCGCAAAAATTCTGTCCGCAAATTTCAAATCCCATCTTGTTTCCCGGCGGAATTTATGCTATCATGAACAAAATTAAATAGAGGCAAACGCGATGAGAAGGAGTAGTAGCTGGAAAGCGGAAATCAGAGAACTGCCGGGTGGTGCGAGGCAGTCGCAGGCGGACAGTGAACTGGCCTTTGAGCGGCTGACCGAAGACGTTCGGGTGTGCGACCACGGCCATTGGCCGGTCATGGAGTGCAGGGGATGTTGAGTAGGCTCAGACGGAGCTTCCCGCCGTAGAATGGGGAAAGGCATGTCAGTGCCGTTGAGTGCATGACGAGGATTGCCGGATAAGCTGCCGCAGATGGCCGGAGGGAGAGAGTTCCCCAAAAGCCCGGGCGGGAAAGCGCTCCGGGAAGTATCGTTGTGAAATAGGGTGGTACCGCGTAAAGAATTTACGTCCCTGTGAAATGTCCTTATGGCGTTTCATAGGGACTTTTTATGCGCAGGCCCGCATAAGGAAGATTACCGCTGACGCGGTATGCGGGCCGCGCGCGGGCAGGGGGAAAAGCCTCCCCTGCCCGATTGTGAAGGCCCGCATTAAGGAAGACTGCCGCTGATGCGGCGTGCGTCCTGCGCGGAGAACATTTTATATTATTTGGAGGAGAGATTATGAACGCAGCGAAAAAGTATGGAAGATCTTATTTTATGCCCCCCCAGGTTACTTACGACTGGGTGAAAAAGGACACTCTCACAGCCCCGCCCATCTGGTGCAGCGTGGATCTGCGGGATGGGAATCAGGCGCTGATCGAGCCCATGAGTCTGGAGGAAAAGCTGAAATTTTTTGAGATGCTGGTTCAGATCGGCTTTAAGGAGATTGAGGTGGGCTTTCCGGCGGCCTCGGACACGGAATATCAGTTCGTGCGCGCGCTGATCGAGCGGAATATGATTCCACAGGATGTGACCATCCAGGTGCTCACCCAGGCCAGGGATCACATCATCCGCAAAACCTTTGAGTCCATAAAGGGGGCCCCGTCGGCGGTGGTGCATCTTTATAATTCCACCTCCGTGGCCCAGCGGGAACAGGTGTTTAAAAAGTCCAGGGAGGAAGTGAAAAAGCTGGCCGTAGACGGGGCCAGGCTCCTTAAGGAGATCGCCCGGGAGACGGAGGGGAACTTTACCTTTGAGTACAGCCCGGAGAGCTTTCCGGGAACGGAGGTGGACTACGCCCTGGAGGTGTGCAACGCGGTGCTGGATGTGTGGCAGCCGGACCGGGAGCATAAGGCCATTATCAACATTCCCACCACGGTTCAGATCGCCATGCCACACGTGTTTGCCTGCCAGGTGGAGTATATCCACAAAAATCTGAAATACAGGGACGCAGTGGTCTTAAGCGTCCATCCACACAATGACCGGGGATGCGGCATCAGCGACGCGGAGTTCGGGGTACTGGCGGGAGCCGACCGGGTGGAGGGAACTCTTTTCGGAAACGGGGAGAGGACGGGTAACGTGGATATCGTGACCCTGGCCATGAACATGGTCTGCCACGGGGTGGAGCCGGGACTTGACTTTACCAATATCAGCGAGGTCAGAAGGATCTATGAGCTTCTCACCGGAATGCGGGTAAATGAGAGAGCGCCCTATGCCGGGGATCTGGTGTTTACCGCTTTTTCCGGCTCCCATCAGGACGCCATCTCCAAGGGTATGGCATGGCATGAGGAGGGCAGAAGCGGCGGCCGCTGGGATGTGCCCTATCTTCCCATCGATCCAAAGGATCTGGGGCGGGAGTATGAGTCCGATGTGATCCGCATCAACAGCCAGTCCGGCAAGGGCGGCATCGCCTTTATCCTGAAACAGAATTTCGGCATCGCTCTGCCGGATAAGATGAAGGAGGAGGTAGGTTATCTGATGAAGGGGATCTCCGACCAGAGGCACAAGGAGCTGGTGCCGGAGGAGGTGTACCGGATTTTTGAGGAAAAATATATCGAGCAGAGGGAGATTTTCGACATTCCCGAGTGTCATTTTAAACAGGAGGACGGGATCACCGCTCAGGTGACCATAGAGCAGAACGGGGAAAAGCGCGTGGTGGAGGCCTCCGGCAACGGCCGACTTGATGCGGTGAGCAATGCGCTCAAGAAGTATTTTGGCATCAGCTATGAGCTCTCCGCCTATGAGGAGCACGCCATTTCCAGAGGTTCCTCCTCGAAGGCCGCCGCCTATGTGGGGATCCTGTGCAATGGAAAGATGTACTGGGGCGTGGGAATCGACGAGGATATCATCAGAAGCTCCATCGCCGCGCTGGTCTCCGCGGGAAACAAGGTGGCTGTGAGCGAGAACGTGAAAACGGGCAGGCAGGAGCGGTATATCCGGATCGAGAGCTATGTGCAGGAGCACTGCAGGGAGGTGACCCTTAAGAGCCTTGCAGAGGAGTTTGAAACCTCCGGGGAGGAGCTTTCCGGATATATTGAGCAGCAGGGCAGGGTTTCTTTTGAGGAGCTTGTGGGCAGGGCGAGGATGAAAAAGGCCAGAGCCATGCTGAAGGATACCGACGCGTCCCTGGAGGAGATCGCCTCAAAGGTGGGCGCAGGCTCGGCCCGGGAGCTCTCCGGTCTGCTGGAGAAGACCTATGGACAGACGCTGCAGGAGCTGCGCAGGCGCAAGTCCTGATCCAAAATTCCGATTCCTGAAATTTATAGTTGAAAATCTGTCCTCAATCCAGTAAAATAGAGACAGTTAAGCGTCGCCCCCTGATGACAACAGGGCGCATGAAAAGGAGAGATCGAGATGGAATTTATGTTATTGGCCGGTGGATTTCTGATCATTATTTTTGCAGTCATTGTATCTGTGGTTTCGTCCGTGGTATCGGCGGTGGCGGCAGATCAGGATGTGGAGGACTGACCGGGAGTTTGCAGGGTCGGCAGAATAAGGCGATTTTTCGGACGGCATGGCCCTTTGGCCGTGCCGTTCTTTCTGATCAGTCCACAGAAAGGAGCAGGGTATCATTATGAATCCGAAAGAATTATCATTGCTTCACAGGCTTTCAAAGCCTGAAGGAAAAATCGACGTGGTGCTGGACACGGACACTTACAACGAGGTGGACGACCAGTTTGCGCTGGCGTACCTGCTCTGCGGGGAAAAGGATCCGGACGCCATGCTTTGCGTGAAGGCCATCTGCGCCGCACCCTTTTACAATGACAAGTCGCAGGGCCCCGCGGACGGCATGGAAAAGAGCTTTCAGGAGATCCGCCATATTCTGGAGCTGATGGGAAGAACAGACCTGGAGGAGAGGGTGTACAAAGGCTCCGAATACTTTATGAAGGATGAAGAGACCCCCGTACTCTCCCCGGCGGCGGAGGTTCTCTCGAACCTTGCCATGGAGTATTCCCCCGAAGCGCCGCTGTATGTGGTGGCCATCGGCGCTATCACCAACGTGGCCTCCGCCATACTGTTAAACCCGCAGATCGTGGATCGTATGGTGGTAGTATGGCTGGGCGGAAATGCCCACGACTGGCCGGATAACCGGGAGTTTAACTGTCAGCAGGATGTGGCTGCGGCCAGAGTGGTTTTTACAGGCGGCGTCGCGCTGGTGCAGCTGCCGTGCGCGGGCGTGGTGTCCTCCTTTACCACCTGTGCCGGGGAGCTGGAGATGTTTTTGCGGGGCAAAAACAGGCTCTGCGACTATCTGGTGGATATCGTGGAGCGGGACGGGGCGGCGCAGAGCCCTTACAAAGCCTGGACCAGGGTGATCTGGGACGTGACCGCGGTGGCCTGGCTGATGAAGGGAGACTTTTTGCGGGACAGACTGGTTCCCTGCCCGATTCCGCAGTACGATCATCACTACAGCTTTGACCGGAACAGTCATTTTATGCGATATGTGTATTCCGTGAACAGGGACGCCCTGTTTGAGGACCTCTTTGGGCGGCTTTCCGGCATACTTTAGAAATTCTTAAGATTCCTTTATACTGCGTTAATTGATTTGTGATGAAGAAAGAAGTACGATAAAACAGAAAGTTTTCTGGAAAGTCTTCTGAAAAGTTTTAATCAGGTTTTATGGGATAAGGCGGAAAGGCGTGAGGGTAATGAGAGAAAAGTTGTATCGGTTTATGCAGGGAAGGTATGGGAACGATCAGCTCAACCGTTTTCTGATGATTCTGGTGTTGGTGTGTTTTGTGTTGTCATTGTTCGGGCTGCGTCCCTTTTATCTTCTGGGAATCCTCTGCCTTGTGCTTTCGTATTTCAGGATGCTCTCCCGCAACATTTACAAAAGGCGAGGGGAAAACGCCGTATATCTGCGGTATGAATATAAGGTAAAGCAGTTTTTTGCCACATGGAAGCGGGACATGGCTCAGCGAAAGACCCATCACATCTACAGATGTCCCTCCTGTAAGCAGAAAATCAGAATTCCCCGGGGGAAGGGCAAAATCGAGATCAGGTGTCCGAAATGTGGGCAGACCTTTATCAGAAAAAGCTGAATGTACCCAAAACGGAAGCAACTTGAAACCAGAGAGGGCTGTTTATGTTCGGATATGTTATCGTCAATAAAGGGGAAATGAAGTTCAGGGAGTTCGACGTCTATCATTCCTGGTACTGCGGGCTCTGTCAGGCCTTAAAGTACCGATATGGCAGGGTGGGACAGTTCACCCTGTCCTACGATATGACCTTTCTCGTGATGCTGCTGGGGAGCCTCTACGAGCCCAAAACCAGCACGCTTCAGGTTAAGTGCCTGGCCCATCCCTTTGAAAAGCATACCGTCAGGAGCAATGAGTTTTCCTTTTACGGAGCGGACATGAACGTTCTCTTTTCCTATTACAAATGCAGGGACGACTGGCAGGACGAACATAAGGTGACGCGCCTGGCCGGGGGAAAGCTGCTTAAGAAAGCCTATCGGCGTGTCTGCGCGCGCTATGGAGAGAAGGCGCGGCGCATCGACAGCCTTCTGCGGGAGCTTTCCGGGGAGGAGAGGCGGCAGAACTACGATATTGACCGTATGGCGGGGCTGTTCGGTGAGATCATGGGCGAGATGATGGCTGTGCGGGCGGACGAATGGCAGGAAAACCTGCGGGCCATGGGGAACCATCTGGGAAAATTCATTTATCTCATGGACGCCTACGAGGATATTGAGGAGGACATCAGAAAGAGAAGCTATAACCCTCTGCTTAAAAAGTATAATAATCCGGATTTTGAGGAAGAAATAAAGACGATCCTGACCATGATCATGGCGGACTGCTGTAAGGAGTTTGAAAAGCTTCCGCTCATAGAGAATGTGGAGATTCTGCGCAACATTCTCTATTCGGGCATCTGGTACAAGTACGGGCTGGTCAGGCAGAAGCGGGAAGAAAAACAGACGAAGGAAGCCGAAAGCAGGCAGGGGGTAGAAAATGCGCGACCCATATGAAGTCCTGGGCGTTTCAAGGAATGCACCGGAGGAGGAGATCAAAAAAGCATATAAGGCTCTGAGCAGGAGATACCACCCGGACGCCAACATCAATAATCCCAATAAGGATCAGGCGGAAGAAAAGTTCAAGGAGATTCAGCAGGCCTATCAGCAGATCATGAAGGAAAGGACGGAGGGCTACAGCTATCAGGGCGGCTCTTCGGGGGGCAGCGGCGCGGGCGGATACGGCGGTTTTGGAGGGTTCGGCGGCTTTGGCGGTTTCGGGAATTTCGGCGGCTTCGGCGGCTCATACGGCAGCTCCGGGACAGGCTATGAGGAGGACGGACATCTGCGCGCGGCGGGCAATTATGTGAGGAACAGATATTATAAGGAGGCGAGAACCGTGCTGGACGGCATGGAGGAGAATGCCAGGAGCGCAAGATGGTATTATTACAGCGCTCTCGCCCATGCAGGCCTTGGCAATCAGGTGTCTGCCCTGGAGCACGCAAGACGCGCGGCGTCCCTGGAGCCCGGGAGCCGGGAGTACAGCAATCTGGTATACCAGTTTGAAAACGGCGGGGCATGGTACAGCCAGAAGCAGCGCACCTACAGTCAGCCCTATATGAGCGGCGACGGCCTGTGCATGCGGCTGTGCATCGCCAATCTGATCTGTAATATCTGCTGCGGAGGCGGCGGGCTGTGCTGCGGCGGGGTTCCCTACTACAGAATATAAATACGTCCGGGATGTGGACAGGAAAGGAGATGGTTGTTGCCGGCCATCTTTTTCTCATTCTCAATTAAAAGTCGTCTGACGGCGGCAGCAAGGGAGGGGTTATATGAAAGCAGAATACATTGACAGAATCTATGCGGGCTGGCTGGCCAAGATCATCGGAATCCGGCTGGGAGCGCCGGTGGAGGGCTGGACCTTTGAACAGATCCGAAAAAGATATGGGCGGATCGACGCCTATCCGGTGGACTATCAGGATTTCGCGGCGGACGACGACAGCAACGGGCCCATCTTTTTCGTCAGGGCGCTGAAGGAGGGGAAGCACTTTCCGGACATGGAGCCGCAGGATGTGGGGGACGCCCTGATGAACTATGCGGGCTATCAGCACGGCTTTTTCTGGTTCGGAGGCTATGGGGTCTCCACGGAGCATACGGCCTTTGAGAATCTGTGGAACGGGATCCCGGCTCCCCGCAGCGGTTCGGCCAGGCAGAACGGTCTGGCGGTGGCGGAGCAGATCGGCGGACAGATCTTCATCGACTGCTGGGGACTTGTGAGCCCGGGAAAGGAGGAGCGTGCGGCGCGGCTGGCCCGGGCGGCGGCCTCTGTCACCCATGACGGGAACGGGATCCAGGGCGGCGTTTTCGTGGCGGTCTGCATCAGCCATGCCTTTGTGGAAAGGGATATCCGCAGGATCATCTGCAAGGGGCTTTCCTTTCTCCCCAAAGACTGCGAGTACGCGGCTGTGGTGCGCGCGGTTATGGATTTTTATGACGAAAATCCCGGGGACTGGGAGGCGTGCTTTTCTTACATTCATGACAACTGGGGCTATGACAGATATCCCGGTAACTGCCACATCATTCCCAATGCGGCGGTGATGATCCTGTCCCTTCTCTACGGGGAGGGGGATTTTGACCGGACGCTGTGCATCTGCTGTATGTGCGGATGGGATACGGACTGCAACGTGGGAAATGTGGCTACCATCATGGGTGTGCGGGGCGGCCTTTCGGTCATCGATTATGCCCGATGGCGGGAGCCGGTGAATGATTTTGTGGTGTTTTCCAGCGTGGCGGGGGCGCTGAATATTTCGGATGTGCCCGAGGGAGCCTCCTACATGGCGCAGCTGGCATATGAGCTGGACGGCGAAATCCCGCCAAAGCCCTGGCGGGAGATCTGGAGTCGGGGGAGATGGCTGGGCCATTTCGCATATACGGGATCCACCCAGGGCATGCGGGCAAGAGGCGGCAGGGGGACGACACTGCGAAACGTGAACTGCGGGGATGCGACTGGAGGCCGGGGACTGCTTGTGGCCACAGATCCCGAACAGGCCGGGAGCGTATGCGAGGTTTATAAGAAAACCTATTATGAGCCCGGGGATTTCCACGATGACCGCTATCAGCCCTCCTTCTCCCCCACGGTGTATCCGGGACAGACACTGCACTGCAGACTGCGCCCGGCGTGGGCAGCGGATGTGGAGGCAGCGGCCGGGCAGCTGGATCTTGTTTCCGGGAGAGAGAGACGGCCGGCAGCGCCCTTTCAGGCACAGCTGTATGTCAGGGTGCGGCAGGATCAGGAGGAAAAAATCCTGTGCTCCCAGGTGTTCTCCTGGGAGGACGGGAGCTTTCGTGATATTTCCTGGCAGATTCCCGGAAAAAACAGCTTCACGGTGATGGAGGCGGGCGTCTGTTATCAGATACCGGAAAACGGCGGGATCGTGCTGGATACCCTCTGTGCGGACGGAAAGGCGGACTATGAGATCGATTTTTCCCGGGAGCGAACCGAGAAATGGACTGATGTCCATCGGGAGATCAGTCAGTTTACCAGGGAAAAGGGACTGGGCTTTCTGCAGGAGGGACGCCTGCATCTGACGGGCACTGACTTCGCGGAGGTCTATACGGGAGACTGGGAATGGACGGACTATGAAGCGGAGTTTGCGCTGACCCCGATTCTGGGGCAGGAGCACTACGCGCTGGTGCGTGTCCAGGGAGCCATACGCTCCTATGCAGTGGGATTTACCCGGGCAGGATACATTGGCGTTTGCAAAAAAGACGGGGAAAGCAGGATTTTGCAGGAGACTGTCTTCGAATGGAAGCCGGAAGAGACGTACCGGCTGCGGGTGAGCGTGGAGAAAAATCAGATCAGGGTCTTCTGCCACGGTCAGGAAATCCTGGCGGTGCAGGATGATGAAAATCCCTGGCTGAAGGGAGGAATTGGACTCGGCGTGCGCAGCAACAGTCACTGCAGCTGCAGCAGAATCAGTCTGACCTGCCTGAGAGAAAAATAAAAAACGGCTGTCGCAAATAGCAGCAGTTCCACAATATGTATACGCTGGCCGGAGGTATTGGCGTTACATATCGTATGGATCCTGTTTTGCGGCAGCCTTTTTGTATCAGAACAGTCCCGGATTGATCACCTGGCTGAAGTCTATGGAATCGTCCCAGAGGAAATGCAGATACTGAAGGGCCACATTGTCCCGCTCGGAGGTGGATACGATCCCGAATATGGGCTCCGCCTCCCTGGCGTAGGAGCCGCTTTTTTCCACGAAGGGAGAGTCGGTGAGAAAAACGCCGATGGGAACGGGATCCTCCATATTTTCAGGATGGCGGTGCAGCTCGGTCTCAGCCGCGACGTCCACCTCAACCGGAAGCTCCATCACATCGTCGAGAGGCTCCATATCTTCCTCCGCTTTCTTCAGGACCTCGACATAATCGATATAGTAAAGGCGGTCCTCATATTCCGCCAGCTCCTCCTTACTCATGACCGTGCGCAGATCCTTAAACATTTCGTTCAGGGAGTAATTGTTGAAGATCTCCGCGTCAAACACCAGCACATCCAGATCCCCTGTCTGCATCTGGGCCATCAGCTTCTGGACGGTGGCCATATTGTACTGGTCATAGGTGGTCAGGGACAGGGCGGCGGAGGTGTCGATGAAGCATTCGTACTCGTCCTGGTCGATTCCGGCGTATTGCGCGAAGGCGTTTTCCAGCGGCTCTGCCGCAAGCTGAAAGCTGTTCATCATGATGCCGCTGAAAATATAATCTTTGGCTGTTACAATATCGTGGATCAGGGTGACGGCCATGACGATCACCAAAATCCCCACGATGGTGTGGACTTTGTAGTATTCCCAGAAGTATTCCAGCTTTCCCTTGCCGGTCATATTTCTGGTCTTTCGCTGCTGCTCTCTGATCTCATCAATTACGCCCCGGTACTCGCGGGGCTTTTTTTCTCTTCCGAACATAATGCTTACCGTTCCTTTCAGGTGTAAATAGCTGGAAATCCACTGCCTGCGATTCCCAGACGGCGTTTAAATAACACTATTAACTATCATAACCAGTTAAGAAAAAAGTGTCAATTAACATTGGATAGCCAATCCATAAAAAAAGAATAAAATCTTTTCTCGTGGGCGGAATGGGGATAAGGGATCCGGAAAGGGCCGACTGATTCAGACCGGGAAAATCAGTCCCCGGAAAAGGATTGCCCTTGAAAAGCCTTTTAATTACTTGAAATTTTCCGGAACATATACTATGATATTGTAAATAACGGAAAGGCATGGTAAAACAAATGAACGAAACATATGTGGAATGGCTTGTAAAAAAGAAAACGCCGGCCTGGATGACCCTGCTCAAGATCCTGTCCATGATGCTGGCGGGCTGCTTCATCCTGATCGGGTTTGTATTTTTTCCGGCGTTCTTAGTGGGAATCGCGCTGGGAATCGGCGCATACATTGTCTACCTGAACGCGGATCTGGAGTATGAGTATCTTTACGTGGATAAGGAGCTCACCGTGGACAAGGTGATGGCCAGAACCAGGCGAAAGAGAGTGGCGGTCTTTGAGCTGGGCAAGATGGAGATCGTAGCGCCCATCAGATCATGGCATCTGGATAATTATAAGAACAGAACGGACAAGGCTGTGGACTACAGCTCCGGGGAGGAGAAAAAGCCGGATAAGCGGTTTATCATTTTTTATGACGGAAATAAGAAAATCATATTTGAGCCCAACGAGGAGATGATAAAAGCCATGCAGTTTGCGGCTCCCCGCAAGGTCTTTAAGGATTAAAGTATTGTTGCAGTTTATTTAACGCCTCCGGCGTTTATCTAAGCTGCAACTTTATTATAACTGCAAAACTCAAAACAGCAGCTGCCCGAAAGTGTATAAGGGTGTACTGAAGGATGGCTGCGGAACTAAAATGGAGGAGAAAGATGGGTCAGATTATTGGTGAAGGTATTACTTTTGACGATGTGCTGCTGGTGCCTGCATACTCGAAGATCGTTCCGAACGAAGTGGATTTGTCCACCTGGTTAACCCCGAAGATCAGGCTGAACATTCCCATGATGAGCGCGGGAATGGATACGGTCACAGAGCACAGGATGGCGATCGCCATGGCCAGGCAGGGCGGAATCGGTATCATTCATAAAAATATGTCCATAGAGGCGCAGGCCGAGGAGGTGGACAAGGTAAAGCGCTCCGAGAACGGCGTGATCACGGATCCCTTTTCCCTGACACCCGAACATACCCTGGGGGATGCGGACGCGCTGATGGCCAAGTTCCGGATCTCCGGCGTACCCGTAACGGAGGGGCGCAGGCTGGTTGGAATCATTACCAACAGAGACCTGAAATTTGAGACGGACTTCACGAAAAAGATCAGAGAGTCCATGACCTCGGAGGGGCTGATCACCGCCAGAGAGGGGATCACCCTGGAGGAGGCCAAGAAGATTCTGGCCAGGGCGAGGAAGGAAAAGCTTCCGATTGTGGACGACGATTACAATCTGGTGGGCCTGATCACCATCAAGGATATCGAAAAGACCATCAAATACCCCCTGTCGGCCAAGGACGAGCAGGGAAGGCTTCTGTGCGGAGCCGGCGTGGGGATTACCGCCAACGTGCTCGAGCGGGTAGGCGCTCTGGTGGACGCCAAGGTGGACGTGGTGGTTTTAGACAGCGCCCACGGCCATTCTGAAAATGTGCTGCGGTGCCTGCGGATGATCAAGGAAAAATATCCGGATTTACAGGTGATAGCCGGAAATGTGGCCACCGGGGAGGGGACAAGGGATCTGATCAACGCGGGAGCGGACGCCGTGAAGGTGGGAATCGGACCGGGCTCTATCTGTACCACCCGGGTGGTGGCCGGAATCGGCGTTCCTCAGATCACGGCAATCATGGACGCCTATGCGGTCGCCAGGGAGTTCAAAATCCCCGTGATCGCCGACGGAGGGATCAAGTATTCGGGAGATATGACCAAGGCCATCGCCGCGGGCGGAAACGTGTGTATGATGGGCAGCATGTTCGCGGGGTGCGACGAGAGCCCCGGAAGCTTCGAATTATATCAGGGGCGTAAGTACAAGGTGTACCGCGGCATGGGCTCCATCGCCGCCATGGAAAACGGCAGCA
>CANOVJ010000073.1 GCA_947570615.1 uncultured Lachnospiraceae bacterium
TCGGGGGCTAGATGTGTTTGCCTTATTATAGAATAAATTTCAATGCCCTACGACAACCAAAATCCTATGGCATCAATTCAAGATTGCCGCCTGCGCCGCCGCCAGTCTCGCAATCGGCACCCGGAACGGTGAGCAGGACACATACGTCAGCCCGATCTTATGGCAGAACTCCACGGAAGAAGGATCTCCCCCGTGCTCGCCGCAGATTCCCAGCTTGATATCCGGCCTGGTCCGCCTTCCCTTTTCAGCCGCCATCTGAATCAGCTGACCCACGCCGTTCTGATCCAGGCGCGCGAAAGGATCGGACTCATAAATCTTTTTCTTATAATATTCGCCCAGAAACTTCCCTGCGTCGTCCCGGGAGAAGCCGAATGTCATCTGGGTCAGATCGTTGGTTCCAAAGGAGAAGAATTCCGCCTCCTGAGCAATCTCATCGGCTAAAAGCGCCGCTCTGGGAATCTCGATCATGGTGCCGATGTGGTAGGTAATGTCGGAGTTTTTCTCCTTCTTTACCTGCTCGGCGGTCTCCACCACCACTTCCTTTACGTACTTTAATTCCTTTCTTTCTCCCACCAGAGGGATCATGATCTCGGGAACAATGTCGAAGCCCTTCTCCTGCTTCACCTCAATGGCGGCTTCCATCACCGCGCGGGTCTGCATTCTGGCGATTTCGGGATAAGTCACCGCGAGACGGCAGCCTCTGTGTCCCATCATGGGATTGAACTCGTGAAGGGAATCGCAGACCTCCTGCACCTGTTCTGCGGTCATCATCATATTCACAGCCAGATCATCGATATCCGCCTGCTCCGTGGGAACGAACTCATGAAGCGGGGGATCCAGGAAACGGATGGTAACCGGGCGTCCCTCCATCGCCTCGTAGATTCCCTTAAAGTCGCTCTTCTGATAAGGGATCAGCTCGTTTAACGCTTTTTCTCTCTCCTGCACCGTGCGGGAAAGGATCATCCTGCGGATCTTCGGGATTCTGTCCGGCTCAAAGAACATATGCTCCGTCCTGCAAAGGCCGATCCCCTCCGCGCCGTACTTCACCGCGTTGGCTGCATCCTCAGGCGTATCGGCGTTGGTGCGCACCTTCAGCCTGCGGAAGGAATCCGCCCAGCCCATAATCCTGCCAAAGTTGCCGCTGATGGAAGGCTCCTGGGTCGCAATGTCGCCGTCATAAATCTTGCCGGTAGAACCGTCCAGGGAAATATAGTCTCCCTCGTGGTACTCATGTCCGCCAAGCTCAAATACCTTTTCTTCCTCATTGATTGATATTTCGCCGCAGCCCGATACGCAGCAGGTTCCCATTCCTCTGGCAACCACCGCCGCATGGCTTGTCATGCCGCCGCGCACGGTAAGGATCCCCTCGGCCGCGTGCATTCCCTCGATATCCTCCGGGGAGGTCTCAAGACGGACCAGCACCACTCTCTCTCCCTTTTCATGGGCCTGCTTCGCCTCCTGGGCAGTAAAGTAAACCTTACCCGCCGCCGCGCCGGGGGAGGCCGGCAGAGCCTGTCCGATCACCTTTCCATTCTTAAGGGCCTCCGGGACAAAAGTGGGGTGAAGGAGCTGATCCAGGGACTTGGCCTCGATCCGCAAAACAGCCTCCTGAGGCGTGATCTTTCCCTCGTCCACCAGATCGCAGGCGATCTGCAGCGCCGCCTGGGCGGTACGCTTTCCGCTTCTGGTCTGTAAGAAGAAGAGCTTTCCGTTTTCAATGGTAAATTCCATATCCTGCATATCCCGGTAATGATCCTCGAGCCTGCCCGCAATCTCGATAAATTTCGCGTAGCACTCCGGCAGATCCTCCTTCAGCCTGGTGATGGGCTGGGGCGTTCTGATCCCGGCCACCACGTCCTCGCCCTGCGCGTTGATCAGGTATTCACCGTAAATCCCCTTCGCTCCGGTGGAAGGATTTCTGGTAAAGGCAACGCCTGTCCCCGAGGTATTGCCCATGTTTCCGAACACCATGGCCTGCACGTTCACCGCGGTTCCCCAGTCGCCGGGGATATCGTTCATCCTGCGGTAAACGATGGCTCTCTCATTATCCCAGGAGCGGAACACTGCCTTAACCGCCTCCATGAGCTGTTCCTTCGGCTCCTGCGGAAATTCCTTCCCCATTCTGTCCTGGTAAACGGCCTTAAACCTGCCGATGATCTCCTTCATATCATCCGCATCCAGCTCCGTATCAAATTTTACGCCCTTCGCCTCCTTGATCTCGTCAAGGATCCGTTCAAAGAAGGATTTGGGTATTTCCATCACCACATCGGAAAACATCTGGATGAATCTCCGGTAAGAATCGTATGCAAAACGCGGGTTGCCGGTCTTTGCCGCAAAGCCCTCCACCGCCGCGTCATTAAGACCAAGATTCAGAATTGTGTCCATCATACCGGGCATGGATGCTCTCGCCCCGGAACGCACCGATACAAGAAGGGGGTTTTCCGTATCGCCAAATTTCTTGCCCTGCTTTTCCTCCAGTCCGGCAAGCGCGCTGAAAATCTGTTCCCTGATCTCGTCCGAAATCTGCTTTCCCTTGTCGTAGTAATCCGTACACGCCTCCGTCGTCACCGTGAAGCCCTGAGGAATAGGCAGACCCAGATTGGTCATTTCCGCCAGATTCGCGCCCTTGCCGCCCAAAAGGTTCCGCATATCGGCGCTTCCCTCTTCAAAAGTATAAACCCATTTTGCCATACTCTCTTCTCCCTCTTTCATTCCTTAAATTTGAGCAACGTGAAAGTCGGCAACGCCTGTCATTTCCCCACAAAATCCCTCTTGTGCCGCCTGACTGCAGCGCTGCTCATCATTTTTCTTTATTATATCACATCCTTGTCTATTTTGCACTATATTTTGAAAAAATTTCCAACTATTTTCAACACAATTATGCCTGTCTGCAAATTTCTCCCGTATCTGGCAGAAAAGAGTCGAAAATGAAAAGATCAAAGTGCTTTCCGGCCCGTTCCAGCTCCTCCTGGCTGCGGATGGTCCAGGCCACCGCCAGATTTCCATACATCCCCCTGCACAGGCGTCTGGCCAGCACCGAGGCGTAACGGTGGTTGTAAGCCACAAAATCCGGTTTGGTGAGCCAGTTAAACAGAAGATTCTCAAGCACGAAATTCTGAACCAGAAGATGCCAGGATTCTCTCACCTTACAGGCCCTGGCAAAGCCGTCCGAGAGCTGTCCCCGCATCACCTGACTGTGATTTCTCCGATACCACAAAAGCACCAGCGGATTAAAGGACTCGATACAGTAGAGCCCCCG
The DNA here is from genome assembly GCA_947570615.1 of uncultured Lachnospiraceae bacterium. GTDB lineage: Bacteria > Bacillota > Clostridia > Lachnospirales > Lachnospiraceae > Suilimivivens. The sequence continues at coordinate 3,260 of CANOVJ010000073.1, forward strand.
ATACTGCTTAAGCAGCCCGTCCACCACAGGACAGACCCGCAGATCCATCCACTCCACCTTGATCTCCACGATCAGCGGCCCTGCGCCGCCCACCGCCTTAAGCACATCCTCAAACCTGGGAATGGTCTGATCGCTTTTGCCAAGCCGCATCTTTTCAAGCTCCTGCCAGGTAAAATCGCTGACCTTCCCCTTAACCCCGCACATTCTCTCCAGCGTAAAATCGTGGAACACCACCGCCACCCCGTCCCTGGAGAGCTGCACATCCATCTCTATCCCATACCCGGCCTGCGCCGCCCTCTCAAAGGCTCTGAGCGAATTTTCCGGCGCGTCCCCCTCATTGTCAAAAAGCCCCCGGTGGGCATAATACACCCCGAAAAACTCCTTCCTGACCCTGCGGCGTCCCAGCCTGGGCATAATCGCCAGCAGATACAAAACCGCAAGCACCGCCATTACTATAAGTAATATCTTCACAAGTACCATTTTCTGTCTTCCTCCAACGTAAATAAAGCCTCCTCAGTCCTCCACATCAAAATTCTCCAGCACGCTCCCTCTCCTGTCCGGCTTCACGTCCCCGTGCCGCACCTGCCACATGGTCAGAAAGGCCAGCGTCGAGAACACGAACGCATAGGGAAACAGTGTCCTGTAGGAAATATTTTCCAGAAGAAATCCCGACAGCACCGGGGTAAAAATCTGGGCCGTCATGGAAAAGGTGTAATAGGTTCCCGTGAACTTCCCGATATCGCACCCCTTGCCCATCTCCACAATCATGGGATAGGAATTGACGTTGATTGCCGCCCATCCGATGCCGATGGCGGCGAAGGCCACATTGATCAGGGGATGGTAGTCGTTTACAAAGATGGCCGCCAGATAACAGACGCTCATCAGCACGATGCCTCCCAGGATGGTCTTTTTGCGTCCCACCCGGCTGGCGATGTTTCCAATGGGAATGTAGCTGATAATGGCCGCCACGGTGGCTACCATCAGGCAGTCCGCAAAGCCCCCGCCCTCCAGCTTCCACACCATGCGCGTATATCGGGAAAAGGCGGTGGTCACCGCATTGTAGGCCGTAAACCACAGGAAGATGGAGATCAGCAGAAAGACCATGCTGCGCTTTACCGGGCGGGGCATGGGAGCATGTCCGCCGGCCGGGCTCTTTTCATCCCTCCGCCCCCCGCGCCCCTCCTGCGCCTGCTTCCCCGCTCCTTCCGAAGGCTCCTTTTCCGAACCCTTCCGACCTGCGTCCGCTTCTGCTCTTCTCTCCGCGGAAGCGTGCGCATCCTCTCCGGCATCCTCCTCTCCGAAGGCTTCCCCGCAGGCCGCGCACTCCGCCAGAAGGTGCTCCTTCACCTTCTTTTCATTGATTGTGATCACAAGGACGCCCACCGACACCGCCATCAGCGCCGCCACACTGACAAAAAGAGGCATGTAATCGGGATGCTCCCCCTTTCCCACCAGAAGCTTAATCATGATCAGGGTGTAGACGCCGCCCACCGCCCCCATCAGGTTGATGACGGCGTTGCCCCTGCTTCGCAGTCTGTTAGGCGTTAAGTCCGGCATCAGAGCCACCGCCGGGGAGCGGTAAAGGCCCATGGAGATCAGCAGCGCAAAGAGCGAAGACACAAAGAGCGTCAGGCTGGCCCTGCTGTCCGCCACAGGGAGCAGCAGCAGAAAGACCACCGCCAGAATTGTCCCTCCCGTGATAAATGGCATCCGCTTCCCCAGCCTGGTGTCCACCCGGTCGGAGAGGCTCCCGAACAGGGGCAGCAAAAACAGGGCCAGCACGTTGTCCGCCGCCATGATGGCCCCGGTGAGGGTCTCTCCCAGGCCGAAGGTTCCCTGAAGCATCAGGGGGATGATGTTGTCGTACATCTGCCAGAAGGCCGAGATGGACAAAAACGCCAGCCCGATCAGAAATGTCCGTTTATAATTCAGTTTCATGGCAACTCCTTTCTTATCTGAATATATTTTATCATTGTGCCCGGCAATGTACCATCCTTTTTCATAAATTAATAAAAACCCAATATTTCCTTGCAAATTCCCTGGTTTTCTGTAAAATAGGTACATGTACAGTTTGAAATGTTTTATGGAGCGAGAGGAGTAAAAACAGAACATGATCAGTGCAAATAACGTAACCCTGCGAATCGGAAAAAAAGCCCTGTTTGAAGATGTAAATATCAAATTTACGGAAGGAAACTGCTACGGCGTCATCGGCGCCAACGGCGCGGGCAAATCCACCTTCCTCAAAATTCTCTCCGGCTCTCTGGAGACCACTAACGGCGATGTGACCATCACTCCCGGACAGCGCCTCTCCGTGCTGGAGCAGGATCACTTTAAGTACGACGAATATCCGGTGATGGACGTGGTCATCATGGGGAACGAGCGTCTCTACCAGATCATGAAGGAAAAGGACGCCATCTATGCAAAGGAGGATTTCTCCGACGAGGACGGCATCCGTGCCAGCGAGCTGGAGGGAGAATTCGCGGAGATGAACGGCTGGGAGGCCGAGTCAGACGCCGCCACGCTCTTAAACGGTCTGGGAATCGGCACCGACCTTCACTATTCCATCATGAAGGACTTAAACGGCAATGAAAAGGTTAAGATCCTGCTGGCCAGGGCGCTTTTCGGCAACCCGGACATCCTGCTTTTAGACGAGCCCACCAACCATCTGGATCTGGACGCCATCGCCTGGCTGGAGGAGTTTCTGATCAATTTTGAAAACACCGTGATCGTGGTCTCCCATGACCGATACTTCTTAAATAAGGTATGTACCCACACCGCCGACATCGACTACGGCAAGATCCAGCTCTACGCCGGAAACTATGATTTCTGGTACGAGTCCAGCCAGCTTCTCATCAAACAGATGAAGGAGGCCAACAAGAAGAAGGAGGAAAAGATTAAAGAACTGCAGGAGTTCATCTCCCGGTTCTCCGCCAACGCCTCCAAGTCCAAACAGGCCACCTCCCGAAAGCGCGCCCTGGAAAAGATCGAGCTGGACGACATCAAACCCTCCAGCCGCAAGTATCCTTATATCGATTTCCGCCCCGAGCGCGAGATCGGCAACGAGGTGCTGACCGTGGAGGGGATCTCCAAGACCATCAACGGGGAGAAGGTCCTGGACAATATCTCCTTTATCGTGGGGCATAACGACAAGATCGCCTTCGTGGGCGGAAACGAGCTGGCCAAAACCACCCTCTTCCAGATCCTCATGGGCGAGATGGAGCCGGACGAGGGGACGTATAAATGGGGCGTCACCACCTCCCAGGCCTACTTCCCCAGGGACAGCACCGCCGAATTTGACAACGACTACACCATCGTGGACTGGCTCACCGGCTACTCCCCCATAAAGGACGTGACCTATGTGCGGGGCTTTCTGGGGCGGATGCTTTTTGCCGGGGACGACGGGGTGAAAAAGGTTAAGGTGTTATCGGGAGGGGAGAAGGTGCGCTGCCTTTTATCCAGAATGATGATCACCGGGGCCAACTGCCTGATTCTGGACGAGCCCACCAACCACCTGGACATGGAGGCCATCACAGCACTCAACAACGGTCTGATCAAGTTCCCCGGGGTGGCCCTCTTTGCCTGTCATGACCATCAGTTTGTACAGACCACCGCCAACCGGATCATGGAGATCGTGCCGGGAGGAAGCCTGATCGACAAGATCACCACCTACGACGAGTACCTGGCCAGCGACGAGATGGCCAGAAAGCGCACCATCTACACCAAGCAGGCGGAAGAGGACGAGGACTGAGTCCTGCGGTCAGAGCCTGCAGGCGAGAGAAAGGCATGGGTTTTACAAAAACATGATCGACTTACACGTACATTCCAATAAATCCGACGGAACCTTCACCCCCACCGAGCTGGTGAATTATGCCCTGGAAAAGGGCCTGTCCGCCTTTGCCCTCACCGACCACGACACCACGGACGGCATCGACGAGGCTCTGGCGGCGGCCGCGGGCAGACCCATTGAGGTGATCCCCGGAATCGAGTTTTCCACAGAGTACGAGGGGCACGATATTCACATCGTGGGGCTTTATATTGATTATCACAGCGACTACTTTAAACGGCGGCTGGTGAGCTTTGTCAACGGCCGCATCATCCGCAACGAGGAAATGTGCCGGCTCCTGACGGAGCACGGCTTTCCCATCACGTATCAGGAGCTGACGGAGGAATTTCCGGGCTGCGTCATCACCCGGGCCCACTATGCAAGGCTGATGCTGAGCAAAGGCTACACGAAAACCCTGAAGGAGGCCTTCGACAGATACATCGGCGACGGCTGTCCCTGCTTTGTCCCCCGCAAAAAAATTACGCCCATGCGGGCGGTCGAAATCATCTTAAAGGCGGGCGGCTTTCCCATCCTGGCCCATCCCCTGCTCTATCATTTCAGCGAGCAGAAGCTGGAGGAGCTGGTGATCCTTTTAAAGGAGCTGGGCCTGCAGGGCATGGAGGCGCTCTACAGCACCCACACGCCGGCGGACGAGCGGGATATGCGCCGTTTTGCCAAAAAGCACGAACTGTGTATCAGCGGCGGATCCGATTTCCACGGCAGCGCCAAGCCGGGGCTGGATCTTGGCACGGGCTACGGAGGTCTTTTTGTCCCGGAGGAGATTCTGGATCATATTAAGGAGCGGCGTCAGTGGATGCTCGCCCACCCGGAGCAGTTAAAACGCACCAAAATCCTTTTTACCGATCTGGACGGGACGCTCCTTGACTCCCGCAAGCAGATCAGCGATTATACCCGCGGGGTCCTAAAGGACTGGACGCAGGCGGGCCATAAGCTGGTGTTCTGCTCCGGACGGGATATCAACAGCGTCACGGATGTGAAGAAGGATCTGGGCCTTGACCTGCCCGGCATGTATCTGGTGGGCTACAACGGCGGACAGATCTATGACTGCACCCAAAAGAAGACCCTTTACAAAACCGCTCTCACCATCCCCCAGGCCCTCCATATCCTGGAGGAGGCGGAAAAGGCGGGCGTCCATGTCCACACCTACTCGGATACCCATATCATCGCCCGCAGGGACAACGAGGAGCTTCATTATTACAGGAGAGCCATCAAAACCCCCATCCGGTACTTTCCCGATATCGCCCAGGGTATCACACAGGGGCCCTGCAAGTGTATCGGAATCGACCTCTCCCGGAGCGGAAAGCTGGAACGGTTCCGGCTCTCGCTTCTTGACTGGGCGCAGAAGGAGCAGATTTCCATGCTCTGGTCCAACCCGTACTATCTGGAATTTTTCCCTGCCGCCTCGGGAAAGGGCGCGGCCCTTAAGGTTCTGTGCGATCTTCTGGGGATCAGCCCTTATTTCTCGGTGGCCGCCGGGGACGCCCCCAATGATCTCTCCATGATCGAGGCCGCCGGTATGGGGATCGCCATGTGCAACGGAGCGGAGGAGGTAAGGTTCGCCGCCACCACGGTCACCGCCGGCGATAACGATCATGACGGGCTGGCCCGGGCGCTGGCGGATCTGATATAAACCTTTTCAGAGGACGTGTCGCCGGCATTGGTTTTTCTTCCTCCGTATCGTATCTGCGCCGTTATACGGGCCGGAGGGACGCAGGCCGGTGTAAAAAATAAATATTATCTTATGATAAAATGGCGCAGAAATGAGGTGCAGGATGAATCATTGTAGTGAAAATGCCCGTAAGCTGTATTTTTACGGGGATGTGGAGGGGCTGCTTCCCGCTCTGCGGGATCTTCAGGAGGACGGTTATTTCCTTATGTGCGAAAGCGCGCAGGAAGGCTTTCCGGTTAAGGTCTGCTCCTGCGGGGAAAATAAGGTTTCATGCGACGGGAAGGAGGCCTGTATCCGGTTTGCGTCGAAAACCCTGTTTTTCCGGCAGCTTGGACGGCTGTTTATGAAAATGCCGGAGGTCTTCCAGGAGGACACGAAGGTCTGCTTTGACGAGATGGGCGTGATGTTTGACTGCTCCAGAAACGGCGTCATGACAGTGGACGCCTTTAAGGGCTTTGCCCGCAGGCTTGCGCTGATGGGATATACTTATGTCCTTCTTTATATGGAGGAGACCTATGAGGTGGAGGAGCTTGCCTATTTCGGATATATGCGGGGCCGGTATTCTCAGCAGGAGCTCTCCGTGATGGATTCCTATGCGGCGGATTTCGGGCTGGAGCTGATCCCCTGTATCCAGGCGCTGGCTCATCTGGAAAAATACCTGCGCTGGGAGGAGGCGGCCGAAATCCGCGACACTTCGAACGTGGTACTGGCGGGAGAGCCCGAGACCAGGGAGTTTGTGAAGAAGATTCTGAAGGGAGCCTCCGCCCCCTTTTGCACGAGAAAAATCCATCTGGGCATGGACGAGGCCTGGGGGCTTGGCAGCGGCAGGTATCTGGCCAGGAACGGCTACCGCCCCTCCATCGAGATCCTGCGGGATCACCTTGCCATGGTGATGGAGCTCTGCCGGGAAATGGAGCTGGAGCCCATGATCTGGAGCGACATGTTCTTCCGCCCGCTGAACGAGAGCGGGGATTATTACGACGAGGCTCCCATTCCTGAAAAGACGCTGGACGAAATCCGCCAGGCCATTCCCGAAGGACTCTCTCTGGTGTACTGGGATTATTATCATTTTGAAAAGGAGACTTACTCAAAGCTGCTTGAGAAGCATCAGCAGATGACGGAGAACGTGATTTTTGCCGGAGGAATCTGGACCTGGAACGGCTTAACCCCCAACCAGGGCAAGGCCTTTGACGTCACCAGCGCGGCGCTGGCCGCCTGCCGGGAACGGAATATCCGCAATGTGTTCACCACCATGTGGGGAGACAACGGAGCGGAGACCTCTCCCCTGGGAGCGCTTCTCACCCTGCAAATGTACGGGGAATACGCCTACGATGAGAAGGAGCCTTCACGGGAGAACATATACAGGGCCTTTGCCGCCTGCTGCAACGAGGATCCCCAGGCCTTCTATGACCTGCGGCTTCTGGATGAGCTCCCCTCCATCCCGAAGGGCAACCCCCACAGCGCGGACCCTTCAAAATATCTTCTGTACCAGAATCCCCTCTACGGCCTCTATGACAGACATGTGGAGGGCTATCTGGCAGATGTCCTGGCCGCGGACGAAGGGAAGCATACCATGGCTGAGATCCTTTTCGACCATGAGAAAGGTCTTGAAAGCCTGCACAACTACTATCAGGCTCTGGAGCGCAGACTGCGTCTGTACGGAAAAAATTCCGGAAGCTGCGCGCTTTTGTTTGCGCACTACGCCAACCTGGCCGACTTTCTTTCAGACAAGGCTGAGCTGGGCTGCGCCATCCGTCTGGCTTATGAGTCGGGCGAGAGCCGCTATGTGCAGGAGTGCATCCGCCGGGTGGAGAGCCTGCTTGAGAGACTTCCCGCCTTTGCCGCCGCATGGAACAGACTCTGGAAAACCACCAACAAAGCCGTGGGCTTTGAGGCCATCCAGATCCGGCTTGGCGCTCTGGAGGGACAGCTCCGGTATGCTCTGCAGCGCCTGAACGATTTTCTCTCCTGCGGCGCACCCATCGAGGAGCTGGAGCTTACCCTTCTTCCCTTCAATCCTCCTGAGAAGGGCGGGGACGGGAAGGAATATCCTCCGCTGGATGTTCACGGCGGTCTCTGGGAGCGGATCGTAAGCTCCAATCCGGTGGCAGGCGTGTAACCGTTCCGGGAACGCGGCGATAAGCGACGAATGTTTTTCGCAGGCCGCACTGACTGATTGCAGCGAACGCCGTCACGCTCCGCAGGCCGGCTTATTGTAACAGAATGGGCTGTGGCACAAATCAGTGATTCTCCAATATGCATCCGAACTCTGAAAAGACCGGCACTGTATATTGTGAGAATCCGCTGTTTTGCCACAGTCCGTTTCATCTTTCTCTGCCGGCAACAACAAACCCTTCTTTCTCAGAACCCCTTCCCCCAGTCCAGCCGAAGCAGCACCACCAGAAACGTCACAGAGCTCAAAAGCCAGGTCAGCGGATACGCCCAGGAGATGGTCTGAAACACCGGGAATACTCTCACAGCCAGCGTGACATAGAGGATGCGCACGCCGCACCAGAACAGCAGCATCGTGACCATCGGCACAAAGGCTCTCCCGCACCCGCGCAGAACCCCTGCCGCGCAGTGAGAAAAGGCCAGCAGGCAGAAGAAAAGCGCGATGATCCGGGCGTGGATCACCCCATATTCCACCGCCTCCCGGGAGTCCACGAAAAACCGCAGGGCGTATGGAGCCCATATGTAAAAGATCACGCCCACCAGCTCTGCCAGCAGCATACCGGAGATAATCCCGAAGGCCGAACCCTTTTTTGCCCGCCCGTACTCTCCGGCTCCCAGATTCTGGCTCACAAAGGTGGGAAGCACCATGGACATACTCATGATGGGCAGGAACGCAAAGCCCTCTATCTTCGCGTATGCCCCCTGCCCCGAGATGGCATAGGCCCCGAACGCATTGATGTTGCTCTGAATCACAATATTTCCCACGCTGATCACCGAATTCTGGATCCCGGAGGGCAGCCCCTGGCGGATCACATGATACATCATATCCTTATAAAAATGGAGCTTACGAAAATCCAGCCGCAGATCCTCGTCCGGCTCCCGGCACATACGCAAAAGACAGAGCAGCACGCTCAGCCCCTGGGCGATCACCGTGGCAAGGGCCGCGCCTCCCACGCCCTGGTGAAAGCCCGCCACAAAGAGCAGATCCAGCGCCACGTTTACCAGCGAGGAAAAGATCAGATAATACAGCGGGTGCAGGCTGTCCCCCAGAGAACGCATGATGGACATACAGATATTGTAGAGAATGATGGTGGACACCCCGGCAAAGTAAATGCGGAAATATGTCAGCGAATGGGGCAGAACAGATTCCGGCGTTTTCATCAGCCGCAAAAGCCCCGGAACAAGCAAAAGCCCCGCCGCCGTCGCCAGCGCCGAAGCCAGAATCCCGAACAGAAAATTGGTGTGGATGGCCTTCTGCACCCTCGCGCTGTCCTTCGCACCAAAATACCGGGAGATAACCACGCCCCCGCCGATGGCGATTCCGTTGAAAAATCCGATGATCAGGAAGGTGAGGCTCCCGCCGGAGCTCACCGCCGCAAAGGCGTCGTTGTCCGCAAAGTTCCCCACCACCCAGGCGTCCGCCATATTGTAAAACTGCTGCAGCAGCTGCCCCAGAAAAAGCGGGATCGCAAAACGGATGATCCCGCCTGCCACAGGCCCCTGCGTCAGCTCCACCCCCTGTGGGTGATTCTGATGCGTCCTTAAATTTTTTTGTGTCCTGTCCTTCTGCATAGTCATTTTCCACCTGCTTTTTCTTCCGGCGCTGAAAGCCCCGCGCCTGTGTCCGCCGGCTTTCCCCGCCGGCTGTCCTGCCGTCTTCCTTCCGGAAGCATAAATATCTGAATCCTCACACCCTTTTCTATCCGGCATACAATAAGAACAAACGCTGTTACGCTTTGCGAGGACGCTTATTGTAAAAAAGGGGTAAAGCATGAACGATCATTACAAATTTATCAACACGCCGCTGCCATATGGCTACAACGCCCTGGAGCCTTATATTGATGAAAAAACAATGTACCTGCACCATGACAGGCATCTGCAGACTTACATTGACAATTTAAACACTACCCTTGACAAATATCCGGAATATCAGAGCTGGACACTTGAACAGCTTATCATTAATGTGCCGTGTCTTCCGGATGAAATTCAGACTGCTGTCAAAAATAACGGCGGCGGCGTTTTTAACCACCGGTTCTATTTTTCCGGTCTTGCCCGTCCGTCCTCCTCAGAGCCTGTCGGGGTCTTAAGCCAGGCTGTCGAAAACGAATTCGGCGGTTATCCCGCATTTCAGAATCAGCTTAAAACGGCTGCGTTATCCGTTTTTGGCTCCGGCTACGCGTGGCTTGTGGTTAACGCCGCCGGGAAGCTGTCCATTATTACGACGCAAAACCAGGATACCCCTCTGGAAATGGGCTTATTCCCCATACTCAACATAGACGTCTGGGAGCATGCGTACTATTTAAAGCATTATAATGTAAGGGCAGATTATATAGACGACTGGTTTCATGTAATCAACTGGAATCATGCGAACCGGAATTACAGGCGCTGCTTTAATATGGTTCTCTGAGCATTTATTTCGATTCTGACCTTATGCCCAAAAACGGACTGCGCGCTTTTGCGGGCCATCTTATGTTAAACAGACGCTGTCATGCTCCGGGAGGGCGCTTATTGTAATTAAAAAACACTGAAACTCCCGTATACACGGTATTTTCAGCGTTCTTAAGGGTTGGGCTGTTATAAACAGTCAACAGCTCGTAGGGGAATCGAACCCCTGTTTCCGCCGTGAGAGGGCGGCGTCTTAACCGCTTGACCAACGAGCCATCTTCAAAAACAGTCACAGCTTTTGTTGCTGTCTGTATCCGACTTGTTTATTCTATAACAGAATGCCGGATAATGCAAGAAAAATTTTCAAATTTTTTAAAAAATTTTTTAATCAATCCTGCACCTGTCCAGGGACATTCTGTTCTGCCCCGTTCCCGTGATCAGCGCTTTCCCATTTCGCCTCCTGAGATGGTGGAAATCCGGTCGATCTCAATGGCGACCTCCCGCTCTCCCACCCTGAGGCGGTATGTCTTTCCCGGCAGGAGCTCTGGGCTGCCAAACACCACGGACGCCCCCTTTTTCCGGGCGGTGTGGATAAGCAGCACGTCCCCCTCCGGGCTGATAACGGAAATCTCGCTCCCCGCCGGATAGGGAGATTCAAAAATGTGCCGGAAGGCATACTGGGAGGATTCCTCCCCGAAGGTCTGCGCCATGGCGGAGCTCCCCACCGCGAGAAGCGTCCCGCCGCTGATCAGGCACAGGCCCCCGTTCTCATATCCATAGTCCAGCGGACCGTCCTTATCGCTCTTTGGACCGTCTATGATGGTCACGCCCCCTTCGATGAGAATATTTCCGTTGGAGTCAAGCCCGTCTCCCCTGGCATCCACCAGAATCTCCCCGCCGCGTATCACAAGATTGGGAAATTTCTCCCATTCCTTTTCATTCTCAGAGCTCTCCTTTTCGGGATCCGGCACATAGCGCCCGGAATCATCCCTGCTCAGACCGCCCCCGGCAAGATACGCCGGATCCCCGTTGGCATTGATCCCGTCCTCCGCTGCCGTGATATCCAGTTCTCCTCCCGAGATCAGAATCTGATTGGCCTCCATCCCCTCGCAGGAGCCGGCGATCTCAAGCTCTCCCCCGGAGACGGAAAGGGCGGTTCTGGCCCGCAGAGCGTTTCCCCCGCTTCTGATCCACAGGCAGCCGCCGCTTACGTCGATCTGTCCGTACCCCTCTCCCGAGGTATCGTCCGAACGGATCCCGTCGCCGCCGGAAAAGATACGAAGGCTGCCGCCCTCTATGGTCACGGAGTCTTTTCCTTTGAGGCCATGATTCAGGGCTCTGACCTCCACGCTTCCCTCCCCCACAGTCAGACGGTCAGCGGTGTGAATGCCGTTGTTGATCCCGCCGGTGACCCGCAGCATTCCCGTTCCCATAATGGCCAGATCATCCCGGGCGTAAATAGCCCCGCCCTGGGCGTCCCGGGTATCCTTCTTATCCTCTCCGTCCATGAAATCGTCATTTTTTTCCAGATCCTTTGTGACCTTTTCGGGACCGCTGCTTATATAATTCTGCGTTCCCTCCTCCAGAAAAAGGACGGTATGCCCGGCGTTTTCCACATAAACAGCAGCCTGGTCCGTATTGGAAAGAAACACTCCGGCAAGGGTAAGCGTCACCCGTTCGTCGTCCTTTACCTCCACCAGGATCTGCCCCTGTGCAAGCTCCCCCCGGATGCGGTAGCATCCTCCCCGGGTGATTTTCACCTGGCCATCGTCTGTCTCCACGCCTGTATCCGCCGGATTTTCTCCGGCCGGCCCGCCCCCCGCCGGAGCGGCCGTAATGCCCTCCTCTCCCAGCAGGATTTCGATCTGCCCTGCGTCCCGGGAACCGGCCGGAGAAAAAGCCGTCCCCTCAGACGTTTGGCCCTGCGGACTTTCCGGCCCGGCCCCCGCAGCCCCGCAGCCGGCCAGCATGAACGCCAGGGGACAGATCAGGGCAGACATGAATAACCGGCCAGTCTTTTTTTCTCTTCTCACGCCCGGTCCCTCCCTTCTCAGCTCTCCTGCCTGCGCATGGCCGAGGGGGCTATGCCGAACTTCTTTTTAAAAAGCTTGCTGAAATGATAGGCGTCCTCATACCCCACCATGGAGGCCACCTCCTGGATACTTAGGGAGGGCTCCTCCAGCAAAAGCTCCCTGGCCTTCTCCATGCGGATCTCGATCAGAGAGTGGATGGGCGTCTCCCCTGTCTCCGCCTTGAAGATCTTGGAGATGTAAAAGGGACTCAGGTACATATTTCCCGCGATCTGATCCAGAGAAATCTTGCGCGCGTAATTCTCCTCAAAATAGTCCATGATCTTTTCCACCAGATATTTCCGGTTCACCGACTCAAAGGAGCACTGCCGCATGGGCTTATCCTTCTGGGGCTGCTCATGCTCCCTTAAGTAGAGCACCAGCATCTGCATGGCGTAGGCCTTCATCATAAAATGCCGTCCCAGCCGCCCCATCTCCTTTTCCGCTTCCATATAAATACAGAGCCTGCTCAGCTTCATCTTGAGCTCCCCCGAGGTGTGCAGAACGGGACCGGCCGCCGACACGGGAAGGCAGTCCTTTTGCTGTCCCTCCACCTGGATATTCGTAAGTCCCACGTAAAACTCCACCGTGGGCCCGCCGCTCTCCCCGGCAAGAGCCTGATGGTGTTCCCCCGCATTGATCAGGATAAAATCCCCCTCGCCGACCTCATACACCTGATCCTCAATCCGGTGGCGGCCTCTGCCGGACATGATATAACAGAACTCCAGATACTCATGCTTATGGTATCTGGCTTCATCCTCCCTGCGGATCCCCTTCCATGTAAAAAGAAACGTGGGATTAAAATCCTCCTGTAAAACAAATTCACCCTGACTCATTTTCATATCCTCCCGCCCGCCAAAGCAGGCATTCCCGCAACGCTCTGAGGACAATGTCCCGGACCCGCGCTGCGCTGTCCATCCGGTACTTTCCTCCCGGATCCGTCTGTAATGTCCCCTTTTTTGTCTGCCTGTAACCTGTATACCGTATAACAATAATTGACAGGCAACCTGCAAGATAGTACATTTCATTTTTACCTCAAATTAATAAAATAGGCAATAGTTATTTGGAAAAGTTATCAGAAAAATCAGTTGACAGACAAGGAGGACTTTTTTATGGCACCAATGAAATGGTTCTGGGGTTTTCTGAAAAAGTATTGCCCGCTGCTGATCCTGGGTCTCGTCATGACCACTGTGCTCGCAGTGCTGGCCATCGTAAACCCTTACATTTCCGGTCTTATCGTGGACGACGTGATCCAGGGGGGCAAACTTGACCTTCTGCCCAGGCTGATCCTCATCCTGTTGTCGGTGACGCTGGTGCGGGGAGCGCTTCGTTTCTCTCACCAGGTGATCTTCGAGAGCTGCTCCCAGGGGGTGCTCTACGACATGCGCGACAAGTTTTTCAGAAGGCTTCTGATGGAGGACTTTGCCTTTTTCAACCGGAAAAAGACCGGCGATCTGATGAGCCGCCAGACCGGGGACATGGACGCCATCCGGCATTTCGTGGCCTACCTGATCTATGGCGTCTACGAAAACCTGTTGATGTTTATTTTTGCCCTGTCCATGATCTTCACGGTCAATGTAAAGCTGGCTGTGTGTATGCTCTTTGTGCTGCCCTTTACCGCCGTCACCACTTTCCGGCAGTCCAGGGAGGTACGGCCCACCTTCGCGCGCATCCGCGACCGCTTTTCCTCCCTGAATTCATTCGTTCAGGAAAATGTCAGCGGAAACCGTGTGGTAAAGGCCTTTGCAAAGGAAGACTTCGAGATCGAGAAGTTTAACCGGGAGAACGACGCTTACCAGAATGCCCAGCTGGCCTCCTCCCGGGTATGGATGAAATACCTGCCCATATTCGAGGTGCTCTCCTATCTGCTCAACGTAGTGCTGATGCTCTACGGAGGCTACATGGTCATCCAGGGAGAGATCACCATGGGAAATCTGGTGACGGTGAACGGTTATCTCTGGATGCTCAACGGCCCCTTACGTATGGCCGGATGGTGGGTGAACGATATCCACCGTTTCATCACCTCCGTAGAAAAAATCTACGACACCTATGTGGAGGAGCCCTCCATCCGGATGCCCGTGGCTCCCGTAGCCCGCAGGCACATGGAGGGGAACGTGGAATTTAAGAATGTCACCTACGCCGACGGCGGGGAAACCATCGTCAGCGATATCAGCTTTTCCGCCCGGAAGGGTCAGACCATCGGTATCCTGGGCTCCACCGGCGCGGGCAAATCCACCATCATGAACCTGCTCTGCCGTTTCGTGGACGCCACCAGGGGCCAGGTCCTGGTGGACGGCGTGGATGTGCGCGACTTAAACCTCCACGAGCTGCGGGACAATATCGGCATGGCCATGCAGGATATCTTCCTCTTTTCGGATACCATTGAGGGAAATATCGCCTACGGACGCCCTGACTGCTCCTTTGAGGAGATTCACGAGGCGGCGGTGATGGCGGACGCCAACCACTTTATCCGCAGTATGCCCGAAGGGTATGATACCATCGTGGGCGAGCGTGGGGTGGGCTTATCCGGCGGTCAGAAGCAGAGGATCTCCCTGGCCAGGGCGTTGCTCAAAAAGCCCGCCATCCTGATTCTGGACGACACCACCTCCGCCGTGGATATGGAGACGGAGAGCTATATCCAGAGCCAGCTCAAAAAGCTGGGCGGCCAGTGTACCATCTTTGTCATCGCATACCGGATCTCCTCCATCAAGGATGCGGATCAGATTCTGGTCATGGACGACGGCCGGATCATTGAGCGCGGCACCCATCAGGAGCTTTTGAATCAGAACGGTTACTACGCCAGCGCTTTCCATCATCAGTACGGGGAAATCCCTTCCGCCGGCGAAATGGCCGCGGCCGGATTTTCTCCCTCGCAAAAGGCTTCCTCCGCTGACAACGCCCCGCAGGGTGGCGCGGCTTTCTCCAGAGGGGCCGTGGCTATGGGAAAGGAGTGATTACATATGGCACGGAATAAATATGACGTAGATGAGATTCTGGAAGATAAATTTGATATGAACCAGCTTAAACGGCTGCTGGGCTATTTAAAGCCCTACCGGAAGCGCTTTGCCTCCGTGGCCGTGATGATGCTCACCGCCTCCGCCTTCACCATGCTGATCCCGCAGTTTTTCTTAAAGATCATGGACGAGAGCATCCCGGCCAGGGACATGAAAGGGGTGGCCTTCTACAGCGGCCTGTCCCTTCTGGCCGCCCTGTATTCGGCGGTCAGCCTGCGCTATAAGATCAAACACACCAACATCATCGGCCAGCAGATCATTCACGACCTGCGCTACGATATTTTCAAACATTTACAGGATCTTCCCTTCGCCTACTATGACAACCGGCCCCACGGCAAGATCCAGGTGCGGGTGGTGAACTACGTGAACAGCTTAAGCGACCTGCTCTCCAACGGTATCCTCAACACCATCACGGATCTGTGCAACCTGATTTTCATCGTGGTCTTTATGTTCCTGATCAACGTGCGGCTGACCCTGCTGTGTCTGTGCGGCCTGCCGGTGCTGGCGGTGGTGGTGGTCTTTATCAAGAGACGCCAGCGCAGGGCCTGGCAGATCCAGAGCAACAAACAGTCCAACTTAAACGCCTACATCGCCGAGAGCATCAACGGAATCCGGGTGACCCAGTCCTTCGTGCGTGAGGAGATGAACAGCGATATCTTCAACAATTTGAGCACCAGCTACCGGAAATCCTGGATGCACGCGGTGATGTACAATTTTACCATGGGGCCCTCCGTGGATATTATCTCCATGCTCACCACCTCCGCAATCTATGTGCTGGGGATCCACTGGATGTTTGACAGCTCCTCCCCCATCACCGTGGGCGTGCTGATCGCCTTCACCGCCTATGTAGGACGGTTCTGGGCTCCCATCAACACCCTTGCCAGCTTTTACAACTCGCTGCTCACCGCCATCTCCTATCTGGAGCGCATTTTTGAGACCATCGACGAGCCCGTGTCCGTGAAGGACGCGCCGGGTGCGGTGGAAATGCCTCCCATCAAAGGGGATGTGACCTTTGAGCATGTGACCTTCAGCTACGAGCCTGGCATAAAGATCCTGGATGATGTGAACTTCCACGCAAAGGCCGGAGACACCTTCGCCGTGGTTGGTCCCACCGGCGCCGGAAAAACGACGCTGGTCAATCTCCTGAGCCGTTTTTACAATCTGGACAGCGGACGGATCCTCATCGACGGCACCGATATATCCGGCGTCACCATCCATTCCCTGCGGGAGCAGATGGGCGTCATGATGCAGGACAGCTTCATCTTTGCCGGGACCATCATGGACAATATCCGCTACGGCAACTACACCGCCACGGACGAGGAGGTGATCCGGGCTGCCAAAACGGTGTGCGCCCACGACTTTATCATGGAAATGGAGCACGGCTATTACACGGAAGTAAACGAGCGCGGAAGCCGTCTCTCCGTGGGACAGCGCCAGCTCATCTCCTTTGCCCGCGCCCTCCTGGCCGACCCGAAAATCCTGATTTTGGATGAGGCCACCTCAAGCATCGACACGGAGACGGAGATCGTGCTGCAAAAGGGCTTAAACGAGCTGCTCAAAGGGCGTACCTCCTTTATCATCGCCCACCGCCTCTCCACCATCAAGAATGCCTCCTGCATTATGTATGTGGATAAGGGGAACATCCTGGAGAAGGGCTCTCACGAAGAGCTGATGGCGCTGAACGGGGAGTATTTCCGGCTTTACATGTCGCAGTATGCCAACTGTGCATAACCACAGGGATCACTTTATTATAACAACGGCGGTTTTTGATCTGACTATCCTTCAAAAACCGCCGTTACGTCTGTCTGATTTGTATGGTTTACGCTTTAAAAACCACCCTGATAATAAAAATTTCCCTTTCCGAACTATCCTTCCACGATCAGATATCTGCCATCTCCCACATCAAAAACCTCGTCCGCCTCAAGGATCTCCTCTCCCTGGGCCCCGTCCACGTCGAGACCTTCCTCTTCAAAGAACTCCCAGATCTCGTCGATGGAATTGACCACCACCGCAAGGCTCTCCTCCAGAAACGCCTCCGCCTCCTCCAGGGTAGCCGCCACATCCTCCGGGAACAGCTGTCCCTGGTTGTCTAAAAAGCACTGTAATACCGCATCGTCAAATTCATGCATATTTTCTCCTCCTTGATAAAACA
>CANOVJ010000074.1 GCA_947570615.1 uncultured Lachnospiraceae bacterium
CGCGGCCTCGACCTTGGCAAGGTCGCGCTCCACCAACTGAGCCACTCGCGCATCTTGTTGTCTGTAGGTTTCCCTCATGGACAAATAATACTATACATTATGTTTTCTGTTTTGTCAACAAAATATTTTAATTTTTTCATTGTTTTTTTCGTCGTCTTTTTTTTATCTATATAAAGCACATAAGATGATCAATGACAAAAATGATTCTGTTTCCTCCGCACCAGTCATGCCTGATGTCGGCGCCCTCTTCCGGGTGACAAAAGGAGGGAGGAGACACGCCTGCCTCTCATCCCCCGAAAAACATCCTCCTCATCATCAGCCTCCTGACCATAAAGCGGTTCGCCTTATGTTCCAGCTCGTCCGGCAGGGCCGCGATCCCCACTCTTTTTCCAAACTTACGCTCCAGCGCCTGTCCGATCAGGAAATCACAGATCTGCGGATTTTTGGGAAGCAGCGGCCCGTGAAGATAGGTTCCAATCACATTTTTGTAAAGGACGCCCTCGCGGCCGGACCTTCCGTCATTACCGTGCCCCAGAACGATTGTGCCAAAAGGCGTATGATTCCCGATATTTGTCCGTCCGCCGTGATTTTCAAATCCCACAACGGGCGCGGTGGACAGAGGGCTTTTCAGGACAATATTCCCGGTCAGGCGTTCAGGCTCCCACTCGGTAGAGATATCAAGAATTTCCAGCCCCTCTATGGTTCTGCGGCTGGTCCTGTAGTAGCTGCCCAGCATCTGATAGCCGCCGCACACCGCCAGGGTCACGCCTCCATCCTCCACCCAGGCCCTGAAATCCCGTTTCACGCCCCGAAGCGCCCGGCACACCAGCTCCTGCTCCCGGTCGGAACCGCCTCCGAGAAACACAATATCCAGTCCGGAAAAGTCCACACTCTCGCCGGAGGCAAAAAACTTCACCACCGTCTCGATCCCCCGCCAGCCAAGGCGCTCCTGCATACACCGGATATTCCCCCGGTCGCCGTAAAGATTCAGTAAATCAGGATACAAATGTCCGATTGTAAGCTTCATATCTCCATTTCCTTTCCGCCGTCTGTCAGAGAGCGCATTGCATCAGACATGCGCATGCTCCCTTTCCGGCTTTCTCCTGTGCATCTTCCGCAGCATCCGGTTTGTTTTCAGAAGCCCGGAATAATTCACGATAATATAAAGCCTCCCCGCCCTCCGCGCCCGCATGAGCCTTTTCACACAGCTTTTCATGGAGCGGGCGCTGCTGCACAGGATCTCCTCATATTTCAGCCGCAGAGCCATGTCATGCCGACGGCTTCCCGTGACGATGATCGTTCTGATCCTGGTATTTTTCAGATACCCGAAATCCACGTCCCACAGCCAGGAAATGTCCTTTCCGTCCTGCGGCGTATCTCCGATCTGTATCACCAGGTCTGCCGGCTCCGCTTCCTGGCAGAGCAGAGAGATTTTCTGCTGAAAGCCCACCGGATTCTTGGCCAGAAAAAGCTGCACCCACATATTTCCGATCCGAAAGCTCTCCTCCCGGCCATTGCTGTAATCGAAGGTCTCCAGCGCATCCCTGATCAGGGCAGTGGGAATCCCCGCATCCTTAAGCGCCGTGCAGACACAAAGAGCGTTATATATGTTGCAGGCGCAGTCCGTCCGGCAGTGAATCCTGCTTCCGTCCACATCAAAGACGTACCCTCCGCCGCCCGCCTCCTCCGCGTCAGGCGTGGCCTGTCCCGTTTTCCGCTCACCGCTGCGGCGGATGTGCTCCGCCGCAGAGTCAGGACGGGGACGGCTCCAGCCGCACCCTGCGCAGCGCCAGATCCCCAGATGTCCATAATGAAAAAATTCATACTCCAGCTTTTGCCCGCAGAAGCGGCAGAAAATACTGTCCCGCACCTGCCCCCGGGCGGAGGGTGCAAAGACCCGCTCGTCGATCCCGAAGGTGGTCACCGGATTCGGGCAGAGGCGGATCAGGGCAGCAGAAAAAATATCGTCGCAGTTGAGAACCAGTCTGGCCTGCGGCACGAGCAGAAGCGCCTCTCTGATCCTGTCCGCCACCGTGTCCAGCTCCCCGAAGCGGTCCAGCTGATCCCGGAAAATATTGGTGAGGATTACACAGTCAGGCTTAAGGACCGGCAGAAGCCTCCTGGCGGCAAACTCGTCCACCTCGATACAGGCAAAGTCCCCGTCGATACGCCCGCTTCCATCCGCCGCCAGGACAAAGGCGCCGGCCACGCCGCCGGACATATTCGAGCCGTCCCGGTTGGCGATCACCTTTTTTCCCTGTGCCCTGAGAGTATGAATCAGAATACCGTTTACCGTGGTCTTTCCGTTGGTTCCCATGGTCACGATGATCTTTTCCCGGATCATACCTGCCAGGTCTGCAAGAATCTCCGGATCCACCCGCAGGGCCAGCGCCCCCGGAAGCGTTCCCCCTCCCCTGCCCAGAAGCCTGCACATTTTTTCCGTAAGCCTTGCCAGCCACACCGCCAGCCTCCTTCGCCAGTCTCTCATCCCTGCCCTCTCCCTGCCATATCCTCCTGAGCCTGCCGTCCCTGCGCCGCCGCTCTGTGATAAGTCCACTATAACCCGAATCCCTCTAAGATTTCTCTAAAAAAGGATTCCTTATTTTTTCCTGCAAAAAGTACATTATGAATCCGTTTTTGTGGTAAAATGGAAGTATCTGTAAGAGGAACGGTATATTAAACGAGAGAAAGGAACAGGACATGTCTTTTATCAGCGTATTTGATGTGATCGGCCCCAACATGGTAGGGCCCTCCAGCTCCCACACGGCCGGCGCCTGCGCCATCGCATATCTGGCTCAGAAGATGAATAACGGCGTTCTCAAAAAGGCGGATTTCACCCTCTATGGCTCCTTTGCCAAAACGTATCAGGGGCACGGCACCGACCATGCTCTCCTGGGAGGGATCATGGGGTTTGCCACGGACGATATCCGCATCCGGGATTCCTTTGTCATCGCCCGTAAGCAGGGGATTTCCTTCTCCTTCACCCCAAATGATCAGGAAACCGAGCTCCACCCCAATACGGTGGATATCCGGATGGAAAATGAGGACGGGCGGATCATGACCCTGCGGGGCGAATCCCTGGGCGGCGGAAAGGTGCGGATCGTGCGCATCAATCAGGTCGAGGTGGATTTCACGGGCGAGTACAACGCGGTCATTATCATCCAGCAGGACAGGCCCGGTGTGGCCGCCCATATCACCCGGTGTCTGGGCGATCATCAGGTAAATATTGCGTTTATGCGTATTTTCAGAGAATCAAAGGGGGAGACGGCCTACACCATCGTGGAGTCGGACGAACGGCTGCCCGACGACATCACCGCAGAGCTCATGGTCAATCCCCATGTTCATGATGTGATGCTGATTCAGAAATAATTTTCCAATCTGGAGATTCTGTGCTATGCACAAAATCTCCTGGCTTTGAAAGGAGCATAAATAGAAATGAAAGACTTTAAAAATGCAGAAGAACTGCTGGCTTTATGCGACGAAGAGCAAAAGCCCATATCGGAAATCATGCGCCGGAGAGAATGCGCTCTGGGAGAGACGTCCGAAGAGCAGGTGCAGGAGCGGATGGCCAGAGCTCTGAGCATCATGCGCCAGTCCGTGACCGCCCCCTTAAAAACCAGCGTCCGCTCCATGGGCGGGCTGATCGGCGGCCAGGCCAGGATACTGGACGCACAGAAGGAAAGCGGAAGGGAGCTCTGTGGAGATGTGCTGAGCCAGGCCATCACCTACGCCATGGCCGTACTGGAGGTCAACGCGTCCATGGGCGTGATCGTGGCCGCTCCCACGGCGGGCTCTTCCGGCGTTGTACCGGGTCTTCTTCTGTCTTTACAGGAGCACGGCTCCTTTTCTGACGGGGAAATCATAAACGCTCTCTTTAACGCGGGGGCGGTGGGCTATCTTGCCATGCGCAACGCCACCGTGGCCGGGGCCGTAGGAGGCTGTCAGGCGGAAGTGGGCGTGG
This sequence comes from uncultured Lachnospiraceae bacterium, assembly GCA_947570615.1. Taxonomy (GTDB): domain Bacteria; phylum Bacillota; class Clostridia; order Lachnospirales; family Lachnospiraceae; genus Suilimivivens. The sequence goes on from CANOVJ010000074.1 coordinate 3,962, forward strand.
CCGCCGCCATGGCCGCCTCCGCCGCTGTGGAGCTGATGGGAGGCAGTCCCCGCCAGTGTCTGGACGCCGCCTCCACGGTTCTGATCAATATGCTGGGACTGGTATGCGATCCTGTGGGCGGGCTGGTAGAGTATCCCTGCCAGAACCGGAATGCGGCAGGCGTAGCCAACGCTCTGGCCGCCGCCCGGATCGCTCTGGCCGGAATCCGGCAGATAATCTCCTTCGACGAGATGCTGGACACCATGTATCATGTGGGCAGACGGATTCCCTACGAACTGCGGGAAACCGCCCTGGGGGGATGCGCCGCCACGCCCTCGGGGTGCAAATTCTGCCATACGTAAGGCCCGCACATAAGGAAACGGAAGACGCAAACCATTTTCGGTCTGTACCTTCCGTTTTTTGACATAAGGACCGTTCGCGGAGCATGCTGTCCGTCGTTGTGTGTCCGGATCAGCCCGCGGCGTTTTTTCACACGGAAATATCGAAGCTCCCGCCCTCCGTCATGACAGTGATCTGGGTGAGCTGGGTTTCCTGCCCCTGTGCCGCCACCACGACCCCGCCCAGCTCCAGTGAGACGCCGTTGGAAGGACCGTTTGACTGGCCGGAATCGATCGCCTTCACACTCTCCAGACTCTCCTGCCGGTCCCTCTCCAGCTTGCCAAACATGGCCTTTAAATACTTCATATCGGCTTCCATGATATCCCGGAGCTCCTGGGCCCTGTGCTTTTTCTTAAGGAGCTCCAGATCCTCCGGATCCATCTCCTCCACTGCCACGGGGGCCAGCTCCTCCAGCTCCGGCATCTCGTTTTCCAGCTCCTCCATGGCGTCCTGCAGCTCCTGTATGAGTTGTTTCATCTCCTCCTGGGAGATAATCTCTTCCCCGCCCAGATCCTCCAGAAGCCGCTCCTCCTCCGAAGCCTTCTCTTCGGTTTTCTCCTCGATCTCAGCCTCGCAGATCCCGCCCTTCTTTTTGGCGTCCTGCTCCTCCTCGAGGTGCCGCGTCCGCTTTTTGGCCACCCGCACCATCCTCTCCGCATGGAGGATCGCATGCCGCAGCTCCTCCTGGTCATACTGTCCGGAGGCCTTTTTCCTTAAGAGACTCACTACCTCATGGCGCGCCCTGATCACCACCCGCCGGGCCACACCGGGCGTCTTGCTGGCCAGGATCTGCGCCGAGATCCGTTTAAAGCTGTACGTAAGCCGTTTCTTTTTGGCGCTCTCCGGCTTACGGTAGGTCATTCTGCCCGCTATTTTTCCGTCCCGGCCCCGCACCACGGCGGTGCTCGCGCCGGCGCTGCCCACACCCATCATACTCATTATATCAACCTCCATGTTATCACCGGCGGATGCCGGAAGGGACAGCTCCCTCTCCGGTACCCGCCGCCTGAGAAAATTCCGTTTTCTCAGGCTCTGTTTCATATAATTGTCTCTGTTACGCCTTCTCTGCCTCCGGCTCCGGGGCCATCTCATAGGAGATCTCATATTCCCCGGCCTCCAGCAGACACCGTCCGTCCCTTACCTGTGCGAAAAGAGGATTATCCTTCTCCTCAAATACGCTCCCGGGGGCGGCGGGCAGAATCAGCTCCCCGCTGCATCCGAAGGGAACCGTCACCCTCATCTCCAGCCTGTTCTCGCCCGATATCCTCCAGCTGCACGCCCAGAGCCCCGACGCGGAATCATACCGGGCGTCCACACTGCCAAGCTCAGGATGAATCTCCGGGCAGAAGATCACCCGCCGAAAGCCGGGCTGCGACTCATCCGGCAGAATTCCTGCACAGCGGGAATAAATCCACTCCACGATGGAGCCGTAAGCGTAGTGATTTAAGCTGTTCATCCCAGTGGAGGAAATGCTCCCGTCCGCCAGCACGCTGTTCCACCGTTCCCAGATGGTGGTGGCTCCCAGCTTCACCTCATAGAGCCAGCCGGGATACTCCTCATTGAGAAGCAGGTTATAGGCCATATCCGCTCTGCCCATCCGGGTGAGCTCCTCGCACAGAAGGGGCGTCCCCACAAAGCCCGTCTGGAGCATGCCCCTGTTATCCTCAAGCTTTTTCACCAGGGCCTTTTTCGTCTTTTCCGGATCCACACTCAGTCCATGGCGCAGGGCAAGAAGCAGTCCTGTCTGGGTGTTGATACAGCACCGGCCTGTGGGGGAGAAATACTCCTGCCGGATCTCCTCAAGGAGCTTTTCCCCCAGGGCCTCATAACGTGAGGCTTCCTCCTGCCTGCCAAGGACCTGAGCCGCTTTGGCCACCAGCAGGGCGCTCTGACGGTGACAGACGCTGGCGATAAAGCCCTCGTCCGTGCCACCCATCACGCCGTCGATTCCTCCGGGGCCGTCCAGCGCCAGCCAGTCTCCAAAATGGAACTGTCTGCGCCAGCCGTGATCCTCCTCCTCCAGGCGGGTCACATAGTCCACCCAGGCCTTCATACTCTCAAACTGATCCTCCAGGATCTGTCGGTCTCCATAAAACCGGTACAGATTCCATGGAATGATACAGGCGGCGTCCCCCCAGGCGCAGGCCGCGTCCAGATGGCCAAAGGCGGGAACCACGATGGGCACCTTCCCCCTGGCCTGTTGCTGCTCTGTCCACATATCCCACAGGTATTTTCTGAAAAAGGCATAGCAGTCCATCTGATAACAGGCGGTAGCCGAAAACACCTGGGCGTCCCCCGTCCAGCCCATGCGCTCGTCTCTCTGGGGGCAGTCCGTGGGCACATCCAGGAAATTTCCCTTCTGCCCCCACTGGGTATTTAAGATCAGACGGTTCACCAGAGCGTTTCCGGTGGTGAGAAAGCCCGTCTGCTCCAGGTCAGAGTAGAGCACCAGCCCTGTAAAGTCCTCCTTTTTCAGGGAAGGAATGCCCTCCACCTTCACATAGCGGTACCCGTAAAAGGTAAAATGCGGGGTCAGCACATGCTCCTGCCCGTCGGAAACATAAGTATACTCCGCCAGGGCCGAGCGCAGATTGTCCCGATAAAAATTCCCCTGCTGGAGAACCTCCCCGAACTGCAGGCGGATATGGCTTCCCGCAGGCTCCTTCACCTTAAGCCGGAAGCTTCCGGCTATATTCTGTCCCAGATCCAGCACGGTCTCCCCGGCGGGAGTGTGGATCAGCTCCGCCACGGCAAGCTCCTGCCGCACCGCTACCGGAGTGCTGAGCCTTTCCATAAGAGGTGCCGCAGGCGCCTGCGCGGGCCGAACCTCCTCCACAGGCGCCTGTGGCAGGGTATCGTCCACATACTCCCCGTCATAGAGACTGGAGCCCATGATCTTACTGCGACTCACCTGCCAGCTCTCATCCGTGCCGAAAACCTGACGGGAGCCGTCTTCGTACTCCACCCGCAGCTCTGCGATCAGCTTCCACTCATCCCCGTAGTAACCCTTCCCGGTGCTGTCGTCAAAGCTGAACCTTCCCTTGTACCAGCCGTTTCCAAGAAGCACCTCCAGCCTGGACTTCTCCTTCCCGAGCCTTTCGGTCACGTCAAAGGTCTGATATTGCAGCCAGGCGTTATAATTGTTGCTGTAAGGGGTCAGAAGCTCCTCCCCCACCTTCTCTCCGTCCAGAAACGCCTCATAGAGGCCAAGCCCGCAGATGTAAAGACGCGCCCTTTTTACCTTTCCGGAAAGAGCGATCTCTCCGGAAAAGACCGGATGGCGCTTCTGCGTATCGTCGCAGCCGATCCACCTGGCCTCCCAGGGCGTTTCCATTCTTCCGGTCTCGAACCAGTTTTCACCGCTTTCGGCTTCCTCCCCGGCGTCGCTCCTCACCTGCACCGTCCAGAAGTACCGGGTAAAGGGTTCCGGAGCAAGCGCCGCCCGAAAGGCCAGCGAGTCCGGATCCTGACGCCACCCGGTGTCCAGCACGGGCGTATCTGCCTCCCCCTCCCTGCGGATCACAATCCTGGCCTCCCGCTGTCTTTTTCCCTTCGCTTCCCTGACCTTCCAGGAAAACGTCGGCTGCCCGATCCGGTATCCCAGCGGATTGACCAGATGATTCACCTTACAATCATAAATCTGCATTCCTCACTCCTTTTCCGCGCCTCATGGGCCCCCGGCGCTGTCTGATTATCAGTCTCTCTCTGCCCGGTCCTCCAGCAGCTTTTCCAGAACAGACTCCTCCAGGGCATCCTGTTCGTCTCTTCTGTTTTCCTCCAGATCCCGCTGCCTGGATTCCTGACGCCTTTTCCATTCCTCCTTAAGCAGCTCCCGCAGTTCGTCCTGAGCCTCGTCAAAGCTCTCCATAAGCTTTGACCATTCCTTTTCGGTGTACTCCTGCGCCCCGATCCGGATTTTCAGCTCTGTCTCCCCCTTCTGAACCTTCTCGTAAATCTCCTGCTTCCTCTCCCGGATAAAGCGCATCATATCCTCCGTGGCGGTGTCCTGCCCGGCCGTTGCGGAGTTCTGCGCCCCGACCGCCTCTGCCGCGGTTTTCTTCCCCGCGCCGGCGCTTTTCGCTTCCCCGTCTTTTGAGGCCGCGCCGGAAAATTTCTCCAGGAAATCCGTCTCCTGTTTCCGCGCCCTGTCTGCGCCCCTGCCCGGCACGGGTAGTCTGATTCCCGTGGGATTTACTTTCATCATGATTATACCTGTCCTTTCCGGCGCTGCGCTTTGCAGGCCGACCCTGTTACCTCGCCCTTCTCGAACGCTCCTCATATTAAACGCAAACGCGCATTTCCATCAGATCCGAATCCTTTGAAAATACGCGTTTTCACCCACATTTTTCGCCGAAATATTCAGACTGCTGCTCCGGCGGCTGCCTGGGAGCCGGTATCTTCTACCATCTGAAATCGATGTGCTGCCCTCTTGCCCTCTCGAAATCCGTCCATACAGAATCGCTCATGGCTCCGTAGGTTATGTCGTTAATTTTTCTGATCAGTTCCTCTATGGAGGAGGCCGTCACCGTGACCAGATCCTCATCCACATTCCCGGACTGCTTCTCCTGCAGCCGCTCCTTCTGCGCCTCTTTCGCTTCCTTTCTGTCGGCGTCCTTTCTCTCCTCGGCTTTCTTCTCCTTATTCTTCCGGATCCGCTCCCTCTGCAGAGCCAGGGACTTGTCAACCACCGCGAAGAAGGAGGCGTTTCCGCCGTCGTTGATCTGCATTCCAAATCCCTTCACCGCAGGATTGCTTCCCACGCTCTGGCGCATCTGGGAAAGCCTGCTCCCGGCATTTGCGATGACGGCCTCGTACTGTTTACGGAAATTCTCGTCCGTGGCCATCCTCTCTATCTTCTCCTCGTCGATGAGTACCACCATCCTGCTGGGGTTGGCGTAGCTTCCCGCCCTGGATCTGGCGATCTCCTTCATATCCCTGCTCACGAGAATGAAATCCATGTTGGAATATTTTTTCTTTAATTCCTCGTAATACTTCTGCCCCGCCTCGCTCAGCTCCGGGCTTCCTATGGTTCTTCCATAGTCCGCCGGTTTCCTCCTGGCACGGTCCGTCTCGCCGGCCGCGTTCGTCTGCGTCATGTATTCCGCCTGAGATACCGCATTCATCATAACCCTTACACCTCCGTTTGTCCTGTTGCCTGGAAATCCATTTCACGTAATTATTATCGGACAAAAGGAGGATTTTTTTAATAGATGTTGGAAAATTATGCGAATCTCTCACTCTCCCGCCAGCATGGCCCTAGGTGTGATCCTCTTCACACGCAGGGATAACAGGCAGGCTGCCCCGAAGGTAAAGACGCACAGCCCCAGCCCTCCGGCCAGGATAAAGCCCACGGGAATGCGAAAGGTACATTTCACGATCCCGATCCCCCTCAGAAACACGGCGGTCAGAGGATTGATGATCAGGGCGCTGATGGTGAGCCCTGCGGCGGCAGAGAGGATCACCGCCGGCATAAGGCTGACCGCCGTCTGCCAGATCAGCTCCGCGGTGGTAAAGCCCAGGGCCTTCATGATCCCGTAATCCCTCTTTTTGCTCCCCAGCATGGTCCTCACCAGCAGAAACAGCACGAACACCACGACCAACAGGCCCAGCGCCAGGATGGCGAAAACGATGGCCCGCATGAGGGAAACGTACACGGAGCTGCCCGCCTCCACCGTGGCCTTCACATTGATGGCGGCGTAGATTCCCCCGCCCCAGCGCTCCTTTGCCTCCCGGTTAAAGGCGTCCACATCCGTTCCTTCTGACAGATTCAGGTAATAGCTCACATTCCACAGCTTCCCCAGCCGCTCATAGCCCTCCCGGGTCATCAGCGCGTCCTTTCCCAGGTTGTTGGAGACCTGAGTAAAGCCTGTGATCAGATAGGCTCTCTCCTCCCCTTCCGCGGTGAGAACCACCTCGTCCCCGATGGCCAGATCCTTTTCTCCGGCGTACTTTGCGGCGATGGCGATCTCGTTGTCATATCGGGGAAAGCGCCCCTGGAACACCACGTCCTGATTGTTTACCCTGGAAAAATCGTCGCAGATGGTGGTCACCAGCTCCAGCCCTCCCACGTGGCTCACCGCCAGGGAGGAATAGGGATAGATTTTTTCCACCCGCTTATCCCCGTTCATCTCCCGCAGAAAATCCTTCTCGATATCTGTTCCCACGTTGATACAGCTGTCCGCCACCTCCCCCACGATCAGGTTGAAAAAGGGCTCCATATCCACGATCATGTTTTCCGTCATCAGCCCTGAGAAGACCACCACCAGGGAAAGAGCCAGCATGGTGATACACACGGTCAGGTTGTGCTTTATGCCCGAGAGTGTGGTCTTGAGGGCCAGGGCGCTCTGCAGGGGCAGGCTGGTATTCTCCAGAGGAATGTGGTTGCGCTTAAAGCTGTGGGTCATCATTCCCTGCCGCAGCGCGGTCACAGGCTCGATTCTCCGGATCCGCCCGGTGGAAATCCACACCGCCAGTGCCACCGTAAGCGCCGGGGCCGCCAGGGTAAGAAGCGCCGGCAGGGGCAGGAAGTGTACCCGGTAGGGAATGCCTGTCTGGGAAATCATCATCTCATTCACCAGGGGAAACAGCAGATAGGAAACGCTTATCCCCGCCAGGGACGCCCCCAGGGAGAGGATCGAAAACTGCACCAGCAGCGAGCCGGAAAGCTGGCGTCCCGTGTACCCCAGGGCCTTCAGCGCTCCCAGATTTTTCATGTTCTCCTGAATGTAGTGGAAGATATTGGACACGATCACCACCAGCGCGATCAGCAGGATCAGAAACGCCATGGCGCTCATGACCCCCGAGCAGATCATCTGGGAGATAAAGCGGGACTGGGACACCAGGGCGTAGGAATTTCCTGTGGCATAGGCCTGTGGGAAGCTGGCGGAAACGGCATTTTTCAGCTCCGTCGCGAACTGCTCGCTCTGCGCCGCATCCTTAAGCCGCACGCCGCAGAGCGTGGCCCCGGGCGCATAGCCCAGCTTCTCAAGCTCCTCATAACGATCCCTGGTCAGGAGCAGGGCGCACAGCATACAGTTGTGGGAGCCCATCATGGGGCTGTTGAAAAAGCCGCATATGGGATACGCCACGGGATTTCCCCCGATGGTGATGGTGATGGTTTTCCCCACGGCGATCTCGTCGGACTGATAGAGCATGGGCAGATAGACCCCGCTCTGGGCCTTCCGGGGCCCCTCTCCGGAGCTCTGCCCATCCTCCTGTGTGCTTTCGTCCTCCCTCCCGCCACTGCAGGCCGTCTTTTCCTGTGGGATCAGCTCCGCCCTTCCGATGGGGCGCCCAAGGGCGCTCTCCTTCTCCATGATCACAAAGTTGGTGTTCACCTCGCCGCCATTATAATCGAACAGACCCACCATCTGCATGGCAGGCTCCAGGGAAAATTCCTCCACCCGCTCATCCTCCTCAAGGATCCCGGAAAGAAATTCCCGCATCTGCTCCTGATCGCCGTCCACCGCCAGGGACACGTGCTCGCCGTTTAACCTCTCATGGCAGCGTCTGAAGTTCTGTTTATAATCCATGGAGAGCATCAGCCAGAGATTGAGCATCATGGCCCCCAGAAAGATCAGCGCCACCACCGCTGCCGTCTGCCCCCTGGCTCCCTGGAGATTTGATTTGGTAAGAAGAATGCTTTTTTTCATAACAGATCACCACCCCATTTCCGTAAGGAACGCCGAGAGCTTCTCATGCCTTTCCATATCGCCGTGGACATACCGTCCCAGATCGCATTCGCCCAGAATCACGCCGTCCTTTAAGTACAGGATCCGGTTTCCCCTCCTGGCGGAGCGCATATCGTGGGTGACCATGACCACGCTCTGGCCCTGCTCGTTAAAGCGGGTGAGGGTATCCAGCACATCCAGCCCCGTCCGGGAGTTGAGGGCCCCCGTAGGCTCGTCGGCAAAGAGAATTTCCGGGGAGTTGATCAGCGCCCGGACGATCCCCACCCGCTGGGCCTCGCCCCCGGAGAGCTGGGAGGCGAACTTCCTCCAGGACTCTTCGGGAAGCCCCACCGCCGTAAACAGCTCCCTGGCGCGGCCCGCCAGCGCCTTTTTATCCTGACTGACTAAAAGCCCGGCCGCCAGCACATTGTCCATCACGCTCATGGTGTCGATCAGGCAGATCTGCTGGAACACGAAGCCGCAGTGCCTGCGCCGGAACACCGCCAGCTCATCGGAGCACAGGCCGGAAATGGCCTGGCCGCCAAAGGTGATCGCGCCCACGGAGGGCATATCCATCCCCGAGAGAGCGTAGAGAAGCGTGGATTTTCCCGCGCCGCTGGCTCCCATGATGATGGTAAAATCGCCTTTGTATAGCTCCAGGTCAATGTTTCTGAGAACATGCTGCATCGTCCCTCCATTGGAAAAGGATTTGCACAGCTTTTCGGTTTTTAAGAGAGTTTCCTTCATATAAGATATCCTTTCCGTCCGTCCGCCCGAGCGGCGGCCTGCTGACTGTACGCTTCATTTTACTTTCAGGATTCTTAAATGTCTTTAGGGGAACCTTAAATGTTCCTTAAATAATTGACTTCTTCATCATTTTAGTTTATCGTTTGCTTATAACCGTATGCAAACCACGAAAGGAAGTGTCGCCATGACGCCAGCATTACAGCCGCAAGCGGAAACCATCACTCTGGAACAATACGAGGCCTTACCTGAAAGCAGACGGGCAGAGGTCTTTGATGGTATCGTCTATGATATGGCAAGCCCGTCACAGATCCATCAGGCACTGTCCATGGAATTATCAAATATTCTTTATAACTATATGAAAAACAAAATGATCCCCTGCCAGGTATTCTGCGCCCCGTTTGATGTGAAGCTGTCCGACAGGCCCCTTACGATTGTCCAGCCCGACATTATGGTGATCTGTGACAGGGACAAACTGGACGGGAAGCGCTGCAACGGCGCTCCGGACTTCATCATTGAGATCGTTTCCCCGGCCAGCCCGGCAGACGATTATATCCGCAAACTATACTACTACAAAAATGCAGGGGTGCGTGAATACTGGATCGTGGATCCACGCCGGAAAACCGTTACCGTCAATTACTTTGAAACAGGCAGGATCAGCGTCCAATACTCTTTTGACTCCACGATCAGGGTCAATATCTGTGATGACCTGTATATCAGCTTCTCTGATATCGCTGAGCTGCTGAATATCTGAAAAGATCTGAAAAATCAAGGAGGGGAGATTCTTTCTCCCCTCTCACACTGTCAGTACATGCCGCACTCTGCAAACCCGCATATCTGCCTGGCAGACGCCGCCATGAATAAAAGTGGGTTTGCAGAACCTTTCGCGCGGTTCAGCGCGCAGGCGCTGAACTTTTAATTAAGAACAGCGTCCAGCGTCAGTATCTCAAAGCCCGCCGCCTTGCCTTTGAGCCGCGGCGGCTCCTTCAGCGGCGTCGCCCTGATCCGGCCCGCCAGCGCGTCGGCCACGGCGCGGGAGATGTAAATTGTACCGGCGGGGGCGTTGGCCTCCAGGCGGACGGCGGTATTCACCGTATCGCCGATGGCGGTGTAATCCATCCGCATGGGCGCGCCGATGTTGCCCACCACCGCCGGGCCCGCATGAACCCCGATACCAAAAGACACCGTATTCCCGTATTCCCTTTGCAGCATCTCCTCCAGTGGCCTGGCACCCTCCGCCATAGCCGCCGCAGCGCGGCAGGCCAGCATGACATAGTCCTCCTGGGGCAGGGGCGCATTCCAGAACGCCATGGTACAGTCCCCCACGAACTTGTCCAATGTGCCGTGGTGGTCCATGACGCATTTGGTGGTCAGCGTCAGGTACTGATTCAGGATCTCCACCACACGCTCCGGCTCCAAAGCCTCCGACATGGTGGTAAAGCCGCGGATGTCCACAAACAGTACCGCGATATCGCATTTTTTTCCGCCCAGCTTCAGGGAATCGGGATCGGAGCCCATCAGCTCGGATACGATCTCCGGCGCCACATACCGCCGAAAGGTCCGTGTCACCCGCTGGCGTTCCAGGGCGGCCTGTGCATAATTTGCCGCCAGGCAGCCCGCAAAAAGCAGGGTGACGCCCACAGGAACCCAGAGGACGTGGAGCACCCGGCCCGTCCGGTAAGCGCCCAGGCACAGCAGCACCCAGCCCCCGCACAACGCCGCCCACAGAACTACCGACCATTTCACCGGCCTTCGCCAGAAGCAGGCCAGCGCCGCAAGCAGCAGCACAAACAGCAGAGCCAGCTGCGTATTGTCTCCCACCTCCGCTTTATAGTCTCCCCACAGCAGGGCCTGGACAGCGTTGGCCTGATACTCCACGCCGTACATGAGCCGGGCGTGGTCTGCCGCCGTCACATAGCCGTCCTGGAGGCCTGCGGCGTAGGGGCCGATGAGGACAATCTTCCCGGCAAAACGGGCCGGATCCACCCTGCCGGAGAGCAGATCCGTCACGGAAATGGACTGGTCAAAATCCCCCGGCGCGCCGCAGAAGGGCAGATACCAAAAGCCCCTTACGTCGGTGGGCGGACGATCCACACTCTCCCCACCCCGCACGTCCCGGTACCGGTCCGCCAGAGTCAGCGCCAGGGAAGGCACCTGTGTCCCGTCCGGCAAGGAAAAGGCCAGCATATGATGGCGCAGGATGCCGTCACTGTCTAACATGGCGTTGATATGGCCCTGCCCGGCCGCCTGCCGCAGCGCCTCAAAGGGCTGGTCAAAGGAGAGCATCCGGTGTCCGTCCAGCCGGTAATCGTCCCGGTATTCCACCAGCCCCGACCCGAACTCCGCCGCACAGGCCACGATCACATTGCCATAACGCCCCGCGGCCCGGGCCAGCCGCGCGTCGGCCTCCGGATCGGTCTCCCCCACGAACAGCACGTCCAGGCCGATGACCGCCGGGCGGCAGTCCTCCTGGGCGTTCAGCGCATCCAGCGCCTGCGCCAGGATCTCCCGTCCCCACTGGGAATAGGGCCCCAGCTCCTCCAGCGCCTTCTGGTCGATGCCGACCAGGACAATCTCTCCGTCCGACGCCGTGCGCTGCTGGTAAAGCGCGTCCGATACCGCCAGATCCGGGACGCGCAGCGCTCCCAGACCCGCCAGCAGGGTAAGCGCCCCGGCCAGGAAGAGGGCGTCCGCCCACAGGAACAGGATATGTCTTGCCCTTCTCATACGTCTCCCTCAGCCTCTTTTTCCTCCGACCGGATATAAATCCCTTCCCAGCAGCGGCTTTCGATGAACTGCTCCGTCAGCTCCGGATCCAGCTCGCCATCCTTCACGGCAAAGCGCAGGATCCGGATGGCCTGCTCCACGGTCTTTGCCTTCTTATAAGGCCGGTCGCTGGCCACCAGGGCGTCGAAGATGTCCAGGATGGTGATAATCCGCACCTCGAATGGGATTTCATCCCCTTTCATCCCCCTGGGATAGCCCTTGCCGTTGAGCTTCTCATGGTGGGCCGCCGCCCATTCCGGCACATAGGCCAGCTCCTGGGGAAACCTGATCCGGGAAAGCATTTTGTCCGTCATCACCACATGCCTGCGCATTTTGTCCAGCTCCTGCCGGGACAGGGTTCCCTTCCGGATGGACAGCATTTCATATTCCCCGTCGGTGAGCCAGCTCTGCTCCCTGCCTTCCTGGTCTGTCCAGGTGCGCCGCCTCATCCCGTCCAGCCATGCCAGCTGATCGTCCGTGACAAACTCCGCCCCGTTGATGCTGTCGATCTGTTTCTCTGCCTCCCGGATGCTCTGACGCAGGCTCTCCAGGCCGCCGCTGTCCACCCGCCCCTCCAGACAGTCGATCCGTCCGGTCAGCCAGATTTCCGTCAGCCGGCTTTTCAGCTGCGCCTCCTGAAGAGGGGTCAGCCGCCTGGCCTTGTCCATCACCTCCAGGGGCGTGGTGACCTTGCCGATATCATGGAGCCAGATGCCCATCAGCAGCTGCTCACGTCGCTGAGGGGAAAAGAGCATCTCCCCAGACTGTACGTTGAGCCAGTCCATGAACCGCTCCCCGCACCTGGCCATGCGCCGGGAGTGGTCCGCGTTGTAGCGGGAGCGCTCATCAATGGCGGTGGACATCACCTGGACAAAGGAGTTGAACAGCCCCCTGATCTCGCGGATATAGCGCACGTTCTGGATGGCCAGCGCCGCCTGGGAGGCCACCGATTCCAGCACCAGCTCCATATCCGGGGCAAAGGGACACACCTGCCCGGCCTCATCCATGGCATTGATGAGCTGGAGCACGCCCAGCTTCTCTCCGCCCCGGCTGCGCATGGGCACCACCAGCATGGAACGGGTGCGGTAGCCGTTGCGTGCGTCGTACCTCATGGGGCCGGAGAAATCATAGTCCGGGCTGTGGTACACATCCTCCACGCAGATGGTTCGATCCTCCAACAGGGCCAACGCGCACACATTCGCCCGATCCAGCAGGACCGGAGGCATCCCCTCCCCGTTGGAATAGTTTTTCAGGGTATTGTTGCGGGAAATCCGAAAACGCAGCATGTCCCCGTCCAGCAGATACAACGTCCCCCCATCGCACCGGGCCAGCTCCATCACACAGGACAGTATCTCCTCCAGCAGCGGCTCCAGATCCCGCTCGGAGGAAAGCTTCACACCGATTTCCAGCACCTTTTTCATATCCTCAGGTTTCATAATCTGATCACCATGCCCTCTCTGGCAAATTGAATGCGGCTGTCGGCCCGCTGTGCCAGCCTCTCCTGCTCCTGTACAGACTGGTCGGACTGCTTCCTGCCGTAGTGTGTCATCAGCACCTGTCCGGCCTGCGCCGCCCGGCCCACGGCAAGCCCCTCCTCCCAGGTGGAATGGCCCCAGCCCCGAACCAGCCTCTCAGGGAAAAAGCCTGCATCCCATATCAGCACGTCAACCCCTCTGGCAAACCGTGCCAGCCGGACGTCCATATCCCCCTCCAGTTCACAGTCCAGCGCATACACCATACTGCGGCCGCCCCAGTCCAGCCGGTAATAACAGCACCCACCCGGGTGATTCCCTTCCATGGCGGCCACCGTCAGCCCCGGCGCGCCGCCAGCCTCCAGGGTGAACGATGCGCCCGCCCGGACTTCATGCACCTGCACCGCCGCCCTGCACTGCGCAAGTCCCACCGGCCAGAAGGGCGGCCCCGCCAGGCTATCCAGCGCCCACCCAAGTCCCGGCCTGCCGTAAAGATGGATCTGCGCCGTCTCATCGTGAAGCAGCGGGAATATGAACAGGCCCATCACATGATCCAGATGCAGATGGCTGAGCAGGATATCCACCCGCCGAACCTCTCGCCGCGCCAGCTCATCCCCCAGCGCCGCAAGGCCGCTGCCTGCATCCAGCACCACCACAGTATCCCCCCGCTCTATGGAAAAGCAGGAGGTATTCCCGCCATAACCGGCATAATCCGGCTCCGGCGCAGGGGCCGAACCCCGTACCCCCCAGACAGTCAGCTTCCATGTGTCGTCCATACCTTCACCTCTGCCCTGATTTTACGTACTGCAAACAAAACCCTGCACGGATTCCGCCGGAGCGGGCAAAAGCAATGCGGTACGTGTTATTATACTTTGTGTTACAATCAATCAAATACCACGCGACCGTGATCCAGGATGCGCATCAAAACCCTTACATCGCGGTATTTTGCCTGAACCGCATCAAACTCCTCGGCACTGCATTCCCTTCGCGTGTTTTCGCTCCTGTCATTTAATGAAACATTTGAAGTATAGTAATATTCGTCGGTAATTCCGGAACTATGTTCCACAGCTTCTGAACACCATTGTCCTTCATCGTTAAAGCCGTAGTAACTTATTTGTTCCCAGCCGGGGGACTCTGTCTTCAAAAATAGCCTGCCATCCAATTCCACCAGAGCGTAGATCTGTTCAGTAATCACTTCTATAGGGGCGCCATAGGCACCACCCCAGCTCATTGAAGAAGAACCTTCCATTTCTGCCCCGGCTTTGTAAACCAGGAAACGACAGTAGGGTCCACGGAAATTGTTTTCACCTGGTATCTCAGGACAGGTTCCAATCACCAGCAGCTCTGGCTCACCATCCTGGGTAAAATCTATAAATTCGGTGTACTGCACCTCATTAAAATCCCAGGCCATGGCATCCTCATAAGGAGCCATGGGATCGGCCTCAGCCGAATCCATCTCGGCAGTATCCAGGACGACTGCGGCCAAATCCTCATCGTCCGCAATCTCCTCCTGAACGAAAGCGGGAACAGAAGCAGCGGTAAGAGGCTTCACTTCCAGCGCCCCCTCATCCGTCAGGACTGCCATCTCCCCGGCGGTGACCGTGGCGGACTCTCCTTCGGCGGTGACCGTTACCGTGCCCTCCAGCAGGGCGGCGGTATCCTGCGTCACCCACCCGCAGGTTCCCCGGATCCCCACCAGCATGGAGGACGTGCGGATGTCCATGCTCTCGTCGTCGGAGAGCGGCTCGGTTACATTGAAGAACAGGCTGCCGGATTTCACGTTGATCTCCAGCTTCCCGCCGTCTCTGGCAATCTCCACCTGGCTTTCGGCATCCATTTTGGTCAGCTTCACATCGTCCAGATTGATCCAGGCATAGCTCTCCGTCCGTGTCCCCACCTGGTAGCCGCTGTACAGGCCCAGATTTTCCATGGGATCAATGTCCCTGCCGTCGCCGTCGGACACGCCGACAGTCCCCTCGGTCTTTACCAGGTGCATGGTGGCGGCAGACGTCCCGCCTCCGCAGGAGGCCAGCAGCAGGACTGCTGACAGCAGAAATACGGCCAGACAGGCCGGAGCATATCGGTTTTTCATGATGGTAACCATGCCTTTCCGCCGCGCTTAAAGACGCCGGGAGGGATGAACCACACGCGCCTGCGCAGCCATACAGATTTTGTCAGAATCTATGCAACGAAAACAAACACATTATATCAAATGGGGCGGCATACTTCAATAAAGCTGTCAACAGGAATTGATAAGGTTCATGGTTGTTGCTGAATTTTTCTTTCCACAAGATGAACATGTTAAGACAACAGGAAATATAAGCAGCAGGCTTGCCATTCTATAAAAAATACTTTTTGATTTCATAATACCTCCAACAAATATAAAAACCTGTGGATATATGTTGTCCACAGGTTTTATGTACTCCTGACTGCAAATGACAGTCTTTTCTGAATTACCTGTTTTTGTCAGGCACCGTATTAATTATTCATTTTACATTTAATCCTCAAATGTAGTGTATGCGCTTTGCCATTCAGGTCAACTGTCCATAATCGCCCATGCTTATCTTTCATCAATACCATGCGTCATTTCCCCTTCGTTTAAATCTCACTATTTCCATAGTACCATTTCATCCTTCCCATGTCTACAAAATATACTCTTTACAGGCAATTCGTTTTTTGAAAAACTATTGTGTTTCAGATACATTTATGGGGTTCTTTACCAGAAAGCAACTCTCTTTCGCAGATTTTAAAAGAGTGTTCTGGATTGCACAGACTGCGATTTATCGGCTGTCTTCCTGGATTTTCGAGATCTCCAACATCTTCAGGTAACTGTCCAGCCTGGCATTCACATAACCTGCAAACAGCTTTTCCATTGCGGCCAGATTATGCTTAACATGGTATTCATCAAACGCATTGTAGTACGAAACCCGGTCTGCAAACTTAATGTCAATTGGCGGATATCCGGCTTTCATCAATTCCAGATTCACAAGCAGCCTCCCGGTCCTTCCGTTTCCGTCTGGTAATGGTACGATGGGAATACAAAAACTATTCGTAAACTTCCCAATAACCATATCGTTTACCACCTTTGTGTTCTATAACACCTACTTTTTTCTATTGCGACATCCTATGTGACATTTAGGGCTTTGGATTAATAGTAAGCGTCAAAACGCTCGCCTTAACTAAGATTTGACTTTATGCCATAATCTA
>CANOVJ010000075.1 GCA_947570615.1 uncultured Lachnospiraceae bacterium
AATCTTGTGCGTTGTTGGGCGGCATCAGCGTTATCAGCAGCGTTGTACTGCGAAAGGAAAGCAGGGATAAGAGCCATGAATCATGACGGGAGCGCCGTGATCCGCATCTGCTCCGCCAGGGATTCCACGACCCTGCGGGCGACGGCCAGGACATCCGGCTGAACCTGCGTTACATCCGCCGGGACCCGGTATATTGTCTCAGCCTCCGACACCAGAATGCGCCAGCATTCGTTCACCCCTCTGACGATATCCTTCTGACGCTCCTCCATACACATATCCTTTCTCCTTTCCGTCTCCCGCGTATGTGTAAACCGGGGATACATTCAGCGTATTTTTGCATGGTCTCTGCCGGAATAAGGCTGCCCCGCAAAAGAGGCATCCGCTGTTATTGATTCGCACTTACAATTGATTATACTTATTTATATTTTATTATGCTTGTTTTCGGGCGACCTGCAATGGTAATTCTGTATTTTGCGTATCCAACCGATTTTTTGCCGATATACTTTTCCGGATCGATTCTGTAAAATAGAGATAACTGATTTATTCTGCTATTTCGGAAAACAGAAGGAAAACGGAGGAAAATCATGGAAACCACACGGAAAGATTACTTTGAAAAAGCTTACGATACCGCGGCCGGGCTGATCCTGAAAGCTGCGGACGAGTTCACAGAGAAGTTCCCGGACTCGGCCAGTGTGAACAATTTTTACCGGCCCTGCAGGGGCGGCGACTGGACAGCCGGTTTCTGGACCGGCGAGGTATGGCTTGCCTGGGAAAAGACCGGGGATGAGAAGCTCAGAAGGACAGCGGAGAACGAGATAGATTATTTCTTAAGGCGGATTGTGGAGAGGGATGTTGTGGATCACCACGACATGGGATTCCTCTACTGCCCCTCCTGTGTGGCGGCCTTTAAGCTCACCGGGAATGAGACAGCGAAGAAGGCGGCCCTGATGGCGGCGGATAACCTGCTGGGGAGATTTCAGGAGAAGGGCCAGTTCATTCAGGACTGGGGCGAGTTGGGGGCGTCGGATAACTATCGTCTGATCATCGACTGTCTTTTGAACATGCCGTTGCTCTTCTGGGCGGGAGAGACCACGGGGGATCCCAGGTACGCCGAAAAGGCGCAGGCCCATATCCGGACGGCCATGAGGAATATCATAAGGGAGGATAACTCCACTTATCACACCTATTTCTTCGACAAAAATACGGGCAAGCCCCTGCGCGGCGTGACACACCAGGGTTACCGGGACGGCTCCGCCTGGGCCAGAGGGCAGGCCTGGAGCATGTACGGCTCCGCGCTGGCTTACAGATTCCTGCGGGATGATACATATGTGGATATTTTCTGCAGGGTGACGGACTATTTCCTCTCGCATCTGCCACAGAATAAGATTCCCTACTGGGATTTTGACTTCACCGACGGAAGTGATGAGCCCAGAGATTCCTCCGCGGCAGCCATCGCGGTCTGCGGAATGCTGGAGATGAGCAGGTATCTGCCGCAGGAAAAGGCAGCGTATTACACAGAAAAGGCCCGGGAGCTGATGGAGGCGCTGATCAGGGAGTGTGCGGTGACGGATCCGTCCGTTTCCAACGGTCTTCTGCTCCATGGCACCTACGCGAAGAGCTCCCCCTTCAACACCTGTAAGGACAACGGCGTGGACGAGTGTGTGATCTGGGGAGATTATTTTTATATGGAAGCGCTCACCCGCCTTATGAAGGACTGGGAGCCGTACTGGTATTAAAAAATAAATTGCCCCGCCGGACAGGGCGTTACATTCTGAAAGATATGTGGTATAATGAGGAGGAGAGCCTGGGGCGAAAGGAAACCTCCCGTATCGGGCGGTTCTTCCCTGCGGCAAAACAGAATCAGGAAATATGCCGATGCGTAATTTGCGGTTTCAGTTTTCAGAAGGAGGCTGGGAGAAAATGAAGGTTTTAATGCTGAACGGAAGTCCCAGGGCAGGCGGAAATACTGCGATGGCCCTTGGCGAGATGGAGAAGGTTTTCGTTGCCCAGGGGATCGGGACAGAGACGATACAGGTCGGAAATAAAGCGATCCGGGGATGCATTGCCTGCGGAAGATGCAGAGAAAAGGGCAGATGTGTCTTTGACGATCTGGTGAATGAGACGGCCCCCAAATTTGAGGCCTGCGACGGACTGGTAGTGGGCAGTCCTGTCTACTATGCCTCCGCCAACGCAACCCTGGTGGCCTTTCTGACCCGTCTGTTTTACAGTACGCCCTTCGAAAAGAGAATGAAGGTCGGGGCTGCGCTCTGCGTGGCAAGGAGAGGAGGGCTTTCCTCAACCTTTGACGAGCTCAACAAGTTCTTCACCATTTCAGGAATGCCGGTGGCATCCAGTCAATACTGGAACAGCGTTCACGGCGGGGCGCCCGGCGAGGCGGCAGAGGATGAGGAAGGACTGCAGACCATGCGCACCCTGGCGGCCAATATGGCCTTTCTGATGAAGAGCATTGCCCTTGGGAAGGAGAAATACGGCCTACCCGGGACAGAACCCCATCTGTGGACGAATTTTATCAGGTGAATATGCTGACCATGGATTTGAGAGCCGCCTGTGGGCGGCAGCGTGGGGACAGAATGAAAACAAATATCTTTATCGAGGGAGTGCCCGGCAGCGGGAAGAGCACGCTTTTAAACCGGCTGGCCCGGGAATGGCCGGAGTATCGGGCGTATAGGGAGGGGGATTTATCCCCGGTGGAGCTGGCCTGGTGCAGTCTTCTCAACGGAGAAAAATGGGAGGAGATATGCGGCAGATATCCGGCTCTGTCGCAGGAGATCCGGGACAGGACAGCGGTGGAGGACGATCGCTTTATCGTGGCGTACACACAGATCCTGGCGGAGGATCGGGTCTTTTATCAGGAGATGGAGCGGTATGAGATCTACAATGGAAGGGTGGACTTTGAGACCTTTCACGGGGTGATCATGGACAGATACCGGCGCTTTTGCGGGGAGGGGAATCTTTTTGAGTGCTCCTTCTTCCAGAACTCCATCGAGAGTATGATGCTGTTTTATCAACTGCCGGAGGAAAAAATCCTGGCATTTTATGAGGAGGCTTATGGAA
The DNA here is from genome assembly GCA_947570615.1 of uncultured Lachnospiraceae bacterium. Classification (GTDB taxonomy): domain Bacteria; phylum Bacillota; class Clostridia; order Lachnospirales; family Lachnospiraceae; genus Suilimivivens. The sequence continues at coordinate 3,076 of CANOVJ010000075.1, forward strand.
TCCTGAGAGAAAAGGGCTTTAAGCTGGTTTATCTGGACTGCACACGGATCCGGGAGAGTCTGCTCACCATCAAAAAGGAGCGCAGCGACGAGAACGGAACGGAGATGTGGTATCCCCTGATGCTGAATTTTCTGAAGGAATCGCCCTGGGGAAGGGCCAATGGCTGTGAAGGGACAGAGGACGTGATCGCTCATTTTGAGAGACGGCGGAAGCTGGAGCGGCGTATTCTTCTGGAGGTTATTAAGAAAGACGGCCTGCTTATGCAGGCCGGAGGATTTGCGCCGGAGAGCGTGCCCCGGCGTTTAAGGGAATTAAGATAATCCGGAAAAGAGGCATCTTTTCCATGATCTTACTTCTCTTTATTTTCGTTGCTTTTCCGGGCAGGTTTTGGTGACTCCTTTTCCGTCCTGCGTTTTTCGGAAAGCTTTTGTGCCAGCTTTGATAAAAAAGCCAGAGCCATCTGGTTTGTAATCTGTCCCATATTTTCCTCACTTCTGCACTTTCTGCTGTATACCGATCTGATATCTCGCCTTTTCATACTCCTCCGGGGAGATCTCAAGTCCCTCGCAGGCCTTTTGCAGATCGAGCCCATAATTTTTCATAAAGGTATCTACCAATCTGACCAGGGTGGCAAATCTGCCCTGTTCCAATCCCTGCGCCAATCCCTGCTCCAGGCCCTGGCTCATCCCCAGTTTCATTCCCAGTTCTTTTCCGCGTTCCATTCCGATTTCAAGAATCCCCATTTTTGCATCCTCCCATTCTTCCGACTCCAATACTTCCCGGACGATTCTGTCCAGGTCCAGGAGCCGCTGGTCTCTGAGTGTAATATTGTCATCATCCATTGTAGTGTTTTTCATGTACTGGAGCAGGCTGACAAGCTCAGGCCGCCCGTTTTTGCTGGTCATGTTCAGAAAAATCTTACATGAGCCGTCCTCCAGGGGAAGCCCTGGCACTTCTGAGCACCATTCGCTGAAGGTATACATTGCCCGGTCTTTTCCGAACAGATCGTCCTGTGTGATAAAAATGACGGCTGTGGCAGGCAGATTCCTGTAGCGGGTTTTCTTTCCTTCTTTCAGGATGGGAGAGTCGATCAGGCTCTGATAAAATCTGGACCGCTTTCGGATATCGTCCGTATCGGAATCGTTCTGCATCTCCATATCGAACTGTCTGCCCCGCTCGTCCTGCGCCCAGGCGTCCAGGCGGATTGAACGGCGTCCGGTATGGTTTAAAATAACCTGTTGGACTTTGATCTCCTTAAACTCAAGGCCCGGTTCCTCCAGTATGATACTGAGCACGCTCCGGTAGGCTTCCTTTACCTTCATGACGGAGAGAAACAGTGCGAAATCGCTTAAGCACGGCCGGTAATCCGCGGCGGTCGATGCGGTACTTTCGTTATTCTTTCTTCTTTCAGTTTCTTCTGACAAAAAATCTCCTCCTTCCGGCGGTGGGCAGAGAGGAGATCACAGCGCTGGGTCCTCCCTGCGGTTATTTGGTTGTAAGCAAGGAGTCCCGCAGAGAGATCTCTGCATTCGGCAGGCCGACCCGCGAAAGCGGGCAGTGCCCGACAGATACGGACAAAATCGTCCGTTCAGACAGAATTAAGAATCCTCGATCTGTATTTAACTGCAATTATTATAGCATATTCTTTTTTACGCTGCAATGGAAAATTCTGCGTCTGACGTTCACGCCCTGCAGACCGGTCTACCATATTAAATAATGAGTGTTATATTTCCGTTTCCTGACGTATACGCCGCATACATATAAAGATCAGAACGGCGGTGGCGATCAGGAATTCCGAAAAAATAACAGATGGATTCCATATCTCAAAATAGTAGTGGCTGATAAAATAAAATGCCAGAAACAGGGAGTAGACCGCGGCCCCGTACATGGCCAGGGCAAAACGCAGGCGGTGCTTTTTTTCCAGCAGGAATAATTGCTGCTGCCGGCTTTCCAGCATTTCGGTTTTCAGAGACAGACTGTCGATCTCGGAGGGCTTTAAGAGAAGATCTGTGGAGACGTTGAAAATTTCGCTGAGTGCCACGATTTTGTCCAGCTCCGGCAGGGACTGGCCGCTCTCCCATTTGGAGATGGTCTGTCTGGAGACGTCCAGACACTCTGCCAGCTGCTCCTGCGTGAGGTTTCTGCTTTTTCTTAAATTCAATATTTTTTCTGATAAATCCATTTAAGGTTCTCTCCCTTCTGTGTAATGTTTTGGTTTTCCTGAAAATCATATCCCATGAGATAAAGGCCTGTGTATCAGTGCATCTGATCTGCTTTCAGTCTATCAGCGAAGACGGTTGCATTCAAGAAAGAGAAGCGTATTTTTGCGCAACCGGCGGTTACTTTTTTAAAAGCATGCGTTTAGAAGCGTTCTGGTGACAGGGGCGTTTTTTTATGCTAGAATTTATCCGTACAGAACAGGCTAAGAAAGGCAGGAGGGGGATAAGGGTGAAAAAAAGAGCTGTTATTTTTGCGACAACGGTTATACTTCTGGCAGGCGCCTGTGGCGGGACCCGGGATGAGGGGATGGATTCCGGCCTGTGGGGAACGCAGATGGAGGGGCTGCGGTGGGGAATGTCCGCAGAGCAGATCGGGGAGTTGTACCCCTGTACGGAGGGGGAGCGGACGGATCGGGTACGGTATCTGATCCTTGAGGAGCCGGTGCAGCTCTGCGGGGTTCCCATGGAGGTGGAGCTTAAGATGGACGACGCGTTGGGGCTGATCCGGGTTACGGGCTTTACTGATCTTGCGGCGGAAGAAAATTATGAGAAGCTGGAAAAGGCGCTGGAGGGGGAGAGGGCCGATTACAGGACCGGAGCCCAGCCGACAGACGGTGTGAGCTATAAATCAGAGACGGCAGGGGATCGGTACAGCCGGCAGGAGCTGCAAAGAGCCTGTGATCGGATGATGGGAGAGGGTGTGATCGGGGAGAGCTATCTGACAGGGGCGATGAACAGTCCTCTGGTGTTTTATGAACTGAGGAAAGCCCGGGGAGGATGTATGCTCACTATGGACGCCACGGTGGAGCAGGAGATGGAATACATCTTTTCAGATTCCCCGCAGGATCAGGAAACGGTTAAGAACGTTCGTTATTTATCGAAAGATGTCAGACAAAAACGGGAGGTCAGAAATGCGGCTGCTTGTTGCGGAGGATGATGCCAGACTGTTAAAATCTCTGCTTCATATTTTTACAAAAAATCAGTATGTGGCGGACGGAGCCTGCGACGGAGAGAGCGCGCTTGCCTGCGCCCGTTCCGGCGAATATGACGGGCTGGTGCTGGATATCATGATGCCGGGAATGGATGGGGTGGAGGTGCTTCGCACCCTGCGCCGGGAAGGGATCACCACGCCCGCGCTGTTTCTGAGCGCCCGCACGGAGGTGTCGGAGAGGGTGGAGGGGCTGGACGCGGGAGCGGACGATTATCTCCCCAAGCCCTTCCACACGTCGGAGCTGCTTGCCCGGGTGAGGGCCATGCTGCGGCGCAAGGAAAATTTTGTTCCCGACCTTCTGTGTCTGGGGGAGGTGGCGCTGAACCGTTCCACCTGGCAGCTACAGTATAAAGAACGATCGTTATCTCTGGGAGGCAGGGAGTTCCAGATTCTGGAGATGCTGATGCAAAGGCCCGGAGCGGTTATTGCTACAGAGCAGTTTATGACCCACATCTGGGGGTGGGATACCCCTGTGGATACCAGCGTGGTATGGGTGCATATATCCAATCTCCGACGAAAGCTGGAAAAGCTTAAGGCGCCGGCCGGGATCCGGTTTCTGCGGGGAGCGGGATATGTGCTGGAACTGACCGCGGAGGCTTACAGAACAGGCGGGAGGGCACAGCCGTGATAGACAGACTGCGTAAAAAATTCATACTGGTCAGCGCGCTGGCGGCAGTGGCGGTTTTTTCCGCGATTTACCTTGGAATATACGCATTCAGCACAGAGGGTCTCAACCGTATGATGGATACGCTGACGGAGATGATTGCTGAGAATGGCGGGAGCTTTCCTCAGTGGAAGGAGAGTCCGCCGCCCCATCCGCCCGGGCAGAGGCCGGGCAGGGGTATGATCACTCCCGAGACCCGCTTCAGCACCCGCTTTTTCAGCGTGTGGGCGGACGATCAGGGATGTGTGACGGGAGAAAACATTATATTTATCTCCTCTGTGACCAGGGCGCAGGCGGCAGAATACGGGGAGTCGGCGATGCGCAGGGGGAAGGAGCGGGGCTGGATGGGGAACTTCCGCTATCGGATCCGGCGGATGCCGGAGGGCTCTCTGATTGTATTTGTGGATGGCGCTATGAACCGGAGGATGACGGGCGAAATCATGCTTACAGCGTTTCTTGTACTCTCTGTAAGCGGGATCGCCCTTCTTTTTCTGATCGTTCTTTTTTCAAAAAGGGCGGTAGGGCCTGCCGCGCTGAGCTATGAGAAGCAGAAGCAGTTTGTCACGGATGCGGGACATGAGCTGAAAACGCCGCTGACGCTGATCCTTTCCAATCTGGATATTCTCGAGGAGGAGATCGGGCAGAATGAGTGGCTGGAGGACATGCGCAGCGAGGGAGAGCGGATGGGCGCGCTGATCAGAGAGCTGGTGATGCTCTCCCGCATGGATGAGGAGGAGACGAAGCCCACTGTGTCACAGTTCGATTTAAGCGGCGCTCTGGCGGATGTGGTATCGGAATTTGCACCCCTGGCAGAAAAATGTGGAAAGAAGCTGTCCACATTTTTAAGGCCGGGTCTGCTTTATGAGGGGGACGAGGAGATGATCTGCCGTCTTATGGCGATTCTGCTCGACAACGCGCTGAAATACTGTGACGCCGGGGGAGAGATTCGGGTCAGTCTCTGCAAAAAGCGTCATCCGGTGATCCGGGTGGAAAATACATACCGGAAGGTGGGACAGGCGCAGCTTGGACGGATGTTTGACCGCTTTTACCGGGGGGATCCGGCCAGAGCCCATACGGGCAGCTTTGGGATCGGGCTGTCCATTGCCAGGGCCATCGCCAGGAAGCACCGGGGAGATATCCTCGCTTACCGCGCTGGCCGGGAAGAAATCGGGTTTAAGGTGATACTGAGGTGAATTTCACAGACCTTTCACAGTTATCTTTAGCGTGGCTTAAGGCTGTTCTGGTAGGATAGGAGTTGAAAAAACTTTGCGCACAGGAGGTACAGTGTGGACTACCGGCACGAATGGAAGCATGAGATTACGCTCAGCGATATGATTGCGCTCCGCCAGCGGCTTAAGGCCGTGGCCAGGCCCGACCCCCACGCAGTCGACGGGAAATATTTTATCCGCAGCCTTTATTTTGAGGATCCTGCGGATACGGCTCTGCGGGAGAAGCTGGACGGGGTGAGCAGGCGGGAGAAATTCCGTATCCGTTACTACAACAGGGATCCTGCCCTGATTCATCTGGAGAAAAAAAGCAGATGGAACGGGCTTGGCTCCAAGGAGAGCGCGGCTCTGAGCGCGGTGCAGGCACAGGAGCTTGTGCGGGGAGAGACGGACTGGATGATGGAGTCCGGAGTGCCTCTTTTGCAGGAGCTGTACTGTAAAATGAAGACGAAGGGCCTGCGCCCTCATACCATTGTGGACTATATGCGTGAGCCCTTTATTTTCCGGCCGGGAAATGTGAGGGTGACGCTGGACTATGACATCCGCACGGGGCTCTCCTGCACGGATTTTTTAAATTCCGGCTGTGTGACGATTCCGGCGGCCCTGGGGACGGCGATTCTGGAGGTAAAGTGGGATGCCTTTCTTCCGGAGGTGATCCGGGATGCAGTCCAGCTTAAGGGGCGGCACGCGACGGCCTTTTCGAAATACGCCGTATGCCGGATTTACGGGTAGATGGCGCGGCAGGGGCTGCAGGGGGCCATATTGAGAAAAAAAGAGGAGATGACTGACTATGACATTCAATGACATTTTTAAATCCGCATTTCTGGAGAACGTTGCCAGCGTGAGCCTGCCGGATATGACCATTGCGCTGGTGCTGGCGTTTTGCCTGGGGGTATTTATTTTTCTGGTGTACAAAAGGACCTTCTCCGGGGTGATGTATTCCTCGGGCTTCGGGGTGACGCTGATCGCCCTGACCATGATTACCACCCTGGTGATTCTGGCGGTGACCAGCAATGTGGTGCTCTCCCTGGGGATGGTGGGCGCTCTGTCCATCGTGCGTTTCCGGACGGCCATCAAGGAGCCCCTGGACATTGCCTTCCTGTTCTGGTCCATTGCGGCGGGGATCGTGCTGGCGGCGGGAATGATCCCGCTGGCGGTCTTTGGCAGCGTGCTGATCGGGGTTGTGCTCCTTATCTTTGTGAACCGGAAATCCCACATGAATCCTTATATTGTGGTGCTGGACTGCGACGGTCACGACGCTGAGAGACGGGCCCTGGATTATCTGAAGGGGCGGGTGCGCCGCGTGACGGTCAAGAGCAAAACCGTGCAGAAAGGGGCGGTGGAGCTGAATCTGGAGATCCGGCTAAAGGAGGATAATACGGATTTTGTAAATGAGCTGGCAGGGCTTTCGGGCGTGGGAAGCGCTGTGCTGGTCAGCTATAACGGGGATTATATGGGATAAATGCGGCATTTTCCAGGAAGCGGGGAGGGAAAAGGCCTGTCCCGGAAAAGGGGATTTTTATGTCAACATACAGATATGCGGACAGGGTCTGCATCGGCATTGTCATAGTTGCGCTTCTGATTACGGCGCTTTTCATGGGAGGGGCGGCGTCCGGGGCTCTGGCGGCGTGTGGCTCCGGTCAGAACGGGTATGCCAGCCGGCTCTTTGACAGCTCCCGGGTCCACTCCATCGAGATTGAGATGGAGGACTGGGAGGAGTTTATCCAGGGCTGTGAGGATGAGAAATACAGGGAGTGCGCGGTGGCGATCGACGGGCAGGCCTGCTACCATGTGGGGATCCGGGCGAAGGGGAACACCTCTCTTTCCAGCGTCCAGGCCACGGGGAGTGAGCGCTACAGCTTCAAGCTGGAGTTTGACCACTACGACAGCGCCCGGAGCTATTTCGGGCTGGATAAGCTGAGCCTGAACAATCTGATTCAGGACGCAACCTTTATGAAGGACTATCTCGCCTACCGGATGATGGGGGATTTCGGGGTGGACGCGCCCCTTTGCAGCTACGCTTATATTACGGTGAACGGGCAGGACTGGGGGCTTTATCTTGCGGTGGAGGGCGTGGAGGAGGCCTTCCTGCGGCGGAATTATGGAAATGATTACGGGAACCTCTACAAACCGGACAGCTCGGATTTCGGCGGCGGACCGGGTAATGGACGGGGATTTCAGATGGAGGAGTTCATGGGGGAGGATTTTGAACCGGAGAATGGATTCCCCTTTAAAGGACAGGAGCCGGAAGGCGGGATGCACCCGCCGGAGGAGGAAAACGGGATGGAGGAATCCGCAGAAGGCGTACAGGCCGGAGTGTTTCCGGGAGTGGGGAACATGCCGCAGCCCGGAGAAATGCCGGAATTTGAAGGGATGCCGCAGTCCGGCCAGAACCGGCCTCCCCGGATGGCTCCCGGCGGGATGGGAATGGGAAGCGGCGATGTGAAGCTGCAATACATCGACGACGACCCGGAAAGCTATCCCAATATCTTTGAAAACGCGAAGACGGATATCGGAGAGGAGGATCAGTCCCGTCTGATCTCGTCTCTGAAAAAACTGAGCGGCGGAAGCGATATTGAGAACGTGGTGAATGTGGAGGAGGTACTGAGATACTTCGTGGTGCATAACTTTGTCTGCAACGGGGACAGCTATACCGGGAGCATCGTCCACAACTATTATCTGTATGAAAAGGACGGGCAGCTTTCCATGATTCCCTGGGATTACAATCTGGCCTTCGGCACCTTTCAGGGGGCGGACACCACGCAGATGGTGAATTCGCCCATCGATACGCCCGTCAGTACCATGGACGCAGAGGATGCGCGGCCCATGGTGGACTGGATCTTTAAGGACGGGGCTTTTACCGGGCTGTATCATGAATATTTTACAGAATTTCTGGAACGCACGGATTTTGACGCGCTGATCGGCGAGACGGCGGAGCTGATTGCTCCGTATGTGGAAAAGGATCCCACAAAATTTTATATGTATGAAGAGTTCGGGACGGGCGTGGAGGCGCTCAGGGAGTTTTGCGCTCTGCGGGCGCAGAGCGTGGCGGGACAGATCGCCGGAAGGATTCCCGCAACCGATTCCGCCCAGGAGCAGGAGAAGGATAAGCTGGTGGACGCCTCGCACCTGACCCTGTCGGATATGGGAACCATGGACGGCGGCATGAAGGGCGGCCCTTTCGCCGGAGAGGGAAGGAGAGAGGAATCCGGGACGGGGAGCGGTCCGGGATACCGGAGCGGGGAAGCGATTCCCCGGAGAAAAGATTTTCCCTGAAATACTTTACCTGCAAAGGATACATCCTGTATAATGGAGGCACAGATGCAGGAAAGGAGAGGGTACCATGATTTTACAGAGTAAAAGGGTATGGCTGGGGGGCCAGTTTGTGGCGGCGCAGGTGGAGCTTTCGGGGGGAAAGATCGAGCGCATTTATCCATGGGGGACGAAGGCGGCCGACGAGGATTACGGCTCGGAGCGGGTTCTGCCGGGGTTTATCGACGTCCACACCCATGGCTCCTATGGCTTTGACACCAATGACGCGCAGCCGCAGGGGCTGCGGGACTGGATGAGGCGGATTCCGGAGGAGGGAGTGACGGGGATTCTGCCCACCACCGTCACGCAGATGCCGGATGTGCTCACCGCGGCCGTGGCCAATGTGGCCCGGGTGGCCCGGGAGGGCTATGAGGGAGCGGAAATCCTTGGAATCCATTTCGAGGGGCCGTATCTCGATATGGAGTATAAGGGGGCCCAGCCGCCGGAGGCCATCGCCAGGGCCACGGTGGAGGAGTTTTGCAGATACCAGGAGGCGGCTCATGGCATGATTCGCTACATCACCCTTGCGCCGGAGCACGATGAAGATTTTTCGCTGACCAGATACTGCCGTCAGCACGGAGTGGTGGTGAGCATGGGGCATTCCTGCGCAGGGTATGAGACGGCCCTGATGGGCATCGCCAACGGAGCCATGAGCATGACCCATGTGTACAATGGCATGACCCCCTATCATCACAGAAAGCCCGGCCTTGTGGGGACAGCCTTTCGGGTGCGGGATATTTACGGGGAGGTGATCTGCGACGGATGCCATTCCCACCTGGCGGCGCTGAACAATTTCTTCACGGCAAAGGGGAGGGACTACGCCATCATGATCACGGACTCCCTTCGGGCGAAGCATTGTCCTGCGGGAGGAGAGTATGACCTGGGAGGGCATCCCATCGAGATCGGGCAGGACGGCCTTGCCAGACTTAAGGGCACGGACACCATAGCGGGCAGCACCCTGTGCATGAACCAGGGACTGCGGATCCTGGTGGAGGAGGCCATGGTACCCTTTGACGCGGCGCTTAATTCCTGTACCGTCAATCCGGCCAGGGCGCTGGGAGTGGACGACCGGAAGGGAAGCCTGAGAGCCGGATGCGACGGGGACGTGGTGGTTCTCTCAGATGATTATCAGGTGATACAGACCTGGTGCAGAGGAAAGGCGATGCTCTCATGAGAGTGGTAATTGCAATGGATTCCTTCAAGGGAAGTCTTTCGTCCCTGGAAGCGGCGGACGCGGTGAAGGAGGGGCTTTACCGCGTCTTTGCGTCCGCGCAGGCCAGAGTCATGCCGCTGGCGGACGGCGGCGAGGGGACGGTGGAGGCCCTCACCGCCGGGATGGGCGGCGAGATCCGCAGCGTCACCGTGACGGGGCCGCTGGGAGAGCCGGTGACGTGCAGATATGGGATTATCCGCAGAAAGATTCTCCCTGCGGAGATTCTCCATACGGAGAAGGTGAAAGGCGGCATTTGGGATAAGGAGGCGGAGCGCTCCGGGGCGGGAGAAGAGAGTCTGACAAAACAGACCGCCGTCATCGAGATGGCCGGCGCGGCGGGCCTTACGCTGATTGCGCCAGAGAGACGCAATCCTCTTTTTACCACCACCTTCGGGGTGGGGGAGGTGATCCGGGACGCCCTGGAAAGGGGGTGCCGGCATTTTCTGGTGGGGATCGGCGGCAGCGCCACCAACGACGGCGGCGCAGGGATGCTGCAGGCCCTGGGCTATGGGTTCCTGGACAGGGAGGGAAAACAGATCCCCTTCGGGGCCAGGGGGCTTGAGAGGCTGGAACAGATCACGGACACCCATGTTATACCCGGGCTTAAGGAGAGCGAATTCGAGATCGCCTGCGATGTGGAAAACCCGCTCTGCGGGCCCGACGGGTGCAGCGCGGTGTACGGGCCCCAGAAGGGGGCGGATGAGGATATGGTCCGGCGGATGGATCAGTGGATGGCCCGCTATGCGCTCCTGGCCGGGCGCAGATATCCGGCGGCTGACCCGCAGAGGAAGGGCGCGGGGGCGGCGGGCGGCCTGGGCTTTGGTTTTCTCACCTTCACCAGGGCAAGGCTGGAGTCGGGAGTTCAGATTGTGCTGCGGGAAACCGGGATGGAGGAGGAGATCCGGAACGCGGATCTGGTGATCACCGGGGAGGGCCGCCTGGATGCTCAGACGGCCATGGGAAAGGCGCCCCTGGGCGTGGCCAGGCTGGCCGACCGTTATGGAAAGCCCGTGCTTGCCTTTGCGGGGAGCGTGACCCGGGACGCCAGAGCCTGCAACGCGTGCGGGATCCATGCGTTTTTCCCCATCCTGCGGGGCGTGACCACCCTCGGGGAGGCCATGGAGAAGGAAAATGCCCGGATGAACCTGGCGGATACGGCCGAGCAGGCCTTCCGGTGCTTCGCGGCGGGGAGAGACGGCGTGAAAGAAAGGAACTGTTCTGGAAAGGATTCTTAAGAGGGAACAAGTTTGGAAGTAAACTTCCAAACTGTCTATTGGTGCAGTATCGCAGGCACGGCCTGCGATATGCGGGGGGATAAAAATGAAAAAATATTTTCTGCCGCCTGTTATACTGGCAATATTCGTGACGGTTGCGGTGACCTTATGGCTGACGCAGGATAATCTGTTTTATCTGTTCAATTTCCTCTATATCGGAATGTCCGTCTCCCTTGGGATATTCCTTTATATCCGGAAATACCGACATGCCCGCAGAATCGCGCAGCTTCTGGTGGGCGTTTACATGCTGGCCTATCTGGGCCTGATCTGCGGTGAAAATATGCAGATAGAGGGGTTCTGGTATTATCTTTTTTCGGGCGTATTTGAAGCCGCAACCATTCATTATGCGGTTGCGAAGATTTTTGGCCCGCTGCTGTTCGGCAGAGGCTGGTGCGGTTATGCCTGCTGGACGGCGATGGTGCTCGATTTTCTTCCGTACAAAATTCCTCAAACGCCGCGAAAGAGGATTGGGTGGATAAGATATATCACATTCGCGGCCTCGCTCCTGTTTGTCCTGGCCCTTTTCCTTACCCACGTGGGCGGCATTGAGAAAATAATGTTCCGGGCGTTTATCGTGGGAAACGTATTGTACTATGCCGTCGGGATTATCCTGGCCCTGGCCTTTAAGGACAACCGCGCGTTCTGCAAATACATATGCCCTGTCACGGTATTTCTGAAGCCCGCCAGTTATTTTTCGCTGCTTCGGGTCACGTGCGACAAAAGCAAATGCATTTCCTGCGGCAAATGTAAAAAGGTGTGTCCCATGGAAGTGGATGTTACGGATCATTCCCGAAAACGAAAGAACGGCACAGAGTGTATTCTCTGCCTTGAGTGTGTTAAGAACTGCCCCGGGAATGCACTGTAAGGCAAATGCACGAACACATCCCGGCCAGGCTTTTATATTTCCGGCGTATTGGACTCCAATACGCTCTGCCGGAAATCCCGGGGCGTGATTCCCACCACCCTTTTGAAGACACGGCTGAAATAGAGCGGGTCGTCAAAGCCTACGAGCGGTGCGATGGCAGAGATATTCAGGGTATCGGCGGCCAGCAGATCCTTGGCCTTTTCGATGCGCAGGCTGATCAGGTAATGCATGGGGGATACCTTCATCTGATTCTGGAAGGCGTGGGCAAAGTATCCCCTGCTCAGCTTACAGTAATCGGCCATGGAGGAGACGGTCCATTTATCCATATAATGCTGATTGATCTGGACGATCAGCCTGTCGATGGAAAAATTATTTTCCAGAGGAACCAGAAGCTGCTGGCGGGAGCGGCAGATGGTGGCAAGCATCTTATAAAAGCTGTTAATCACAATGTCCTCATAGAGGTATTTTTTTAACTGCAGTTCTGTGATGATATCCTGAAAGAGAACCCTCAGGGAGAGATTTTCACCAATATAACAGTTTTCGATCTCGTATTTTTCCAGGAGGGAATCGCAGTCCTTCCCGGTAAAGTGTATCCAGAAAATTTCAGGCTTTTCATCAGCATAAAAAGAATAAATCTGCGGTTCCAGGGGGCGGTAGAGGACAAGATTTCCCGCTGTCAGATCGACCCAGCCGTCCCGGAGAAAAAAATGCCCGGCTCCCCGGCAGAGATAAATGAGCTGGTAATCCACCCTTCCCCCCGCACGTCTGAGGAAGAGGTCTTTTGTCCTGAGAATCTGCCATCCGCAGCAATTTACGAGAACCGGATGGACGGTGTCTGTAAAACCCGTAAATTTTCTTCTGTCTCTGAGATGCCCCGAAACATCGATCATATCAGCTTCCTCCTGTACGCCCTCTTCCGGATGGCGTATCTCTATGCAATTTCCGACTGTAACAAATAAAGTATATCATGAGAAAAGCAGAAATGTCCATATCGTAAGCATAAATTGATATGGAAACATATCTGCTTTTTTCTATAATGGAAATATGAATTCATGAAGACAGCAAATGCATGTGCAAAGGACAGACACAAGATACTGAACTTATTCTGAAAGCGGCAGCCTTTGCGGAAACGGCGTGGAAGAAAGGGAATATGCGGATAAAATGCGGTATCCGGGAAGGCCGTCGAAGATCTGTAAGGAGAAGAGGTGTGAAGAAAAGAAAGAAACAGATCGTCTTTCTGATGACGGACAGCACAAGACAGGATATGCTGGGATGTTATGGAAATTCGGACATGTGTACGTCATGTCTGGATGCCATAGCAGAAAATGGCATACGGTACGAGAACGCCTATTCCTGCCAGCCGGTGTGCGGGCCGGCGCGTTCGGCGATCTTTACCGGGACCTATCCCCACTCCAACGGAAGCATCGCCAATTCCGTTCCCCTGGGAGACAACGTGAAAACCCTGGGGCAGCGTCTGAGAGACAACGGGATTCATGCGGCTTATATCGGCAAGTATCATCTGGACTGCGGAGACTATTTCGGGCTTGGCAGATGTCCCGACGGGTGGGATCCGGATTACTGGTATGACATGAGGCGTTATCTGGAGGAGCTTGATGAGCAGGACAGGGTGCGTTCGAGAGACAGCGCCGCCAGCCGCTTTGGGGTGAAGGCGGAATTTACCTTTGGAAACCGCTGCGCCGACCGGGCGCTGCGGTTTCTGGGGGAATATGCGCAGGAGGATTTTTTCCTGACGGTGTCCTTCGACGAGCCTCATGATCCGGCCCTGTGCCCGGAGCCCTACGCCAGCGCCTATCTGGATTATGAGTTTCCCAAGTCGCCCAATGTATGGGATACGCTGGAGGGAAAGCCGGAATATCAGAAGCTGTGGGCCGGAGAGAACAGATTGGCCGACCGGGATGCCATTACCCTGAAAGCCCCGTATTTTCTGGGGTGTAACGCGTATATTGACAGCGAGATTTCCAGGATCGTGGACTGCATCCATGAGAAAGCGCCGGATGCGCTGATTATCTATACCTCCGACCATGGGGACGGTTTCCAGAGCCATTGCCTGAACGGAAAGGGAGCGGCCATGTACAACGAGATTGCCAGGGTGCCTCTGCTGATCAGCGGGCCCGGGGTTCCCAGGGGGGGGTGGTGGACGCACAGCCGGTCAGCCATATTAATCTGGCGCCCATGATTCTGGAGTATATGGGCCCTGGGATTCCTGCCCTTATGGAGGGGAACAGTCTGCTGCCCGCGGTCTTTGATCCAACAAAGCGCATCAACCCGTATGTGGTGACAGAGTTTACCAGATATGAAATAGATCATGACGGATTCGGCGGCCTGCAGATGATGCGGGGAATCTTCGACGGCCGCTATAAGCTGGTCGTCCATCTGCTGGAGGATACGGACGAATTTTATGATCAGGAGTCGGATCCCTTTGAGATGGAGAATCGGATCGGCGATGACTCCTGTTACGAGGAAAAAAGAGGCTCCATGAGGATCTCCTCGATTGGATGAACCGTACCAGGGATCCATACCGGAGCTACCGATGGGAGCGCAGACCCTGGAGAAAGGAGGCCCCTGCGGCAAGCTGGAAAGACAGGGGATACACCAGACAGCGCGAGAATGAAGAATACGAACCAAGACAACTGGACTATCAGACGGGGCTTCCCATGAAGGAGGCAGTCCGAATAAAGTGAGGGATCTGTATGAAGAAACGAAACAAAACATTAATTCTGATGAAGCGAAACTGGATACTGTATCTTTTTCTGGTTCCGGCAGTCGTCTATATCGCGGTTTTCATGTATGCGCCCATGTACGGCCTTGTGATTGCGTTTAAGGATTTTTCGGCGTCCAAAGGGATTATGGGAAGCCCCTGGGTGGGAACCAAATGGTTCTCCACATTTTTCAACGCTCCCCGTTTCTGGCAGATCCTGAAAAATACTCTCGCTCTCAGCGTCTATTCGCTGGTGGTGGGATTCCCGCTTCCGGTCATTTTTGCACTGATCATCAACGGGATCGGGAACACGCGGGCAAAGAAATTTAGGCAGACGGTGACCTATATGCCCTACTTTATATCCACCGTGGTTCTGGTGGGTATGATGTCGGTTTTATTCTCGCCCAGGTCAGGTATTGTCAACACGCTGCTCTCTTATCTGGGAGGAAGAGGGGATACCTTCTTTATGGGGGAAAGCAAATTTTTCAGGCATATGTATGTGTGGTCCGGAGTCTGGCAGAGCACGGGATGGAATTCCATCATCTATATCGCGGCGCTCACCGGCGTAAGCCAGGAGCTGCACGAGGCCGCCAAAATAGACGGAGCCAATAAACTGCAGAGAATCCTGAACGTGGATCTTCCCGCGATTATGCCGACCATGGTAATTCTGCTGATTATGAACTGCGGAAGCATTTTAAGCGTCGGCTACGAGAAGGTATACCTGCTGCAGAACGACCTGAATACGCCGGTCTCGAAGGTGATATCCACCTATATTTACAAGATGGGACTTCAGCAGCAGAGATTCAGTTACTCCACAGCGATCGGGCTGTTTAATAACGTCGTTAACTTTATCATACTGATCACTGTGAACAGGGTATCGAAAAAGATAAGCGGAATGGGCCTGTTCTGACGGTAAGGGGGTAAAAATGAATAAGAAACGGACAATAAACAGGGATGATCTGATCTTTGATATTGTAACTGGAATTCTGACGGTATTTTTTATACTGATCGTGCTCTATCCGCTGTATTTTGTGGTGATTGCATCGGTATCGGATCCTGCCTATGTCAATAACGGGACGGTTGTTTTCTGGCCCCGGGGATTCACGCTTATGGGATACAAAAAAATCTTTACGGACAGCAGAATCCTGGTGGGGTATGCAAACACCCTGATTTATGCGGGGTTCGGGACGCTTTTCGACGTATGCTGCACGATGCTCTCCGGATACGCCCTCTCCCGCAGGGATCTGCCGGGAAGGAATATCGTTATGCTTCTCTTTATCTTCACCATGTATTTTCAGGGAGGCATGATCCCGTTCTGTCTGGTGATAAAGGGGCTGAATCTGGTCAACACAAGGATTTTCATAATTCTGGCGGGAAGCATTTCGGTGTACAACATTATCATCACCCTCTCCTTTCTGGCGGGCAACATATTACGGTGCCGATTATCTGCGTCTACCCGTTCATCCAGAAATATTTTGTAAAGGGCGTCATGATCGGGTCGGTGAAGGGGTGAGGGCATCTGTGCCTGAAACAAAATGAAAAAGGAGAAAAAAATGAGAAGAAAATCAGTAAAAGTAAGAAAAAAGGTCGGGTTAAAGGCAGCCGCGGCGGCTCTGGTAACAGCCCTGTTTCTGGCGGGATGCGGCGGTCAGGAAAGCGAGACGGCATCGGGCGGCACGGCTGCAGAGAATGAAACGGAGATAAGCGGAGAGGAGAGCGCCCCGGAGGGGAAGACGACCTTTAAGATCGCGGCGCTTAAGCATACCCACAATATGGGCGATGACTTCAACGAACGGTCAGGCTTTCAGATGGCGGAGGAGGCAACCGGTGTACATATCGAGTGGATCAGCGTTTCCGACGGCTCCGCGGAGAAGGTGAACGCCATGCTCACGACCGACCTCCCCGATGCGTTCCTTGGCCTGGTGTCGGAAGAACAGATCGCAAGCAGTATGGATTCCTTTGCGGATCTGTCGGGTATCCTTGAGGAA
>CANOVJ010000076.1 GCA_947570615.1 uncultured Lachnospiraceae bacterium
GACGTAGGAGCCCGAGCACAGTGCTTGAGTGCTTGCACCGGGGTAGTTGATTTATCTACTTGACTTTTAATAGTTGGTCTTTCCTTCCCTGCGGGCCGTGGAAAGCAAAAGCTCATACTCCTGTCTGGTCAGCTCCCTGGACCGGGTGCGGAACATCTGCCGCTGGATACGCAGAAATTTTACCCTGCACCAGGACCATCCCATGAAGTAAAAAAAGCCGTTCAGCGCGGAAAGCTTGGCATTGATCGTGGCGGGAACATACTCCTGCTTCTGGAGAGACTCCTTCCACCGGATCACCGCCTCCTTTGTGACAGGCCGTCCGTCCATCCACCCGGCAAAGAAACGCACCTCCCGCAAATATTTTTCTATGGTAGCTCTCTCCCGCTCCTGGCTCCTTAAAAATGCTTCAAACTCCAGAATTTCCTTTTCTGTAATGATGCTGTTATTCATACAACTTCCTCCATAAGGTAATATTTCCTTTTTATATTACCTTATCCGGATTCAAATTACGAACAAACTCGCTCACGCCTCAGAGGCCTGCCTGCCGTGGCAGAACGAAATGTCCAGAATATCTTCCGCCGCGATCCTTCTCCCGTCCTGCATAACCAGCGTCCCCGCATCTGTATCCACCCTTTTCAGACCTCCCGTAACGGTGATATATGTCCCGCCCTCCTTCCGCTCATCCGGCACAAAAAAGGTAATCTTCACCTGCCGCGCCCCCTTCGGATGCCGGGCGAGATCCGCCTGTATCTCCATAAGCTTCTCATCCAGAAGCGCTCTGGCGTCCTCCTCCAGCTCCACCCTCTGCTCCGTGAGTCTGCCCGTCTCCCGAATGGCCCCCTCGAAGCCGGAAAGGGCCGCAAATGGCAAAAACTGCGCCGCCCGCACCGAAATCGCCATGGGCGGGTGAACGTTGGATACATGATGGGGAAGATGGATGATATCGTCATAGCGCTTATCGTTATGACCGGCTGTGTTCACTGTGCCTTATGCCCTCCTATCTGTCTGTTTCTCTCCACGGTCATGGCTCCCTCCTCCAGGTTCATCCCTTTAAGAATCGCGTTCTTTCCAAATTTCTTTTTGATATCCAGCATGGCCTTCTGCATCCTTCTCTCTCTGTCCAGAAACGCCTCCTCCTGTTCCCGGCGTCTGCGACGGGCCTCATAGTCGGTGAAAAGATCGAGCTGCTCATACGCATCCCTTTCGGTCGCCGCGCCCTCCTCCAGAACCCGCCCGGCAGTGACATAAACCCGCCGGATCAGAAGTCCCGGATCCACAATCCGGTCATAGAGCTGTGTCACCGCCTCCATGATTTTCCTGGTGGAGGAGGTCATCTCTCCCAGAGAGGCCGTTCCGTGGGCATGTCCGGGAATCCTCCTGCCATATGGATCCGTGGTCACCGGGCCCGTATAGCTCCTGCGTCGGTCCGGATCCTCCAGGCTCTCCCGGTCATAGCCTATGGTGAGCGCAATCTGATCCGTGACCAGCCCCCGGTCCACCAGGTCCAGCACCAGAAGATCCGTCATCTCCCGCACAATCAGCCTGCCCTTCTCAAAGCTGTAGGGATGCTGGAGCACCTGACCGGATCCCACGCTGCTGCTCCCTGGTCTGTAGGCCTTCACATCAGCAATGGTACAGGGCTCCCACCCCCAGGCGTGATCGATCAGAAGCTCTGCGTTCACCCCGAACAGCTTATACAGAAGCTCCTCGTTGTGATAGTCACGGGGCCCTCCCAGAGAGCACCTGGCCACGTCCCCCATGGTAAAGAGGCCGTTTTCCTCCAGCTTTCGGGCATAGCCCCTGCCCACCCGCCAGAAATCGGTCAGAGGACGGTGATTCCACAAAAGCCTGCGGTAGGTCTGCTCGTCCAGCTCCGCGATCCTCACCTCCCCCTCATGTGTGGTGACATGCTTGGCCACAATGTCCATGGCCACCTTACACAGGTAAAGATTGGTTCCAATCCCCGCGGTGGCCGTAATCCCGGTCTGCGCACAGACGTCCTCCAGGATTTTCAGGGCCAGCTCCCGGGCGCCAGCCCCGCAGGCGTCCACATATTCCGTCACATCCATAAACACCTCGTCTATGGAATAGACGTGAATATCCCCGGGCGCCACATATTTCAGATAGATATTGTAAATCCGGGTGCTGAACTCGATATAAAGGGACATTCTGGGCGGCGCTGTGATCCACGCGATGGAAAGCTCCGGCCTGCCCGCCAGCTGCGTACTGTCCCAGGAGCTGCCCGTAAACCTGCCTCCCGGCGCCTTTAGCTGTCTTGCGGCGTTGGCCGCCCTGACCTTCTGCACCACCTCAAAGAGCCTGGCCCGCCCCGGAATCCCCCAGGCCTTCAGGGAGGGGGATACGGCAAGACAGATGGTCTTCTCCGTGCGGCTCCCGTCCGCCACCACCAGGTTGGTGGTGAGCGGATCCAGATTCCGTTCCCGGCACTCCACGGAAGCGTAAAAGGATTTTAAATCGATTGCGATATAAGTGCGTCTGCCCTTCCTCTCCTCTTCCATCTCTTCTGCCTCCTCTGCTCATGGTCTCATTATAGCAGAACTTATGTTCGATTTCAAGTCCCTTCTTATGACAGCGATGTCCGGATGTTGACTCACGAGAGAATGTATACTAAAATCAAAGCAGCAGGCAGTGCAGACTGCCCCCGCACCCGAAACAACGGACACCCTTTCACCTGACAAAAAGGAGGAGATCACGTCATGAACAGTATCATCGAAGTAATCGAAAAGAGAAGCTCCACCAGAGGCTACACCGCCGAGCCCTTAACGGACGCCGAGCTACATGCCCTGATCCGGGCGGGCCTGCAGGCTCCCACGGCGGCCAACAAACAGGAGATTCATTTCACCGTATTAAAGGGCGATCACCCCGTTCTGGCAGAGCTGGAGGAGGAAAAGAACCGTCTTCGCGGCCTCTCTGACCAGCCCCACAATTTTTACTATGAAGCCCCTGCGGTGGTGGTGATCAGCGCCGACAGCACATACAAATGGGGTTCCCTTGACGCCGGGATCGCCGTGGAAAACATGGCCCTCGCAGCCCAGGGACTGGGACTGGGGAATCTGATCATCGGCTGTATCGACGACGCCCTTAAGGGTGAGAAAAAAGGATATTTTTCTGATATTCTGAAATTTCCGGAGAACTACGAATATAAGATTGCCATCGCATTCGGCCACAGGGCAGTGTCCAAAGAGCCCCATACCTATAACGCGGATGCGCAGGTGAGTTATCTGTGATCTGACGGTAAAGAACCTGGCAGGGGCTGTGGCAGACCAGCAGATTCCGGCAATATACAGCCAGTATTTTCATATACCGGATGTATATTGCAGAACGAGTGATTTTTGCCACAGCCCCTGCTGTCTCAATGATTTCTGACGATACTTCCTTCTGGCCTTCCTCTACAGGAATCTGCCCAGCACCTCCATGAACACATCCATATCCAGCGGTTTGGCTATATGGGCATTCATCCCGTTTTTCAGAGCCGCCTCCTTATCCTCCTCGAGGGCGTTGGCCGTCATGGCGATGATCGGCAGACTCTTCACATCCTTCCTGGGCAGCGCCCGGATGGTCCGGGTAGCCTCGTAGCCGTCCATGATGGGCATCTGCACATCCATCAGGATCGCGTCATAATGAAACTCCTGCGATTCTCTCACCATCGCCACCGCGTCCGTGCCGTCCGGGGCAGTCTCCACCTCAAAGCCCGCCTCCGTCAGGATCACCTCGGCGATCTCGCGGTTTAACTCGATATCCTCCACCAGCAGGATCCTCTTTCCTCCAAAATCAGCCATGGTCCAGGCCGCCGCCTTTTCCTCTCCGGGGGCGACCAGATTGTTGGCCGCTAAAAGCGCGGACTTTAAGTCGGACATGAAAAGCGGCTTGGCGCAGAAAGCAGTGACCCCCGCCGCTCTGGCCTCCTCCTCGATATCCGTCCAGTCATAGGCGGTCAGGATGATGATGGGGGCCTCCTGGCCAACCACCTTTCGGATCCGCCTGGCCGTCTCCACGCCGCTGGTCTCGGGCATCTGCCAGTCGATGATGTAGGTGTGGAAGGAATCGCCCTCGTCGCAGGCCAGCTTCGCACGGTAGGCCGCCTCCCTGCCGGAGGTGGTCCACTCGGCCCGCAGGCCGATCTGCTTTAACATTTTGCTGACGCTGTCGCAGACGTTGAAATCGTCGTCCACCACCAGCGCCCGCAGTCCCTCCAGCTCTTTGATCTGAGCCGCGTTCTTTTCCACATCCTGAAGCTTCAGACTCAGCTCCACCGTGAAGGCGCTGCCCTTGCCCACCTGGCTCTCCACGCTGATCTTACCGTCCATCATCTCCACAATATTCTTTGTGATGGCCATGCCCAGCCCCGTTCCCTGGATGCCGGACTGGGTGACGGTGGCCTCCCGTTCAAAGGGCTCGAAAATATGCTCCACAAACTCCCTGGACATGCCCACGCCGTTGTCCTTAATGATAAAGATATAATCCCCATAGCCGTGGCGGAACGTGGTCTTTTGCTGGATCCGGAAAGAAATGGTTCCTCCCGCCGGCGTATATTTGACGGCGTTACTCAGAAGATTGATAAAGACCTGATTCATCTTCAGGGCGTCCGCGATCACGTCCTCGTTGACCACCTCGAAGGTGTCGATAAACAGCTCAAGCTGCTTGGCCTTTACCTGGGGCTGGATGATATTCACCAGATTGTGCATCAGCTCTGAAATATTGCACTCCTGCTCCTTGATCTGCACCTTTCCGCTCTCGATCCTGCTCATGTCCAGGATATCGTTGATCAGGCTCAGAAGATGATTGCTGGAGGACAATACCTTTTGCAGGCAGTCCCTGACCTGGTCCTTATTGTCGATATGGCTGGCGGCGATGGTGGCAAATCCGATGATTGCGTTCATGGGCGTGCGGATATCATGGGACATATTGGAAAGGAAGGTGGTCTTGGCCCGGTTGGCGTGCTGGGCCTGCATCAGCGCATCCTGAAGCGCCTGGGTCTGTTCCCTCTGCCTCTGAACCTGCTCTGTGATTTCCTTTGAGACCACCATGACCATGATGTCTTCCGTCTCATTGTCCCGCGTCATGATAAAGGACTGGCGCACACATATCTGCGCCCCGCCGGAGTCGTGGCCCCAGTAGTCCACATCCACCTCCGCGTCGCCCTGCTCAAAGCGCTCTCTCAGATACTGTATGTTCACGGTCCTGCGGTATTCCTCCCTGGATTCCTCCAGAACAAACCTGGTCCATTCTTCAAAGCACTCCGAGGCCCTGCAGGGTGCGGCAAGTCCCACCCTCTCCAGAAGGGAGACGCTCCTGCCGTCCAGCATGCGCACGATATCCTGCCCGATCAGATCCCGGGTGAGGTTAAACTCAAAGGTGCAGAAGGCGTTGGCCGTGATGGCGATACGGTACTGCCGCTCCTTGCGGCCTGCCAGAGACATCTCGGCCTGGATACGCAGCTCCTTTTCCTTCAGCTCCGATATATTCTGACGAATATAGAGCACCTTGGACGCCCGGCCCTCCTTCCTCTCCAGACAGATCACGTTCATGTGCTCCCATTCCGCCCGGCCCTCCCGTATCACATGACATTCCAGGCGCACGTCGTCCTGGTCCGAGAGAGCCTCTATGAGCGCCTCCTTATCGATGACCCGGGCAAAGCTCTCCCGGCTCTCCTCCTCCGCCATGATTGAGCACAGGTGCTCCCGCAGCTCCTGATACCTGCCGCTGACCGCGATTTCGCTGTTCTTTGGCCTTGTCCCTACCAGATACTGATAGGTATCCGTCTCAAAGTCGATCATGGTGAAGCGGTTAAAAAGGGTGGTGACGCCGCCGATGATATAGCCCATCTCCCGGTTCTCCCTCTCCAGCAGCTTTTTCTCCCGTCCGGCCTGCCAGAGCAGGAGAATCACATAAATGGCAAAGAGGCCGATCAGGATAAACTCCAGCCGAAGGCCCACCAGATTCTCCGCCCGGATCATGCTCTGGGTAACGTTTTTGGGAAAGGTCTGCACAAGCACATACTGATTTTCTGTCAGCCAGGTCACGCAGATATTGTCTGTCCCGCTCTCAGGAGTGCAGACAAAGGCGCCCTCCCCGCCCTGCTCAAATACGCCTCTGACCCCACCGGCCGCCGCCTGGTCGATCACCCCGTCCCGCACCAGCCCCTCGATCAGATTCTCCTCATATTTCATATCGCCTGAGTCCGCAATGACCTCGCCCCCGGGCGTACACAGATAAACCTCCGCAGCCTCCCCGAAGTAGGCGGCGTCAAGCATCACATGGAGATATTCCTCCGCAAGATACGCTCCCCGCAGCACTCCCACGATCTCACCCTTCCAGGATACGGGCGCATAGAAGCAGACCATTTTTTCATCGAAAAGATGGGGATCGAAGATGATCTCCATGCCGCTCCTTCCCTGCATGCCCTCGGTGTAAAAGGCGCGCTCCGATACATCGGAGACTCTCCCGTCGGAGGCGTGGTCGATCCCCTGGGCATCCGTGAAGAGGATGGCGTCGAATATAGCGTTCTCCTCCATCCTCCCGAGCATCTGCGCGCTCACCTGCGGGCCCGTCAGGCCTTCCCCCAGAAAGTAAGCGTAGGTATTGATCCGCCCCAGCGCGTTGGTCAGCTCCCCGTCGATCTGCTCCGCCTTCAGGTGCGCCGCGTCCGCCGCATAGTTTTTGTTCCGCTGCTCGATCCGCACCCTGTTCTGTGTGGTGTACCGCTGGAACAGAATAATAATTGCCGCCAGGAGTACCAGGACATATCCCACCTGCTGTAAGGTTTTCTTTCTTTTCATTCAACGCGTCTCCCATGTCTGTGCTTATTGCAGGCCGTTCCCATAGCCGGTCAGCCAGTAGTTCATCTGTTCCATCAGCTTTGGTATATCCAGAGGCTTGGCCAGATGGCCGTTCATCCCCGCCTCCCTGCTGGCCACCATATCCACCGCCGAGGCGTTGGCGGAAAGGGCGATAATGGGAATGGTCATGGCGTCTGCCCGGGGAAGCTTGCGTATGGCCCGGGTGGCCTCAAGTCCGTTCATCACCGGCATCTGAATGTCCATAAAAATCATATCATAGTACCCTTCGGGCATCTCCGCAAATCGCTGCAGCCCCTTGCGGCCGTCCGTGGCACACTCCACCATGGCCCCGGCCTCCCCGATCAGCTCCATGACGATCTCCCGGTTGATCTCATTATCCTCCACCAGCAGGATCCGGCATCCCCGGAAGGAGGCGCCCGCCTGCGCCGAGGCCGAAGGCAGCGCAGCGCCGCCCATATGCTCCGCCGGGTTCTGAAGCCTTAAAATGACCGTCACCGTAAACTGTGCCCCCCGGCCGGGAGCGCTCTCCACACTGATGGCGCCGCCCATCATGCGCACGATATTCTGGGCGATGGACATGCCAAGCCCCACCCCGTCGATCCTGCTCACCTGCGGATCGTCCGAACGGCTGAAGGGCTCGAAAATATGGGGAATGAATTCCGCCCCGATGCCGATCCCGTTATCCCGGAATACAAAATCGTAGGAGCTGCATCCATGCTCTGTGGACTCATGCTCCGTGACCTCCACCTCGATCCTGCCTCCCGCGGGCGTGTACCGCACCGCATTTTCCAGAATATTCAGAAATACCTGCAAAAGCCGCCTGCGGTCTCCCAGGATATGCTCATGCTCCACCGCCATGGAATGCACCACAAGCTCCAGATTTTTGTCCTGTACATCGGGAAGGATGGCGGCCACCGCCTCCTCCATCAGGCCGGAAAGGCTCAGCGCCTCTGCCTTTAAGTCGAAGCTCCCGGACTTGATCTGGCTGATATCCATGATCTCGTTCATCACCAGGAGAAGCTTGTGGCTGGAGGTGTAGGCCTTCTCCAGACAGTCCTTCACCTTCTCCGAATTGCCTGCGTTGTCCGCCGCAATCTTGATCATCCCCATAATGCCGTTCATGGGGGTGCGCAGGTTGTGGCTCATATTAAAAAGGAACTCCTGCTTGGAGGCGTTGGCCTGATCCGCCGCCTCGCAGGCCGCCTTCAGCGCCAGATGCTCCCGCATCTCTCTGCGCTTGCTCTCCGTCACATCCTGCGCCGCGTAAACGATGGATCTGGCCCGGCCTTCGGCGTCGGCCTGGGCCATCACGGCCGTACTTCGGATCCAGCCGTATTTCTCCGCGGAGGTGTCCGGATGCTTCGGCAGCCTGCGGTACGCCACCGTCACGTAAGGCGTCTTTTTGCTGAGCCTGGCGCGCAGATTCTCCCGGCTCAGCACGCGCAGATATTCCTCCCGGTCCTCCGGATGGATAAAATGCTCCGCATAGAGCCGGATCCCCTCGGTATAATCCGTCTTTTCCTTAAGCAGACGCTTCACCTCGTCGAGCTGGGTCACGCTGCGCAGGATGTTCTGCTCCAGGTCCGCGTAGTAGGTAGCGAAGAACATGCCGCTCAGGGTCCGGATGATATCGTCCTGCTCCTGCTCACCCTTGAGCCGCAGCTCCTCCTCCAGCTTTTCCCGGGTAATATCCCGCCCCAGGATATTGACGGAGATCCGGTTTCCGCGGCGGGCATAGATCACATGCTGCTCCAGCCACTGGATGGACTTCCCGGCAATGCGGTACTGGCAGGTCTCCTCCGAATAATCCCGCACGCCGGCCGCCTTCTGATAGAGATGCTCCGGGCTCATCACCCTGCGGAATTCCTCCGCATCCTCCGGGTGAACCGCGCTCTCCAGCGCCCGCTGGAAATACCGGTGGTAGTTCCCGGTATCCACCTTTGTGATTCCGCTCTCCTCATTGATCCAGTTCCTCTCGCACTGGCCGTTTTCCAGATAGACCGTGGTCATGACTCTGTATCTGGACTTGAGGATGGCCGCCAGCTGCATATCCCGCAGATTCAGAGTCTGCTCCTGGCGGATCCTCTTATCCACGTTCTGCAGGGCCAGGATCGTATAGTTTCTGACTCCCTGATTCTCGCCGAAATAGGCGATAATGGCCATATAACGGTACTCGTGGTCCTCCTCGCCCCGCCACTGACAGAGCATATCCTTCTTGGGAATGGCGGCCTCCTTCATCCTGCGAAGCCCCTCCAGGGAAAAGCTTTCGTTCATCCGCTCTCTGTCCACCGGGTGGATCTGGCGAAGGAGCCGGGAGCTCATGATTTCATCCCACTGGATCGTCCACGACTTCCAGCCCGTATGGGTATGGCCGTTTTCCCTCACCAGGTTGGCCTCCCCTGTGTCCAGATCGATCCCGTAAATCCCGAAATTCTGCTCCCCCAGGGTGCGGATCACCTCCTGAATGCGCATACTGGCGTCGTCCAGCTCCAGGCTCTCCTGCAAAATATCGTGAATATCCTTTACATACAGAAATACGAACTGATCCTTCCCCGGGGAGCTGATATCCGGCACGATTTCCATCAGATTCCAGCGGTATACTCCCTCCGAGCAGCGGCGATAACAGCAGGTCAGAATCTCCTGATCCCCTTCCAGAACCGTTTTCATGTGTTCCAGACGGGTGAAGGATATGAAATTGTGCATATCGTCAGGGTGAATGCCTCCGTCGTAGATGAACCGCCCCAGCCAGCCGGAAAATGCGTCCGTACCGTATCCGTACGCCCGGTCCTGGGGGCGGATCTTAACCACCTCATAGGTATCCTGTGTCAGATTGATCCGGAGGATCTTGTGATAGGCGTGATTGATCGCCTGCATATGAGGCGCGACAGTGATGATAAACGCCGGAGTCTTCCCCTCCCACAGGGTTCTCACCGCCGTGATATCCACCGTCTCGCCGAAAGGATTGTTATAGCTGATGGTCTGATTTTCGTCCCTGTCCCCGATGGTGAGAAGGGGACAGTTGGCGCAGGAATGATTTCCCAGCTCATGACAGGCCATTCCTTCGTAGACATGAGGCGCGACCTCCCGCACGCGTTTATTATAGTACAGAAGCTTATGATCTTCCTCCCGCACGATAAATACGCCCGTGGTGGGCACCGCATTCAAAATCTTTTCATACTCTCTGATATCCATAGTCATACCTTTCCCTGCCCAGGCTCTCAGACATTCTCCAGGTCTGTGCTCTTCTTATTGTACTAAAACAGGGGGGCGCAATCAAGCTAAAAATCATTTCGCCCGGTCAACTATGTAATATCCCAGTTTAACTTCCTTCACGGCTCCCTCCCGGCCGTCCAGGAGCTCTGTCAGCATCGTGGCCGCCGTCTCGCCGCTTTTTTCGTAAAAATAGTGTACGGTGGTAAGCGGAGGCTCCGTCACTCCCGCCAGGTCGGAATCCCCGTGGCCCGCCACCAGGATCTGCTCCGGGATCCGTATGCCCTGCTCCCGCAGATACCGCATGGCTCCCACCGCTATGGTGTCGGAGGCGCAGATCAGTCCGTCCATGTCAGGATATCTTTTATACAGCTCCGCCGCCTTCTCATACCCCGAGGCCACGGTAAAGGCCGCCGTCACAAAGTGCTCCGCCAGCTCCTCATGGCCCTGCTCCCGCACCGCGTCGCAAAAGCCCCGGTATCTCTCCGCCCCGGCCGCCGCGTCCCTGTGGGTGGCGCTCAGATACCCCAGCCTGCATCTGCCCTTTTCCAGAAACAGCCTTGTGAGGTCACAGGACGCATTATAATCATCATGGAACACCGAGCACTGGCCCGAAAGGCGCTGTCCCACGATCACCACCGGAACCGCCGACTCTCTGAACATACGCCTGTGTCCCGGGGTAAAGCACGTTGCCACCAGGATCACGCCGTCCACCTGCTTTCCATGAAAAGCGTGCAGATATTCCAGCTCCCTGTGCGAATCGTTCTGAGTCAGCGCCAGAAGCATCTGATACCCGCTCTCATTGAGCACGGAGAGGATGCCCTCCACGATTCTTCCCACAGAGGCGGACGCCAGCTTGGGGATGATCACGCCGATCATCCGGGTTTTTCTGGTTCTGAGGGTCTGGGCCTGCACGGAGGGCCGGTACCCCGTCTCCTCCACCACCCTGTGGATGGCCTCCCGCTTTTGTTCGGAGAGATATCCGTCGTTGAGATAACGGGAGACCGCCGCTCTGGATACGCCGGCCATCCTGGCAATTTCCGCTATATTCACGCGCGCTCCCCCTTTCCGACGGGAATCAGCCCGAGCTTTTCAAAAGCGGTGCGGATCCCATCCTCCTCCACGCCAGGGCAGATATCGTCGGCCAGCTCCTTAAGCTCCCGGCTTCCGTTTTCCATACAGATCCCCAGTCCCGCCTCCTGCAGCATCTGCTTATCGTTCATGCTGTCCCCGAATGCAATGCTGTCGCAGACCGGAATATTCAGGTACTCGCAGACTCTGCGCAGGGCTTTTCCCTTGTCGAACCTCCGGTTCACAATCTCTCCGCTCAGAAGGCCGTCCTCCCCCTTTTCCTGCATACAGAACCAGAAGTCCTTCTCCAGAACCTCCCTGGGCTTTCGCAGACGCTCTCCCGACAGACTCGTGACCAGAATCTTGTAGACGGGCTGTCCCCGGTACTCGCTCATGGGCCGGATATTCAGCTCTCTTTCGATCTGCTCCCGCAGACGCAGAAGCTCGCTGTTATTCCCCTGGCCGGCATGGCTTCGCAAAAACTCCTTCAGGCCGTCATCCGTGTAAGCGCCGTCCATGCACTCCACCGTCCGAAACACGCCGTTTCTCTCAAGAACCTCCAGCGCAGTACGCCGCTGGCTCTGTGTCATGGGGCAGTCGAAGACCGTCTTTCCCTGGCACTCAATATAACCTCCCATGCTGGCAATCACTCCGTCAAAGCCATATGCAAGGAGCGGACGCAGCATGGCATAATTTCTGCCGGTACACAAAAATACCAGATGGCCCGCTCTCCTGGCCTGCGCAACCGCCTCCCCGGCGGACGCAGGAGGGACGTTTGTCCCCGGTATTGTCAGCGTCCCGTCGATATCCAGAAATATTATTTTCTGTTTCACTTAAATTTCGCCAGCTTTCCTTTTTTTACAGGGATCTTTGGCAAAACAGCAGATTTCTGCAATATATCGTGTCAACACCTTCAGATATTGGATACAAACGGCAGAATTGCCGGTTTTTTCAACCGCCCCCGTTATTTAACAATAAGCTGTCCGGCGAGGCCTGGCAGCGTTTGTTTTCCTTCTTTTGCAGCTTTAATGCCGACCTTCCCCTATACCCCCGGGCATAAAAAGGGCGCGATCTTCTTTTCAATGGTATCGTCGTTGGAATGATACCGCAGACGCAAGGGCCGTGAAAAATCAAGCGTCATGACTCCAAGGATAGATTTTGCATCAACGATTCTGTGCCCGGAGCCCAGATCAAAACTGGTATCAAATTTGTCAATAATGTTTACAAACTGTCTGATTTGCTCTACACTGCTGAACTTCACATTCACCTGCTGCATATGGTTCTTCCTCCTTCTGATAAACTTGTTATGACGTTTTCCGCTTTCCTGCAAGCGAGTCTTCCGTTTCATATTTTCTGCTCTATATATGA
Organism: uncultured Lachnospiraceae bacterium; assembly: GCA_947570615.1. GTDB lineage: Bacteria > Bacillota > Clostridia > Lachnospirales > Lachnospiraceae > Suilimivivens. The sequence goes on from CANOVJ010000076.1 coordinate 12,471, forward strand.
TATCGGTTTCACTCTTCCTCTGTATCATATAATCCTTTTGTTCTCCTGTAAACAGACAGATTTTCCAAAATTTTACGGTTGTTTTGGGAGATAATAGTGAAATCTGTTTCATATTCCTCCCGCGCATTGCCCTCTGTGTGTGCCCGGCAGCGCGCCCGCCCGGCGCACGTAAAAAGACAGATGTCCTTTCTGTCCATCTGTCTTTTTACGTATCCGGTATTCCTTTTTCCGGAATCGCCGCCTGCCGGCGAATCCGCTTTTCAGAGCTCGCAGTTCTTAACGGTTCTCGGGAAGGGGATCACGTCCCTGATATTCCCCATGCCGGTTAAATACATCACGCACCGCTCAAAGCCCAGCCCAAAGCCCGCGTGACGCACGGAGCCGTAGCGCCGCAGATCAAGATAAAAATCATAATCCTCCTTATCCAGGCCGAGCTCCTGCATCCGCCGCTCCAGAAGCTCCAGGGAATCCTCTCTCTGGCTTCCGCCGATGATCTCGCCGATGCCCGGCACCAGGCAGTCCATGGCGGCCACGGTCCTGCCGTCCTCGTTGAGCTTCATGTAAAAGGCCTTGATCTCTTTGGGATAATCCGTCACAAACACCGGCCGCTTAAACTCCTTTTCCGTCAGGTAGCGCTCGTGCTCGGTCTGCAGATCGCTCCCCCAGTGTACCTTGTACTCAAACTCATCGTTGTGCTTTTCCAGGATCTCGACAGCCTGGGTGTAGGTCACGTGGCCGAACTCGGAGTCCAGCACATGCTGAAGGCGCCCGATCAGCCCCTTATCCACAAACTGGTTAAAGAAGGCCATCTCCTCCGGAGCGTTCTCCAGCACGTAGCGGATCACATATTTCAGCATCCCCTCCGCCAGCATCATATCATCCTTTAAGTCCGCAAAGCACATTTCCGGCTCAATCATCCAGAATTCCGCCGCATGGCGGGAGGTATTGGAATTCTCCGCCCGGAAGGTGGGGCCGAAGGTATATACATTTTTGAAAGCAAAGGCGTAGGTCTCCACGTCCAGCTGCCCGCTTACAGTCAGATTCGTGGGCTTGCCGAAGAAATCCTGGCCATAATCCACCTTTCCGTCCTCCGTTCTGGGCGGATTCTCCGGATCCAGGGTGGTTACCCGGAACATTTCCCCTGCGCCCTCGCAGTCGCTCCCGGTGATCAGAGGCGTGTGTACATAGACAAAGCCCCTCTCCTGGAAAAACCGGTGGATGGCAAAGGCCGCCAGGGAGCGCACCCGAAACACTGCCTGGAAGGTGTTGGTCCTTGCCCGCAGATGAGATATGGTGCGCAGATACTCAAAGCTGTGACGCTTTTTCTGCAAAGGATAATCTGAAGGGGATGCGCCCTCCACTCTCACCTCCTGGGCCTGCATCTCCAGCGGCTGCTTTGCCCCCGGCGTCGCCACGATCTGCCCTGTCACAGTGACCGCCGCGCCCACGCCGATTTTAGCGATCGCGTCAAAATCAGCCAGCGCGTCCGAATATACCACCTGCAGAGGCTCAAAGAAGCTTCCGTCGTTCACCACCAGAAAGCCGAAATTTTTGGAATCCCTGTTGCTCCTCACCCAGCCGCCTATCTTCACCCGGGCGTCCGTGTACTTTTCCTTATCCCGGAATATATCCTTAATGTTTGTCAGTTCCATTCTGTATCCTGCCTTTCCTCTTTTCGGGCTGCCGCACGTTTTTTACTAATATTGCCTGCATGTTTCTCTTTCATGTATCGTTTGCAGATTATTCTTTCAGGCGGAATCTCCCCACAAGCTCCCTGAGCGCGGCAGCCTGGCCGGAGAGCTCCTCGCTGGCGGCGGCGCTGGATTCCGCAGTGCTCACATTATTCTGAACCACAACTGCAATCTGGTTGATTCCGTGGCTGATCTCCTCCGTCTCACCTGCCTGCTGCTTCGTATAGTCTGCAATCCTGCCGATCAGACCGTCCATTTCCTCGGCAAGCCCTGCCGCTGTCAGCATGGATTTCGCCGTATCGTCCGTGGCGATAACGCCCTCCTCCATAGCGCCTATGGTCTCCCCAAGAAGCTGTGTGGTCTCCCTGGCCGCGTCGGCGGACTTGCCTGCCAGCGTGCGCACCTCCTCGGCCACCACCGCGAAGCCTTTTCCTGCCTCGCCTGCCCGTGCGGCCTCCACCGCCGCATTCAGCGCCAGGATATTGGTCTGGAATGCGATATCGTCGATGGTCTTCACGATCTTGTGGATCGCATTGGACTTTTCGCTGATCTTCTGCATCACTTCCGTCATATTCTGCATCTTGGTATTGCTCTCGAGAAGCCCCTGGCCCACCTGTCTGGAGATGCCGCTGGCCCTCTGCGCGCCCTGCGCCACCTTCTGCACGCTCTCAGTGACCTTTTCGATATGGCTGGCCAGCGCTTCCACCTCCGCCGCCTGCTCTGTAGAGCCCTGGGAGAGATTGACCGCGCTGTCGGAAATCTGCGCCGCGCCGGCGGCGACGTCCCTGGAGGATACGCTCAGCTGTCCCATGGCGAGATTGAGCTCCACCGCAATCGCATCCAGGGATTCTTTGATCTTCGCAAATTCACCGGCATATTCGCTCTTTAGCTCAAAGGCCAGATTCCCCACGGCGATCTCCCGCATGGTATCTGATATTTCATCGATATATTTTATGTAATCCCGAAGTCTTACGGTCACCTGATTAAAATCGTCCGCGAGCACGCCCAGCTCATCCCTGGATCTGTAGTGGATGGTCTGGTTCAGCTCTCCCCTGGCAATGCGGGTGGCCACCTGTGTCAGCTCCTTTACCGGCCTGCCGATAATCCTCCGGATCTGGATGCTCACCAGAAGCGTCACCAGAAGCACTGCGATCACCGACACCGCCGTCATGGTGCGTGTCAGATCATAGAGCTCCGACAACACCTCCGTTCTGGACACGTAGGCTACTGCGATCCAGCCGCTCCCCTCAACCGGGGCAATCTCAATATAGGTGTCTCCATAGAGACCAAGCCCCATGTTTCCGGCATCAATCTGCTCCTGTGCACAGGCATACATCCCCTCTGATCCGCTCAGGGACTCTCCCACCATGGCCTCGTCCCTGTGTCCGATGATGGTATCCGTGCGTGTGTCAACCAGGAAAATGCCGCCCGTATCCTCAATCTGAATATTGCTCACGATATCTGAAATCGAGTCAAGATACACATCCGCCGCCGCGACGCCGCGCACCCCGCCGTTTCCGTCCCTGAGCGCCCCGGAGGCCCCCACCACATAGGACTGGCTGTCCTCGTCAAAATACACGTCCCCCAGTATAAATTCCTCAGACTCAATGCCGTCCACATACCAGCTCTTGACCAGCGCGTTGAAATCCGGCCCCGGCACAAAGGAGGCGTGATACAGGGAACCGTCCGTCAGCGCCACATACAGCCCGGCCGGGTAGGCGTCGCTCTGCCCTGCCGTATGCTTAATGTACTCCGTCATCTCCGGAATATCCATATCCTCATATTCTATGGTATCTCTCTGGGTTTCCAGCATAGTGAGTGTCCGGTTCATCCATGCCCTGGTTTCCTGCAATGTCCTTTCTGTGGTGGTATGCAGGATCTCCTCGCTCTTCTCCAGCAGCGTCTGGGACATCCGGTCATAGACCACCGCCAGCAGCACCGCTCCGGCAATGATAACGCTGTCGACCACTGCCGCCACCAGTTTTACAGTGATCCCGGCTCCCCGCCGCTTTGACGCTCTGTCTGCGGACTGTTTTTCTTTTGCCTGGCTCATCTTAGTTCCTCTCTTCCCTTATCCTTACTGTTCCATCTGATCCGGCCCTTTTGCAGGAGCCGTGGAATATAAACCCTTTTCCAGAAATTGTATCATAACCGGGAGGAAAGTGAAATCCTTTTTAATAAAATCCCGGAGGAAAATCCCGGAGGGATTCATAACCTGAAACCTCCGGGATTTATCTGTAATCAGTTTATACTTAATCCGGCGCTTGCGTATCCCGCGACCGTATTGATCAGCGTCAGACCGCCTGCCGTTGCCGAAAACACCAGCATCAGCCTGGTTTGAGCCGTTACCGGAATATTGAGTCCTGTAAGCGCGCCGTTTAACAGTGTGCCGACGGATATGATTCCGGAAAGCGACGGCGTCAGAGTGATCAGCGTCCCGGTAATCGGGGAAAACACATTGTTGGGCGTCGTTGACTGATAGATCTGCGCGTTTACCGTAACCGTAGAACCCACCAGGGAAAGCGCAGCCGTCGTGCTGAAATATGCGCTGAACGAGGTGATGATCCCTGTCCGTGGAACCTGAAATGCAAAGTTGGAAAGCGTTCCGCCGGAATTGGTAATATCAATTGTGGATCCCAGCACGGTCAGGCCCTGCGCACTGCTTCCAAAACCGACAAAAGCGGGGAGTCCCGCAAGACCTCCGGCAATCGTTGTCAGAGAAACGGGAAGTCCTGACGCAAACGGAATGATTGCTCCCGTCCCCGCCGCCCCGGCAGGTCCGGTGGCCCCTGTGGTCCCGGTTGCTCCCGTCGGGCCAGTGACCCCATCGGCTCCCGTGGCTCCCGTTGGGCCAGTGGCCCCATCGGCTCCCGTCGCCCCGGTCGCTCCTGTTGAGCCGGTTGCTCCATCGGATCCCGTCGCTCCGGTGGCTCCCGTTGGGCCGGTTGCTCCATCGGATCCCGTCGCTCCTGTTGGGCCGGTGGCCCCATCGGCTCCCGTCGCCCCGGTCGGACCCGTCGGGCCTGTGGGGCCGTCATCTCCCGGACATCCCTTCGGGCCCTGGACGCCAATCGGACCAGTCACACCCTGAACCCCCTGCGGCCCAGTCACACCCTGTGGCCCCATGACTCCGGTAGGGCCGGCAGGACCTGGAATGCCTCTCGGCCCCTGTGGCCCGATATCTCCCTGGGGCCCCGCAGGGCCAACAGGGCCTATGGGACCCGCAGGTCCCTGCGGGCCAATATCCCCCTGCGGGCCTTCACATCCCGGATCACCCTTCGGCCCAATGTCACCGCGAACCCCCTGGATTCCCTGGATCCCCTGGGGACCTGCATAACCTCTCGGCCCCGCATAACCTCTCGGTCCGGTGTTCCCGGTAGGCCCCACCGGCCCGGTATTTCCTCTGGGCCCTCTTGCGCCAGGCGCGCCCGGAATTCCCTGCGGCCCCGCGGGTCCCTGCTCTCCTCTTTCACCCCTGGGGCCGGGGCATCCGATATCCCCCTTAACCCCCTGCGGCCCTGCAGGCCCCTGCTCTCCCCGTGGACCCGCAGGCCCCCGTTCACAGCAGGGAGTACGGCATTGATTCTGAACACGCCTCAATCTTATTTTCGACCCATCCCTGCGGCAGGAGCAGAAACCGCTCCAGCACCGAAACCGCCTCTTCATACTGCCCGTGATAATAGAGCTCCCGCCCATAATAATACTGATGCCGCGGCTCCAAAACCTGTCCGTCCGCAATTATTTTGCGATAGATTCTCAGATTCCTGTCAGGCTCCCCTGCGCCAAGCTTTTTGTGACAAACCGCGATATCGGAATATACGATCCTTCCGTCCGGCGAAATCGCCTCATGGACCGCGCCGGCCCATCGGTAGTGCCCGCTGTTCCTGATCCATCTCTCCCTGAAGCAGGAAAAGACAGGCCGGCCGGCTTCGTCAAAAGCAGTATTGTATTTCATCATTACAATGTCCGTATCCGGCGGCAGGGACTGCTTAAGCTCCAAAAACCTTTCTTTTTCCGTCTCCTCCAGAACATCGTCCGCATCCATCCACATACAGTAGTCCATGGACGCTCTGGAAAAGGAGTAATTTCTCGCATCCGCGAAATTGTCCTTCCACGGGTATGAAAAGACCTTCGTCGTATATCTGGATGCAATTTCCAAGGTCCGGTCCGTCGAGCCGGTATCTACAATTATAATTTCCTCCACGAGTTCCGCCACGCTCTCGAGACAGCGGGCGATATGCATCTCCTCGTTTTTAACGATCATGCAAAGGCTTATTGTGGCCATATTCTCTCTTTCCTTTCCATATCTATTGCCTGCACAGCTTCTCCAGACTCAGATTCATATTAATTCTGACCACCCCCGCCGAGGATTGCCATGCAAAAAACAAAACGCTGTCAGTCGGAACGTGGACAATGAAATATCTCGATACCGCCACCCGCTCTTTTCGTTTTGACGCCTCTGCGGATGCGGAAAAGCCGGTCTGCTTACAGTCGTTACATACAGGCGTAAGCCTTATGACGCCATGCTTCTTCGCCACTGTTGATACATAATAGCTGATTGCATAGCAGCCTGGTGTCAGCATGACAGAGTTATTATTGCAGAGGGATATATTTCCCGTCTCATCCGCTATCTCCGTTTTAAGCGGAAGACTGGCGCTCTCCGGCATAATCAGATCCTGCCCTGCAAATGTCGCAAATATCCTGTTCTGCGGATAGCCGGGAGGTCCTGCCGGTCCCCGTGCTCCCGGCTCTCCTCTCGGCCCCATCGGCCCGGTGGCCCCCTGGGGCCCCTGCGGTCCGGTGACGCCCTGTGGGCCGGTTTCTCCCCGTTCACCAGGCGCGCCGGGCGGACCGGGCTCTCCCCTCGGCCCCATTGGCCCCGGCTCCCCGCGTTCACAGAAAGGGCCGGCTCCACAATCACAGTATGAATCATTCTCCCACGCTTCCCCGGCATTTACAGTGCGGGAAGGAGCAGTTGCAACAGCGTCTGTCGCATCTGTATACTCAGGCAAAGGCTGAGCGACACATCGGTTTTCGTTTCTGCCGGGATTTCTCACCCCGAACAGATTCGGCGGACCGAAGACCCGGTTCATATTAAAGTTGTTCAATTAAAAGCACCCCATTCAAATTTGATACCTGGCGATAACGCATTTACCATAATAAATTATATGCATGGGAAATCAATTGTAAGCGTCAAAACGCTCGCCTTAACTAAGATTTGACTTTATGCCATAATCTAAA
>CANOVJ010000077.1 GCA_947570615.1 uncultured Lachnospiraceae bacterium
CAAGGTAGAATTGCCCGACTAAAGCCCGACCCGTCCGGCAGTCAGCCGGACAGGAAACGGCAAAATTTTTTACACTTCTTTTACTCCTTTATCTCACATGAGCAAAGGGATGGGGAGAGTCATACCATACCCCGTAAACCTCATGACGTCCTTTCAGGATTTTTCGGACAAAAACCCTCTCCCCGCCCTTTTCCCTCACCAGATGTACCGCGCTTTTTTCACTTTGCTTCAGTTCCCTGATCTCTTCGTATTCCATAATTTCCTCTTCTGTCCTGTTTCCATATTTTTCTGTCGCAGACACTGTCTTAACGCAGGATAATCCGGCCGCCAGGCAGCAAACGTCTCTCAAAGATAACTGCGCAGGTCCCTGCAAAGCTCCTCCTCAATGGAAACAAGCTTTCCACAGAGCTTTTTCGAGGGGGAATCCGCCGCCTCATACTGATTGAGGTATCTGTGCAGCGATTTAATCCCCATATTACAGCCGTCGGTAATCAGATCCGCCACTGTAGCGTCGCTGTTGTCCATGCTCATCTTCATATTGGTCTTTATCCAGGACATTCCCCTGGCCACCGGCGCGGGCTCCTTTTCCTGAGATCCATGTTCGCTTAACGCGCAGCAGATCTCGTCCTTAAGCTTTTCGTGATGGTTTTTGCTCTCCTGCAAAAGCTCTTTCATATTCCGATCGCTGACCCTCTCCAGGATCTCGTCGATGGATGCTACCGCCATTTTTGCTCCCGCGTCGCACTCCTGAAGGAGCCTTACCGTATCTGAATTTGTCATAAGCAACCTTCCTTTCAACTGATTTCTGAAACAGAAAGACAGACGGCGAAGCGTACTGTCCGTTGTTATTATTTACAGATACCGCGATTACATACCGCACATCTTGATGAAAATGAAAAAAAGAATTATACTATGTACAGAAATCTAACAACAACCCTTTATCGGGAGGCAGAATCATTATGTGGTTACTCATGGCAGTCTTATCCGCTTTTTTTGCAGGCGTTACATCCATCCTCGCCAAATGCGGCATCCGCAAAACGGATTCCGATATCGCCACGGCCCTTCGGACGGTGGTGGTGCTGCTCTTTTCCTGGATCATGGTTTTCATCGTGGGATCCTTCCGGGATCTTCCGGCGATCTCTCCCCGCTCCATGTTGTTCCTGGTTCTTTCCGGGCTGGCCACGGGAGCGTCCTGGATTTTCTATTTCAAAGCGCTTTCTCTGGGCGATGTGAATAAGGTGGTTCCCATCGACAAATCCAGCACGGTACTCACCGTCCTTCTGGCGATCCTGCTTTTCCACGAGACCAGCCACCTGGCGGTGAAGCTCACCGGAACCGGCCTGCTGGCCGCAGGAATTTATCTCATGACCGGACAAAGGACAGCCAAAATGCCGTCCGATTCATCCTCCCGAAGCAACCGCTGGCTGCTCTGCGCCATCCTCTCCGCCGTTTTTGCCTCTCTCACCTCCATCCTCGCCAAAGTGGGGATCTCGGACGTGGAATCCAACCTGGGAACCGCCGTCCGCACCAGCGTCGTACTGGTCATGTCCTGGCTTCTGGTTTTTGTCAAGGGCAGACAGACACAGTTAAAAAACCTCCTTTCAGGAGATTTTTTTAAAGGGGAGTTCCTTTTTATCTGCCTTTCGGGATTCGCCACGGGAGCCTCCTGGCTGTGCTATTATTACGCCATCCAGAACGGCCCTGTGAGCGTGGTGGTGCCCATAGACAAGCTCAGCATTCTGGTCACGATCCTCTTTTCCCGCATTGTTTTTCATGAGACGCTCAGCAAAAGAGCCACGGCAGGTCTGCTTCTGATGGTGGCAGGAACCCTGGCTATGGCTCTGTAGCCCGGACGGTATTGTCCGTCCAGACGGGCTCTTCATTCCTCCTTAAGCCTTCTGTACACCACGAAATACATGGTCAGAAAGCAGGCCAGACCGCCGATGGCGTTGGATATGGGTTCCGCCAGAAACACCCCGTCCACCCCAGGGCCAAGCCTGGGAAGGAGCACGGTTAAGGGCGCCACGATGATGGCCTTGCGCAGCAGGGAGAAGAAAACCGCCTGTCTGGAATATCCCAGCGCCGTGAAGGAGGCCTGCCCTGCAAACTGAAAGGCCATAAAGAAAAATCCGAAAAAGTAAATCCGAAGCGCCCTCACCCCGATCTCAAGCATGGCCGCGTCCTCCGTAAATACAGAGAGCAACTGACGGGGACACAAAATCACAGCAAGCCACGCCAGCAATGTATACAGAATACCAATCACCGACATGAAGCGGATTCCCTGGCGCACCCTCTCATACTGTCTTGCTCCATAATTGTATCCCAGCACCGGCTGCGCGCCGCTGGTTAGTCCGCCCACCGGCAGGGAAAGGATTTCCCGCACGGAATTGATCACAGTCATGATCCCCACATACAGATCCCCGCCATAGATCTTAAGCGTGGCGTTGCACACAATCTGCACCAGGGCATTGGTTCCCTGCATGATAAACCCCGCCATGCCAAGTCCCATGATTTCCAGAGCCAGCTTCCGCTCCACCCGCAGAGCCGCCCTGCGGATCCGAAGCCCGGTCTTTTTCCCCATCAGGAAGCGCAGCACCCATACACAGGAAATAATCTGGCTGAGCACAGTGGCCAGGGCCGCTCCACCCACTCCCATCTGAAAGCTGAATATAAAAAGCGGATCCAGAATCAGGTTGAGAACCGCCCCCAGAAGCGTAGTCATCATCCCCGTTTTGGGATATCCCTGCGCATTGATAAAGCCGTTTAAGCCCGTGGAGAGCATGGCAAAGGGCGTCCCGAGAAGATAGATTTTCAGATATGCGTCCGCGTAGCCGTAGGAAGCGTCGCTGGCTCCGAACAGATACAGCACAGGCCTGCGCATCACATAGCAGATCGCCATAATCCAGACAGAGCAGCACAGAAGGAGAAAGAATGTATTCCCCAGAATTTTCTCCGCCCGCTTCTCCTGCCCGGCTCCCCTTGCAATGGAAAAAAGGGGCGCGCCGCCGGTTCCGAACAGGTTTGTAAAGGCCGCAATCACCGTCGTCAGCGGAAATGCCAGCCCAATCCCCGTCAGCGCCATGCTGTCCGCCCCCGGCAGGTGCCCGATATAGATTCTGTCCACCACATTGTACAGGAGCTGTACAAGCTGTGCCAGCATAAGGGGGACGGACTGGCCGATGATGCTACGCCAGATCTTCCCCTCTGAAAAATTGTTCGCCATCCGTACGCCCTTCCTCCCTGCATCTGACGCCCTGCAAAACAAACGCTGCCACGCTTCGCCGGACATCCTGATACTTAACCCATACAGGGCGCTTTCCGATACATCCCGCACCGGAAAGCGCCCGTCCTTTCTGCCTTTCTTATCTGTCTTAAATTTATCCGATCAGCGAGAAAGCCGCCTCATCCGCCACAACGGTGACATCCTGATGAAGCTGTAACACGGAAGCAGGAACCTTCGGCGTGATCGTTCCAAAGAAAGCATCCTTCACGATCTGCGCCTTATCCTGGCCGCTGACCACCACCAGGATCTTTCTGGCATGCATAATCGTCCCGATCCCCATGGTGTAAGCCTGCCTGGGCACCTCGTCTATGGATGCAAAAAATCTCTGGTTCGCCCTGATGGTGGACTCCGTCAGATCCACACAGTTAGTGGAAGCCTTAAACTCATCCGCCGGCTCATTGAAACCGATGTGCCCGTTGTGCCCGAGCCCGAGAAGCTGTAAATCCACGCCTCCGGTCTTCTCGATCACCTGATCATAGTCGGCGCAGGCCTTCGCACTGTCCTTCTCCGTCCCATCCGGCAGAAAGGTTCTGGTGGGATCCACATTCACCTTTCCGAAAAGATGATGATGCATAAAATAATAATAGCTCTGATCGTTATCCTTTGTCAGCCCCTTATACTCGTCAAGATTCACCGTGGTAACCCCGGAGAAATCCAGATCCCCCTTCTGATACCACTCCACCAGCCGCGCATAAGCCCCGATGGGGGTAGACCCTGTGGCAAGTCCCAGCACACACTCCGGTTTCATAATGATCTGGGCGGAAATGATATTCGCCGCCTTCCTGCTCATATCCTCATAATCCTTTGCTCTGATAATTCTCATCTTTTCCGTCTCTCCTTGTCATAAAAATTGATTTCGCGGTACACAGATTCTTATATTATAACAAACGGCGCTTTTCTGCGCAAGCCGCCTTATGGCGCTGTTTCCCAGAGATTTGTACGCTCTTTTCTGTAGATAAATATCGAAGGCCCCGCAGGACCTCCGATATGCCAGGAACTTTTTATTCAAAACCTTCTCTCTGCCTGGAACCGTAACCATCAAACGCTGTCACGCTTCCTGAGCCAGCTTATTGAATCAAACGCCGTCACGCTTCCTGAAGATACTACAGCATCTTCTTCATCTCGTCGGCCACGAACTGTACCTTTGTGCCGACGATTACCTGAACGGAGGTCTTGCTGGGCCTCATCACCCCGGCAACTCCCGCCGATTTGATCTTCTTTTCGTCTACCTTCGTGTAATCCTTAATTTCCAGACGAAGCCTTGTGACACAGTTATCAAGGGAGGTAACGTTGGCCTTGCCGCCGAGACCCTCCAGAACGATCCTTGCCACATCGGTAAAGTTATCGTTGGAGAGAACTACTCTCTTCTCAGCCTCGAGATCATCATCCTCTCTTCCGGGTGTCTTCAGATTCAGCTTCACAATCAGGGTGCGGAACACGACATAATATACAGCCGCAACCACCGCGCCGATAGGAAGAATCATCCAGGTATTCATGGCCGCGGGAAGCTTCGCACACAGAACCCAGTCGATGAAGCCGCCGCTGAAGGTAAATCCGGCTCTTACCGGAAGCAGAGCGCAGATTGCGCACACGATACCGGTGATCAGCGCATGAATCACATAGAGAACCGGTGATAAGAACATGAATGCAAACTCAAAGGGCTCTGTAACGCCTGTTAAGAAGGAACACAGCGCAGCCGCGCCCAGCAGACCAGCCGCCTCTTTCTTCTTTTTCGTTTTGGCCGTCTGATACATGGCAAGAGCCGCACCGGGCACGCCCAGCATCATAACCGGGAAGAAACCCGTCATATACTGTCCAACTTCGCCGGCAGCCGCCTGCTCGTAGCCGCCCATTCCCCAGAACTTATACAGATCAGCGATGCCAACGGCGTCAAACCAGAATACAGAGTTCAGCGCGTGATGCAGACCGAAGGGGATCAGGAGTCTGTTAAAGAATCCGTAAAGGCCTACGCCCACAGCTCCGGTTGCGGAGATAGCCGTACCGAAGGACACCAGTCCGCCGTAAAGAACCGGCCATACAAAGAACAGGATCACGCTGGCAATGATGGTAACGCCGGCCGTGACAATCGCCACACTCCGTTTGCCGCTGAAGAACGAAAGCGCATCCGGCAGCTTCGTGCTCTTAAATTTGTTATAGCAGGCTGCCCCGATCAGACCTGTGATGATACCGATAAACTGGTTTCCGGCGATCTTCGTGAAAGCCACGTTGGCTTCCTTTCCAGTGAACATCTCCACCGCGCCGGGTGAGAGCAGTGTGGTCACCATCAGATAGGAAACCATACCTGCCAGAGCCGCCGTACCGTCATTGTCATCGGACATTCCTATGGAAACACCGATTACAAAGAGGATAGCCATATTGTCGATCAGAGCCGAACCGGCCTTGCATAAGAATGCGGCAAACACATTTCCGCCGCCCCAGCCCGCCGGGTCGATCCAGTAACCAAGGCCGAGCATGATGCCCGCTACCGGCAGACACGCTACCGGAAGCATCAGCGACTTGCCGAGTTTCTGTAAATATTTCATCATAGTTTTTTACCCCCTAACTTGTTGCGGTTTCGTCCTGGCCGCGAAACCTTCGTCATTGCTTTTGCCCTGGATCTCCTGCCGGAGACGGACACAGCTTCAAAGATGCCCGCCCCATACGGCAGTTTCCAGGTCATTTATAGATTTGCCTTCAGAAAATCTTCCACTGCCGCAGCAGCTTCCCCCTCGTCCGGTCCTTCTACCTTAACAGTTATCTCCGCGCCCGTGGTGGCTCCAAGCCCCATAATCGCCATGATTCTTTTGGCGTTGGCCTCCTTCCCTTCCCGGGAAATTAAAATATTACTCTGATAACCGGCCGCCAGTTTGACTAAAAGCCCCGCGGGCCTGGCATGAATCCCCAGCGCGTCGGTGATGGTGTACGTGAATGTCTTCATAAGCTTCCCTCCTACAGCTCTCTGATGGTTTTTCGCAGTTCCAGTACATATGCGGGAGACACGGATAACTCATCCACTCCCATATCCACAAAGGTTCTGGTGAGGCTTAAATCTGCCGCAAGCTCTCCGCAGATCCCCACCCAGATTCCCTTCTTATGGCCATTTTCCACCGTCATCCCGATCAGCTTTAACACCGCCTTATGATGGGTATCGCAGATTTTTTCCAGCTTCTGGTTCTGCCGGTCCGCCGCCAGCGTGTACTGGGTCAGATCGTTGGTTCCGATACTGAAAAAGTCCACCTCCCCGGCTAGCTCGTCGCTGATCAGCGCCGCCGCGGGGGTCTCGATCATGATTCCGAGCTCTACCTCGCCCATGGGAACCTGTTTATCTGCCAGCTCCTTCTTAACTCCCTCCACGATCCTCTTAATTTCCCTGATCTCCTCCAGGGAAATGATCATGGGGAACATGATGGCCGCCGTGCCGAAAGCGCTGGCCCGGTAGATGGCCCGAAGCTGAGTACAGAAAAGCTCCGGTCTGTCCATGCAGATCCGTATGGCCCGGTATCCCAGCGCCGGATTCTCCTCCGGCTCCAGATCAAGGTAATCCGCCTTTTTGTCGGCCCCGATATCCAGGGTGCGGATGATGACCTTCTTCCCCTGCATCTTCTCCAGCACCTTTTTATAGCTCTCAAACTGTTCTTCCTCCGAAGGGCAGCTATCCCTCCCAAGGAAAAGGAACTCGCTGCGGAACAGCCCGATACCGCCGCCGTCCGCCGCAAGGACGCTGTCCGCATCCTGCGCGTTTCCTATATTACAGTAGACATTCACTCTCCGGCCGTCCCGGGTCACGTTGTCCGCCCCGATCAGACCCCTCAGTCCCTCCCGCTCCGCTGTCCACTGATCCCGCTTCAGGATCATGGCGTCCAGAATATCCTGGGGAGGGTCAATGAGCAGCTCTCCGTGAAAGCCGTCCACCACAGCCATCTTTCCATGATATTCCTCCAGAAGCTCTGTCTGCGTATTCACCAGAGACGGAAGATTCATGCTCCTTGCCAGAATCGCCGTGTGGGAGCTGGCGGAGCCATGTACCGTCACAAAGGCCAGAATCTTACTTTTATCCATCGAAATGGTCTCGCTGGGCGTCAGATCGTCTGCCAGCAGAATCACCGGAGTCTGAGACTGGATGGACATCTCCCCGGCTCCCGTGAGTATATCGATGACCCTCCCGGAAATATCCAGCACATCCGCGCTCCTGGCCTTCATATACTCGTCGTCCATCTCAGCGAACATACGGGAATACTGCTGTCCCGTCTCATGTACCGCCGCCTGGGCGTTTCTTCCATCCTGAATCAGCGCCCTTATGTCCTCCAGATAGCCCTCGTCCTCCAGCATCATACTGTGTACGTCGAAAATCATGGCCTCCTCTTCGCCCACACTCTTAAGCGCGTTTTCATACAGCGCCGCAAGCTGTTCCTTCGCCCTGCCCACTGCAAGATCGAACCGCTCCAGCTCCTTCTCCACATTTTCCGCGGGAGCGTGTGAGACGTCAGCCACCTTTTTGCGGTAAAGGCAGATCCTCCCCACCGCGATTCCCTTCAGTACACTTTTTCCGGTACATTTAACCATACTCTGGCTCCTTTCGAGACAAAACCCATACCATCCTTATGAAATACAGGTAATGACTTCCTCTCCCGGGCTTACCGTCCCTTCCGTCCTGCATTTCACCTCCGCGTAATCATCGCTGTTGCACACGATCATGGGAGTCACCGTATTATATCCCGCCCTGCTGATTTCCTCAAGGTCCGCCTCAAGAAGAAGATCTCCCTTCTTCACCTTCTGCTCCGCCTCCACCAGGGTCTTAAAAAACTGTCCCTTTAGCTGTACGGTATCCAGTCCCACATGGATCAGCACCTCCGTCCCCTCCGGCGAGGTCACTCCTACCGCATGGCCGGTGGGAAATACCGTGCTCACCACGCCGTCAACCGGCGAATAAAACTTCCCCTGCGAGGGTCTGATGGCGATCCCCTTCCCCAGAATCTCCTCCGCAAAGGTGGGATCCGGCACCTGGCTGATGGGAATACACTCTCCGCTCACCGGCGCTGCCAGCGCCACACCCTTCTTTCCCTTCATAAAATCAAACAACCCCATTGTAGTACACCTCCTGTTCTGAACCTTGTCCCCGCGCCTCTATCCTCTGTAGGCGTCTCTCGTCCTTCTGATGCTCACCGCCATATAGACCTTTTCCTCGCCCGTCATGGAACAGTCGTACTTCTCCATCAGAAAATCGTTGATGTCATCCACCAGCCTGTATTCTTCCTCGCAATACTGCCGGATGATCTCATGAAATTCATCCTCGCCGTCCCCGCCTACCGGCGATAAGTTGAGCAGACGGTGGGCCATAAATTTCAGATTGCTGACCAGCCAGTCCCTGTGCATGGAGTTTTCTCCAAACTGGGGAAACGCTTTCTTTACATATTCCATCATCTCCTGGATCATGCTGGTCATCCGGTAGGTCTCGCTCAGCTGCGACCCGTACTCCGCATTGACCAGATGAAGGGCAATGGACGCCGCCTCGTCGTCGGGCATCTTAAGGCCGGTCTTTTCCCTGATCAGACGAAGCGCGTATTTCCCCACCAGATATTCCTTGGGATAAAAAAGCTTGATCTCCTCCAGAAGCGCATTGGAAAACAGCATACCCGTTTTAAACCGTTCGATGGCAAAGCTGATATGATCGGTCAGGGTCAGGTAAACGTTCTGATTGAGCTGCTTTCCGGTCGAAGAATGGGCAAAAGAAATGATGTCGGCCGATAACTGGATATATTCCAGCGGCAGCCTGGCAAGAAGCTCCTTAAACCGCTCCAGATTATCCTTATTGTCCATCCGGAAAACCTTCTCAACAGACTCCTCATCTATCTCCTGCCCGGGCTTTTTCCCGAATCCGATCCCCCGGCCCATAACCACAAGCTCTCTGCCGTAAGGATCGACGCTTGACACAATATTGTTGTTAATGATCCTCTTAATTTCCATGATGCCCTGCGCATTCCTCCATCAATCCGGTTTTTTATTTTACAGACAGCAGAGAAACCTCCCACCCTCCTGAAAAATAAAAAACCAAATTTCATAAATCAATCTACCTTTCACCCAAACGATCAACTTACAAAATCTGGTCTTGCCTGCCGCACAGTAACAACCCATGTATTATTAATTTCCATCATATTAACAAATTGCACAGAATATGTCAAGTATTGACAGAATATTTTTTGATATTTTTTTCAAACACTTCCTATAATATTGCAAATTTGTATGCATCACGCACAATTTCTCCATCGTTATGGCGTTATCGTTTTGTACCTATGGCCGGTCGGGACGACAGGCAAAGGCGGCCGCGGATCCGGTCTGCCACCGTCAGGCGCCGGCGCTTCGGGAGCCGGCTGATTGTAACATAAAGGCGGCGCGCTCTGGGAACTGTCCTTATATCAAAAAAACCGAACCCATCCCACGACGGGACCAGGTTCGGTTTTCCTGATTCAGATTCAGTGCCGATGACGAGACTTGAACTCGTACGATGTTGCCACCGTCAGATTTTGAGTCTGATGCGTCTGCCAATTCCGCCACATCGGCCTGTCCACTGTTTCACAGCTAACAGATATTATACCACATTCTCCATGCCAGCACAAGAATTTTCTCTGTTAATTAGCGTTTATTATCAGAAATTCTGTCTGTTAAAAATTTGTCAGAACTCAATCCTGTCATACAGATCCAAGCAGTCCAGCGTGGCAAAGTAATCCCTGGCCGTCTCCGCCCTGCGGATCATTTCCACACTGCCGTCCTCCTTCAGGAGCAGCTCTGCCGAGCGCAGCTTTCCATTATAATTATAACCCATGGCATGCCCGTGCGCCCCCGTATCGTGGATCACCAGATAATCCCCCATGGCGATCTCCGGGAGCATCCTGTCGATGGCAAACTTGTCGTTATTCTCACACAGAGAACCGGTCACGTCATATTTGTGGTCGCAGGGCGCGTCCTCTTTTCCCAGCACTGTAATATGATGATATGCCCCATACATGGCCGGCCGCATCAGATTTACCGCGCAGGCGTCCACTCCGATGTATTCCTTATGGGTATGCTTTTCATGGATAGCCTGGGTGACGAGCTGTCCGTAGGGCCCCATCATGAACCGGCCCATCTCCGTATAGATGGCCACGTCCCCCATCCCTGCCGGAGCCAGGACCTCCTCATAGACTCTGCGCACCCCTTCCCCGATCGCCCGGATATCGTTGGCCTCCTGATCCGGCAGATAGGGAATCCCCACCCCTCCGGAGAGATTGATAAACTTAATATCCGCGCCGGTCTCTCTCTCAAGACGCACCGCAAGCTCAAACAGCTCTCTGGCCAGAACGGGATAATATTCGTTCGTCACCGTATTGCTGGCCAAAAACGCATGGATCCCGAAGTTCTTCACTCCCTTTTCCTTCAGGATTCGGTATCCCTCAAACATCTGCTCTGTGGTAAAGCCGTATTTGGAGTCCCCCGGGTTATCCATGATTCCATTGCTCATCCTGAACACCCCGCCTGGATTATAGCGGCAGCTCATAGTCTGCGGGAGCCTTCCCAGGATCCCCTCCAGGAAATCTATATGGGTAATGTCGTCCAGATTGATAATCGCCCCCACTCTGGCGGCATATGCATACTCCCCGGCGGGCGTATCGTTGGAGGAAAACATGATATCCTCTCCCTGGATCCCCGCCGCACTGCTGAGCATCAGCTCCGTCATGGAAGAGCAGTCACAGCCGCAGCCATACTCTTTCAAAATCTGCATCAGACGGGGATTGGGCGTCGCCTTCACCGCAAAATATTCTTTAAATCCCGGATTCCACGCAAAGGCCTCCTTCACCGCCCTGGCGTTCTCCCGGATCCCCTTTTCATCGTAAAGATAGAAAGGCGTGGGATACTTCCTGGCAATCTCCTGCGCCTTTCCCAGTGTGATAAACGGTCTCTTTTTCATAAGTCCTCCTGTACTTTTCATCGGTTTTCAATCTGCCAGTCGATGGGCGAGACGCCGTGCTGCTCCAGAAACCGGTTCGCCTGGCTGAAATGTCTGCACCCGAAAAATCCCCGGGAAGCCGAGAACGGACTGGGGTGAGGCGCTTTCAGGATCAGATGCTTCGGATTGTTCAGCATTGGAATCTTATTCTGGGCATGCCGCCCCCAGAGCAGATACACGATGGGCCGGTCCTGGGCGTTCACTGCCTGGATGATGGCGTCGGTAAACTGCTCCCAGCCTCTTCCCTGATGGGAGCCCGCCTGATGGGCCCGCACCGTAAGCACCGTGTTGAGCAGAAGAACCCCCTGCCTGGCCCATTTTTCCAGATAACCATTATCGGGAATATAACACCCCAGATCGTCGTGGAGCTCCTGATAGATGTTCTGCAGGGAGGGCGGGATCTCCTGGTCGGGCAGCACCGAAAAGGACAGCCCGTGGGCCTGATGGGCCCCGTGATAGGGATCCTGTCCCAGGATCATGACCTTAACCTGGCTTAAAAGCGTCAGATGAAAGGCGTTAAAGATATCGTCCGAGGGCGGGTAGATCACCCTGGTATTGTATTCCTGTCTCACAAAGCCATACAGCTCCTTATAATAGGGCTTTCTGAATTCCCCCTGAATACATTCCAGCCAGTCATTGTCGATCATCGCCATGGCAGTCTCCTTATCCTCTGATCATAATCTTACAGATATCCCGTTCTTTCGCAGATATTCCTTCAACTCCCTGATTTCAAGCTCCTTATAATGGAAAAGGGACGCCGCCAGAACCGCCTCCGCCTCTCCTTTCTCAAATGCCTCCAGAAAATGCTCCTTTTCCCCCGCTCCGCCGGAGGCGATCACAGGGATGGAAACCGCCTCGGACACCGCCCTGGTCAGCTCGATATCATATCCGGCCCTGGTGCCGTCCCGGTCCATGCTGGTGAGCAGAATCTCCCCTGCTCCCAGACGAAAGGCCTGTCCGGCCCACTCCACGGCGTCGATTCCCATATCCACCCTGCCGCCGTTTTTGTAGATATTCCATCCGCTTCCGTCCGCTCTTTTTTTCGCGTCGATGGCAACCACCACGCACTGGCTGCCAAACTGCTCCGACGCCTGCCTGATCAGCTCAGGATTCATGATGGCCGCCGAATTGACCGCCACCTTGTCGGCCCCCTCCCGAAGGATCATGCGGAAATCCTCCACCGACCGGATTCCGCCGCCCACGGTAAAGGGGATAAACACTCTCTCAGCCACTCTCCGCACCATATCCGCCCGGATCTCGCGCCGGTCCGAGGAGGCGGTGATGTCCAGAAACACCAGCTCGTCCGCTCCGTCTCTGTCGTATTGCGCCGCCACCTCCACCGGGTCTCCGGCATCCCTTAAATTTACAAAGTTGGTCCCCTTTACCACTCTGCCGTTGTTTACATCCAGACATGGAATAATTCGTTTGGTGTGCATGGCGCCCTCCTCTGATTTTCCCACAGGGCTTTTCGTCCCCGCCTGCGGCCTGCCGCCGTCTATGCCCTTTTTATTTCAACAAAATTTTTCAGAATCCCAAGCCCTGCTCCGGAGCTTTTTTCCGGATGGAACTGGCATGCAAACACGTTTCCGCTCTCCACGGAGGCGTGGATCACGCTGCCGTACTGCGTGGTCGCCGTGACGATATCCTCCCGTCCCGCTCTCAGATAATAGGAATGGACAAAATAGACAAATGTTCCCTCTTTGATCCCTGCAAAAAGCCTTCCCGGAGCAGGAAACGCAAGGCTGTTCCAGCCGATATGGGGCACCCTGATTCCGCCCTCCCGGGGCAGGCGCAGAATCTCGCCCGGAAGCACTCCCAGTCCCTTCACCCCCGGACTCTCCTGGCTTGACTCAAACAAAAGCTGTAACCCGAGACAGATCCCCAGAAAGGGAACCCCCCGGGCAATCACTTCCAGGATCACATCCTTGAGGCCAAAGGCGCAGAGCTTCTCCATGGCGGAGCCAAAAGCGCCTACCCCTGGCAGGATCACCCTCTCCGCCGCCAGGATTTTTTCTCTGTCCCTGGTGATGCAGGCCTCCTCGCCCAACATGAGAAGAGCCTTCTCCACACTCTTAATATTTCCCGCATCATAATCGATGATCGCTGTCATTTCCGCCCCTCATCCCGTTCCGTCCTCTGTTTTCAGCTCTCACTGCTGATCGAGAATATCCTCCTCCGCAGGAAGGAGATCCTCCGGCTGCTCATCCGCCTCCGCTCCATCCTCCGGATCTGTCTCCGATCCTTCCTGCCCTTCCGGCAGGGCGTCCTCACCGCTCTGGCCTGCCTCCTGTTCCCGGGCAGCTGCATTTTCCTGCTCCTGGCCGCCATCCGCCGCCCCGGAGAAAGCCTCTGCGCCGGATACATTCTGTCCGGACGATATCCCGTTTCCACCCGCAATAGAATAAAGCGCCCTGGTGTATTCGATCTCGTCATATCCGTTCAGTTCGATGGCCTGTTCCCGTGTAACGCCGTAATTACTCTCAAGAATACTGCAAATCTGCTGATACAGAGCGTCAACCTGGCTTCTCACATTGTAGGTATCCGCCTCTGTGAGCTCCTGATAGCTCCAGACGCCCATCATTAATGCGTCCACAGCCTCCAGCTCTCTTCCCAGCATAATGTTGTTCTGATAGGAGCTCAGCCTTCTCTCAAGCTGCATAATTGTCCTGGACTGATTATAAATCAGTTCCTCGTTTCCGCTCAGCTTTTTATTGTACAAAAGCCGGTAAACCGTCTTATAATCTCCGTTTCTGTAGGCCGCCCTGGCATTTCTGGTGTTGGCGTAGGCCGGAAGAAAGGTGGTAACGATCATCACCCCTGCGATAACGGACAGACACAGACCGAGAATTGCCACAAAGCTTTTTCCGTTCAGGATTTTAACCGGCTTCTCCTTCACCGCAGGTTTCGCCGCTTCTTTTTTCCTGGCCGGATCCTTCTTGGGCTTCGCGGCTTTAGCCTTTTTCGGCTTAGCCTCCTTCGCGTTTTTGCCGCCCTTGCCGCCCGCTTTCTTTTTGTCCTTTTTCGCAGATTTTGCGGGCTTCTTCTCCTCAGCCTCCTTCAGATCATTGAGCAGCTTCGCGTTCCGATCTCCCACCGGATCTGCAACCGCCTCCTCCGAATCCAGGTCCAGGTCGTCCTTCTGCGCAAGCATCTCCTTAATTTTTGCAAAAAGACCTGGCTTTTTCTCCTTTTCCTCATCCGAATCGTCCTTCATCCCGGAAGATTTCTTTTTGCCTTTTTCCTTTTTCTTCTTTTTCTTTTTTGACGCCTTTTTATCTTCGGGCTCCTCTTCCTCCTCCCGGGGCTTTGGCGCGCTTTCCTCCCGGCCTCCCTCCATGGACATGTCGGCGTCCGCAAAAATATCGAACACCTCATCCAGATTCTCGTCGTCCTCATGGATATCCGTGGCGCTCTCCAGAAGAGCAAGCATATCCTCATCGACTTTCTCATTCAGATCCGCCTGCTGCAAAAGACTGTTGATCTCATCCAGATCGGAATCCATGTCGGGAAATCCCTCCGAATTCACATCGGATCCCGCTTCCGGCCCTGCCTTTCTATCCTGGTTTTCCATTTCCCGTGAAGGGGCTTCATTCATAGTCTTCTCCACCTTTTCCATCTCCCGGACTTTCCTGTCCGGTATATCTGTACGCACACTCTCCTGCGGGGGAGCTGTAAAAGTCATATCCCCCGTCTGCGTACCGTCGTCCGCTGCATCAAATCCTGGCAGGGGAGGCAGCATGTCGTTGCTCACCAGCATATCCGCCTGCTCTAAAAGCTGATCAATGTTGATTTTCCACTCGTCGGAATCATCCTCTGACTCTCCCGGAATCATATCCATAGCAGGACTCGGATCCTCCGTCCCGCTCTGTCCGTTCAAAATCGGATCCTCTTTTCCGTCGCCTCTCTCGCTCTGCATATCGTCAACCTTCTCCTGTGCTGTTTGCGCCGAATCATCCGGCGAAAGTCCCGCTTCCTTCGGCCGTTTTTTTCCGTCCGCTATGGACTTTAACAGACTGTCAAGATATTCTTCATCCGTACCCATAAAAAACATCTCCTTTCCTTTTCAAACGAAACACCGGATGGCATTCCACATAAAGCCTCCTGTATTCTATCTGAAAAAAACAGACAATTCCTTTATAAAATCTTCCGGACTCTGACAAATCCCGTATCCTCTCTCCCCGACTTCCTCCGGAATCTGATACAATCTGTCATGAACCCTGAAAAGCTCCGCTTTCCAGTTGAAAAAAACAATTTTCTCAAAAGGCCATCGGATCACTGTGGGATACTTCATCCCCACCCCAAGCTCCAGAACGCAAAACCTTTTATTTACCGTTCCCTGCAGCCACTTTCTGTAAATCTGCCACTGCGCCAGATAGCCATCCTCTATATAATTCAGGGCGTCTGTATTATTAAACACCAGCGCCTTTCCACAGTGGGGGCAAAGAGGTTCCTCCCAGTCATCCTGCCTTCTCCCGCCGTTCACAAATTCCCCGAGCCGTACAGAAAGCTCCTGCGGAACCTCATAAAGCTCCTTCGTACATCCCTCACTGCACTGGAGTTGTTCATAACCCCCACAGGGCTCCACAATCCGACTGCAATCCAGGCCGCCGGTCCTGATCAGCCCATCCCTGCAAAGAGACACCACAAAATAATTCTTTTCTCGCAGACAATCAGCCAGATGCCCATACTGCCCTGCATCCTTCTGCGCGCGCTCCTTAAGCAGGATTCGTTTCACAAAAGGAACCGCCCAGGGCGCCTTCGCGCCGAGCTCATGATAACGCTCATCCGTCGGAAACAGATCCGCCTTATCCAGCGCCTCCCCAAGGCCCACCAGAACAAAATCAGCCTCTCTGATTTTTTCAGCTACCATATTCAAATCTGTCATACATTCAATCCTGCTGCACACTCACAGATGAAATTCCTCCCCTGCATATAGCATGGAAACGTTCCTTTTCCCGTACATAACGCAGGAAATGAGCCGGGATTCCTCCCGGCTCCCCATTATCAACAAATCCTATGCATTGCCAACCAGTTCGTCTATCGTTCTCACAAGATTTCCAATCTCCGGCTTCGAGAGCTGTGCGTTAGCGCCTAAGGATTCCCCTTTCCGCTTCATCTCTTCGTTGACAAGGGATGAAAAAATGATCACCGGGATCCCCTTCGCCACCGGATCCTCCTTCACCAGCTTGATCAGTCTGTGTCCGTCCATCATCGGCATTTCAATGTCTGTGATGATACATTTGATATCCTCCAGCAATGTCCCCTGGTTTTTACACTCCATAATATATTCATAGGCTTCCATCCCATTATATGTACGGGTCAGATTGGCATACCCCGCCTTTTTCAGACAATTAACGATCAGCCGGTTCAGAAGCACCGAATCCTCCGCAATCAGGATGGGAACATCATTCCTCCTGCGCGGCCCCAACTCTTCGACCTCACTGATCCGAAGCCCTGTCTCAGGGTTGATATCCGTCACAATCTTCTCAAAATCAAGAATTATGACCAGCCTGCCCTCAAGCTTCACAATACCGGTGGTAATACTCTCTTCCTCATTAAAGAGCTCTGCTCCCGGTTTAATAATATTCTCCCAGGAAACCTTGTGAATCCTTCTCACCGCATCTACATGAAACGCGATATCCAGCTTATTAAAATTCGTCACAATATACAACCCGCCCGGCTTGGAATGTCCGCGCTCCAGACAGTTTCTCAAATCTATGGCCGTGATCAGCCGGTCTCTCGGCATGAAAATTCCTTCGATGCTTTCATGAGAATGCGGTACCGGCACTGTCTCCTGGTAAGGCGTAATTTCCTTCACCTTAGCCACGTTAATTCCGTAGGCATATCCATCCAGTACAAACTCCAGTACCTCCAGCTCATTTGTTCCACTTTCAAGAAGAATTTTCGTGTCCATCCACATCACCCCGTCATTTTTCGATATACAAGAACCTTATCAATTATAACATGCTTCTGTCACTTTAACAATAAAAAAAGCAGTTTTACAACCGCTTTCTCTCTCAAATACATATTACAGTATACCTGAAAATTTCTCATACCCTCAAAACCGAATACCGCCACATCCGTATCTTCCCTCCACATCTTCCCGCTTTCCTCTGGTCAGGCTTTCGGCCTATTAGTACCCGTCAGCTCTGCACATCTCTGTGCCTCCACCTCAGGCCTATCTACCTCATCCTCTCTAAGGGGCCTTCTGCATTCCTGCACCGGATATCTCATCTCGGGGACGGCTTCACGCTTAGATGCCTTCAGCGTTTATCCACACCGGACTTGGCTACCCTGCCATGGGATCGGTTCCCAACAGGTACACCAGCGGTCCGTCCATCCCGGTCCTCTCGTACTGAGGACAGACCCCCTCAGATATCCCGCGCCTGCGCCGGATAGGGACCGAACTGTCTCACGACGTTCTGAACCCAGCTCGCGTACCGCTTTAATGGGCGAACAGCCCAACCCTTGGGACCTGCTACAGCCCCAGGATGCGATGAGCCGACATCGAGGTGCCAAACCACTCCGTCGATGTGAACTCTTGGGAGTGATCAGCCTGTTATCCCCAGGGTAGCTTTTATCCGTTGAGCGATGGCTTTCCCACTTAAAACCACCGGATCACTAAGTCCCGGTTTCCCGCCTGCTCCACCCGTCGGTGTCACAGTCAGGCCCCCTTATGCCTTTGCACTCTTCGGATGGTTTCCGTCCATCCTGAGGGGACCTTTGAGCGCCTCCGATACCCTTTCGGAGGCGACCGCCCCAGTCAAACTCCCCGCCTGACATTGTCCCCCGGCCGGATTCACGGCCGCAGGTTAGAAACCTGGTACTGCAGGGGTGGTATCCCAACGCCGGCTCCATGGCAACTGGCGTCGCCATCTCTTCGCCTCCCACCTATCCTGTACATACAGCACCGGGTCCCAGTATCAGGCTGGAGTAAAGCTCCATGGGGTCTTTCCGTCCTGGCGCAGGTAGCCAGCATCTT
>CANOVJ010000078.1 GCA_947570615.1 uncultured Lachnospiraceae bacterium
AAGTACAAGGTGTACCGCGGCATGGGCTCCATCGCCGCCATGGAAAACGGCAGCAAGGACCGCTACTTCCAGGAGAACGCCAGAAAGCTGGTGCCGGAGGGAGTGGAAGGGCGCGTGGCCTACAAGGGAAACGTGGAGGATACGGTCTACCAGCTCATGGGCGGTCTGCGTTCCGGGATGGGCTACTGCGGCACCGCCACCATTGAGGAGCTGAAGGAGAAGGGGAGATTTATCAAGATTTCCGCCGCATCCTTAAAGGAAAGCCATCCTCACGATATCCATATCACCAAGGAAGCGCCCAACTACAGCCTGGATGAATAAAATGCAAAAAGGAGCAGATCGCGTGGAGAAGCTGGAAAATATGATCCCGGGACAGGGAGAAGCGTCGTGGCCGGAAGGGCTGATTGAAAAGGATGAACTGGAAAAATGGCAGCGGTACTTTTCCGGCATTGCCAGCGTATTTGTGTGCGCTGTGGACAGCGGGGGCGTTCCGCTTACGGAGCTTTCAGGGGAGCCTGAGCAGGCCCGGAGGATGGAGCAGCTCATCGACGGGGAGCAGTTTCAGAGTATGCTCCAGCGGGTAGCCGAAAGCCGGCTGGAGGATCAGGCGGTGGAGAGGACCGCGTATCCCAATCTGCTCCTGGGGGTGGCCGTCTCCCGGCTGGAGAGAAAAGCGGCGGTCAACTGGCTGATCTGCGCGGTGACGGCCGATGTGGAGGATGAGGGAGAGTATGAGAACCCTCCGCTGGAGGGATTCTCCTGTGTGGCGGATGAAAAGCAGTTCCTGAGGGTGGTGGATACCCTGCGGGCCCTGACGGACGAGCTGCTGGCGGATAAGCTCACCCTCAGACAGGCCCTGCGCAGGTGCGAAAAGAGTCTCTCTGCCAGACAGGAGGCGGAGGGAAGACTGCGGCGCAGTGAGCTGCTCCGGGAGATGATGTGGCTTTTCGTGTCACAGGATCCCGCGCAGGAGGTTTTGCAGCGGCTGCTTAAAATGCTGGGAGAGTACCTCTCGCCCGGGATCATTGCCCTTTACACCAGGAAGAAGGATCAGACGCAGCCCAGGGTGGCCGCCACATGGGAAAAGGAGCCGTATCCTGAGCTTTTTTCCTCAAAAAACTGGTCTTCTATTTTAATGGTTGAAAAAACATTGATTTTATCCTATAATTCCACTGTGAGCGAGGGCGAGAGGGAGCAGCTTGACGCCCTCGGCCTTACAGGAATGATCGTGATGCCCGGAAAGCTGGAGGGCGACGAGGACTTCTGGATCTGCCTTGGAGAGAAGCGGCAGAGAGTCTGGGAGCTGTGGGAAATCCGCTTTGTGGGCGAGGCAGTGAAGATTTTGCAGAGCCTTTTGAAAAGGCGCGGTCAGGTCAGCCCTGTTAAGAGAAAAACCGCCTCGGATGCAGGCAGAAGAAAAAAGAAATGAGGCTTTGAATATGTGCGAAGAAGAGAGTAAGCGCGCTGTCATGGGCAGCGCCTGTGGCGTGCAGGAAAATGAGACAGCAGGCGGGGAGAGCGCGGGGGAGGACACCCCGGCATCTTCCAGAAATTTTATCCAGCAGATCATCGACCAGGACATCAGGGAGGGAGTCTGCCGTCAGGTATGTACCAGGTTCCCGCCGGAGCCCAACGGCTATCTGCATATCGGTCATGCCAAGAGCATACTCTTAAATTACGGTCTGGCCCGGGAGTACGGCGGCAAATTCAACATGCGCTTTGACGACACCAATCCCACGAAGGAAAAGACCGAGTTCGTGGAGTCCATTCTCGAGGATATCAGATGGCTGGGGGCGGACTGGGAGGATCGTCTGTTCTTTGCCTCCGACTATTTTGAGCAGATGTATGAGGGCGCCGTGAAGCTCATCAAAAAGGGAAAGGCCTATGTGTCCGACCTGACCCCGGAGCAGATGAAGGAGTACCGGGGAACCTTAAAGGAGCCCGGACGCAACGATCCGGCAAGAGAGCGGACGGTGGAAGAGAATCTGGAGCTTTTTGAGAGGATGCGGGCGGGAGAGTTCGCCAACGGGGAGAAGACCCTGCGGGCTAAAATCGACATGGCAAGCCCCAACATCAATATGCGGGATCCCGTGATTTACCGGGTGGCCCACCTGACCCACCACAATACGGGGGATAAGTGGTGCATTTATCCCATGTATGATTACGCCCATCCCATTGAGGACGCCATCGAGGGGATCACCCACTCCATCTGCACGCTGGAGTTTGAGGATCACAGGCCCCTCTACGACTGGGTGGTGCGGGAGCTGGAGTACCCCAATCCCCCTAAGCAGATCGAGTTTGCCAAGATGTATCTGACCAATGTGGTGACGGGCAAGCGCTATATCAAGAAGCTGGTGGAGGACAAAATCGTGGACGGCTGGGATGATCCCAGGCTGGTGTCCATCGCGGCCCTGCGAAGGAGAGGCTTTACGCCGGAATCCATCCAGAGGTTCGTGGAGCTGTGCGGGGTGTCCAAGAGCAATTCCTCGGCGGACTACGCCATGCTGGAGTATTGCATCAGGGAAGACCTGAAATTAAAGCGTCCCCGGATGATGGCGGTGCTCGATCCGGTGAAGCTGATCATTGACAATTACCCGGAGGATCAGAGCGAGCTTCTCACCGTCGCCAATAACCTGGAAAATGAGGAGATGGGCAGCAGACAGGTTCCCTTCGGGAGAGAGCTTTATATCGAGCGGGACGACTTTATGGAGGAGCCGCCCCGGAAATATTTCCGTCTGTTCCCCGGAAACGAAGTGCGGCTGATGAACGCCTACTTTGTCACCTGCACGGGCTGCGTGAAGGATGAAAACGGAAGGGTGGTGGAGGTACACTGCACCTATGATCCGAAGACTCGAAGCGGCAGCGGCTTTAACGACCGCAAGGTGAAGGGGACCATCCACTGGGTCAGCGCCAGGGAGTCCGTAACTGCAACGGTGCGGCTCTACGAGAATATCATCGACGAGGAGAAGGGCGTTTACAACGAGGACGGGAGCCTGAACTTAAATCCCGATTCTCTTACAGTGATGAAGGAGTGCCGTCTTGAGCCTGCTCTGAAGCAGGCCAGGCCGGGAGAGAGCTTCCAGTTTGTGCGGCAGGGATACTTCTGCGTGGACATCAGGGATTCCAGGGAGGATGCGCTGGTGTTTAACCGGATCGTGTCTCTTAAGAGCTCCTTCGTGTTGCCGAAGGCGTGAGCAGATCAGGGGGAGGATGGTGAAAAGCCCTGATTTCCATCCGGAGTTTTTGAAGGGAGCAAAGGTGAAGGAATGGCAGATTTGCTGTCCGGCCTCGGTAAATTCGGGCTGAACTTTTTAGAGGGGGCAGGCCTGTACGAGGAAGAGGAGAAAGAAAAAGAAATCAAAGCGCCGCCTCCGCCCCCGCCGGTGAAGGAGGAGGCCGACTATCTTTTTGACAAAAGCTATGAGTGCCCCGTGTGCTACAGCGCCATCAGGGCAAGGACAGTCAGAGCCGGAAAGGTCAGGCTCCTGCGGACGGATCTGGATCTGCGTCCGGTATATGAGCAGCTCGAACCTTTAAAATATGACGTGGTCATCTGTCCCAAATGCGGCTATGCTGTGGCAAGCCGGTATTTCGGCGGCCTGGCCAAATTTCAGAAGGAAGCGATCCGGGAGGTGATCTCCCCCTCCTTCCGTCCTGCGGAGGAGGAAAAGCAGACCTACACCTTCGAGGAGGCCCTGGAGCGGTATAAGCTGAGCCTTGCGAGCGCGGTGGTGAAGCGTGCCAGGGCCAGCGAGAAGGCGTATATCTGTCTCAAGAGCGGATGGCTTCTGCGCAGTATGGAAGAAAACCTCCCGGAGGATACGCCGGATTATGAAAAGAAGCTTGCGGAGCTTAAGGAGCAGGAAAGGGTATTTTTGCAGAACGCGCTGGACGGGCTTCTCAACGCGAGAATGACGGAGACCTATCCCATGTGCGGAATGGATCAGACCACGGCGGAGTATCTCATCGCGGTGCTGGCCATGAATGACGGACGGTTTGATATTTCTTCACGGATTATTTCGGATATTCTGGCATCCCGCTCCACCAGCCGCCGGATCAAGGAACGGGCAAGAGACATTAAGGAGCTTCTGATTCAGAAGATTAAGGAGCAGAAGGCGCAGCAGACATGAAGGATTTGACGATTCAGCTTGCGGACGGGGACGGAAAATGTCTCTATCAGAAGATTTATGAGCATATCAGGGATGAGATCAGAAAGGGGGAGCTTCCCGTGGGGGAGAAGCTTCCCTCAACTCGTTCTCTGGCCGAATATTTGCAGGTGGCCAGAAGCACGGTGGATGCGGCCTACGGCCAGCTCGTGGCGGAGGGGTATCTGGAGGCCCGGCCCTGTCGGGGCTATTTTGTGGCCCCGGTGGAGGGGCTGATCTTTTTATCCGGCGAGAGGGAAAAGGATCCTCCGGCCGAGGGGGCCGGCGCAGAAGAGGCCTTTCGGGAGCGGGAACGCCCGGCGCCGGCGCAGTATGACTTTTCTCCCCATGCCGTGAGCCTTAAGGATTTCCCCTTTGCCACCTGGAAAAAGATCACGAAAAATATTCTGGTGGACGCCAACAGTGAAATGTTCGCGCTGGGGGACGCCCAGGGGGATCTCGCCCTGCGGGAGACCATCGCGCGCTATCTT
Source organism: uncultured Lachnospiraceae bacterium (assembly GCA_947570615.1). Lineage (GTDB taxonomy): Bacteria > Bacillota > Clostridia > Lachnospirales > Lachnospiraceae > Suilimivivens. The sequence continues at coordinate 4,637 of CANOVJ010000078.1, forward strand.
CACTCCTCCAGGGGGGTGAACGCCCGGCCGGAGCAGGTGATCGTGGGGGCCGGGAACGATTATCTGCTGATGCTGCTGGAGAAGATTCTGGGCCGGCATGTACCCATTGCCATGGAGGAGCCGACCTACCGGCGGGCATACCGGGTGTTTGAATCCTTCGCCTACGGGATCGAGGCCATTCCCATGGATGAAAACGGAATGGACGTGGGAAAGCTTCGCAGGACACACGCCAGAGTGGCCTATGTGATGCCCAGCCACCAGTACCCCACCGGGATTGTGATGCCCATCGGCCGGCGGATGGAGCTGCTTGGCTGGGCCGGGGAGGGGGAGGAGCGCTATATCATCGAGGACGACTATGACAGCGAATTCCGCTACCGGGGAAAGCCCATCCCCGCGCTGCAGGCTTCGGACTCAAAGGGCAGGGTAATCTACGTGGGTACCTTCTCGAAATCCATCGCCCCGGCCATCCGCGTGGGCTACATGGTGCTTCCCATGCGTCTTCTTGCGCGTTACCGGGAGAACTGTGGTTTTTACGCCTCCACGGTCTCCCGCATCGACCAGCGGATTCTGAATGAGTTTATCCGGGACGGATATTTTGAGCGGTACTTAAACAGGATGCGCAAGATCTACCGGGGACGGCACGACTTTCTCCTGGGGGAGCTCTCCTGCTTTGAAAGAGAGTTTGTGCTGTCGGGAGAAAACGCCGGCCTCCACGTCCTGCTCTCGAGCCGCAGTCATATCCCGGAAAAAAGGCTGCTGGAGGCGGCGGCCGGGGAGGGAGTCCGGCTCTATGGGATCTCCGAGTCCTGTATGAGTAAGGATGCGGCGGCGCGCGCAGGCTTTGGCAGTACCGTCCTTTTGGGATATGGGGCCATGGAGGAGCGGGAGCTGGGAGAGGGAATCCGGAGACTGAAAAAAGCATGGAGCGCCTTTCTGTGAGAGGGACTCCATGCTCTTTTCAATAAGCTGACTCGTATAGCGTGACAGCGTCTGTTCACAGCTCAGTTCTTATTGTCGTCGAAAAATTCTTCCACGGTCCCGGCGGCGGGCGCTGTGGGAGCTGTCTGCGGGGAAGGCGTCTGCTCCGCTTTTGCTTCTGCGCTCTGGGCAGTGATCTCGGTCATGTCGTCGGAGGTCTGTGCGGCCTGCCCTGCGTCTGCGCCGTCTGCTGCGGCGCAATCCCCGTCGCCAGCGTCTGCGTCAGTCTTTTCGGCCTCTTTTTCCTTGTTCACGGCGGTCAGATCGGTGAAAGCGCTGTCGTGGGCCGCCTGGCCTTCCGTTACGGATTTGACGGTATCCTTTACCTGCTGGACGGAATCGGCGATCACTTCTTTCGCCCTGTGGAAGGCCTCCGAGGCAAAGGCCTCCGCTTTATCCAGATTTAAGGAGACATAGGAGCGCTCTCTGGTTACGCCCTCCTCGTCGTCAAGATCCTCGCCAAAATCGTCAAAATCGTCGTCTGTGTCCGTCTCACCCGGGGCGGGAGCTCCCTCTTTGGATTTCAGATAATGGTAAGTACCGTAGGCGGCGGCTCCGGCTACGGCGGAGAAGAGTAAAAATTTACCAAATTTTCTGGACATAAAAATGCTCCTTTCGGTTTTTCATTCAATAAGCTGGCGCGTGCGGCGTCCCAGCGCTTGATCATATAAGTATTATATTAATACTATTTTGCGGAATTGAAAAGAGAATATGTATAAAAAGTCCATAAATTTTATCCACAAGATGTGGTGGAGCAAAAAAAAGTTGCTACTAGTTTTCCCGCAGACATTGAAGGGGCAACGCAAATATGCTATATTTATTTTCGACTCACAAGGTCAACAGAGGTTGTCACCCTTCGCGCGCGCAGCTTATTGTATGGACCGGATGGCGGGAGGTTTCCATGAACGAAAAATTTTTTGATCTGAAGAAGGAAAAACAGGACAGAATGATAAATGGAGCTCTCAAGGTGTTTGCCGCAGGCGGCTACGCCCATGCCAGCACGGATGAGATCGTGAAGGAGGCGGGAATCAGCAAGGGCCTTCTGTTCCACTATTTTATCAGCAAGCTGGGGCTGTATGTGTTTATTTACGATTACAGCGTCCGGTATATCATGCTCGAGCTCTCCACCGGAGTGGACGGCGGGGAGACGGATTATTTCGAGCTGATTCTGCAGATCAGACAGGCCCAGGTGAAGGCCATGAAAAATTACCCGTGCATGCTCCTGTTCCTGAACAGAAGTCAGGAGGAGAACGTGGGGGAGGCGCTGGCGGAGACGGAGGATAAGCGGGGCGTTCTGGCAGAGGAATATGAGCGGATCATGGAGCGCGCCGACCTGACCAGATTCCGGAAGGGCGCCGACGTAAAAAAGGTGGAGAGGGTGCTCTCCTACACCATGGACGGAATCCTGACGCAGCAGATGCGCACGGGCGCTTTCCGGCCGGATCTGTATTTTGAGGAGATAAAAGAATACCTGGCCATGATGAAGAAGTTTTTTTATACATAAATACGCCACAAGCCCGGCAGGGGACATGGGGGAGAGATGGAAGCCGCTCAAAGCGGCCCCGGGAAAAGAGAGGGAAAGGTCATGAAGGAGAAGCTTTATACGATACCATTAAACGATGCGGTGAACGCAGGACAGGAATGCCCCTTCTGCTATATCGAGCGGGAGGTGGAGCAGGATCTTCTGGATTTTGTGCTGGGCTCCGGCTCCTCCTATATGGAGAGCGACGTGCGGGAGGCCACCGACAAGGCGGGTTTTTGCCGGGCGCATTTCAAGAAGATGTTCGACTATGGGAACACGCTGGGAAACGGGTGGATCCTTAAGACTCACTATATGCAGACCATCCGGGAGATGAAGGAGGAGTTCGCGAAATTTACCCCCTCCAAATCCACTCTCATGGGAAAGCTCAAAAAAAACACGGAGCGTGAGAATCCCATCGGCGTCTGGGTGCAGGAAAAGGAAAAATCGTGCTATATCTGCAACCGCTTCGCGGACACCTACGAACGGTATCTGGACACCTTTTTCCATATGTACAAAACCGACGCGGATTTCAGGAAACGGATCGGGGAGAGTAAGGGCTTCTGCCTGCATCATTTCGGGGATCTGTGCGAGTATTCTGATAAGAAGCTGAGCGATAAGGAAAAGAAGGACTTCTATCCGGCCATGTTCGCCCTCATGGAGAAAAATATGGACCGCCTGCAGGAGGACGTGTCCTGGCTGGTGGAAAAATTCGACTATGTGAATAAGGACGCGGACTGGAAAAATTCCAGGGACGCGGTGGAGCGGGGGATGCAGAAGCTTAAGGGCGGATATCCCGCGGATCCGGCGTATCAGATGAATAAATAAGGCTTAAAATGGGGGCGGCGGTTATCAGAGCCACCCCATCGCTTTTCCGATCCAGTAGAACAGGCCCAGCAGCCAGCTTGTGAAGATACCGTAGAGAATCACGGGTCCGGCGATGGTGAAAATTTTACACCCGATGCCGAAAACCTGTCCTTCCTTCTTGAACTCTACGGCGGGGGCGGCCACGGAATTGGCAAAGCCCGTGATGGGAACCAGCGCTCCGGCTCCTCCGAATTTGACGATGGAGGAATACAGGTTAAAGCCGGTGAGAAGAACGCTGATCAGCACAAGAACCAGGGAACAGAAGCTTCCCGCCGTCTCCTTATCCATGCTCATCTGCTTTTCGGCGAAGTCCAGCAGAGCCTGCCCCAGAATGCAGATGATCCCTCCAGTGATAAAGGCCCTGAGCATCTGCAGGTACAGGTTGTGGGTGGGGGTTATTTTTTTCACATATTCCTCATAATCCTTTTCCAGATCGATCTGCTCCTGACTTTTCGTTTCGTTCATAATTTCTGTCGCGCTCCTTTCGAGAGATGAAGTATCAATCCTTTTTTAGTATGTAATCCGGAAGCGATTTTATGCGCTCTTTCCCTCTCATATCCTTAAAAATTTCATAACATTCTTGTAGATTTAAAGGAGGAATGATACAATGATCAGGTGAGCAGAACCGTCTCACGCAATCCAAAGAAGAGGACAGGGGAAGGTCATGGTCAGTTTTTCCGGTCTGGAGTTTTTGTTCCGCTTATTACCGATTTTTTTGTTACTGTATTATATCACTCCGCAAAGGCACAGGGAGAGCGTTCTGCTTCTCGAGAGTCTTATTTTTTATGCCCTGGGGGAGCCTGTCTATGTGATTTTGCTGATTGTGACCACGGCGTTTAACTGTTATTTCGGCATGAAAATGTGGAGGCCGGGAAACGGACTGAGCATCTACGAACGGCCCAACCGGCGGCGCAGGAATTTTTTTCTGTGCGCCGTGGGGATGGACGTGGCGGTGCTGGCCCTTTTCAAGTGTATGGCCGTGTTTGTGGACAGCGCGCTTTTTCCGCTGGGGCTGAGCTTTTATATTTTCAAGATGATCTCCTTCCAGGCAGATCTGTACCGGCAGGAAATCCGGGAAAGGCCCGGCTGGAAGCAGGCGGCGCTGTACTTTACGCTGTTTCCCCAGGTGGAGTCGGGGCCCATCATGCGCTACGGGGAAGGAAACTTCGGCGCGCCCGGGCAGTGCAGCCTGGAGAAGGTGGAGGAAGGGCTCATGTGCTTTGCCGCCGGGCTTGGCATGAAGGTGCTTCTGGCGGACCGGCTGGCGATTCTGTGGAACGATCTGCAGATGATCGGCTTTCAGAGTATCTCCACCCCTCTGGCCTGGCTGGGGGCGGCAGGGTATTCTCTGCGGCTCTATTTTGATTTTCAGGGCTATTCCCTGATGGCGTCGGGGCTGATGGTGATGCTGGGCTATCCTTATATCGTAAACTTTGATCATCCCTATGCCTCCCGGAGTATTGCAGAGTTTTACAGAAGATGGCATATGACTCTGGGAACGTGGTTTCGAAACTACGTGTATATCCCCCTGGGTGGGAGCCGGTGCGGCAGGAAAAGGCTGATTTTGAATCTGGCCCTGGTGTGGCTTCTGACCGGAATCTGGCATGGGAACGGTTTCAACTACCTGATCTGGGCCGGGGTGATCGGGATTTTCATTATTCTGGAAAAGCTTTTTTATGGAAAGTATCTTCAGAAGGCGCCGGCGGTGGGGAATCTGTATGTGCTGATTCTGATTCCTCTCACCTGGGTGATTTTTGCCATAACGGATATTAAGCAGCTTGGGATTTACTTCGGACGGCTCTTTCCTTTCCTGGGAGGGCCGGGGATTGCGGTGAATCCCGGGGACATTTCCAGATATATGCGGGATTACAGCGCGTATTTTATCTTCGGGATCGCGCTGTGCGTTCCGGCGGTGACGCGGTTTTTCAGGGAGCATAAGAGCCATCCGCTGATGGTGCTTCTGCTGGCGGCGGTGTTCTGGCTGGCGGTCTATATCCAGTCCAACAGCGCGGGCAATCCGTTTATGTACCTGAATTTTTAACCGCATCCGGAGGATAAAGGGCTATATGAAAAAACTGATAAGAAGGTGTCCGTTCCTGATTTTGCTGGCCAGCATGGGAATCCTTTTTTCCCTGATCGGGCTGGGCGGACGAAACAATATCTATGAGGGGCAGGAGTACGACCCCTTAAAAAAGCCGGTCCTGTCGGCGGTGTTTACGGCCATGAAGGAGGGAATCTACCCCTGGCAGATTTTTGACCAGGGCAGCGCGCCGGTGATGGCGTTGGAGGAGTCTTCCGGGAGGGGGGACCAGGCGGATAGATTGTCCGGGGAATCGGATCTGTCCGGCCAGGCGGATACAACCGGGGAGGAAACCATGGCTCTTTCCGGAGGGGAGGAGGGCTCTGCCGGCGCTTCGGCGCAGGGCGGGGCCGGATCTCAGGGGAGTATCTCCGGAAATTCCCTGGAGAAGGAAGGGGCAGAGTCAAAAACCGGCGCTGACAGGGAGGAGGTTTCCGTGAGCTCCGGGGAGAAGGCGGCGGAGCAGTTCGTTTCCGGAAATCAGTTAGGGAAAAGGGATCCGGCTTCTGGGACAAAAACAGAGAGCCCGGATTCCCATGGCGGGTCGCGGCAGCCGCAGGCGGACGCGCCGCAGATCCCACAGGGGCGGCTTGAGCCTCTGCGGGAGAGCACCAGGGAGGAATACTTAAACCATATCTCCGCGGATATCTATGGCGACGCGGGGGTTATGCGGGCGGCTCAGTATGAATTCTCCCAGGTGGACGAGAGCTATTTCGACGACGCCCTTTTTATCGGGGACTCCAGGGTGGTGGGCCTTCGGGACTACACGGATCTGTCGGAGCACGCGGATTTTTACTGCGAGACCTCCCTCACCATCCAGAAGATGCTCAAGGAAAATTTTTCCGGGAAGGGAACCGTGGAGGAGGCCCTTTCGGAGAATGAGTACGGAAAGATCTATATCATGTCGGGGATCAACGAGCTGGGAGTGGGGACCACCGAGAATTTCATGGAGCAGTACACGCAGGTGGTGGATACCATCCGCGCCGCCCAGCCGCAGGCGAAGATCTTTATCCAGGGGATTATGCGGGTGACCGGTAAGAAGAACAGCTCCGACGCGATCTTTAACAACAGCAACATCAACGCCAGGAACAACGCCATTGCCACCCTGGCTGACAATAAACAGATTTTTTATATTGATGTGAACGAGGCGGTGTGCGACGAGGAGGGAAATCTGAACGCCGAGTACACCTTTGACCAGCTTCATCTGCTGGGGAAATATAACGATCTGTGGAAGCAGTTTCTGATGGCCCATGGGGCGGTGGACGCGCCGCCGCAGGACTGAGCGCTCAGACGGCGGCTCTGGCCGGAACAGGGGCGGCAGCGTCCTGTGCGAACTGTCTGTAAAAAATAAAACAGCGCATAAAAATCTCCCGATGAGAAAAACTAATCCATAAAAAATCATTGGGAGGTTTTTTATGGAAACAGCAGCAGGGGCAATTTTTGAGCAGGGGAACCGCAGTATCAAGGTGCCGGTGCCCGTTTATATAAGAGCGGATGCGTCCGTGGTGGGGACGAAGGAGGGACAGGGCCCCTTCGGGGACAGCTTTGATATGGTGGGTATGGACGACAAATTCGGCTGTAACACCTGGGAGGAGGCGGAGAGCACGCTCCAGAAGGAGGCGCTTTCCCTTGCTATCGGAAAATCAGGGCTGAAAAATCAGGAGATCAAATATCTTTTTGCGGGGGATCTGCTGGGGCAGTCCATCGCCAGCAGCTTCGGACTCAGCTCCTTCGGGATCCCTCTGATCGGCATGTACGGGGCCTGCTCCACCTGCGGGCTCACCCTGTCCATGGCCACGGTGATGATCGCGGGGGGAATGGCGGAGCACGCGGCCTGCGTTACCTCCAGCCACTTTGCCAGCGCGGAGAAGGAATTCCGTTTTCCTCTGGGGTACGGAAACCAGAGGCCCCTCTCCGCCACCTGGACGGTCACGGGAAGCGGGGCCTTTGTCCTGAGCAGCTTAAGAAGCGATCAGGACAGGGCGCTGATCGATGGCCTGACGATAGGGAAAATCGTGGATTTCGGGCTGAAGGATTCCATGAATATGGGGGCCTGCATGGCTCCGGCGGCGGCGGATACGATCTGCCAGCATCTGGCGGACTTTGACAGACAGCCCTCAGACTACGACAAGATCATCACCGGCGACCTGGGAAGCGTGGGACAGAAGGCTCTTTGGGACATGATGCGGGAAAAGGGGATGGATATCTCCAAAGTACACATGGACTGCGGCATGGAGATCTATGATCAGAGTCAGGACGCCCATGCAGGGGGAAGCGGCTGCGGGTGCAGCGCCGCGGTGCTCTCCGCCTATGTGCTGCGACAGCTGTATGAGGGAAAATGGAAGCGGGTGCTGTTTGTGCCCACCGGGGCGCTGCTCTCCAAAACCAGTTTTAATGAAGGGCAGAGCATTCCGGGGATCGCCCACGGGGTGGAACTGGTGAGCTGTAAATAAAAAGCGGGAGCCGGTTTGTATAAAGTGCTTAAGAATAAGTTGTAATCCTGTCGGGATGTGTTATAATTTGTGCAAATGGCACACAGGACCGGGCGGGGCGGTACCGCTCCGCTGGCAGAGGGGACCGGAGAAACGTACAGAGAATACAGGGGAGGGGATACAGATGGAGCTGACGGCGCAGCTGGGACTGGAAGAGAAGCTGGAGAGGGAGCTTAACGCCTTTTCAGAAGGGCAGAAGGAGAGGATCGGGGCTCTGGCGGAGCGCTTTGCCGGGGAGCCGGAGTGCCTTGCCGGGGAATCTGATATGATGCGGCTGGCGGTGGTGGCCAGGAGTCTTGAGAAAACCAGAAGGATATATGAGAGGCTGGGGATCGGCAGGGAGATTTTCCTGGATACCATAAAGGATGTGGGGATCTGGTGCGGCAATAACCAAAACCGGGGGCTGGAAAATTATCAGTGGCTGAGCCTTCACGTGCGGGGGGAGCTTTTCCGGCTGGGGCGGCTGCAGTTTCAGCTCGACCGGTGCGGGGAGGAGTTTGTCCGGCCGGAGCTGCCGCTGAAAGCGGGGGAGCCGGTGATCGCCATTCACATCCCCCAGGGGGAGAAGCTCATCTGCGAGGACTGTATCAGCTCCATCCGGCGTGCGCCGGACTTTTTCGGGAAGTATTTCCCGGAGCATACATATCGGTATTTTTTCTGCGAGAGCTGGCTTTTATATGGGAAAAACGCGGCGTTTATGGAGCCGGAGAGCAACATCGAGCGGTTTCGCGGCCTGTTTGATCCGGCCTTTGACATCGAGGACGACGACCAGGCCATAGAGAGGATCTTCGGGGAGAGAAGGGCGGATGTGAGGGATTATCCGGAGGAGACCTCCCTGCAGAGAAGCGCGAAGCGATATATGCTTGCGGGAAACAAAATGGGTATGGGGGTGGCGACCATTCCCAGGGAGCGGTTTGTCTGAAACAACGGACGTCAGGCTTCGCCCGACATCCTTATGTTATAAAAAGCGCGGCCGGGCCGTGCGGAAAAGAGGAAAAAGTGAAAAAAGAGTATTTTCAGGGAAACAGAAGGGCCATGTACGATCAGATGAAGGAGAATTCCCTCCTGGTGATGTTCTCGGGGATGGAGGTGTGCAAGACCAACGACGAGTATTACCCCTTTTACACCAGCCGGAATTTTCTGTATCTGACGGGGCTGGACAGTAAGGAGCTGGCGCTCCTTGCCAGGAAGGACGGCCAGGGGCAGGTGCAGGAGACGATTTATCTTCTGCCGCCGGATCCCATGAAGGAGCGCTGGGTGGGGGCCAGGATTAAGCCCCGGGAGGCAGAGGAAACTGCGGGGCCCCAGGAGATTTCGTCTGTGAGCGAGTTTGAGGCGGATTTCCACCGGCTGGCCACATCGGGAAACTATCAGTACCTCTATCTGGATCTGTTTCGGGCAGATCCCCTGGACCGGGACGAGAGCGCCCATCTCATGCTTAAGAGGGTGGCGTCGGATTATCCCTTCCTTAAGGTGGAAAATGCCAACGCTATTGTGCGGCGGCTTCGCACCATCAAGCAGCCCTGCGAGATCGAGGCCATGCGGCAGGCGGAAAAGGTCACCTGCGAGGGTATTACCTCCATGATGAAGGCCTCCAGGCCGGGGATGTACGAGTATCAGTACCGGGCGGTCTTCGATTACATACTGGGACAGTACAGCCCCAAAGGGCCGGCCTTTCCCTCCATCATCTCCGCCGGGCGGAATAATTTCTTTATCCATTACTATTCCTGCACGGGACAGGCCATGGACGGGGACATGATCCTGAACGATGTGGGGGCATGGCACGACAATCTGATGAACGATGTGTCCCGGGGCTGGCCCTGCAACGGAAAATTCAGCGAGCGGCAGAGGATCCTGTACGAATGCGCCCTGAATACCTCCAATCACATGTTTGAGACGATTAAGCCCGGAATGCCCATGAAGGAGGTGGACGGCCAGGCCAGGCGCTATAACGCGGAGCTCTTAAAGGACGCCGGGGTGCTGAAAAATGTGGATGAGATCGGAACCTATATGTGGCACGGCGGCGCTCATCATGTGGGGTATGACGTACACGACGCGGTTCAGACGCCGGAGGTGATCGCGCCGGGGATGGTGTTCTGTGTGGATATCGGTATCTATCACGAGGAGTGGGGAATCGGCTTCCGGCTGGAGGACAACTGCCTTGTGACGGAGAACGGATGCGAGAATCTCTCGGCCATCACCCCCAGGACCATAGAGGAGATCGAGGATACGATGCAGAAGGGCTTTGCTGTGGGGGTATAAATGAACCGGATTTTGATGCTGATCATGGCGGCGGGCGCTGTGCTGGGAGGAATCGACAGACTTCTGGGAAACAGGCTCGGATATGGAAAAAAGTTTGAGGAGGGCTTCCTGTTTCTGGGGCCCATCGCCCTGTCCATGACGGGCATGATCTGTCTGGCCCCGGTGCTGGCGGATGTGCTGGGGCGGGCGGTGATTCCCCTTTACCGGGCGATCGGGGCGGATCCGGCCATGTTCGGGAGCCTTCTGGCCATCGATATGGGGGGCTATCAGCTTGCAGGGGAGCTGGCGGTGGATCCCCGCATGGGAAGCTATGGGGGAGTGGTGGCCGCCTCCATCTTCGGATGCACGCTGGTGTTTACCATTCCCGTGGGCATGGGAATGATCCGCAGCCAGGACAGGGGCCTTTTTGCAAAGGGGATCATGCTGGGTCTGGTGACCATGCCGGTGGGGCTGATCACAGGCGGGCTGATCGCGGGGCTTTCCCTGTGGGAGTGCATCCGCCAGAATCTGCCCCTGTTCGCGCTGGCCCTGCTTCTCATGGCCGGGCTCTGGAGGATTCCCGGGAAGATGATCAGGGGATTCTGCATTCTGGCGGACGGGATAAAGGCGGTGATCACCCTGGGACTTGTGCTGGCGGCTGTAGAGTATCTGTGCGGGTGGAACCCGGTGAAGGGGATGGCCCCCATCGGGGAGGCCATGGGCGTGGTGAGCTCCATCGGGATCGTCATGTTGGGGAGCCTTCCGGCGGCGGAGCTTTTGCAGAGGATACTGAAAAAGCCCTTTACCCTGCTGGGAAAGAGGCTGGGAATGAAGGCGGAGAGCATGACGGGGATGCTCATCGGTCTGGTGAGCGTGATCCCCGCCCTTTCCCTGTACCCGGATATGGATGAAAAGGGGAAGGTGGCAAACGGCGCATTTCTGGTGAGCGGGGCCAGTCTGCTGGCGGCCCACATGGGCTTTGTGATCAGCGCCGAGCCGGATATGCTGGGGGCGCTGCTGGGCGGAAAGCTCAGCGGGGCTTTCGCGGCGCTTCTGCTGGCGGTGTTTGCGGGCGGGACGGCCGGCAGGGGCCGGGCGGCAGACGGATAAATTCTGCGCAGCCCAGGACAGGCGCTGTCCCGGTCAGGCGCTGTCCGCTTTTGCAGTGGTTATTGTGAAAGATATAGAGGAAAATGCGCCCGGTGGCGATGCTCCCCGGCGCGGAAAAGAGGGAGAAAGATGCGGTATTTATTTCAGGGGGATTCCATCACCGACGCGGGGAGAGGGGACTACGAAAATCCCGGCGACATGGGATGCGGTTATCCCCGTCTGCTGGAGGCGGAGCTGACCTTCGAGGATAAGTCGGCTCAGGTGTTAAACTGCGGGATCAGCGGGAACCGGGTGGTGGATCTGCTGGCCAGATGGAGGAAGGACGCTCTGAATCTGAAGCCGGACGTGCTCACCATCCTGATCGGGGTCAACGACGTGTGGCATGAGTTTGGCGGGCATAATGGCGTGAGAGAGGAGCTCTTCGAGAAGGTTTACCGGCTGCTGCTGGAGGAAACCCTCCGGGCGCTGCCGGATGTGAAGATCATCCTCATGGGTGCCTATGTGATTCACGGACCATCCACGGACGGGGACTGGGAGGTGTTCGACAGCGAGGTGAGGGCGCGCAGGGAGGTTACCCGGCGGCTGGCGGAGGAGTTTCATCTGGGCTTTGTGGATCTGCAGAAGGCCTTCGACGACGCCTGCCAAAAGGCCCTGGCGGCTCACTGGAGCGGGGACGGCGTCCATCCCACGGCGGCGGGACATATGCTGATCGCCAGAACATGGAGGGAGACGGCCGGGAAGATGGGACTGACAGGTTTGCGCCGCCCGGGAAAGAAAGCGGCAGGTCGGACAGAGCTGTGGGCCTGGGGGGGGGCGGCTTACCGTAACAGGACAGGAGGGAAAGTAAAATGCGGCACGAAAAATTTGATGTGACAGGGGAGGGCTCTCAGGCGTATGCGGCGCTCTACACTTATATACTGGACGATTCACAGGAGGTTGCCATCCCGGAAAGACCCATGGTGATTATCTGTCCGGGCGGCGGTTATGAGATGACCTCGGACCGGGAGGCGGAGATCGTGGCCATGCAGTTCGTTGCATTCGGCTATCACGCGGCGGTGCTGCGCTACTCGGTGTCCCCTTCCGTGTATCCGGCGGCCATTCTGGAGCTGGGAAGAGCCGTTAAGCTGATCCGTGAAAACGCGGCGCAGTGGAAGGTCAGACGGGACAGGATCGTGGTGGGCGGTTTTTCCGCCGGGGGTCACATGGTGGGAAGCTACTGCGTGGCATGGAATAAGGGCTGGATGGCACAGAAGCTGGGGACGGACAGTGAGACGCTCCGCCCCAACGGGCTGATCCTGGGATATCCGGTGATCACCTCCGGGGAGTTCGCCCATCACAGCTCCTTCCACAAGCTTCTGGATACGGCCTATGAGGAGCGCAAAGAAGAGCTTTCTCTGGAAAAGCAGGTGAATGGGGATGTGCCTCCCACCTTTATCTGGCATACCTTTGAGGACGATGTGGTTCCGGTGCAGAATTCCCTGATGATGGTGCAGGCCCTGGCAGCCAGCCACATCCCCACGGAGTTTCACATGTTCGAGAAGGGAGGGCATGGGATCGCTCTCGCCAATCGTCTCACCGGCGGAGCCGACGGGTACGGCGTGGGGACCGGATGCGAGAAGTGGATGGAGCTGGCGCATCAGTGGATGGAGAGAAGGCTATAGGGATTTATCATCAGATGACGGAATGAAGACTGCCGCTGCGGGAAATGAAAACCTGCAGCGGCAGTTTTTTGTGTCTGAGGATGGCTTTTATATCAGATTTTTATGTTCCCGCAGGCCGTCTGCAATCGCATATATGGTAATAACTCTTTCGCTTTCATTTACTTTATGGAGCACCAGACGTCTTTTGGCAATAAGCACCCTGTATCCCTGCTTTCGCAGAGTTGCGTACCTCGGCATCCTGCCGGGCATGGGAAATTCCCCTGAGCGGTTGATTGCAGTTTCAATCCAAGGTGGGTCTGATTCCCCGATGCTCTGCATCGTAACTTGCTTT
>CANOVJ010000079.1 GCA_947570615.1 uncultured Lachnospiraceae bacterium
CTCCGAAGAACTGCATTTCCTTACCGATTACCATGGAGGATACGCAGCATGCGATCCCGTAATCGTCGCCGTGCGTCACTCTCATCAGATCGTCGTTCTCGTACTGGATGGAAGAGGTCTGGATGGACATCTTCGCACAGTATTTCTTCCAGCTCTCAGGAAGTCTGGTGGACCAGAGAACCGTCAGGTTGGGCTCGGGGCTGGGTCCTAAATTGGTCAGGGTGTGCAGATAACGGAAGCTCATTCTTGTCACCATGTGACGTCCGTCAACGCCAACGCCGCCAAGGGACTCGGTTACCCATACGGGATCGCCTGCGAAGATCTGGTTGTACTCGGGAGTACGCGCGAATTTTACGCAGCGCAGCTTCATGATAAAGTGGTCAACGAACTCCTGGATTTCCTGCTCGGTGAAGGTTCCGTTGGCAAGGTCTCTCTCTGCATAGCAGTCAAGGAAGGTAGAGGTACGTCCAAGGGACATGGCCGCGCCGTTCTGCTCCTTAACGGAACACAGATATCCGAAATAGGTAGCCTGGATGGCTTCCTTTACATTGGCGGCGGGTCTGGAAATATCGCAGCCGTAGGAAGCAGCCATCTCCTTCATCAGCTTGAGGGCAACCATCTGCTCGGAGAGCTCCTCGCGAAGACGGATCACGTCGTCGGTCATAACGCGACCGGTGGAATCCTTCTGCGCCTGCTTGTCTTCGATCAGTCTGTCAATACCGTAGAGGGCAACACGTCTGTAGTCGCCGATGATACGTCCGCGTCCGTAAGCATCCGGAAGACCGGTGATGATATGGGCGGAACGGCAGGCTCTCATCTCTGCGTTGTAAGCGTCGAAGCATCCTGCGTTATGTGTCTTTCTGTGGGTTGAGAAGAACTCGCTGATCTCGGGATCTACTTCATAACCGTTGTCGGAGCAGGCCTTCTCAGCCATTCTGATACCGCCGTAGGGCTGCAGGGAACGCTTGAAGGGCTTATCGGTCTGGAAGCCAACGATCGTCTCCTTGGACTTGTCAAGGTAGCCGGGGCCGTGCGACGTGATGGTGGATACAACTTTAGTATCCATGTCAAGAACGCCGCCTGCCTCACGCTCCTGCTTCTGCAGCTCGAGTACCATCTGCCATAAGTCTTTTGTGTTCTGTGTAGCTTCGGCCAGGAAGGACTCGTCACCATCATAGGGATGATAGTTTCTCTGGATGAAGTCACGTACGTTAACTTCATGGTCCCACTTGCCGCCTACAAAATCTTTCCATTCAGGTCTCATTTTGTGTAAGCCTCCTCAATTTAATGATGAATTTATTTGTGCATAAAAATCATGCGATTACCGTAGTTTCATTATAGGTTACAAAGATGCCGCGAGTCAAGGTGGAGCGTGTATTTTTTTATGAACAAGGTACGGATTTAAGGGAAATTTTATAATTTTTTTGTGATAAATGTGTATCAGGGCATTTTGTTTTTGCGGGAGGAAGGATACAGAGAAAAAGAACGGGTTTAGGCTTGTCAGAAAGTGGGCAAAGTATTATACTGAAAAATGTTATGAAGGTCTTAACAGGTATACTGTAAGGAGGTTGAACGATATGGCACAGATTACGAAAGACATGACCATCGGCGAAATTTTAAGAACCAGTCCGGATGTTGCGCCCATTCTCATGGAGGCGGGAATGCACTGTCTGGGCTGCCCCTCTGCACAGGGGGAGAGTCTTGAGGAGGCCGCCATGGTTCACGGCATGGATATCAACGATCTGATGGCGAAGATCGAGGCGCTGTAAGAAAGATGATCCCGCGAAAGCGGAAGAACGGATAAGCGGGCAGGATTTCCTGCCCGCTTTGCTTAACATAAGGATGGCTGGCGAAGCCTGCCCGTTTTAAAGACTGGATAATGACTGCAGTGCGCTGTCGCGCAGAATGGGCTCAAAATGTTCCTCCAGATACGCCAGGGACGCCGGAACGGACTTGAGGCTTGCCCCGTATTCGGAGAGGACGTTGCAGATCTTGTTAAACTCCACAGGCGTATGGTCGTTCTTGGACAGAGCAAGAAGATAGGAGCCGTCCTCCTGCCTGTATAAGGAGTTTGTTCCATTATAATAAGTGGAAAGTATATGGGCGGAGCCGATAACCTCCCTCAGGCTGTCAAAGGAATAGATCCTTGTCAGGTCTACCGGGACGGCGGCATTTGCCAGCTTCTTCTGCAGAGCATTCTTGAAGGAGCGTTTGGCCTGCTCCAGATCGGCATTTGAACTGCCGGTCTGCGCCTGGCCGGATTCGGCCACAGTGGCGCTTCCCGACTTGCCGTTCTGGATCTTTCTGAATAAATCCAGCACATCATCAGCGCCCTCCGCGATGGTGTCCAGCACCTCGTCCAGCGCCCCCTCATCCTCGTGGACGGACGGAGCGAACTTGGAAAAGCGGGTATCAAGCTCATCGGGATCCTCCACCTTGGTAATGATCAGGACGATGCATTCGGAATTTAAAGGAATCGCTTCTATCATTAATGGAATGTCTTCCGCTTCAAATCCAAATTCGAAGGATGCCTGCTGCATCATGTCACGGAATAAATCTTTGGCTTTTTCGGTACCGTAAGCAAGCTCGCTGAGCTTTAATTCTCTGTCAGCTAAGTCCTCTCTGGTAAGGGTACAGCGAATCTGATGATCATTAACTTTTTCAATTTTCATATTATCACACCCTCTTACTATTAAGATACTGTTATCCTGTTGTTTGGTGACAACTATCATCACTTTAAAATATATTATACTTTGAACGAATTTAAGTCAATAGGACAGGAAAACAGTTTAAAAAAATTTTATAAATAGACGAAATTCGTATGGAATCTGTAAAAATTGTTAAAAATAAATAAAAATTCCGCTTTGGTACTTGCAAAATCTGGTAATAAACACTATACTTGTGCCAGTGAGATGCTTCCGGATAAATCTGTATCGGAAGGAGGCATTGGTTTCAGGTTTTTTTATCACGAATCTAAATAAAAATCGGAAGGAGCTTTCCGGAAATCCGGCCCATGCGCCATGGAAGGTTCCATCTCAATCCCTTCGAGCCGGGAGGCTCTGCGTTCAGTTTATTTTCCTGTGTTAATCATTGAACCGGTCCGCGAAGCGAACCGGAGTCTGATTCAATAAGTTGGTTTGCGCAAACGCGCCCGGCGTTCGGCTTTCTGAGAAGGGATGTCTTACAGGCTCAGTGTCTGTCGCGAATATTTCTATGGATTTTCACCGGTATAATTCGTTTCTGTTGGAATTTCGCAGCGGTAGTTATTAGATACGTATCCGGCATCTTACCTGTTTCTATTATCGTCATTATTGATGAAACTATAATCGGTTTCGGAATTAATTTATCTTTCCGACATGACATATCACGAATTCCTTCTGGAAAAATCTCCGGGGAGAGATACCGGGCGGGAGACGGCCGAAACAACCGCCCCGCAGGAGATTGAATCCCCGCAGGAAATGTCGGAAGGAGCGCTCTGAAACAGATGGGAGAGGATATGACTTCAAATTGTAAATCAGAATCCGCGCCGCTTCGGGTAAGACTTGAGCAGTTAGAGAGGGAAGGCATTAAGCTGTTCTTAAATGGCGTTCCGTCCACTACGGATTATATTGTTAAAACATGTATCAATGAGGAAACGGTGTATATGCCGGACTATGTGACCGACGAGCACGGAAATGTGAAAGAAATCAGATACGACAGGATATCGTCAGAGATCTGAGGGCCTCCTGTGCCTGTGGGTCTGCGGCCGTGGGAAGAAAAAACAGAAAGCCCCATATATTAATTTGCATTTCCCGGGCCGCCCCGCAGGAGCACTCTGGCGTCGTCCTGAAATCAGGTTCCGGAAACAGACGGATTTTCCGGCGGATGCCAGGAATAAAATGTTGCAAAAAGTCAAAATTAGTAATGACGGTAGGGGAATAGTTTGCTATAATATAGGGCGATTGGAGGTTAGGGAATGAAAAAAAAGATATTGCCGGTCCTGATCGCGATCGTCCTTATTATAGTGATTGGGGGCGTGAGCTTTGGTATAAAGTTTGTGGAGAAATATTCCTATTCTGAGGAGCGGGCGGACCTGGCCGCGTATTTTAACATGTCGGGAGAATCCGATGTGGCGATTGTGCTCGGGGACGAGCTGATCGGGGAGAGGGCAATGCTCTCCGGCGGCGTTTACTATCTGGATCTGTTTACGGTCCATGAATATTTCAACGACCGTTTTTATGAAGATAAAGGGGAGGGGCTGCTTTTGTATACCCTTCCGGACGATATTGTCAGAACCGTCGTCGGGAGCAGCGAGGTGAGCGATAAGAACGGGACGCAGAGCCTTGAATATGCTCCGGCGAGGTATGAGGGAGACACCCTCTATATAGCCATCGACTATGTAAAGCGGTTTGCTGATTTTTCATACGAAGGCTTTACAGAGCCGAACCGGCTGCAGATTTATAACAGCTGGCCGGAGCGGCAGGTGGCCGATATCAGCAGGGACACGGCGGTGAGGGTTCTCGGGGGTGTAAAGAGTGAGATCCTTAAGGATATGAAGGCCGGGGATAAGGTGACGGTGCTTGAGCAGATGGAGACCTGGACTAAGGTTAAGACGCAGGACGCTATCATCGGCTATGTGGAGAATAAGCGGCTTTCCCAGAGCAGAGCGGAGCTTCCCATTCCCGTGACCGACTACCAGGAGCCGGAGTACACAAGCCTTACCAGGGACCACAAGATCAATCTGGGATGGCATGTGATCGGATCCGAAGCCGGAAACGACAGGCTCGGGGAAGCGGTTGCCAACACGAAAGGGCTCAATGTGATCTCGCCCACATGGTTTAAACTGAGCGACAATGAGGGAAACTTTACCAGCTTTGCGTCCCGCAGCTATGTGGAGAAGGCTCACGGGATGGGACTGGAGGTATGGGCGCTGGTGGAAAATATTGAGTATAAGGACTCCATCAGCATGTATGAAATTCTCTCGTCCACCACCACCAGGGCCAGGCTCATCGACGGGCTTGTGGATGCGGTGACGGCCTGCGGGGCGGACGGGATCAACGTGGACTTTGAGCTGATCAGCACGGACTGTGGAGAACATTTTGTGGAATTTATCAGAGAGCTCTCCATACCCTGCCGGGCAAACGGGATCGTGCTTTCGGTGGACAATTATGTGCCGAGAGGGGATACCAGCCACTATGACAGGGCGGAGCAGGGAGTGGTTGCGGACTATGTGATCATCATGGGGTACGACGAGCACTATGCGGGCAGCTCCGAGGCGGGCTCTGTGGCTTCCATTGATTTCGTGGAGGACGGAATAAAAAGGACGGTGGAGGAGGTCCCCGCCCATAAAATAATCAATGCGGTTCCCTTCTATACCAGAATATGGGAGACCACCAGCGGAGGAGAGCTTGGCAGTCAGGCCGTGGGGATGGAAGTGGCGCAGGAGTATGTCAGGGAGCACAACATTGTCACGGAGTGGGACGAGGAAACCTGCCAGAATTACGGGGAGTACACAGAGAACGGAAGCCTGTTCCAGGTCTGGCTTGAGGACGCCAGATCCCTGGAGGTAAAGCTGAACATTATGGATAAATATCAGATCGGCGGTGTGGCATGCTGGCGGCTGGGCTATGAGGAGCCGGAGATATGGGATGTGATCGGCGTATATCTGAGCAGATAAAAAGCAGGCCGTGGGGCATACCCGCGGCTTATTTTTCATAAGTATTACAAAAGATATTGTGACGGGGCGTTGCGTTGACGGAAAATCAGAACAGAATCTTAAGGCTGGTGATGGTGGGGATTTTAATGTTCTCCATGTTTGTGGTGGCCAGGGAAGGGGCGGCCTATGTGAGCTCTGTCCAGGTGGAAAAAAAACAGAAGGCCTGTGTGGTGATCGATGCGGGGCACGGAGGCTCCGACCCGGGCAAGGTGGGCATCAACGATCAGCTCGAGAAGGACCTTAACCTGAAGATTGCAATGCTTTTGAAGGATTTTCTGCAGGCGGAGGGCATTTCGGTGGTCATGACCCGGGAGAGCGACCAGGGGCTGTACGATGAGGGCGCTTCCAATAAAAAGGTGCAGGATATGAAAAGGCGGCTGGAAATCATCGAGCAGGCGGATCCGGAGATCGTGGTGAGCATCCACCAGAACAGCTACCACGAGGAGTATGTGAAGGGGGCGCAGGTTTTTTATTACACCACCAGCGAGAACAGCAAAGCGCTTGCGGAGGTGATACAGGATCAGCTCCGCGTCCTGGATCCTGACAACAGACGGGAGGCGAAGGGAAACGACAGCTACTTCCTCCTGAAAAAGACGGCAAAGCCCATCGTGATCGTGGAGTGCGGCTTTCTCTCCAACCGGGAGGAGGCGGAAAAGCTGGCGACGCCGCTTTACCAGGAAAGGCTGGCGTGGAATATCCATATGGGGATCATGAAATACCTCAATGGCCGGGACTGACCGCGCACAGAAGGAATAACAGTAGTCAAAAAATGCAGATTATGATAAAGTAAAGGAGAAGACGGAGCAGATATGGAGACAGAGCTTGTCAGGATGGACAGGGAGCAGGCGGATCCGCAGGCCCTGGAGAGGGCGGGGCGGATCATCCGCTCGGGGGGCCTGGTGGTGTTTCCCACGGAAACGGTGTATGGCCTGGGCGGGGACGCCTTAAACCCTGATTCCTCCAGAAAGATCTATGCGGCCAAGGGCAGACCATCGGACAATCCCCTGATCGTACATATCGCGGATATGGGGGATCTGCCGCGGATTGTGAAAAGGATACCGCAGGAGGCGTATCTGCTGGCAAAGCGGTACTGGCCGGGCCCGCTCACCATGATTTTTGAGAAAGCGGACTCTGTTCCGCCGCAGACCACCGGAGGCCTTGACACGGTGGCGGTGCGTATGCCGTCGGATCCCATTGCCAGGGCGCTGATTGCGGCCTCGGGAGGATACATTGCGGCCCCCAGCGCCAACCGTTCGGGCAGACCCAGTCCGACCCTTGCCAGATATGTGGTGGAGGACATGGACGGACGGGTCGATATGATCATCGACGCGGGACAGGCTCTGATCGGACTCGAGTCCACCATCGTAGATCTCACGGAAGGAAAGCCGGTGATTCTGCGGCCGGGATATATCACGGAGGAAATGCTGAGGGAGGTTCTTGGCAGCGTGGAGGTGGACGGCGCGGTTAACGGTGCGGATTCATCGCAGCCGCCCAGGGCGCCCGGGATGAAGTACCGGCATTATGCCCCGAAGGGGAGGCTTTTCATTGTGGAGGGACAGGCTGATCGGGCGGTGCCGTATATCAATGATTATCTTGCCCGGGAGAGAGCCGAAGGAAAGAAAACCGGCGTGATTGCCACTGACGAGACGGCGGGGCGGTATCGGGCCGGGAGCATAAAGAGTGTGGGAAGAAGGTCGGACCCGGAGCAGATCGCCAGGGAGATCTTCCGGATTCTGCGGGAGTTTGACGATGAGGGAACAGAGGTGATCTGTGCGGAGGGCTTTGGAGAGAGCGGGCTTGGAGCCGCCATCATGAACCGGCTTCTGCGGGCGGCGGGGCACCAGGTGATCCGGCTTTCCTGACAGGGGGCGACAGGCTGTGAAAAATCTGAGAACGTACAGGGGCGGTATACAATAAAGAAGAGGGAGGAAGGGAGCAATGATAGCGATAGGAAGCGATCACGGCGGTTATGACCTGAAATGCCAGGTGATGGCGCATCTTGAGGAGAGGGGATTTTCGTTCAGGGATTTCGGGTGTTTTGACAAAAGCTCCTGCGACTACCCGGATTTTGGAAGGGCGGCCGCGCAGGCGGTGGCGGAGGGAGAGTGCGGGAGAGGAATCGTGATCTGCACCACGGGAATCGGGATTTCCATCGCGGCCAACAGGGTCAGGGGAGTGCGATGCGCTCTGTGTACGGATCCTTATCTTGCCAAAATGACCAGGCTCCACAACGACGCCAACATGCTGGCCCTGGGGGGAGGCGTCACCGGAAAAAATATGGCGCTGGAGATTGTGGATGTTTTTCTTGACACGGCGTTTTCCGAGGGAGAAAATCATATACGCAGGATAGGAAAGCTGGAAAGATAGAGACAGGAGACAAAGGCGGGTGAGAGGTTTGAGAGCTGGAAGGAAAGGGATTGCCGTGATGCTGACGGCAATTCTTCTGGCGCTGTTTTTTCCCACAGCGGATATGACGGCCAGCGCCGATAAGATATCGGAGCTGGAGGATGAGATCAGTCAGAAGCAGGAAGAAAAGGAGCAGACAGAGAATGAGATCAGCGAGAAAAAGGACGAGCTGAGCGAGCTGAGCGAGACGGCGGAGGGGCTTAAGGGGCAGCTGAACTCACTCAATGCCAATCTCACGGAGATCAGCAACAATCTGGCGGAGCTGGAGGAGCGGATCCGGGTCAAGAACGGAGAGATCGAACAGACGCAGCAGGAGCTTGACACGGCCAGGGAGACGGAGGCGGCCCAGTACGCCGCCATGAAGAAGCGTGTAAAGTTCATGTATGAGAAGCGGGACTATATGCTTCTGGAGATTCTGTTCGGCTCGGAGAGTATGTCGGACTTTCTCAACCGGCATGAGTATATCCAGCGGATATCGGAGTATGACAGGGAAAAGCTTGAAGAGTTTAAACAGACCAGGAAGCAGATCGAGGAGACGGAGGCGCATCTGCAGCAGGAGATGGCGGAGCTGGACGATCTGCGGGCCTCGGTGGAGGAGGAGCAGAGCCGCTATACCGACCTGGTGAATCAGACCTCCGGCAGACTTTCGGGCAAACAGCGTGAGATCTCGGAGGCGGAGGCGCAGATGCTGGAGTACGAGAGGGAGCTGGCGGAGCAGAAGAATGACATTGCACGGCTTCAGGAGGAGCTGGCGGAGGAGCGCAGGCTCTCCGAGCTGGCGGCCAGGTCTGCCTGGAGGGATATCTCTGAAATCACATTTGCGGAAGGGGACAGATATCTCCTGGCCAACCTGATCTACTGTGAGGCCGGCAATCAGCCCTATGAGGGGCAGGTAGCGGTGGGAGCGGTGGTGATGAACCGGGTGATGAGCTCCGTGTTCCCGGATACCGTGGTGGGAGTGATCTATCAGAACAAACAGTTTTCGCCGGTAGCCAGCGGACGTCTGGCTCTGGCACTGTCGGAGAATCATGCCACGCAGGCCTGTTACCGGGCGGCGGATGCGGCCATGGCCGGTAATACCACCGTGGGAAACTGCCTGTTCTTCAGGACGCCCATCGACGGCCTTACGGGGATCCAGATCGGAGGACATATATTCTATTAAAGCAAAGCGGCGCCCTGCCGCATTAAGGACAGGGAGCGCGGGATATGGTATTAAACCGTCCTGGTTTTACCGTATCCCGCGCCTGCTTTTCTTAATGCGGCAGCCCTTTTTGGCGGTGCAGCATGCGGGGAGCGCCCCGCGGGATCAGCAGGGAAGCTTTTCCAGGTATCCTTTCAGCTGCCCGAAATTACCGGAATAGATGATCTTCAGAAGCCTGTCCAGATTCAGAAGACTGCGCTTGAGGGTTTCCAGGGAGATGGCGCCGGAATTTAAGGCGGTGACAAGCTCGTCCAGATCGACCACCTTTACAGAACCGTCGGGGTAGATGATTACGTCCGCCAGAAGATCGGTTACGATCAGAGAATTGTCGCAGGGACGGTACTCGTAGTCTGTGATATCGCAGTACCAGCACAGAAGACTGCCTGCCTGGTCGCAGAATCGGCTCACCTTGTAGCCTTCCTTTAAGAAGTAACAGGAGCAGCCGTGGTGGAGATCCTTTTTGGGCCGGAGCGTGAGCCATGAGGTGATGATGTGGTCTTCGTCGCAGGAGAGGATCACGTCGTCCCGCAGGGGGATGCACTCGTCGGGAATAATGCGTCTGCGATAGAGGGTGGGATTTGTCATAAGGCCTCCTTTGTCATCGGTCATTTTGCATGTTGCGGGCATATTTATTTATGTCAAATACTACTATTAAATGGAAGGAAAGTCAACGGATTCGGGCAAAACCGGGAGGGAAAGAGACGCTCAAATCTGACAGAAATTTAACGGGTTTTCTCGATTATGTCCTGGACAAAAGCGGAAAAAGTGGTATAATGAGCAGGTAAGGCGTCACCATTTTAATCAATGGCCGGCTTGTGAAGCCTGCCGGCGTTTGATCAGAACGAAGGGGCGAAGCATGTGAAGTATAATCGAAGCGTTTATCAGGCACTGGCGATGATAGGACAGTTTGGAATCAACATGTTGGTCCCTGTTTTTCTTTGCTCCTTTGCAGGGATTTTTCTGGACAGAAAGCTGGGGACAGACTTTCTGATGATCGTACTTTTTTTTGTGGGAGCGGTAGCGGGAGGATACAATGTGTACCGCTTTTCCAGACAGATTTTCAGGAAGGAAAGCGAGCAGTCGGCCTTTCTTCACAGGAGCAGAAGGAACAGGAGTGATTCGGATGAAGGAAAGGATCACGGCAATTAACAGAACGCTCTTTGAGCTGGAGACGGGGATCCTCATGTTCGGCGCAGTGTGTCAGGCCTTTGTGTTTCTGGTGAGGGATAAGGCGGGATACAGCGCGGGGCTCTGGATGGGGATTCTGATCGCCGCAGTGAGCGCGGTTCATATGTGGTGGTCTCTTGACCGGGCGCTGGACCTGCCGCAGCGGCAGGCGGTGAAGACCATGAGCGCCCATAATATCGGGCGGTATGTTTTTATTGTAGCGGCCTTTGCACTGATCGCCATAAGCGGAAAAGCAGATCCGCTTGCGGCATTTTTGGGGATTATGGGGCTGAAGGCATCGGCCTATATGCATTTTCTCACCCAAAAGATCAGTACAAAAATATATGGGGAGGAGATTCTGCCTCCTCTCATAGAAGAACCTGCCGATGGGCAGGAGACGTAAGGAGGTGAAATCATGGGAGAGGGGATTTTGTTATCCGAGTCCGGCGGCGTGGATTTTATGATCCACGGGGTCTGTTCTTATGAGCTGTTCGGCCAGACGGTCTGGATAACGACAACACATGTGTGTGTCCTGATAGTTTTTCTGATCATTATCGGGTTCTGCATTGCGGCCAACAGGGCTGTTAAGCATGCCACGGAGGTGCCGGGAGCATTTCAGAATGTGGTGGAGCTGATAGTGGAAATGCTTGATAAGATGGTCAGCGGCGTCATGGGCCCCCAGGCAGTCAGATTCCGGAATTATATCGGGACGATTTTTATTTTCATTCTGTTCAGCAATATTTCAGGTCTGCTGGGACTGCGTCCGCCCACGGCGGATTACGGGGTAACCCTGGCATTGGGTGTCATTACCTTTACGCTGATCCATTTTAACAAATTCAAGTATAAGAAGGTGTCGGGCGTACTGAAGGGGTTATGCGAGCCCTGGCCAATCTGGGCTCCGATCAACATCATAAGCGATCTGGCGGTTCCGATCTCGTTATCGCTTCGTCTGTTCGCAAATGTCCTGTCGGGGACCGCGATCATGGCGCTGATCTACGCCCTTTTGAGCAAAGTGGCCATCATCTGGCCGGCGGCGCTGCATGTTTATTTCGACCTGTTTTCAGGTGCGATCCAGACCTACGTATTCTGTATGCTGACCATGACCTATGTCACGGACGCATGCGATACGGGGGAGTAAAGGATCACTGTTGTAATTCAAAAAAATACATTAATTTATGCGAAAAGCATTAAGGAGGAAACAAAAATGGGTTTTGATGTTAACTTTATCCTTGGTTGTTCGGCAATCGGTGCAGGTCTGGCTGTTATCGCCGGTATCGGACCTGGCGTAGGGCAGGGTATTGCGGCGGGACACGCGGCTGCGGCTGTGGGAAGAAATCCCGGCGCAAAGTCTGACGTTACTTCCACCATGCTGCTGGGGCAGGCAGTTGCAGAGACCACCGGTCTTTACGGTCTGCTGATCGCCATCATTCTTCTGTTCGTAAGACCTCTCGTGGGCGCTGCTCAATAAACGGTAAGGAGAGCAGAAAAATCAGAAGAAAGGAGGCCCACGAATGGATGGCAGATTATTTGACCTTGACCTGCAGCTGTTAGCGGACGCGTCGCTGATGATTATCGCGGTCTTCGTGCTTTTCCTGATCGCATCCTACTTTTTGTTCAACCCGGTGAGGGAGATGATGGCGAAGAGGCAGGAGAAGATCAAAGGCGAGCTGGACAGTGCGGCCAGGGATATGGAAGATGCGGCTTCACTGAAAAAGCAGTATGAGGAGAAGCTTAAGAACATTGATGCAGAAGCGGAAGCGATCTTAAGCGATGCCAGAAAGCGGGCGCTGGAAAATGAAAACAAAATTGTGGCCGAGGCAAAGCAGGAGGCCGCGAGGATCATTGACAGAGCCAGAGTGGAAGCCGGGCTTGAAAAGCAGAAGGCAGCGGACGATGTAAAGCGCGAGATGGTGGTGCTGGCATCGATCATGGCCGGCAAGGTAGTGAAGGCATCTATCGATACAACCGTACAGGAAAGCCTGGTAAACGAAACGTTAAAGGAAATAGGTGAGAGCACATGGCAAAGCTAGTTGGCGCTACATATGGAGAAGCTTTGTTTGAGCTTGCCGTGGAGGAAGGCAGGGAGGAGGAGTTTTTAAGCGAGGTGAGCGCGCTTAAGGAGCTCCTTGGCGAGAATCCCGATTTCGGAAAGCTGATGAATCATCCCAGGGTGCTTAAGGAGGAAAAGCTGGCGGTCCTTGACGAGGTTTTCAAGGGACGCATTTCCGGGGAGCTGGTCGGCTTTCTGCGTCTGGTCATCAGCAAGGACAGATATGGGGAGATTGATTCCATACTGGACTATTTCATCGACGAGGTGAAGCGGGTGAAGGGCATAGGCGTTGCCTTTGTGACTACGGCATTCCATTTAAGTGAAGCAAAGAAAAGCGAAGTAGAAAATAAGCTTCTTGCCACTACCTCCTTTAACAGAATGGAAATGCATTATCAGGTGGATGAGGACCTGATCGGCGGCATGGTCATCCGGATCGGAGACCGGGTAGTGGACAGCAGCGTGAGAAGTAGGCTGTCAGAGCTCGAGAGAGAGCTCCTCAGAGTACAGTTGTAATAAAAAGAAAGGTGCGTAAGAACCATGAATTTAAGACCGGAAGAAATCAGTTCTGTGATCAAAGAGCAGATTAAAAGATATGCTGCAGAGCTTGAAGTTTCAGATGTGGGTACTGTTATTCAGGTAGCCGACGGTATCGCACGTGTACATGGTCTGGAAAACGCAATGCAGGGAGAGCTTCTGGAATTCCCCGGGGAGGTATACGGAATGGTACTGAACCTGGAAGAGGACAACGTTGGCGCGGTGCTCCTGGGAAGTCAGAAGAACATCAACGAGGGCGACACGGTTAAGACAACCGGCCGCGTGGTTGAGGTTCCTGTTGGCGACGCCATGTTGGGACGTGTGGTGAATGCTCTTGGCCAGCCCATCGACGGGAAAGGCCCCATACAGACGGACAAATATCGTAAGATCGAGAGAGTCGCATCCGGCGTTATCACAAGAAAATCCGTAGATACGCCGCTGCAGACAGGTATCAAGGCGATCGACTCCATGGTGCCCATCGGAAGAGGGCAGCGTGAGCTTATTATCGGCGACCGGCAGACAGGTAAGACTGCCATCGCCATCGATACGATTATCAATCAGAAAGGGCAGGGCGTAAACTGTATCTACGTTGCCATCGGTCAGAAGGCTTCCACGGTAGCCTCCATTGTGAATACGCTGGAGGAGTACGGAGCCATGGCTTATACCACGGTGGTAGCGGCGACGGCCAGCGAGCTGGCGCCCCTGCAGTACATCGCTCCCTACGCGGGCTGCGCGATCGGCGAGGAATGGATGGAGAACGGCGGAGACGTGCTGGTGGTTTATGACGACTTAAGTAAGCATGCCACCGCATACCGCACACTCTCATTGCTCCTCAAGCGTCCTCCCGGGCGTGAGGCGTATCCCGGCGACGTGTTCTACCTGCATTCAAGACTTCTTGAGCGGGCGGCCAGGATGAGCGACGAATACGGCGGAGGATCCCTCACCGCGCTTCCCATTATCGAGACGCAGGCGGGCGACGTATCTGCCTATATTCCTACCAATGTTATTTCCATCACAGACGGCCAGATTTATCTGGAGACTGAGATGTTCAACTCGGGCTTCCGTCCCGCGGTAAACGCAGGTCTGTCCGTGTCCCGTGTGGGAGGCGCGGCGCAGATCAAGGCCATGAAGAAGATCGCGGCTCCTATCCGTGTGGAGCTGGCCCAGTACAGAGAGCTGGCGTCCTTCTCCCAGTTCGGTTCCGATCTGGATGCGGACACCCGGGAGAAGCTGGCACAGGGCGAAAGGGTTAAGGAGGTCTTAAAGCAGCCTCAGTATAAGCCCATGCCGGTTCAGTATCAGGTTATCATTATCTTTGTGGTTACCAACAAGTATCTGCTGGATGTGCCTACGGAGGATATCACAAGATTTGAGACGGAGTTCTTTGAATTCCTGGATACGAAATATCCCCAGGTTCCCAGGGCTATCGCGGAAGAAAAGGTTATATCCGAGCAGACGGAGCAGACTCTGCGCGGAGCGATCGAAGAGTTCAAAGCAGCATTTTTAAAATAAACACAGAAAGGCTTAGGGATAACAAATGGCTTCAATGCGAGATATAAAGCGGCGCAGGGGCTCGATCCAGAGCACCCAGCAGATTACCAAGGCCATGAAGCTTGTTTCTACCGTTAAGCTGCAGAGAGCGAAACAGAATGCGGACAGATCCAAAAGCTATTTCCACTGTATGTACGATACGGTGAATTCGATCCTGAAAAGGACGAAGAACCTGGATCACAAGTACCTTAAGTCCGGAGAGACCGGAAAGAAAGCGGTTATTGTGATCACGTCAAACAGGGGACTGGCGGGCGGTTACAACTCCAACGTGGTGAAGCTGATCACGAAGGGGGAGCTGGCCGATGAGGAACTGGCAGTCTATGCGATCGGAAAAAAAGGCAGAGACGCTCTGCAGAGAAGGTATGAGGTGAGGGCCGACTACTCGGATGTGATCGAGGAGCCTGCCTATGCG
Organism: uncultured Lachnospiraceae bacterium; assembly: GCA_947570615.1. Taxonomy (GTDB): domain Bacteria; phylum Bacillota; class Clostridia; order Lachnospirales; family Lachnospiraceae; genus Suilimivivens. Next base: position 15,017 of record CANOVJ010000079.1, read on the forward strand.
GATGCCATGGCGATCAGCAGGGAAGTGCTGGAGGCTTTTTCCAGGGGCGAGATCAGCGAGATCTATCTTGCGTACACCGGCTTTAAAAACACGGTGGTACATATTCCGACTCTGCTTAAGCTTCTCCCCGTGGAGATGAAGGGAGAACCGGACGGCGGCGAAGGGACGGCGGATAATAAGAGCGAGGCGCTCTCAGGCGATGCGCTCTCGAGCGATTCACTCCTGAGGGAAGCGCCCATGAACTTTGAGCCCGAGGATGAGGAGGCGCTGAATCTGCTCATACCCAAGTATATCACGAGTCTGATTTACGGCGGTATGATCGAGTCGGTAGCCAGTGAAAACGGAGCCAGAATGCAGGCGATGGATTCAGCTACCAGCAATGCGGAAGAAATGATAGATCAGCTCACGCTCCTCTATAACAGAGCGCGTCAGAGCTCCATCACGCAGGAGCTGACGGAGATCATAGCGGGAGCAAACGCGATTTCGTAAGGAGAGACAAAAACAGTTCTCCCCGGGAAAGCGAATGCGGCACCCCGGAGGGAGGCGAGCGCGATTTTATCCGGGAAACCGCAGAAATAAAGGAAACTTATTTCCCCGAAAAGAATTTATATAAAATTTTTTCGTGTTTTTATTGGGAAGGAATGGAGGAAAAATGGCAGATAAAATGACGGGCGATACCACATGCCCGGGGAAGATTACACAGATTATCAGCGCCGTTCTGGATATTAAATTCACAGGCGGTACCCTGCCGGAGATCAACGAAGCGATCAGAATTCCCCTGAAGGAGGGAAAAGAGCTGATCGTGGAGGTGGCCCAGCATCTGGGTGATGATACGGTCAGATGTATCGCCATGGGTTCTACCGACGGACTGGTAAGAGGAATGGAAGCGATTGCAACCGGCGCTCCTATCAGCGTTCCGGTGGGTGAGAACACTCTCGGACGTATGTTTAACGTACTGGGAGAGCCGATCGACAACAGGCCGGCCCCCACGGACGTGACCTTTGAGCCTATCCACAGGCCCGCGCCTGAGTTCGTAGAGCAGTCCACCCAGCAGGAGCTGTTAGAGACCGGTATCAAGGTGGTAGACCTTCTCTGCCCCTATCAGAAGGGTGGTAAGATCGGTCTGTTCGGAGGCGCAGGCGTTGGTAAGACGGTTCTGATCCAGGAGCTGATCCGCAACATCGCCACAGAGCACGGCGGATATTCCGTGTTCACCGGCGTTGGCGAGAGAACCAGGGAAGGGAACGATCTTTACTATGAAATGAAGGAGTCGGGCGTTATCGACAAGACCACCATGGTATTTGGTCAGATGAACGAGCCCCCCGGAGCCAGAATGAGGGTTGGGCTTTCCGGCCTTACCATGGCGGAGTATTTCCGTGACAAGGGTGGAAAGGACGTACTTCTTTTCATCGACAATATTTTCCGTTTCACCCAGGCAGGCTCGGAGGTTTCCGCTCTGCTTGGCCGTATGCCCTCAGCGGTAGGTTATCAGCCTACGCTGCAGACGGAGATGGGCGCTTTGCAGGAGCGTATCACCTCCACGAAGAATGGTTCCATCACCTCCGTACAGGCAGTATATGTGCCTGCGGACGACCTGACGGACCCTGCTCCGGCGACTACATTTGCCCATCTGGACGCAACCACCGTTCTGTCCAGGTCAATCGTGGAGCTGGGGATCTATCCTGCGGTGGATCCTCTTGAGTCCACCTCCAGAATCCTGGATCCCAGAATTCTGGGTGAGGAGCACTATCAGGTGGCCAGAGGCGTGCAGGAGATTTTGCAGAGATATAAGGAATTACAGGATATCATTGCGATTCTTGGTATGGACGAACTCTCTGAGAGCGATAAGCTGGTAGTATCCCGCGCGAGAAAGGTACAGAGATTCCTGTCGCAGCCTTTCTTCGTGGCAGAGCAGTTTACCGGATATTCAGGTAAGTATGTACCCATTACGGAGACCATCCGCGGGTTTAAGGAGATTCTGGAAGGAAAGCATGACGACATACCTGAAAGCTACTTCTTAAATGCCGGAAGTATTGA
>CANOVJ010000080.1 GCA_947570615.1 uncultured Lachnospiraceae bacterium
ACGGTGGTGTGAGAGGTCGATAGGCGAAATAATCGCCTACCTCCTACTCGATTGTGCGCGGGCAGGGATACGCAGAGGAATTAAGGGAGGGATTCGTCATGAGTTTACTGGAAATTAAGGAGCTGACCCATACCTGGGGGGATGTCCGGCTTTATAAAAATGCGGAGTTTACATTGAATAAGGGAGAGCACATCGGCATTGTGGGGCCCAACGGCGCGGGGAAGAGCACGCTGATCAAAATCTGTATGGGGGAGGTGGTTCCCGACGCCGGGCAGGTCCTCTGGCAGAGCGGCGTGTCCGTGGGCTGGCTGGATCAGTATGCAGACATCGACCAGCGGCTTACCCTGGAGGCTTTTCTGAAATCGGCCTTTGCGGAGCTTTATCAGACAGAAAAGGAGATGATGAGGCTCTATGAACAGGCGTCGGGGGAGGATGCGGCGGAGAGGATAAAGCGTGCGGCGGCATGTCAGGAGCGGCTGGAGAGCCATGATTTTTATTCGGTGGATACGCGGATCGCTCAGGTGGCCGGGGGACTTGGGCTGTCCGAGCTGGGGATGGAACGGCTTATCGGGAAGATGAGCGGAGGGCAGCGGGCCAAAGCGATCCTGGGCAAGCTCCTCCTGGAAAAGCCCGATGTGCTCTTGCTGGACGAGCCCACCAATTTTCTGGATCAGGAGCATATTTCATGGCTGGCGGAATATCTCGCCGGTTTTCCGGGGGCGTTTCTGGCGGTGTCCCACGACTTCGCCTTTCTGGAGCGAATCGCGGGGCGCATCTGCGATATTGACAATGAGCGGCTGACGAAATATTATGGAAGCTATTCGGAGTTCCTGAAAAAGAAGGCCATGCTCCGGGAGGATTATGTGCGTCAGTATGCGGCCCAGCAGAGAGAAATAAAGAAAACGCAGGAGTTTATCCGGAAAAATATCGCGGGAAGAAAGTCCAGGATGGCCAAAGGACGCAGAAAGCAGCTTGAGCGTATGGATAAGATGGAGGCCCTGTCCGGGAAGGAGATCCGGCCGTCCTTTCGTTTTCCGCCGCTTCCCCTTACCAATACGGAGCACCTTTGTGTGAAGCGCCTGGCGGTGGGGTATCACTATCCTATTTTGTCCGGCATCAGCTTTTCCGTCACAGGGGGACAGAAGGTGGCGGTCACCGGCTTTAACGGAATCGGGAAGACCACGCTGCTTAAGACTCTGACCGGCGCTCTCCCCGCCATGAAGGGGGAATTCAGGTTTTCAGAGCAGGTGGTGACGGGCTGTTTCGCGCAGGAGCCTGCGTCTTTCGCATCCGGCAGGACGCCCATAGAGATTGTCGGCGACGCCTGTCCGGACAGATCCGTGAAGGAGGTCCGCAGGCTCCTGGCAAGGTGCGGGATTTCGGAGAAACACGCCGCGCAGCCGGTGGGAACTTTGAGCGGCGGGGAGCAGGCCAGGGTGAGGCTGTGTCTTATGACGCTTGTGTCATGTAATTTCCTGATACTGGACGAGCCCACCAACCACCTGGACGCGCTGGCGAAGGAGGCTCTGAAGGAGGCTTTGCAGGAATTCCCGGGGACGGTGCTGCTGGTCTCCCATGAGGAGGAATTTTATAAGGGATGGGTGCAGAAGGTGATCCATCTGGAAACATGTCAGAAAGGAACAGAATAATGGAACACTTATTTACGGAAAGAATCGAGTGCTGGGAGGACTGGGGGCGGATTTTCCAGTCTGTTCCGGCCTTTGAAAAGCTGATTCGACATATTTTTGATAAGGAGCGTCTTCCCCAGGCAAAGATCACTCATCTTACCCCGGGCACCAACGCGGTGTTCCGGGTGGGGGACTACGTGGTGAAGATTTATGCGCCGCCGCAGTCGGGGATGGACCAGACAGACGGCAGGCGGACGGAGCTTTTCGCCGCCAGTTTTGCCGCGAAGGCGGGAGATGCGGGGATTTCCATCCCCAGGGTGGAAGCCTTCGGAGAGATCCGGGACAGGTACTGTTTTGCCTATATTATCATGGATTACATTGCGGGAAGAGAGCTGGGGCAGGAGCTGGCCGCCTCGGACGGGGAAAGACAGTTTCGGCTGGGAAGGCGGCTTCGTACCCTCACGGACGCCATGAACGTTCCCTGCGAGCCCTTTAACAGAATACAGGTCATCTCGGACCCCGACAGGAGCCGGCGCTGGAAACCGTACGCGGAGGGGTTTTTGAGGGAGAGGGAGGCGTATCTGGCCGGGATAAATCCGGGAGAATTTGTGTTTACCCACGGGGATCTGTGCGCGGATAATATACTGGTGGGGGAAGACGGGGAGCTGCTGGTCATCGATTTTGCGGACGCCGTGCTGGCTCCCAGGTGCTACGAGCCCTCCCTGCTTTTGTTCGAGTATCGGTCTCATCCGGCATTTTTGCAGGGCTACTGGGAGGGGGAGAGGGCGGAGGATGTTGCGGAAAAGGTCTTTAACGGAATCCTGATTCATGAATTTGGAGGCGATATCGTGAAGGCCGCCTTTCCCGGCGCGACAGCGTTTGAGAGTCTTAAAGAGCTGCGTGAGCGGATTTCACAGCTTTTATCAACGATTTTACAGAAAAACTGAATTTTTACGGGCGGGATGAACAAAGAATCATGGCGGGGAGTTTTTCACTTTGATTAAATCTGGAAAAATATCCGGAAAAATCTTTGGATTTTTTGTTGAAATTTCCTCGGGATTTCTGTAAACTGGAAACAGCGGTATACTGTCAGGCGCTGAAAGGAGCAGACGAAATGAAGAAAGCAATCAGTCAGTCAGTTTTATCATTAATACTTAACGGGGTTTCCATCCTCTCGCTTCTGTTTCTGGTGGTTTCCCTGTCCAATTACAGGGATGTGAACAACCGGCTGGATCAGGCCAACGAGGATCGGTTTGCGCTGACCTACAATGCCAACAGGTTCATGAACGGGTCGGCGTATCTTACCAATGAGGTAAGGGCCTTTGCGGCTACCGGCTTTCAGGAGCACTATGACAATTACTGGAATGAGATCAACAACCTGAAGAACCGCGAGATCGGTGTGGCCGCCCTGCAGGAGATCGGAATCACGCAGGAGGAACAGGCCATGATCGACGAGATGTCCGCGCTCTCCAATACGCTGGTGCCTCTTGAGGAGGAAGCCATGAACAATGTGCAGGCCGGCAGGATGGAGGAGGCCGTGGCCTATGTGTACGGGGAGGATTACAGCAGCTCCATTGCAAAGATCAACGCCCTGAAGGAGGCTTTTCTGGCGGATCTGGACGCCAGATCCCTTGACCAGGTAAACGCCCTTGTGGAGGAGACGGAACAGATCAAGACAAGTATGACAGTGATCCTTGTGATCGTGGTGATTCTGCTGATCGCGAGTATGGTATTTACCAGGCGCAGCGTGCTTCGCCCGGTGATTGCGGTGAGGAACCAGATGGGAGAAATCTCCAGAGGAAATCTCTCCGCCCCGTTCCCGCTCACGTCCAACACCTCGGAGATCGGCATGCTGGTGGAATCCATCCATGAGACCAAACGGGAGCTGAAAAAATACATAAGCGACATTGACGACAAGCTTTCTCAGATGGCGGATGGAAAAATGGATCTGGAGATTACCGCACAGTACAGGGGAGAGTTCGTTCCGATCCAGAACGCCATGAAGCAGATTCTGGAGGCGCTGAATAAGGCGCTTTCCCAGATCTACATGACGGCGGAGCAGGTGTCCCGGGAATCGGAGAAGATGGCCGCCGACGCCCAGGTGCTCTCCAACGGAGCGGTGGAACAGGCGTCAGCGGTGGAGCAGCTTACCGCCAGTGTGCAGGATCTCTCCGGCCAGGTGGACAGCGCTTCCGCGGATGCCCAGGACGCACGGGAGAGCAGTCTGAAGGCGGCCACGCAGCTGGAGGTGTGCAGTGAGAAAATGGCTGAGCTTACCACCGCCATGGAGGATATCTCCGGGGCTTCCCGCCAGATCGAGGGGATCATCAAGACCATCGATGACATTTCCTTCCAGACCAATATACTGGCGCTCAACGCCGCCGTGGAGGCGGCCCGGGCGGGAGAGGCCGGCAAGGGCTTTGCCGTGGTTGCCGAGGAGGTGCGCAGCCTTGCCAACAAGAGCGCGGTGGCGGCCAGCGATATCACCGGCCTGATCGAAAATTCCATGGCTTTTGTCCGGCAGGGAACGGCGCTCTCGGAGGAGACCACCCTTGCGCTCTCGGATGGGGTGTCCGGCGCGCAGAATTCCACAAAGCTGGTGGAGCGCATTGCCGGCGCGGCCGCGCAGCAGTCCCAGGCCCTCCATCAGATTTCCATCGGTATGAAGCAGATTTCGGATGTGGTTCAGACCAACGCCGCAACGGCGGAAAAGTCGGCGTCCTCTGCCCAGGAGCTTTACAGTCAGGCTGAGGAGCTCAAGGTTTCCGTGGGAAGGTTCAGGCTCCGCAGATGAACAGGATACTGGACGAAGCGCTGGTCTATGAGATCCTTTCTGTCGTGGATGAGATCCCGGCAGGAAGGGTCGCTTCTTATGGGCAGATTGCCAGACTCACAGGCAGGGATAAAAATGCCCGGCTTGTGGGAAAGATACTTGGTATGGCGGAGTATTACGGAGATTATCCCTGTCACCGGGTAGTGAACCATGCGGGGCGCTTAGCGCCCGGCTTTGCCGCCCAGAAAAGGCTGCTTATGGAGGAGGGAGTGGAGCTGAAGGCCAACGGCTGCGTGGATATGAAGAAATACGGATGGGACGGCGACTGAGAGAGGATTTTTCTTCGGAAGGCTGTGCAGGGAAGAGAAACGCCTGCCGTGCAGGGAGGGGCTGAAGGCAATTCGGGAATTTCCTGCATTCATGAGACCGTGCCGGAAGGAATTCGGTTGACAGAAACTGGAAAAGAGGATAAACTATAACAGTAACCATTACTGTTATCATAATAAGCTGACCCGCGGGGCGCGGCAGCTTTTGTTAACATAAGGATGACTGGCGCAGCCTGGCATCCGTTGTTTTGGAAAGGAAATCAGTATGAATAAAAATGTATTTCATAAACTCTCCTACGGCGTCTATGTAGTCAGTACGTGGGATAACGGGAAACCGACAGGATGTACGGCCAACAGCGCCATGCAGATTACCTCCTCGCCGGCGACTGTTGCGGTGAGCATCAATCATGATAATCACACCAACAAGTGTATTCAGGAGACGGGACGCTTTGCCATATCCATTCTTGCGGAGGATACCCTTCCCTCAATTATAGGTACGTTCGGCTTTCGTTCCGGCAGGGATACGGACAAGTTTTCAGAGGTGGCGTACAGTGTGGAGGATTATCTTCCGGTGGTGACGGATTCCTGCGGATATATCGCCTGTCAGGTGATCGACCGGATGGAGACCGCTACCCATACGGTATTTCTGGGAGAGGTAAAAGGGGCCGAGGCCTTCGGCGAGAGGGAGGCTATGACCTATTCGTATTATCATAAGGTGATCAAAGGAAAAAGCCCCAAAAATGCGCCCACTTATCTTCCGGACGCACAGTAGCCTCCTTTTACGATAATTTTTATAAAATTTTTTACAATTAGTAAAAGGTTTGAATTTCAAAAAAGCGCAAAGTGTGATAAACTGTATCCGCAGGCTCAGGAGTGACGCAACGATGTGTACTGCGGGCAATGGATATTGCGGGCAGGAGCGGAAAGGAAAGGGTACACGAGGTTATGGAAGAAACAATGAAGGACTATGAGGTGGAGCTGGAGGCTTCCTTCCGGAAAATAAACGAGGGGGATGTGATCCAGGGAACGGTGATCGACGTGAACGAGCAGGAGGTCACTCTGGATCTGAAATATTACACCCAGGGAATCATCAGGGCAACGGACATGAGCGACGATCCCGGCTTTTCGCTGCCGGACGATGTGAAGATCGGGGATGTGATTGAAGCCAGCGTGGTTAAGATGGACGACGGACAGGGGAATATTCTTCTTTCACGCAAGGAGGCCAACGCGGTTCTGGCATGGGATGTGCTGGATCGTTATCTGGAGGAAAAGACGGAATTGACTGTGAAAGTCAGTGAGATTGTCAAGGCCGGAGCGGTGGCATATCTGGAAGGAATCAGAGGGTTTATCCCTGCATCTCAGCTCGATATCTCCTACGTGGAGGATCTGAATGTCTTTCAGGGCAGAGAATTGACTGTTCGGGTCATAACCGTGGACAGAGAAAAGAAAAAGCTGGTATTATCCGCCAGAGAGATTCTCAGAGAGAAGGCCAGGGAGGCTCGCGACCACAGGGTGGCCATGCTGGTTCCCGGAACGATTCTGGAGGGAACAGTGGAGAGTCTTCAGCCCTACGGCGCTTTTGTGGATCTGAACGACGGTTTAAGCGGGCTGGTTCATATTTCCCAGATCAGTCAGAGAAGGATCAAAAAGCCTTCCGAGGTATTGTCGGTGGGAGATACCGTAAAGGTGAAGGTCTTAAACACCAACGACGGAAAGATTTCTCTGAGCATGAAGGCCGTCTCTGAAACGCAGGAAGCGGACGAGGTCGAAAAGGTGGATACTGCCAGATACAGCTCCAGGGAGAGCTTTGGTACCAGCCTGGGCGATATTTTTGCAAAGCTGGATATTAAGTAGCAGGGGCCGCTTAAGGAGTGAGACGGCGGCAGAGGCGGCGCAGGAGTTGGTCGGAAGGATTGTCCGCAGAGCGGATACGGGAAAAGGATATGTTTGAATATTGTCTGTTTGATCTGGACGGAACTCTTACTGATCCGGCGGAGGGCATCACGAAATCTGTGCAGTATGCCCTCCGCCGTTTTGGAGTGGAGTTTATCGCGGACACGGTCGCGGAGCTGGAAGCGTTTCTTCTGGCTGAACAGGAAATGAACCGGGAAGAGATTTGATGTCGGGGCAGGGCGGCGGAAATTTCCGGTGAAGCCCGGTGCCGCAAAAGGAGAGTTTGAATGGGACATTTTTTCAGAATGATCAGCGCAAGGTGGGAGAGGGAGGAGATTGCCTCCTGGAGTTCCCTGCGTAAAACGGTGTATTTGCTTCTTCCGCTTTTGCTTTATTTTGTTGTCCACGATGCGACGGAGATCCTGCTTTGGGCGGGACTGGACGGAATCATGACGGGCGGGAGCGAGGGACTTTCGGATTTTCTGACGGACAACGCATACACGGTGAGAGGGATGATCAACGGACTGGCGATTCTGGCAGGAGTGGCGGCTATCCGCAGGGCGGTATGGGAGGAGATCCGCTTCGAAAGCCGGGATGATTATGGGAAGACGAAGGACGCGGCTTCGCCTGTCCGGGGCGGTATGGAGGCGGTGGTGACCCGATATGCAGTTCTGGGCGCGCTGGCTTTTTTGTCGGCGTTAGCCCTCAATCTGATTTTTTCCCTGCAGGGCATTACGGATGGTTCCCAGAGTTATGTCCGGACGGCCCGGGCGCAGTATGGCGTGGATTTTGCGTTCGGTCTTTTTCTGTATGGAATTCTGTCTCCTGTGGCGGAGGAAGCGGTGTTCCGGGGACTGATCTATAACAGGATGAAACGGTGCTTCGGCATCCGTATTGCCCTTGTGGTTTCATCTCTGTTTTTTGGCTGCTATCATGGAAACTGGGTGCAGGCCCTCTATGGAACCCTTCTGGGGCTTCTGATCGCCTGGACATACGAAAGGTATGAAAGCTTTGCTGCGCCGGTGTTGTTCCACGGGGTGGCCAATGTGAGCATTTACGCAATGACTTATCACAATACCCTGGCAGATATGAGCAGGCCGGTGAGCGTCGGCGTGATTGCGTTTTCCCTGGCGGGGACGGCAGTTTGCCTTTGGTATGTGGGAAGAAGGATAAACGGGAGAAAAAAATGAAAAATTTTGTCAGCTTCCTGACCGGGCTATGATGCGATTCTGTCCCTTATAGCGGCGACGGCCTCCTTAAGCCGTTCAACCTCCACGGCCAGATAGTTGACCTTAACTTCAAAGGCCAGATTCTTATCGGCGGCTGGAATCGCCTGATTGAGCTTGTTGGTCAGTTCAATAAAGTTCTCGGCTATAAGTCTTATATTCCAGTCGGTGACGTTTTCGAGATGCAGTTCTATATTGGTAATCCTGTCGTTCATTTCCCGCATATCGTTTCTGAGAGAGGTATTCATTTCCTGCATGTCGTTTCTGAGAGAGGTATTCATTTCCCTCATTTCCTGCCGTAAATCTTCTTTAATAGAGGAGCCCATTTTCTCTATCATTCCAGCTATTGCCTTCAGATCTTCCTTTGTTAATGTCATGCTTTCACATCCTTTCTGAAAATTTATAATATCTGATATACAAAGTTTATTTATTTTGAATATCTGATAATGGAATGAATAAAGTGAAACGGTGCAGAAAATTACGAAAAAAGCTACTGCCCTGAAATAGAAACAGATGATACAGAACAAACAGATGAGATAATTAAGAAATGGAGCATACGGGACTTGAACCCGTGACCTCCACACTGCCAGTGTGGCGCGCTCCCAACTGCGCTAATGCCCCATACCAGAATTATAACATAGATCCGGGAAATTACAACAAAAAAATAAATTACAGTAATTTTCCGCCCAAAGCATAAATATAACGACAATATAAATAGAAAGAATAAATTATCTGATAATCTGACAATTTGCAAAATATTCATTATTTACAACCGGAAGAAACAGGTGTATAGTATATTTCACAGGTCGCAAAGAGGCGCACGAAAGGGCTCTTTGCGACCTTCTTTTATGAGAGCAATAACAGGGAGGTAGATCACATGTTTGATGTAAAAAATACCCGTCCGGTAGCGCCTCTTTACCGGCAGGAGTTTGAGCACGATAACTGCGGGATCGGGGCCTGCGTGAATATTAAGGGGCGAAAGAGCCGTGAGATCGTGGAGAACGCCCTTAAGATCGTGGAGAATCTGGAGCATCGGGCCGGGAAGGACGCGGAGGGCAAAACCGGCGACGGCGTCGGGATTCTGACCCAGATTCCGCATACCTTTTTTAAGAAGGTGACGCAGCCCCTTGGCATCTCCCTCGGCCAGGAGAGGGAGTACGGCGTGGGCATGTTTTTCTTTCCCCAGGAGGAGCTTCGCAGGAATCAGGCCCGGAAGATGTTCGAGATTATTGTGGAAAAGGAGGGGCTGACCTTCCTTGGCTGGCGTCAGGTGCCCACCATGCCATCGGTTCTGGGTCATAAGGCGGTGGAGTGTATGCCCCATATCATGCAGGCCTTTATCAAAAAGCCCGCCGCAGTGGAAAGGGGAGTGGCCTTTGACCGGCTTCTCTATGTGGTAAGGCGGGTGTTCGAGCAGTCCTCGGACAATACCTACGTAGTGTCCTTATCCAGCCGGACCATCGTGTATAAAGGGATGTTTCTGGTGGGACAGCTGCGCACCTTTTTCCCGGATCTGCAGGATCCGGATTTCCGGTCGGCCATCGCCATGGTGCATTCCCGTTTTTCCACCAACACCAATCCCAGCTGGGAGCGGGCTCATCCCAACCGCTTCATCGTCCACAACGGGGAGATCAATACCATCCGGGGCAACGCGGACAAGATGCTTGCCCGGGAGGAAAATATGGAGTCGGAGCACTTAAAGGGGCTGCTGCACAAGGTGCTTCCGGTGGTGAACACGGCGGGCTCGGATTCGGCCATGCTGGACAACACGCTGGAATTTCTGGTGATGAGCGGCATGGAGCTTCCGCTGGCGGTGATGATCACCATCCCGGAGCCCTGGGCCAACAATCGGACCATGTCCCAGCACAAAAGGGATTTTTATCAGTATTATGCCACCATGATGGAGCCCTGGGACGGCCCGGCCTCCATTCTCTTCTGTGACGGAGACGTGATGGGAGCGGTTCTTGACCGGAACGGTCTTCGTCCCTCCCGGTATATGATCACCGACGACGATACACTTATTCTCTCCTCGGAGGTGGGAGTGCTGGACATCGATCCTGCCAGAATCCTGGTAAAGGAGCGGCTGCGCCCGGGCAGGATGCTTCTGGTGGATACGCTCAGGGGAAGGGTGACAGACGATGAGGAGCTCAAGGAGACCTACGCCTCCCGTCAGCCCTACGGGGAATGGCTGGATCGGAACCTGGTACATCTCCACGATCTGAAGATTCCCAACCAGCGGGCGCCGGAGTTTACCAGACAGGAGCGACAGCGGATGCAGAAGGCCTTCGGGTACTCCTACGAGGAGGTAAAGAACAGTATTCTGCCCATGGCCAGAAACGGCGGGGAGGCCATCGCCGCCATGGGGGTGGATACGCCCCTCCCGGTGCTGAGCCGAACGCATCATCCCCTGTTCCACTACTTTAAACAGCTCTTTGCACAGGTGACCAACCCGCCCATCGACGCCATCCGGGAGGAGGTGGTCACCTCCACCACGGTCTATGTGGGCACGGATGGAAACATCCTGGAGGAGATTCCCGAAAACTGTCGGATGCTGCGGGTGAACAATCCCATTCTCACAGGAACCGATCTGATGAAGATCAGGAGTATGAAGAGGGATGGATTCAAGGTGGAGGTCATTCCCATCACCTATTACAAAAATACCCGTCTGGAGCGGGCCATCGACCGTCTGTTTGTGGAGGTGGACAGAGCTTACCGGGACGGCGTAAATATCATGGTGCTCTCCGACCGGGGAGTGGACGAAAACCATGTGGCGATCCCGTCCCTGCTTGCCATCTCCGCCTTAAACCGGCATCTGGTGGAGACGAAAAAAAAGACCAGCGTGGCGCTGATCCTGGAGTCCGGGGAGCCCAGAGAGGTACACGACTTTGCCACGCTGCTGGGCTACGGGGCCTGCGCCATCAACCCTTACCTGGCGCAGGAGTCTATCAGGGAACTGATCGACGATCATATCCTGGATAAGGATTACTATGCGGCGGTGGAGGACTACAACAACGCCATTCTCCACGGTATCGTGAAGATTGCCTCCAAGATGGGGATCAGTACCATCCAGTCCTATGAGGGATCCCAGATATTCGAGGCCATCGGTATCGATCAGGAAGTGATTAACCGGTATTTTCCCCACACAGTATGTCGTGTGGGAGGGATTACAATCACGGATATCGAAAAGCAGGTGGACGCTCTTCACTCCCAGGCTTTTGACCCCCTGGGGCTGGAGAATGATCTGACCCTGGACAGCCTGGGACATCACAAGATGCGCAGCGGGGCGGATGAGCATCTTTACAATCCCGCAACCATCCATCTGCTGCAGGAAGCCACCAGGGAGGGGGATTATCAGCTTTTCAAACAATATACTGCGCTGGTCAACGATGAAACCTCGGTAAAAAATCTTCGCGGTCTGATGGATTTCAATTTCCCCAGGGAGGGCGTTCCCCTGGAGGAGGTGGAGAGCGTGGAGTCCATCGTCACCCGGTTTAAGACAGGAGCCATGTCCTATGGTTCCATCTCCAGGGAAGCCCACGAGACCATGGCCATCGCCATGAACCGGCTCCACGGCCGTTCCAATTCCGGGGAGGGCGGGGAGGATCTGGAGCGCCTTACCGCAGGCGAGGACGGGATCAACCGGTGCTCGGCCATCAAGCAGGTGGCGTCCGGGCGCTTCGGCGTGACCAGCAGGTACCTGGTCAGCGCGGATGAGATCCAGATCAAGATGGCCCAGGGGGCCAAGCCCGGCGAGGGCGGGCATCTGCCCGGCGGTAAGGTTTATCCCTGGATCGCCAAAACCAGACATTCCACGCCGGGAGTGGGGCTGATCTCCCCTCCGCCCCATCATGATATCTATTCCATCGAGGATCTGGCGGAGCTGATCTATGATCTGAAAAACGCCAACCGGCAGGCCAGGATCAGCGTGAAGCTGGTCTCCGAGGCGGGCGTGGGGACGGTGGCGGCCGGGGTGGCCAAGGCAGGGGCCCAGGTGATTCTGGTATCCGGGTATGACGGCGGCACGGGGGCCGCCCCCCGCAGCTCCATCCACAACGCGGGGCTTCCCTGGGAGCTGGGGCTCTCAGAGACCCATCAGACCCTGATCATGAACGGCCTTCGCAACAAAGTCAGGATCGAGACCGACGGCAAGCTCATGACCGGCCGGGATGTGGCCATCGCGGCAATCCTGGGGGCGGAGGAGTTCGGCTTTGCCACGGCTCCCCTTGTGACCATGGGCTGTGTGATGATGCGGGTGTGCAATCTGGACACCTGTCCGGTGGGGATTGCCACCCAGAACCCGGAGCTGCGCAAAAATTTCAGGGGAAAGCCGGAATATGTGATGAATTTCATGCGCTTTATCGCCCAGGAGCTGCGGGAATATATGGCCAGACTGGGGGTGCGCAGGGTGGATGAGCTGGTAGGACGCACGGAGCTTCTGAAGGTCAGGGATTCCCTGACGGAGAGCCAGAAGCAGGTGGATTTGAGCCGGATCCTCTCCAATCCCTATGCGGGCAGCGGGGAAAAGGTGACCTTCGATCCAGGCCAGGTGTATGACTTTAAACTGGAGAATACGGTGGATGAGCGGATTCTGCTCAGGCGGCTGGACAGGTTCATAGATGGAAGGAGCAGACACAGCCTTGAGGTGGAGGTAAAGAATACGGACAGGGCCTTTGGAACCATTCTCGGATCCGAGATCACCAGAAGGCTGGGGGATGATCTGGAGGAGGACACCTACCGGATCCACTGCACCGGGGCCGGGGGCCAGAGCTTTGGCGCGTTTATCCCCAAAGGACTGACACTGGAGCTGGTGGGAGAGAGCAACGATTACTTTGGGAAGGGCCTTTCCGGCGGAAAGCTTATCATTTACCCGCCGAAGGGGAGCCGCTTTAAGGCGCAGGACAACATTATAACAGGAAATGTTGCGCTCTACGGGGCCACCAGCGGCAAGGCGTTCATCAACGGCGTGGCGGGCGAGCGGTTCTGTGTGCGCAACTCCGGCGCTGTCGCGGTGGTGGAGGGCGTGGGCGATCACGGCTGCGAGTACATGACCGGCGGCCGGGTAGTAGTGCTGGGTCCTGTCGGGAAGAATTTTGCGGCGGGCATGAGCGGCGGCATCGCCTACGTGCTGGATGAGGACAACGACCTTTATATCCGTCTCAACAAGGAGATGGTTTCCTCCCGGGAGGTAACCTCCAAGTATGACGTGATGGAGCTCAGGGAGATGATCCGGGAGCATGTGGCACTGACCAGCTCCGAAAAGGGCAGAGAGGTGCTGGATCATTTCATGGAGTTTCTGCCGAAGTTTAAGAAGATTATTCCCTGCGATTACGAAAGGATCCTCACCAGTATCGTGCAGATGGAGGAAAAGGGGCTCAGCGCGGAGCAGGCGCAGATCGAGGCGTTTTATGCGGCCAGGGAGCAGGGCGGAAAGGACTGAAAAATGGGAAAACCAACAGGATTCATGGATTATAAAAGGGAGGTCTTAAGGGACAGAGACCCGAAGGAGAGAATCAGAGATTTCAGGGAATTTCATGAGCATCTCCCCAGGGAGCGGCAGCAACTCCAGGGGGCCCGCTGTATGGAGTGCGGCGTTCCCTTCTGCCAGTCGGGGATGACCATCGGCGGGATGACCAGCGGATGCCCTCTGCACAATCTGGTGCCGGAATGGAACGACCTGGTGTATATTGGAAACTGGGAGCAGGCTTACTACCGTCTGGTCAAGACCAACAGCTTCCCGGAGTTTACCTCCCGGGTGTGCCCGGCCCTGTGCGAGGCGGCCTGTACCTGCGGCCTCATCGGGGAGCCGGTGGCCACCAGGGAAAATGAGTACGCCATCATTGAGAATGCCTACGAGAAGGGCTACGCCGATCCCAGACCGCCCAGGGTCCGGACGGGAAAGAGCGTGGCGGTGGTGGGAAGCGGCCCCAGTGGTCTGGCGGTGGCGGATCAGCTCAACAAACGGGGCCACAGCGTCACCGTCTACGAGCGCTCCGACCGGCCGGGCGGCCTTCTCATGTACGGCATTCCCAATATGAAGCTGGAAAAACGGATCGTGGAGCGGAAAATTAAAGTGATGGAGGCGGAGGGCGTGACCTTTGTCACCGGCGTGGACGTGGGGAAGGATCTGAAAGCGGAAAAGCTCTTAAAGGACTTTGACCGGGTGGTGCTCGCCTGCGGCGCTTCCAGCCCCAGGGATATCAATGTTTCGGGGCGGGATGCGAAGGGGATCTTCTTCGCGGTGGATTTCCTGGGGGCCAACACGAAACGGCTTCTGGATACGGATTTCGGGCAGAAACCTGCGGAAAAGTCCTCCCGGAAGACCGGAGGCGGCAGCGCGGGAAGCGACGCCGCGGACAAAACCCCGGCGGCCGGGGAGAAGGAGTTTGTCAGCGCCGCGGGGAAAAATGTGGTGATCATCGGCGGGGGCGACACCGGAAACGACTGTGTGGGAACCTGCATCCGTCACGGTTGCAAGTCCGTGACCCAGATCGAGATGATGCCCAAGGCCCCGGACCGGCGGGCGGAGAACAACCGCTGGCCCCAGTGGCCCAGAATCTGCAAGACCGATTACGGACAGGAGGAGGCCATCGCCCTGTTCGGCCACGACCCGCGGATCTACGAGGCCACGGTGAAGGAGTTTGTCAAAGACAAAAACGGGAATCTGAAGGCGGTAAAGATCGTGAAGCTCTCCTGGGAGAAGGATCCGGAGTCGGGACGTATGGCCATGAAGGAGATTCCCGGATCGGAGCAGACCCTTCCCGCGGAGCTGGCGCTCATCGCCGCAGGCTTTCTGGGCAGCCAGAAGTACGTGACGGACGCTTTCAAAGTGGCGCTGGATCAGCGCACCAATGTACGCACACAGCCGGGATGCTATGAGACCTCTGTGAAAAACGTGTTCACCGCGGGGGATATGCACCGGGGACAGTCTCTGGTGGTGTGGGCCATCCGGGAGGGGCGGGAGGCCGCCAGAGCCATAGATTCCGATCTCATGGGTTATTCCAATATATAATGTGGGAGAGATTTTCTTAACAGAAGGGCAGTTTGCGGGGCAGACTGCCCGTTGTTTTTCGGCATCCCGATGCACTCCTCTTTTCCCTCAGGATGTAATAATATTTTCCCTCATGGAAAAAGGCAGAGTCGGAAAAAAGAATAGAAATATGATAAAAACCTGTGGTTGTTTCGACAACTACAGGTTTTCTTTTTGAATACAGAAACTGGACAGATGCCGATAGAGAGGGTTCTTCTGCAGAACTCCAAACGGAACTTCCTTCTCTTTGGGAACAGTACATTGAGCGGCTGTCCGAGTATATGAAATCCAGCGAAAAAGAATATATGCCGCCACAATCTGGTGCTGGGAGAACGCTGACAAAAGGAAAGAGGAACCGTGATAACAGCGTAGAGGAGAATTTATGAGCAGTGAGAAAATCACAGAGGCCACTACCACCACAGCACCGGCTACGGACGCTCCCGCACTGGTGAAGAAGATTGGCCGGACTACCTGCATTGTGCGGATTCATTTCGGCAAGACAAGTAAGGAAACCATGGGCGACAAAATCAGGCGTATGATGAAAAATGAGATACGGAAGATGTGAAAAAGCGATAGCGGAAACAGGTCGGGATCCAGAAATGCGCGCCGCTATGCGTCTGAGCCCGGCTTGTAAAATCAGGAGGCTTATGGTAGTATGGAACTACGAAAACAGAAGGGAAAGCAGGTGGGAAGATTGACAGTGACGCGGCAGACAGACCGGAAACATCAGGAAGATTTACAGAGGCTGAGAGGCTTTCGCCTGCTTGATGATGATTTTCTCACAAAGTGTTTTGAGGGAGATACGGCAAGCATAGAACTGGTATTGCAGATTGTGTTGGAAAAGCCGGATTTAAAGGTGCTGGACGTCCGCACCCAGGTATTTGTTGAGAACCTGCTGAACCGTTCGGTGAGGCTGGATATCCTGGCTACGGACAGCACAG
>CANOVJ010000081.1 GCA_947570615.1 uncultured Lachnospiraceae bacterium
TCCCTATCCTTTTTATGATTGTAACATTTTTGTAATTTCAAAAGTTTATCCTGGAGAGGGACGGGGCAGGCCGACGACATATCCCTTCCCCGTCCCTCTCAAAACCGGATTGACATCCTACTCCTGCCACAGCATAAACCCCGGCGCGGACAGATCGCCCGAATCGTTTTCCAGCCATCCGAAGCTTTTGATTTTTTCATAATCAATGGAAAGCCTTCCAGGATCAGCCGCCACCAGCTCCGTCACATCGACCGCAGCATCCCGGCACAAATCCTGTAAAAACACTCTGCCTGTAACCGCCTCGTCCAGATAAACCGTCACCCCGGCGAACTCCCCGAAAATACCCAGCGGCTTTACGAAAGCACCCATAGAAAAACAGACGTCTGCCTTCGGGGTAAACAGCTTATGATCCCCACAGGTTCTGGGCAGAAACGCAATACTGACCGCGCCCGTCTGTGGGTGACGGCTGCATGCCAGAAACGGAAGCTCCCCTTCCCTGGCTTCAACCCTCGGAAGTGCCATATTTCTTGCCAGAATGGCGGGCGCGCTCTGCCGTATCGTCCCACCGACGGGAATGATATCTCTCAGCCACCCCTCCGCATCCGGGCCGGATAATCTTCCTGTCCAGTCCTCCAGCGCCTCCTGCGAACAGGTATTTTCAGCCTCCCCCAGACCGAAGGGCGGCGCAACACGATGCCAGCGCAGCATACGCTCCACTTCATTCCATTTCAGCCCGAAATCCAGCACATCCGTTTCCGTGCCGCCCCAGATGGGATGGCGCATCACGCCCGCCGAACAGCCCAGCCCCGCCGCCAGCAGAGGGGCGTCCTCCACATTCAGGATGCCGCGGCAGCCATGGCGTCGCAGAGTCTGCGCGCAAAAGGCTTCCCTGACACGGCTGATCGTGGTGCTGTAGGTGAATTCCCGGATCACATCATAGGTTCGGAAATAATCGCTGCAGGAGAGCACCTCCCCCAGGCGCCCGCTCTCTCCCCAGGTTCCGGTCAGCGGGCCGCTGCAAATCGCATGTTCTATTTTCAGGTCCGGCGCAAATTCCTTCACGATCGCCGTCATCTGATCCCGGTACGCCGGGTCCTGACAGTGATATCCCCAGTCCACCTTCCAGTAATCCACCCCCGACAGACGGCACCAGATTGCCCGCTCTTTCCAGTACCGGGCCGCTTCCTCCATGGAAAAAGGCGCATCCTCCCGCTCCCCTTTCCCGTTGGCGCAAATCCACAGGCCCAGCCCCCGGAACCCGAGGCTGCACACCTTCTCCCGCATTTTCGCCAGACGCTGCCAGGGCTTTCCCGTAAAATCAGGAAACTTCTCCTCATTCATCTCAAGACTTCCGAATACGCTCACCGGGCCGTTCCCCGGCACATCGAAGCCCACATCCCAGCCGTCGTCCAGCAGAACATACAGATCCCGCCGCACCTTCTGAAAATACGCCGGCAGCAGTCCCTTTTCACCGAACAGGAAGTCCTGTGTCAGGATATTGCGCAGGTTTGCGGTATCCTTTCCCGACTGGGGATCGTTCATCCGAAACTGTGTGTCCCAGGTACACCAGTAATTGCCCGTATCCGGCGCTGCCTGTAAAAATTTTAAGTCTGACATCTGATTCATATTGCTCTCCATTGCGCCCCCTGGCCCGACGGCGCAAACCGTAAGGAAACGCCGTATAATCCGTGATCAGTCACAGCATATCTCACAGCCCGCGCTGACCGCAAACACCCTGTCCTCTTTCAAAAACCATACCGCAGCCGCCGAAGGGTTTCTGACTCTGCTCCCGTCCGCGGAAAATTCCAGCATTTTCCAGGATCGTACATAATCGCATATCTGAATATTCGTTGCATACCAGATATCCTCGCGGTTTCCTGTTTCTTCTGCAAACTCCTCCATGATCTGCCAGTTATCATTCTCATCAAATTCATGGCTGTGTCCCCACAGATAAAACAGCCACGCTTCCCTGTCCGGCTTCCCTGTCACAAACTTCCGTGTCAGCTCTTTTAATTCCGGGTCATTGTGATGACAGGTCGCTGTCCACCGATGCCAGTCCTGCGGAATCCTGAAGCTGTGGTCGGAAAGGGCTGTCCGGGCATAGGCCAGACCGGCGCGCGCCGCTCCCTTTACCACGTGGTCGTCAAAATCGCCGAAGGGATACGCCAGACCGCGCACAATTGTATGGAACTGCATCTCCAGATTTTCCCTGTCTTTCAACAGCTCCCGCATCATCACAGGATCCGCAAGCTGGGTCAGCCAGGGATGGGTCAGTCCGTGTACCGCAACCTCCTGACCGCTCCCGGTAAACAGTGTGGTCGCCTCCCTCTCCGTCATCCGTCTGTAAATCTCCCCCTCCGGATACACACATCCCTGTGGCGCATAACAGCCGGTATTCAGATTGAAGGTTCCCTTTAATCCGTGTTTATTCATGATGGAAATAAGACGTCCGTCCTGCTCCACCCCGTCATCATAGCTCAGCGTCAACGCTTTTGCTTTTCCTTCCGGGAAACGCATAAACAGCTCTGACATTTTTCCTCCCATCCGCCGCGTAAGCAGCATTGTGTTCAGCACTAACTTCGGGACGCGCAGCTGCCGCACCACGGGGGTACGGCAGCCCAAACCTCTTATTTCATTGCGCGGTCGCATCTCGCCTGATGAATGGAGATCAGTTCATCCAGACCAAGCTCCTGCAGGTCCTTAATATAACTGTCCCAGTCGTCCAGACTCTTTTCTCCCATAATAAGCTTGGTTAAAAGCTCCGTGGAATAGGTGTACAGATCTGTGCTGATCTCATTCGTACGGTCGATTTCCTCTGCCGTCGGAATGGCAAGGCCGTTCATATCATGGAAAATTCTGTGCTCCGGCTCCTGAATACAGGCAACCGTATAATCCTTTTTACCGGACTGGTTGTTTTTCACGCCGTTTGTCTCTGCCATGGCAATGGTGGTTGACATCTCCTCGCTCAGGTCCGTATTCATCTGATAACGCGGGAAAATCGATCCGTTACACCATAAAGCCATTCCCACTGCGTCCGTATTCTCCAGGGAACCGTCCAGCTTATTGCTGGGCATACCGTCCTTCATCTCGTAGCTGACTCCCTCAATTCCGTTTTCCGTCAGCCTGATGGCCTCATCCGTGACAAGATAGTCAAAAATCTTCGCGATGGCCGCCTGCTTATCGCTGCTGGCCGGAACAGCCGTGGCCGTCCATCCCGGATTGTATTTGTTCGCGCCGCGGAACAGAGGCGTCTGTCCCTCTACCGCCTGGATGCGGAAGGGTACAAACCAGGGATACGATGCTCCCTCCGGCACCGTAATCTGCGGCTCCAGCCACATCTCAGTCCCCCAGTTCGCAACACACGCCACCTGGTTATTGGCCATGTATGTGCCGGACTGGCTGTCATCCATCTTTAACAGTCCGTTTTCATAGAGCTTCTGCATATATGCGATGTATTCCTTCACATGCTCCTGATACCAGGGAGACTTCACCGTGTTGCCATCCGTGGAATCAATAAAGGTAACGTCGATTCCCAGCCCGAACCAGCAGGAAATGTCGGTCCCGAAAGTGCCATAATTTACCACGACCGCCTCGTCCGCCTCTCCGTTCTGGTTCACATCCTGCTCCTGGAACGCTTTCAGGGTTTCGAACAGCTCGTCCAGCGTTGTGGGGATCTCTTTTCCCACGGCGTCCAGCCAGTCCTGCCGGATCTGGAAGCCCAGAACAAAGTTCGTCCCTTCCCCTTCATAGACACTTGTCCCGAAATCGGTCACCCAGTAAATCTTTCCATCCTCCAGCCGCATCCGCTTCTCATAAAACTGCCCCGCGTCCGTGGCGGCAAATTCCTTATAAGGGCCTTCCGAATAGTTCTCCAGAATGTCGCTGAGAGGCTGGAGTTGCCCCTGCTTCACCAGATTCAGCTTTGTCTTATCATCCAGAGGGGTAATATTCACCATATCGTAGTTGGACAGCTCGCCGCTGGCCGCCATGGTCTGAATGGTGGTGTCAAACTGGTCGGGCTCGATCAGATCCAGTTCCAGCTTCACTCCCTTTTCTGCCAGTATCTCCTCCAGCTTTTTCCAGCGCTCGCTTCTGCCTTCCGTGGACCAGTCCCTGAGCGTCACCGTCCTGCCGTTTGCCCCGGTATAGGTATAGTTCCTGCCCAGAATCTTCACCACTTCCAGATCGCCGCCGGCCGCCTGTTCCTGATCGCCCTGCGCGTCATCCGCCTGCTCCTGGCCTGCGGTCTGTTGTCCCGCTTCTGATTCCTCCGGCGCAGGCTGTGAGGTTCCTCTGGCATCCCCGCCGCAGCCTGCCGTCCCCAGAACCATCAGCGCGCTCAGTATAAGCGCCGCACCGCTTTTCCATTTCTTTCTCACCATATTTCCTCCTTGTACCTCATGCTGCGGTTTCACAAAACCGCATTTGAACAGTTACGTTTTCGGGATTATCCTTTCTAACCTTCCCGCCCGCTTTAGCGGGTGTAAATTCACGGCTGAAAAACTTCCGCATATGGTTTTTCGGCCTGTCCTCTATGGAAAGCCGGGGCCGTCTCACTCCTTCAGCGATCCCAGCATAACCCCCTTTACAAAGTATTTCTGAAAAAAGGGATAGGTAAACAAGATGGGCAGCGTGGTAAAAATGATCATCGCATATTTCAGCTGCGCGCCCGAGAGCTGTTTCCTCACCATTTCCGCCGCCATCTCGGGATTTAACACATCCGTCACCTGTTTCGTGTTCTCTACCAGAATTCTCCTCAAAAACAGCTGCAACGGCTGCCAGTTGGTCCTGGGCAGATACACCAGGGCGTCGAACCAGCTGTTCCATCTGCCCACAATCGTGTAGACCGAAATCACCGCCAGGATCGGTTTGGACAGGGGCAGATAAATATGGGTCAGGATCTGCACCACGCCGCCCCCGTCAATTCTGGCCGCCTCCCGAAGCCCCTCCGGAATACTGGAAAAGAAAGCCTTCATCAGGATGATATTCCAGATGGAAAAGCATACCGGAATGATCTGGGACAGCGGGCTGGCATACAGCCCCAGCCTGGTGATCAACAGAAAGGCCGGAATCATACCGCCGGAAAAGTACATGGGAATCAGCAAAAACATGTTGATATACTTCCTTCCCAAAAGCCTTTTAAAGGTCAGCGGATAGGCGACCAGCACGCTTGTAACCAGCATCAGAAACGTTGTGGGAACCGTGTAGAGGATCGTATTGGCGTACGCCCTCCACATTTCGCCGTCCCCCACCAGCATCTTATAGGCGTCCAGGGAAAATCCCTTCGGGAACAGGTATACGTCCATCTTCGCCGCATACTGCGGCGCGCTGATGGAGAGAATCAGCACATAATACATGGGATACAGGGTCACGATGCAGATCAGGATAACCAGCAAATACAGCAGCGCCGTCACCGCCGGATTCCCTTCCCGGATTGTATGAATATTCTTTCTGTTTTTCATGACTCCCTCCTCACCACAGGCCGAATCCCGTCAGCTTATCGCTCACCTTATTGGCAATATACGTCAGCGCAAATCCGATGGCCGACATGAACAGGCCTGCCGCCGCCGTGTAGCTGTACTGTCCGCCCTGAATGCCCAGCCGGTAGGTGTAGGTGCCGATTACATCCGCCACGTCATAGGTCGCAGGCGTATACAGTAACAGGATCAGGTCACTGTTCGTCCCGAGAATCCCGCCGATGGCCATAATCAGATTAATTGCAATGATATTCCGGATCCCCGGCAGTGTGATATACCAGCACTGCTGCCCCCGGTTGGCCCCGTCGATTCTGGCGGACTCATACTGGCTCTGGTCGATGGAGGTGATGGAGGAAATATAGAGAATGCTTCCGAATCCAAACCCCTTCCACACATTGGTGACCGTATAGATGGCCGGGAAGGCCGACGCCTGCTCCCGCCAGTTTTTATCCTGCAGACCGAATACCGTCAGAAATCTGCTGATCATACCTCCCTTGTCAATAAAGGAGAGCACCATGCCCGCCACCACCACCGTCGAGATGAAATAGGGCATGTAGCTGGCCGTCTGAGCGAACTTTTTGAACCGCATCCGCTTCACCTGGTCGATCAGCAGCGCAAACAGAATCGGCGCCGTGAATCCAAACAGAAGGTTTAATCCGCTCAGCACCAGCGTATTTTTGATCAGCCGTCCGAAATATTTTCCTTCGATGAAGCGCTGAAAATGCCGCAGCCCCATCCAGTCCACGCCCTCCCCGAAAAACGGAGATCCCGGCATATAATCCTGGAACGCGATGATCAGCCCGAACATGGGGCCATAGCAAAAAATGATGATCAGTACAAAAACCGGCAGCATCAGCAGATACAGCTGTATGTTTTCCCGTATCGCCGACGGGGTTACGGCCTGCCTGTTTTTCCTTTTCTTCTCTGACACGTTCAATCCCCCTTTATTCTTTCTCCGTTGCGGTTATACTCATATTGTAGTCTCCCCTCCGGCTTCCCACAATTTGAAGTTTTTTCAGTCACTATGAAATTTTTTCACTTCGCGCTTTCCGGCGTTGACAATATCAGTCACTTTTACTAATATATAAAAAATATCAAATGGGAGAATGCACGAAATGGCTACAACATTCAAGGTTTTGCTGGTTGATGATCAGCAGATTGTATTAGACGGGTTAAAAGAACAGCTCCACTGGTCCCGCTTTTGCGGCGCGATCTGCGGCTGTGTCTCCGACGGCCTGCAGGCGCTGGAGCTTTTAAAGTGCTGCCGCCCGGACGCCATAATTTCCGATATCAAAATGCCCCACATGGACGGCATCGAGCTGGCCCGGCAGATTGACGAGTCGCCGCTTCTGTCCGGGATCCCCATTATCCTTCTCTCAGGCTACCGGGAGTTTGCGTATGCCCAGAGCGCCATTCAATACCATGTACACCATTATATCCTAAAGCCCGTCACCCGGCAAAAGCTGGAGCAGCTGGAGGATATTCTGATACAGCTCTATCAGGACCGGGAGGCCTCCCACAAAAAGCTCCTGGCCATGAGCGAGAGCAGCTATCAGCAGGAAATCGCGCAGGCCCTGCACCGCCATGACGTCAGTGCGATCGAGGACTTTTTCCATTCTCCTCTGTACAGGAGCTGTATGGCGGACAGGGCCTGGTGCGACATCATGGGAAGCCGCCTGATCACGCTGCTTTACGATTATCTGGCCCGGATCCGTTTCACCCCGGATTCCTTAAAGTCCTCCCGGTCGCACACGCTCAAAACCTGGTATTCACTTCCCAACCCGGCGTCCAAGGCCAACTATCTGGAGGAGCTGTATTTTGACATTCTGAACCTTCTGCTGGCGCAAAAGGGGGACAATACCTCCGCCCTTTACCGATATGCCCTGCAGTATATCGAGGCCCATTATACGGAGCCCGATTTTTCCATCTCCGCCATGGCGGACGAGATGAACATCACCCTCTCCTGGCTCAGCACCCTTTTTAAGCAGAGCGCCGGGAAAAACCTAAACGCCTGTGTGACGGAAAAGCGGATGGAGCGGGCCCGCGAGCTTCTGCGCTCCCCGCATCATTCCATCAGCGAAATCGCCCATATGTGCGGGTACGATGACGCCGGATATTTTTCTTCCCTTTTCCGGAAAAAAACAGGGATGAACCCTACGGAATACCGCAACTGCCAGCTTTAACCGGGGAGGCCCTTATGCGAAAAAAAATGTTTCTGATCCTGTGCAGTACCCTGTCCATGGTATTTCTGATTTCCTGGTTTCTGATTTATATCATCTTCCGCTCCGTTTTATACCGGGAGATCGAACAGCAGCAGAAGAATCTGCAGGCGTATAACGAAACCATTTTTACCAGCTACATCGACTCGTTCGGCATGGTTCCCTTTCAGCTGGTCAACGACGAAGAAATCGGGGCGTCGCTGAACCTGGACAGCGATAATTCTCTTGATATGTTCCGCGCACGGGAATTTGTGCGTAAAAAATTTAACAGTTATCTGGGACAGCAGCTTTTTTCCTCCAACCTGGACTGCCGCCTCCTCCTCTATCTGAACGAAGATCTTCCGCTCTCTTCCCACTGTGACGCCAGATCTTTATCCGAGGATATCAAATCCCGTACCAGCTGTGTCTACTCCTCCCGGAAGGTCGCTTCCGAAGAATGGTACCATCGGACGCTCCGTACAACCTGGTCGCCCTACTTTTTCCTGAATGAAGATACAAACGAGCTTTGCTATGCCAGATGTGCCTGGAATTATTATCTGAACGCCTCCGTCAGCCATGATATCGGCGTGATCGTGATTGCCATCCCGCAGGAGGCGTTTTTAAAAAAGCTGACCCTCCAGGTCTCCACGCCCGACAGCAGTGTTTTCCTGACCAACGAATACGGAGAAATCCTGTACGCCTCTCCCAATGCGCCCGCCCTGCTGCCCTCGTCGGAAAGTGCCGGGGAATTCCACGCACAGGACTTCCTGGACGACCGTTATCTCGTCAGCACCGCTTCCGTGAATAACGATCTGTTTCTGACCTTCGTAACGCCCCAAAGGACCATAGAGATGATGGTTCGAAGGGCATTACTTCCCTATGTTCTGTTCGCCCTTATCTCCTTCCCTGCCCTGATCGGCATTCTGTATCTGCTTTCCTGCCGCATCACCGCGCCGGTCATCTCCCTTGCCGCCCTGATCGGCACCATAGAGGACACCCGCACCTTTGATACCTCCCTCCTCTCTTCCTATCAGGACGCTGAGCTGAAGGTTCTGTGCCAGAGCTTTACTGATATGATCGGCAGGGAAAACGAACTGGTGGAACGGATTATCCGGGAAAACCACGATAAACGCGCCGCCACTCTGCACGCCCTGCAGGCGCAGATCAACCCGCATTTTCTCTATAACGCGCTGGACATCGTGAGCTGGCTCGCCCTGAATAAAAATGAGGATTCCATTGCCGACATCGTCTCCTCCATCTCCAACATGATGCACTACAGTATTTCCCGGCCGGACGCCCTTTCAACTCTGCAGCAGGAGCTTGACAACATCCGGGAGTTCATCCGGATTTACAGGCTGGAACGCCCCGGCGAAATCTCACTTGTGGTTCTGGCCTCCAGCGAACATCTGAACCGGCTGCAGATCCCCAAATTCACGCTCCAGCCTCTGGTAGAAAATGCAGTGCTGCATAATCCGGATCTGGCCGCCCTGACCATCACGGTGGAGGCCGGTATCATTGCGGGAGGCTTTCAGATCACCGTCACCGACAGCGGCGCAGGAGCCGATCCCGAAAAGCTCAACGCCTTTCTCCGCTATGAGGAAACCGACTTAAAGGTGAGCAGCGGATTCGGTATCCGAAATGTAAATGAACGGCTGCAGCTCCACTATGGGAACAACAGCCGCCTTTCCTATACCTGCACTGCCACAGGACATCTGACGGCAATGCTCATGATTAACGATCAGGAGTCGGCCCGGGATTTAAACTTATAGCCTGTTTTGCTCCTCAGCCTCCCGTCCGCGTCCATCATCTTCCCGCCGCCAAGAAGATAGCCTTTGAGCCTTCTCTGGAGAGAGGTATTCTCCGGCAGCTCCGTAAGCGGCAGATCGGAACGCTTAAACACCCACTGCTTATATTCCCCGGCCGTGTCCTCCCCACGCACATGAATATCGAACAGCTCCTGAAAGGCCAGAATCCGGGAGCCGGGGGAGAGCACCTCCCTGAGCGTGGGGGAGAGAAGCCAGGAGTGACAGCATATCTGCACATCCCCATACGCCGGAAACTTTTCCCTGAAAAAGTCTCTGGCCCTGCCCACAGAGTCCTCCAGCCTCTCCCTCTCAAGGCGGCTATCGGAGGGAATATGAAGGTGAATACACTTCTTTCCCTGTGCCTGCACCATCTCATATTCCAGCTCCCCGATGCGGAACAGAAGGCCCGAAAGCTGCCTCACCGTCCACCATTCCCGGTCGAAGCCGTACCCCCCAAAGCTCTCCATATGCTCTCCCACAAACCGGGAAAAGCATTTCATGGTATCCACAAAAATCTCCCGGGAGATTCCGTTCCGCACATAAAAATCCCGGGTTTTCCCACAGCAGCGCAGCATACAGGAGAGCATTTTAAGTCCCCTGGGATCCTCCTTAAGGCGCTCTCTCAGGGCCTGTATTCCCGCCTTCCAGATCTCCGGGGCGTCTGCTTCACGGCATGTGAGCATATCGAAGGCCTCCCGCACCGTCTCATAGTCAAATCCGGCGTCGAACTGTGCCACATACCGGCTCACCTGCTCCGGCAGAGCGATCGCGCTGCATAAATCTGTGATATTCTTCATATTCCCGTCTTCCTTTCTACTTTTTTCTGTTTTCCTGCGCCGGCAGGCAGAGGGCGGCTTTCCCATAGCCCGCTTAAAAATCTGGCTGAACGCAAGCTGATCCTCATATCCCACCATGTTGGAGATATCCTTCACCGGGTAATCGGTGGTCTCCAACAGATAACAGGCCTCGCAAATCCGCCTGTTTATCACATACTGTTTCGGGGAAACCCCAAATTCCTCCTTAAAGAGAGCCGTCAGATAATTGGGATGGATGGAAAACTCCCTGGCGACCTCCCTGATCCGGACCGGCTCGTTGTAACAGCAGTCCAGATACCTCTTAATACCCTGGAGACGTCTCTGCCTTTCCGTGGTCTGGTCCCGGTTCTGAATCATCATATAGGAAAGGATCTGATAGAGGGCGGCGGACATCTCATAGGAAAAGGACAGGTCGAAATTGTTGGCCAGGTGAAGATGCGCGCTGTCAAACTCCTTTTCCGGATATGGATTCGAGGGAAAGGAAAAATGGCTGACGATCAGCTTTAAAATGATGTCTTTCACATACCGCACATTGACGCCCTGCCGGATACATGGCCGGGAGGGATCCGGCAGCAGCATGGGCAGAATTTCCTCCCCGGCATAAAACGCCGCCCAGCAGTATTCCCAGGGATCCTCCCGGTCGGCGCTGTACCAGCATCTGGAGCGGGCCGGGATGATAAAGGCCTGCTCCGGTGCAAGCTGATACGTCTGATCGTCCACTGTCACCGTACCCTTTCCGGAGAGTACAAAATGGATCAGGATATAATCCCGTATCCTGGGACCGTAAGAATGGCCTCCCGTGCAGGTCTCGATGCCGAAAAACAGCGGGATACAGGGGTAAAAGGGACTGTCTCTTTCATAATTTACCAGATCCGTTATCTGAAACATCCAGGCCTCCCTGCCGCGATTTCTGCCACGGCGCACACAAAAATTTTCGCGCTCCGGTACATCCGCGCTCCGATTACCTTACCGCAAATATATAGCAAAACGCCCGCCTTTTCAACTGCCTTACCGTAAATCTTTGAAAATCACATCGTTCTCTTTCTTTATCCCATAGCCGGATTTCTTCCCTTTTATTATCCTTAAAAACAGGAAATTTGTACATGCCCTCCTCCCGGGAGGACGTGGGCAGATAAGAAAGGCGGTATCATTATGAACAATCAGAATAACTACAGTACCTTTTCCATGAGTGTTCCCATCATTTTCCAGTCCCTGTTTCAGATCCTGTTCGGCCTGGCCGACACCTGGTTTCTGAGCTTTTATTCCGATTCCCTGGTGGCCTGTGCCGGATACGCCAACCAGATTATCTCCGTCATCCTGCTCTCCTTTGTGATCATAAGCTCCTCCGTCTCCATCATTGGAGCGCAGTACATCGGAGAAAAGAGAATGGAGGATTCCCGCAGGCTCTCCTCGGACGCCATTGCCTGCACCGTATTTGTGAGCATCGTTCTGTCCATCCTTTTGCTCACATTCAGCGAGTCCATCCTCCGCCTTCTGCGGGTTCCTTCCTCCATGCGCCCGGCCACGGAAACCTATTTCCGGGTGATCTGCACCGGACTGGCGTTTCAGGGCGGGAATGCTGTCTTTACTTCCATCTGCCGGATCTACGGAAAGGCGAGATTCGCCATGTACGTGGGTGTGTTTACCAATATCCTCAATATCGCGGGGGACGGGCTGGTGATCCTGAATCCTTTAAGCCTGTCCCTTAATCCCGTCCTGGGCGTGGCCGGTGCAACGGTGCTCAGCAATCTGGCGGGATTTGTGGTGATGGCCTTCTTCTGCACCGGGAAAAGGGGAATAAAAATCGGATATGGACACGCCGGGGCCGGCCGAATTCCGGGATGCTGCGGGGAGCGGCCTGCTGTGTCGGCCGCCGGACGTTTCCGCGTCAGCTTATCGAATATCAGACTTCTGGCACACTACGGCGTTCCCTCCGCGGGGGAGAATATTTCCTATAAGGTGTCCCAGCTTGTGGTCACGATTCTGCTCACCACTCTGGGCGGCTATGTGCTCAGCGCCAGAATCTACGCCATGAATATCATGCTGTTCGTCTCCCTGATTCCGAACTCCATGGGAATCGCCACAGGGATTATAGCCGGTTATCTGTTCGGGGAAAAGAAATACGATGAGCTGTACCGGAGATGCTATCGCAGCATCGCCGCCGGGATCGCCATCGTGGCGGCCCTGGATCTCGTCATGATCGCCGGATCCGGCTTTTTCCTCACCCTGTTTACGCAGGATCAGGCCATTCTGAGAATCGCCCGTCAGATCGTTTATTTTGAGGCCTTTACCCTGTTCTTTAAGACCGGAAACTTTATGTTCGGCAATTCCCTGCGGGGCGTGGGCGATGTGTATTACTGTACGATACTCAGCGCCGTTTCCATGTGGATCCTGAGCGTGGGAGCCGCCTGGCTGCTGGGGATCGGCCTGCATCTGGGGATCGCGGGTATTTACACGGCATTCTGTCTGGACGAGGCCTTCCGGTGCGCTATGATGTGGAGACGATGGAGTAGGCGGGGGAAGCAGGCCTTCGGGCGTCGGGCGGAAAATATTCCGGACATTCCGAAAAATGGCGGCGCTGACAGAAAATAGCGCGCAGTGACAAAATTTTTCTTGCATTCCCGGCCAAACCTGTTATAATAGAGGACATGGAAGCATAGCTCAGCCGGGATGAGCGTTCGCCTCACACGCGAGAGGTCAAGGGTTCGAGCCCCTTTGCTTCCATTTCTTGTGGTAAGGAGGGACCCGCGCAGCGGGAGGATTCCTTATCACCTTCCCCCGGTAAGGAGGGACCCGCGATAGCGGGAGGATTCCTTATCACCTTTCCCCGCACTCAGGCGGGAGATATCGCGTTTCTAACATTTCTCATACTTCCCCCACAAAGCGGTAAAAGATTTTAATGTCCTGCTGTTTCCGGCCTTTTATGACGGTACGTTCACCGGTCTCGATACGGCCGATCAGTTCAATATCGCCAGTTGCTCTATATTACGTTTTTCTTCAGCCCTGCCGCTGTCTAACAGATAAACTCTGTCACAGGCGGATAGAGTAGATATATCATGTGTTACGATAATACAGATATTGTTTATAGCAAGCTTATGAACCGCCATGTGGAATTTTTCAATAGATTCAACATCAAGATTCGCTGTCGGCTCGTCAAAAACAATAATCTGCCTGTTTTTGTAGATTGCCCGTGTAATCGCAATTCGTTGTGCCTGCCCGCTTGATAGGGTATTTCCACCTTCCCCCAGCAATGTGTCAAATCCATCTGGCAAAGATTTAATAAAATCAAGAATATTTGCATCAGAGGCAGCCATATTGATTTTTTCCATATGAGGTTTGTTTTCCGACATCATAATGTTTTCCAGAATTGTACCGGAAAACAAATAATCGTCAGGTGGAACACAGGCAGCCTGTTCCGTGATTTGTCCGCCAGCTATCGTTCCCTGATCTGTATGCAGCTCGATTGTTCCACTTTGCGGTTCATAAAGGCCAATCAACAGTTTTAGCAATGTACTTTTACCACTTCCGCTTTTACCTGCGATTCCAGTGACTTCCCCTTTAAAAAAGGTCAGATTCAGGTTATGTAACAAGTCACATGATTCCCCGTCCTTTTTTTCATCATCATACGAAAAACTCAAATCTCTCACAGAAAGCTCATTGACATTTACCGATTGGCTTTTATGATACTTCTTTTCTGCAGGGAGTTCATATATTTTTCCGATCCGTTCAGCAGAGGAAACGGCCTGTCCAACTCCGGCAATCGCTGCGGGAAACTCAGCAACCGGATTTACAATATAATTCAGTAACTGGACGATCATAATCAGGCTGCCTACTGTAGTTTCTCCGTTCAATACAAAATATGCGCCAAGTCCCAGCGTGACCAGAGACATAATATTTCCGGAAAGTGCGCCTGCGAATAACGCCAACCCTTCCCACATACCCAAAACCATACTGCTTTTTAATTTTTCCTGATAGATTTTTTTTGATTTATCAAGGACTTTTTCCTGCATTGTATAAGTCTTAATGAGCATGATTCTGCCCAGATTTTCCTGTAGATAACTCCGGTTTATTTCTTCGTTTCTTTTATCGACTGTACTCACATTCTGGATATGAGGAGTTAATGCTCCCATCAAAAACATCATCAGCGGTGTCAGGATCAGTAAAAGGATTGCGATTTTCCAATTAAGAAAAAACAGTGCAACCGTGGCAAATAAGGCAGAGGCAACGCCACCTGCGATATGATCAATCAGTGTTGGGAAACATATACTGATTGCCTGAATATCTGCCGTAAGCTTTGTCAGCAGTTCTCCGGTATGCTGTTTCGATATATCGATCAGCCGACGTGAAAAAATGACATTCATCAATTCCGTTCTTAAATTACATTCCATTTTCCCGTAAATCAATTTAACAAGTACGGAATTTATCATCATTACAATGCCGCCGATTATGATAGAGGCAATACTGTAAAGCCCCACTCGCAATAAAGACCTGTTTATTTTCCCAGTGGCAATGTCAATAAAAAGTTTCATAAAAAAGGCAAATGATAATTGTATCATTGGCATACACAAAACAAGCAGTGTGTATAGAATCAGTTGAGGGCGGCATCCCTTTGTTTTTTCGTAAATCCATGAAAAGCCATACTTTTTTTCTTCCATTCCTCATCCCTCCGATTTCACTTGTATGCGTTTAACTGCTTCGGGTCAAAAGCTCGAACCTGTCCCGAGGTGACTATAAATAACTTCACGCTATTTTGGAGAAATATCTTTTATGAATTTTTCCGCCAAAGCTTTCATTTCATTATCTTCCATAAGTGGTAATCCCATCTTAGAAAGTACCTCCATTACAAAAATGAATTTATGATGAATTTCCCCGGCGGTAGCGGGATAAACAGATGGCATAAGCCAGAAGTTAATAAGCGGGAGCAGTTCAGACAGTTCTTTTGCATATTCAGTTTTAACGGA
Organism: uncultured Lachnospiraceae bacterium; assembly: GCA_947570615.1. Taxonomy (GTDB): domain Bacteria; phylum Bacillota; class Clostridia; order Lachnospirales; family Lachnospiraceae; genus Suilimivivens. Next base: position 15,257 of record CANOVJ010000081.1, read on the forward strand.
ACCATCCGCTTTGCCTTCCTCCAACAATTCCCGCCATAGCGGGGTCAAAACACGCCTGTTTGCTTCAACCGCATTCGCCAAAATCCGTGGATCTTTTAAAATGTGGACAGCTTCCATATTAAAATCATTTCGTTTCGTATCGGACTGGTTTATTTTGAGTAACTCGCGGATTTTTTGCAATCCATTCAATTCTGTCCGCTTTCTTATTTCATCAAAAGGATTGTTATCAAAAAACATTTTATCGCCTAA
>CANOVJ010000082.1 GCA_947570615.1 uncultured Lachnospiraceae bacterium
AAGGAAAGCATGACGACATACCTGAAAGCTACTTCTTAAATGCCGGAAGTATTGACGATGTACTTGCCCGCGTGAAATAGTACGGGGAGGGGACATATGGCGGATAACAATTTATTTACACTGAGGATCATTACTCCCGACCGGGTGTTTTTTGAGGGGCAGGTTTCCATGGTGGAGTTTAACACCACCGAGGGCGAGATCGGTATCTACAAAAAGCACGTTCCCACCACAGTGATCGTAAGTCCTGGTATTCTCACGATCACCGGGGAGGAAGGGATGAAGGAGGCCGCCCTCCACGCAGGATTTGTGGAAATTCTGCAGGACGAGGTGGTTATTCTGGCCGAGATTATCGAGTGGCCTGACGAGATTGACAGAGACAGGGCCGAGGCTGCCAGAGCGCGGGCCGAGGAGCGGCTGCGCACCAAAACGCCGGAGACGGATATTCTCAGGGCGGAGACGGCATTACAGAGAGCGCTGGCCAGAATTCATGTATTAAAATAAAGGCAGGACGGCAGAAAGGGGCGGTTAAGCCCCTTTTTGCATTACAATAACTCTGCGCGCGAAGCGTACGATCCGTTGTTGGTATCGGGATGAACTGCACAGAAGATGCGGCGGTGCATATGATAGCTGTAAAGAGTAAAGGAAGTTATCCATATGTATGAGCGGAAAATAATGCCCTTTTATATGACTTATCCTCTCCCCATGTATTATCAGGATGAGGATTCTGTTGTGAGAGACCTGGAGTATCTGCAGCAGATGTACCCTGTGGAGGCCAGGCGGTATCAGAAGGTGATCAGCGGTATCCTGGACAGACTGGATTATGAGGGGAGCATGATCTATGATGAGTATCCGGACAGATGGCAGCTTTATAAACTGTCCGCAGATATATTGGACCGGATCAGACGGGAGGAGGAAAAGGAGCGGCAGGATAATCCCGAGGCTGCAACGGAGCCGGTATCGCCGGAAAAATGGAAGTGGGCCGGGGATATGATACAGATTCTGCTGTTTTATGAGGTCTATAAAAGAAGGCATAATTCCCGTCGGGGGATTTTAAAATTCTGATTTTCTGATATTCGGATAAAATTCTGGTTGTGGTCTGGCAGATAAATAAGTAAAATATAGTCATGACGCAAAAGTTATGGCTATATTTGTGTGCGCGTCATCAGAAAGGCGTGGGAATTCAGATGGAGAAGCTCAGAGAGGAGCTGTCCGTATTTTTGTCGGACAGACTGTATCAGATCATTATCAGCAACCCCAGAAAGGGCGGGGATGCGTTCAAAATAAAGATACGTCCGGTTATGGTAAAGGGGGCGCTGTGGTTTCAGGAAACCCTGTGGAAGGGGACGCAGGTTTTCCATGAAAACTATGAAAAGGAGAGGATGAGGGAGCGGGTGCTTGCTCTGATGAAGTCGGATTTCGGACAGCTGGAGGCGCAGAGCATGGACGGGCGGCTCCTTGCGCTGGTCAGCAGAAAGGGAAGGGTGACTGTGAAACGCCGGACGGGCGGCGCACAGGCATCGCCTCTGCCGGAGCTGTCCCATAACAGAACGAAGCAGTATCTTCTGAAGGAGGATGAGACCATTCCCTTTCTGGTGGATCTGGGGGTACAGACCAGAGAGGGAAAAATTGTCCGATCCAGATATGACAAATTCAGGCAAATCAACCGTTATCTGGAATTTGTTGAGGATATTCTGCCTACACTCAAAAAGGAGGGGACGGTGCGCATTATCGATTTCGGGTGCGGGAAGTCTTATCTTACCTTTGCTCTGTACTATTTTCTCCATGAAAAGAAGGGGATGGATGTGCAGATTACAGGGCTGGATTTGAAAACGAGTGTTATAGAAAAGTGTAATGAGCTGGCAGAAAAATATGGATATAAAAACCTGCGTTTTTATCAGGGAGATATCAGCACCTTTCAGGAAGATAAGCGGGTAGATATGGTAGTCAGTCTTCACGCCTGCGATACGGCCACGGACTATGCGATCTGGAAGGCGCTCGGCTGGAATGCCAGGGTGATCTTTGCAGTGCCCTGCTGTCAGCACGAGGCGAATGGGCAGATCCGGAACGATGTGCTCAGCCCAATGCTGAAATACGGGCTTTTAAAGGAGAGGATGGCGGCCCTTGTCACAGACGGGATACGGGCGGGGCTTTTAGAGGAGATGGGCTATGAAACACAGGTGCTGGAATTTATCGATATGGAGCATACCCCCAAGAATATCCTCATAAGAGCCGTAAAGCGGGAAAATGACAGGGACCGGCGGCCGGATGAGAGGGCGGCGTCCGTTGACGGAAAAGGGGGCGGAGCGAGCGCGCAGATCCCGGAGATCTGCCGGATGGCGCAGGTCCTGGGGGTGGAGATTACGCTGCAGAAATTGCTGCGGCATGACGGAGGAGCAGTATGAAAAAGGCGATCATAAAGGGAGGCATCGTACTGAGTGTGTTTCTTGCGGCGCTGATCATGATCAGCAGCGTTATGAATCAGGGAAATACGGATATGACCGCAGAGATGGCAGGGGCCGCCTTTCCGGTGGTCACCGTGGATTACAATGGCTACAGGATCAATCAGATGCACGGATATGCCATTGCCATGGAGGTGAGCCAGATGCGGCAGAGTATTACGCCGCTTTTGCCCGGAAGAAGGCTCGGCCTGTGGATTGATACCTATGGAACCGGCGTATCAGGGATTTCCTTCGAGGTCAGAAGCCTGGACGGAGGACGTCTCGTGGAGAATACGCAGGTGGAGGATTATGAGGAGCAGGAGGAGGGGATTGCTCTGTCCTTCGGGCTCAAGGATCTGATAGAGATGGACCAGGAGTATATGCTGGTCCTGATCCTGAAGCTGGAGAACGGGAAGGAGGTCAGATACTATACCAGAGTCGTCAGCACGGAGGATTATCATGTGGAGGACAAGCTGGACTATGTGACCGACTTTTCCCGGAAAACCTTTGACAAAGTGGCGGCCAGAGAGCTTACCAAGTACATGGAATCCAACGCGGACGGAGATAATTCCTCCTTCGGACATGTGGATATCCACAGCAGCTTTAAGCAGGTCACCTGGGGGGAACTGGAGGTGGAGCAGGAGACCAGGCCGCAGATCACCATCCAGGAGCTGGCAGAGCAGACGGGAAGCTTCTGGCTGGAATACTTTGTCTCCACTCCAAAGGAAAAGCCGGCGGATGGGGAGAAGGAAACGGAGGATTCAGGGGAGAAAGACGCCGGGGAGGCTGTGCGCAGGGATGGAAATAAGAATTACTACCGGGTAAAGGAGTTTTTCCGGGTACGGTATACGGCTGACCGGATGTATCTTCTGGATTATGAGCGGAGTATGGACCAGATCTTTGAGGCGTCAGGTCAGGTGTATGCGGCCAACAAGATCATGCTGGGGATCACGGGAGAAGAGGTGCCTGTGGTGGAGAGCGACGGAGGAGGAAGCCTGGCCTTTGTCAGTGGAAACCGGCTGTTCTGTTACAATGTGGCGGATAATAAGATGGCGCTTCTGTTTGGGTTTTATGACCAGGATCATCTGGACGAGCGCACGCTCTATGACGACCATGGGATTAAGATCCTGAATGTGGACGAGGGAGGAAACGTGATTTTCCTTGCCTATGGATATATGAACCGTGGAAAGCATGAGGGCGAGAGCGGGATTTCTCTTTACTTTTATGACGGAACGGTGAACACCGTGGAGGAGCTGGTATATATTCCCGGAAAAAAGGCTCAGTCCCTTCTGATGAAGGAGGTGGAACAGCTCTCCTATATCAACAGAAACAGCACGCTTTTTCTGAAATGGGAGGATAAAATCTACGGAATCAATGTGGTGCGGCGAACCTGCGAGGCGGTGGTGGAGAATCTTGCGGAGGGAAGCTATAAGGTATCCGACAGCAACAGGATGGCGGTCTGGAAAAAGAGTGGGGATGCCGGACAGGGGCAGGAGCTGGTGCTGATGAATTTCACCAGCGGAAGGCAGAAGAGCATTCAGGCAGACCCGGGAGAAATCCTTACTCCCATCGGATTTATGGGCGAGGATCTGATCTACGGGATTGCCAGAGAACGGGATATCGTGACGGATAATGCGGGAAATCTGATTTTCCCCATGTACTGCGTCAGGATTGAAAACGAAACGGAAGGCGTGCTGATGAGCTATCAGCAGGAGAATGTCTATATTATAAACGGTGAGGTGAGCGGCAACCAGATCATCTTATCCCGGGTGGAGAAGACGCAGGAAGGGCTCTATGAGTCCATCGACGACGATCAGATCATGAATGCGCAGACCGTGACGGAGAGCGTCAACTTTGTGGAGAACGTGGTCACCGAAAAGTATGAGCGGTTCACCCAGATTGCCCTGAAGGGAGCCATCGAGGCCTCCTCCATGAAGCATTTAACGCCCCGGGAGGTGCTGTTTGAGGGCAGCCGCAGCATCGGCTTCCAGGAGTCGGAGGAGCTGGCGCCGAGATATTATGTCTACGGAAAATACGGGCTGGACAGCATCCATACTGTGGAGAGCGGCGCGGTGAAGCAGGCTGACAGGATCGCGGGAGTGGTGGTGAACGACGGCGGGTATTATGTCTGGACCAAGGGAAACCGCAGGCTCAGCAATCAGATTATGGCGATTCGGGAGAAGGAGATCACGGAGATCAAAAATTCCCTTGCGGTGTGCCTGGACGCCATGCTGGAATATGAGGGCGTGGTGAGAAATTCGGAGTATATGCTTAACAGAGGGGAATCGGCGCTGAGTATTCTGGAGGAGAGCCTTGGGCAGATGCAGGTTCTCGACCTGACCGGATGTACGCTGGACTCGGTCCTGTACTATGTGGATCAGGATATTCCCGTTCTGGTCATGCTGAGGGATGGAACCGCCGTACTGCTGGTGGGCTTTAATGAAAAAAATACGGTTGTTATGAATCCGGAAACAGGCTCGATCTACAAGGTGGGAATGAATGATTCCAGGGAGTGGTTTGAGCAGAATGGAAACTGCTTTATCACTTATGTGAGAGACCCGGAACAGGCGGCAGCGCCGGGACGCTGAAAAACGGCGGGAAATGGCTCATTTCCAAAGCAGCAACCAATAGTTGCGGGGCCTCAAACTAAAGTTGGTAGTGCAACCGGGGCGAAAATGCATATAATCTTTGCAAAAGGAGGATGCGGAAATGAATATTGAGATTGCAAACCGGCTTGTGAATCTGAGAAAGAGCAATAACCTCTCTCAGGAGGCCCTGGCGGAGAAGCTGGGAATCAGCAGACAGGCGGTAAGTAAATGGGAGAGAGCGGAGGCTTCCCCCGACACCGATAACCTGATTCTGCTGGCGAGGCTTTATCAGATATCACTGGATGAGCTGTTAAAGACCGAGGATGAGATTCCCATGCCGGAGACAGCGCAGGAATCGGAGGAGGATGCGGCCCTGGAGGGAGAGGGCGGGACGGAGGTGACGGCAGAATGCGCTGTGCAGGAATCGGAAGGCATGGCGGGGGAAACGGCAGGGGCGGATCCGGCGCAGATCTCCGAGGCCGCCGGGCAGGAGCGGGGAGACGCCGGTTCGGAGAACGGGGAGAGTGAGTATATTGATAAAAACAACGTCTATGTGGACGGACGAAAATATGAGCGGGACTGGAGCCATCTGTACTCCTTTCCTGTTCCTCTGATCATTCTTGTGGTCTATATGCTGATCGGATGTATCTACGGGGCGTGGCATCCCGGATGGATCCTGTTTTTACTGGTTCCCATCTGGTATTCCCTGGTGAGCGCCATTTGCAGCGGGAACGCCAACTGCTTTGCCTGGCCGGTGATGGCCGCCTTTCTTTATCTGTGTATGGGGATTTTCGGCGGTCTGTGGCATCCGGGATGGGTGATTTTCCTCACGGTACCTCTCTATTATACAATGGTCTCCTGGGTGGACTCGGTGAGAGGAAGAAGAAAGGACAGGTGGAATTGATGAGCAGGAAGGGCGCGGCGATACTGATCGCAGGAGCGGCGATGCTTGCGGGGATAGGAGGAATTGGTCTTATGAGTGTGGATTATGTGAAGAAAAACGGAACCGGAGGAAGGACAACGTCCTTTGTGTTTGGGGGCAGAGCGGAGCTGCGCAATGTGATAGAGATTCCTCTTTCCGATGTGGAGAGCCTTTCCATGGACTACAGGAGCAAGAATATCCGTGTGTATCCGTCCGGGGAGGACGCTGTCGTTATTAAGGAATATCTCTACAGCGACAGGGATGAGGCGAAGGCTTCCCTGACCTTTAGCGGGGAGAAGGAAGCCCTTATAACAGGCGGGGGAGAACGGCCCTTTGTACTGTTTGGATTTTTCCCGGGGGAGGGAGAGCGGATCGAGGTATATATCCCCGATAAGAGCTTAAAGGGTCTCTGCGTACAGACGGGCAGTGGAAATATTTCCTCTCAGATGAACGCGATCCGGGAGCAGGGGAGTCTTCTGGTGAGCGCCGGGAGCGGGAATGTCACCTGGAGCGGCGTGCAGGGGAAGGAGATCCGTATACAGACCGGGAGTGGAAATGTCCGGGTGGAAGACCTGAGAGGGAACATCACCCTCCATGCCGGGAGCGGCAATATTACAGGGGAGAACCTGGAGGGAACGGTGAACGCAGAGGCGGGCAGCGGAAATGTGAAGCTGGAGAAATTTCGCGGAGGCGGAAAGGCGCAGACCAAAAGCGGAAATGTGACCGTGAAGCTGGAGAGTCTCGAGGAGGATCTTGCGCTGCGGACAGGCAGCGGGAATGCGAGACTGGAGCTGACACAGGGGCAGGCCTTTCACTTTCAGGCACAGACCGGAAGCGGCGGTATCAACACGGATTTTGAAAAGGAGCTTTCCTTCAATAAAAAGGGAAATCAGGCCAGGGGAGACGTGGGAAGCGATCCCCGGTGGACGGTGGACGTCAGGACAGGCAGCGGGAATGTGAGGGTCTGCTACAGACAATAGAATGAAGGTACGAAATACTCTGACCCGGACAAAGAGCTCCGGGTCTGTTTTTGTGCGGGGGAAATGGGTGGAGAATTTTGCTTGCATCCGGGAAAATCATGTGCTATTATCATAGCGGACAGTATCATAAAGAACTGTACCAGTGCGTATTTGAGTAATAAATCGAGAAGGGATCCTTATAAGAGACGACTGTACCATGAGTGGGCGGCACATCTTTACATAAGGGTTTTTGTGATATGCCTGGGCAGTAGACTGTCCGGGTTTTTTTGCGTACAGGCGCCCAAATGGAGTATGTCAGCAAGGCTGACGGCGCGTGGCAGGAAGCGGTGGAATGGAAGGGAGCATGGTTATAATTATGGAGATTACAGGATCAATCAATGAGGTAAGAAAACAGGTAAAGGAATGGAGAAGGCAGGGTTTTACAGTCGGACTTGTCCCCACCATGGGTTACCTTCATGAGGGGCATAAAAGTCTGATAGACAGAGCCGTGGCGGAAAACGACAGAGTCGTGGTCAGTGACTTTGTCAATCCCATTCAGTTTGGGGTAAATGAGGATCTTGCCACATATCCAAGAGATATTGAGAAGGATAAAAGGCTTTGTGAGCAGGCGGGAGCCGCCCTGGTTTTTCATCCGGAGGCAGAGGAGATGTATGCGCCTGATTTTTCCACTTATGTGGAGATGAAAAAGGTAAGCGAGGGCCTGTGCGGGCGGACCCGGCCAGGCCATTTTCGGGGAGTCTGCACAGTTGTCTGCAAGCTGTTTCATATTGTAATGCCGGACCGGGCATATTTCGGACAGAAGGACGCACAGCAGCTGGCGGTTATCCGCAGGATGGTCCGTGATCTGAATCTGGATATTCAAATTGTAGGGTGTCCGATCATCCGGGAGGAAGACGGGCTTGCAAAAAGCTCGAGAAATACATATTTAAACGAGGAAGAAAGGAAGGCCGCGCGGGTGCTTTCCAGAGCAGTGTATCATGGCGAATCCATGATAAAGGAGGGGGAGCGGGACGCGGATACGATTCTGTCGCAGATGCGCAGGATAATTGAAGCGGAGCCCCTGGCCAGAATCGATTATGTGGAGATGGTGGATGCGGACAGCATCGAACCGCTCACAAAGGCGGAGGGCAGAGTTCTCACGGCTATGGCTGTTTATATCGGGAGCACCCGTCTGATCGATAACTTTATTGTGGAAGTATAAGGAGGATGGCGAGATGATTCTTGAAATGCTGAAGAGCAAAATCCACCGGGCTACGGTGACGCAGGCAGAATTAAATTATGTGGGCAGTATTACCATCGACGAGAACCTGATGGAGGCAGCGGAAATCTGTGAGTATGAAAAGGTGCAGATAGCGGATGTGGATAACGGAGCCAGATTTGAGACATATGTGATTGCCGGAGAGGCCGGGAGCGGAACGATCTGCTTAAATGGCGCGGCGGCCCGCATGGTGTCCACGGGGGATAAGGTCATTATCATGTGTTATGCGGGGATGACGCCGCAGGAGCGGGAGGAGAATCCGCCCAGGGTAGTTTTTGTGGATGATTCGAACAGGATTACGTCGATTGCCCGTTATGAAAAGCATGGGGCATTTGGAGATATTTCAGGGGAAGCGGGCAGGGGATTATTATGAGCCGGATCAAAAGAATCTGTAATTTTATGTCATCTAATATAGCCGTACTGATTATTCTGTTCTCTTTAGCTGCATTTTTTTACCCGAAAGGATTTTCGTGGGCGACGGATTATACAACGCTCTTTCTGGGAGCCGCCATGTTCGGTATGGGACTGACCATTAAAACAGAGGATTTTAAGATCGTATTTACCAGGCCGGGAGATCTGTGCATCGGATTTCTGCTCCAGTATACGGTCATGCCATTTACCGCCTTTCTGCTGGCAAAGGCGTTTCATCTTCCTGCGGATCTGGCGCTGGGGGTGATACTGGTTGGATGCTGTCCGGGAGGAACAGCGAGCAATGTGATTACATATGTGGCAGGGGGAGACGTACCTCTCTCCGTGGGGATGACCATTGTGTCCACCATACTGGCACCGATATGTACGCCCGTGCTGGTCTATCTGTTGGCGGGCTCCTGGGTAGAGGTGTCTCTGTTCACAATGATGATGTCGGTGATAAAGGTGGTGCTGGTCCCGGTACTTCTGGGAATCCTGATTTACCGGCTTTTTCCGAAACAGATCAATATGGTGCGGGAGCTGCTGCCATTGATATCGGTGATCGCGATCGTGATGATTATCTCGGGAATAGTGGGAAGCAATGCGGAAAAAATCGTATCCTGCGGGGCGCTGGTCATGGTGGCAGTTGCGATTCATAATGTTGTCGGTCTGTGTCTGGGGACTGGCGCGGCAAAGCTGTTTAAGCTGGAAGAAAAAAAGATCACCGCCATAGGGATTGAGGTGGGCATGCAGAACAGCGGGCTGGCGATTTCCCTGGCTACGGCAAATTTTGCGGCGAATCCGCTGGCTACCCTGCCGGGAGCGGTCTTTTCCGTATGGCACAATATTTCCGGAACCATTTATGCGGGAATCCGCCGCAGAATGGCAGAAAAGGAATTAATAAAACAGAACGGTTGATATGGAGAATCAGATAGATATTGAAAGCCATCTCTGGTAATACGGCAGTATTCAGGAGATGGCTTTGTTGCTTAAGGGAAACTGATTGTGAAACAGAGGGGGATAGGGTATAATATGGAAAACAGCATTGTGATGGAGGTGTGATAATGAAGAAACCATTGCCGATCGGTGTTGATAATTTTGAAGATATAGTGAAATCCGGATATTGCTATATAGATAAGACGATGTTTATCAAAGAGCTGCTGGACTTAAAAGGGAAAGTAAATCTGTTTCTCCGTCCGAGAAGGTTTGGTAAGACATTGAACTTAAGTATGCTCCGATATTTTTTTGAAGATACGGGGGATGTGAAGAAAAATGAGGAGAATAAATCTCTTTTTCAGGGCTTAAAGATTATGGAGCAGGGCGAAGAGTATACGCGGCATATGGGAAACTATCCGGTTATAAATCTGACGCTCAAATCGGCAAAGCAGCCTGGTTTTGAATCGGCATACAGTAAGCTGAGGAAGGCAATTGCGGACGAATTTCAGAGACATCAGTATATACTGGCGAGCGAAAAAATAACCGAAGAGGATAAAAAGCTCTTTCAGAAGATTGCTGACCGTAAGGCGGAATATGATGATTATTCCGGAGCGCTGGAGTTCTTAAGTAAATGTCTTTACGAGGCGGCGGATAAAAAGACGGTTATTTTGATAGATGAATATGATGTGCCGCTTGAGAATGCTTATTTCAGAGGATTCTATGAGAAAATGGTGGATTTTATCCGCTCATTATTTGAATCTGCGCTGAAGACGAATAATTATCTGCAGTTTGCTGTTATTACAGGATGTCTGCGTATTTCAAAGGAGAGTATATTTACCGGGCTGAATCATCTGAATATTATATCTGTACTTGACAGAAAATACAGTGAGCATTTTGGTTTTACAGAACAGGAAGTCATCCGGATGATGTCTTATTATGAAGTGGAAAGCCGCTTTTCAACCATGAAGGAATGGTATGACGGATATTTATTCGGAGATACGGAAGTTTATAATCCCTGGAGTGTGATTAAGTATTTGTATGATTTATATTCAGATGTAAATGCATTTCCCCATCCATACTGGATCAATACCAGTTCCAATGACATTATAAAGGATTTGATTGCCAGAGCAGACCGGGAGACGAAAGGGCAGATTGAAACGCTTTTAGGTGGCGGGCTCTTAGATATTCAGATACATGAAGAAGTTACTTACGAGGATATGCGTAGCAGAGGGGAGAATTTGTGGAATTTCCTTTACTTTACAGGGTATCTTACTAAAGAGAGTGAATATTTTAAGGAATCCTCCATTTTTTTACGGGTACGTATCCCTGATGTAGAAGTAAAAACAATTTATCAGAATACGATTCTGAACTGGCTGAAAGCCGCTATAAAGAAGGAAGATTTCCACGATTTGTATCGGGCGATGGAAGAGGGGGATGCCCGGAGGATGGCAGACCTGTTAAATGGCCAGCTTTTCCGTACCATCAGCTTTTATGACAGTGCGGAGAACTTTTATCATGGATTCCTGACAGGAATATTAAGCCAGAGTGAGAATTATCTGGTGAAATCGAACCGGGAGTCGGGAAATGGACGTTCTGATATTATGGTGAAAAGCCCATCGCTGCGGGGCAGATCGTTTGTTGTGGAAGTGAAGGTTTCAGATTCTGTGGATGATCTGGAGCATGATGCGCAGGAGGCCCTGAAGCAGATTTATGATAAAAGTTATATGGAGGAACTGCGCGCGGAAGGGTATCGTAAGATTGATTGTTATGGAATATCCTTCTTCCGGAAGGACTGCGAGGTCTGTTTTGGGAAAGGGGAAGGATAAACAGAGAAAAGTCAGGCTATGACGATTTCTGTGTCGCAGGTCGTGCAGAAGCAGAGTTATATGGCAACTGTTTTATAAATTTAAGATAGTCATATCCCCTCAGAATGCTTCATACAATGTAAAAAAGTGTTCTGAGGGGATTTCCTTTGAAAGATTATATCGAGGAACGCGCAATCGATATTGCCAACTATATTATTGAAAACAATGCGACGGTGAGACAGACGGCAAAGGCGTTCGGAATTTCGAAGTCCACAGTCCACAAGGACGTGACGGAGCGTCTCATGCAGGTAAACTCCGTGCTGGCAAGGGAGGCCAGAAAGGTTTTGGACGTAAACAAGCAGGAACGTCATATCAGAGGGGGAATGGCGACAAAGGAAAAATACCGCCATATGCTGAACGGACAGGAGCATATGGCATAGGCCCATAAAGTTGATGTATTTGAAATTCGTGCTATAATAGCAGGTGGAAAATCCGGCAGACAAATGTCTGCCCTGAACCATGGGGTGCAGGTATGCTATACACGAACAGAGACTTAAGAAAACTGATTATACCGCTGGTCTTCGAACAGCTCCTGGCGATTCTGGTAGGAATGGTGGATACGGTGATGATCGCGGGCGTGGGGGAGACGGCGGTCTCCGGCGTCTCGCTGGTGGATACCATAAATATCCTGGTCATAAATATCACAGCGGCGCTGGCCACGGGCGGCGCGGTGGCGGCCGGTCATTATCTGGGCCAGAAGGATTCGGAAAATGCCAGCAGGTCGGCGTGGCAGCTTCTGCTGTTTTCCGCCGTGCTCTCGGTGGCAGTTACGGTCATATTTCTGATGGCGCACAGGCCTGTGCTGCGTGTTATTTTTGGCCAGGCGGAGCCTGCGGTTTTGGAGAATGCGGGGATTTATCTGGTGATCACGGCGCTTTCCATCTGCCCCCTTGCGATTTATAATTCCTGCGCGGCTCTGCTGAGGGCCATGAACGATTCACGAACGACCATGTTCATTGCGATCATCATGAATCTGATCAATCTCACGGGAAATGCCCTTCTGATCTACGGCGCAAAAATCGGCGTGGCCGGGGCCGCCATTGCCACCACCTTTTCCAGACTCACGGCGTCAATCATCATCATGATCCTGATGTTCCGCGCCGATCAGGCGATCAGCTTCCGGGGGCAGGTTACCTGGAAAATGAATTTTGGTCTGATCAGGAAAATTCTTTATATCGGAATTCCAAACGGGCTGGAAAACAGCCTGTTTCAATTGGGAAAAATTCTGCTCCTGAGCCTGATTTCCACCTTTGGCACCTGCGCGATGGCGGCGAACGCCGTCTGTAATACGCTCGCCGGCTTTAACATCCTGCCTGGACAGGCTGTCAATCTGGCGCTCCTTTCCGTAGCCTCCATGTGTATCGGGGCGGGAGATTTTCAGCAGGCAAGGTACTACACAGGAAAGCTGATGAAGCTCTCGGTCGGATGTATGGCGTTGATATCCGGAATTCTGATTCTCTTTGCGCCGTGGATCATGAAAATTTATCAGTTGACGCCGCAGACGGAGAGCCTGGCAGTGCAGGTGATCCGCTATCATGCCGTGATGGCCATATTTTTCTGGGTCCCCTCCTTTACTCTGCCCAATACCCTCCGTGCGGCGGGAGATGTGGTGCGGACCATGTTCATTGCCATCCTGTCCATGTGGGTGTTTCGGATCGGCTTTGCCTGGCTTTTCAGCGGAGCCTTTGGGAGCGGCCTGCCGGGAGTCTGGATCGCAATGACCATCGACTGGGCATTTCGGGGATTGTGCTATGGCCTGCGGTATCGGGGGCATAAATGGGAGCGGACGGTGTAATGGGAACATTCCCGCAGAGCAGGGCCGGGTCTGGCAGCGACATTTTTCAGAGGCGGGAGAGGGGGCGAAGCGGAGCGTTTTTACAGGAAGCAGCTTCGGTTTTGGCTCAAAAGATTATTTTGACAGGCCTGCGGTCTGTTTTATATAATAGGTAAGAGAAGAAAATCCCAGCGGGGATGGCAAAAGCGGGAAACGGGGAAATGGACAGCACAGCCGAAGAAGGCGGAGAGGTACATTTATGGAAAAGGAAATGGTTGTGGTACTGGATTTTGGCGGTCAGTATAATCAGTTGATCGCCAGAAGGGTCAGGGAGTGTAATGTTTACTGTGAAGTCCATCCTTACAGTATAAGCCCTGAGGCGCTGAGAGCGCTGCGCCCTAAGGGAATCATTTTCACCGGAGGCCCCAACAGCGTGTACGCCGAGGGAGCGCCCGGCTGTACGAAGGAAATTTTCGAGATGGGAATCCCCATTCTTGGTATCTGCTACGGCTCGCAGGTGATGGCGCATCTGTTGGGCGGAGCCGTAAAAACAGCGCCTGTCAGCGAGTACGGAAAGACAGAGGTGGAGGTGGAACGGGACAGCGTACTCTTCGAGGAGGTGTCCGAAAAGACCGTTTGCTGGATGAGTCACACGGATTATATCGAGAAAGCCCCGGCTGATTTCCGAATCACGGCCCGCACGCCGGTATGTCCGGTGGCGGCCATGGAAAATGCGGACAAAAAGCTGTATGCGGTGCAGTTTCACCCGGAGGTGATGCACACCCGGGAGGGAATGAAGATGCTGTCCGCCTTTGTATACAAAGTGTGCCAATGCAGAGGAGACTGGCGCATGGATTCCTTTGTGGAGAGCTCTGTGCGGCAGATTCGCGAAAGGGTGGGGAGCGGCAGAGTGCTCTGCGCGCTTTCTGGCGGCGTGGATTCCTCTGTTGCGGCGGTGCTGTTGTCAAAAGCGGTTGGGAAGCAGCTTACCTGTGTTTTTGTGGATCACGGGCTGCTGCGCAAAAATGAAGGCGACGAGGTGGAGGCTGTCTTCGGGCCAGAGGGAGCCTACGATCTCAACTTTGTCCGTGTGAACGCGCAGGAACGGTTTTACGCGAAGCTGGCGGGAGCCACGGAACCGGAGGAAAAACGTAAGATCATCGGTGAGGAATTTATACGTGTTTTCGAGGAGGAGGCCAGGAAAATCGGCGCGGTGGATTTTCTGGTGCAGGGAACCATCTATCCTGATGTAATCGAGAGCGGACTGGGCAAAAGCGCGGTAATCAAATCCCACCACAATGTGGGCGGATTGCCGGACTGTGTGGACTTTAAGGAGATTATCGAGCCCCTGAGAATGCTGTTTAAGGACGAGGTGCGAAAGGCGGGGCTGGAGCTTGGGATCCCGGAATATCTGGTGTACCGGCAGCCTTTTCCGGGGCCGGGGCTGGGCGTTCGGATCGTCGGGGAGGTCACTGCGGACAAGGTAAGGATGGTGCAGGAGGCCGATGCGATTTACAGGGAGGAGATTGCCGGAGTCGGCGTCGATAAGAACCTCGGTCAGTATTTTGCGGCGCTTACCAACATGCGTAGCGTGGGCGTGATGGGGGACGGCAGGACGTATGATTATGCGGTGGCGCTGCGGGCGGTGTGTACTTCCGATTTCATGACGGCAGAGGCGGCGCAGATTCCCTGGGAGGTGCTGGGGAAGGTGGCCGGACGGATCGTGAATGAGGTGAAGGGGGTTAACCGGGTGATGTATGACCTGACGTCGAAACCGCCGGGGACGATTGAGTTCGAGTAACGGATAAAATCCCGGAAATGCTGATAAAATGGGCGTTTCC
>CANOVJ010000083.1 GCA_947570615.1 uncultured Lachnospiraceae bacterium
GGTCTAAGGGTTTATAGGTATCCCTCGAACAACCTAAATACATTATACAAGGAGAGACTGGAGCTTTTGATGGAGACGATCTGCGCCACGGGCATACGGGTCAGCGAGCTTACCTACATCACGGCGGAGGCGGCGCGGGAGGGCCGGGCGGAGGTGATCCTGAAGGGGAAAATCCGGGTGATCCTTCTGCCGGGGAAGCTCTGCCGCAAGCTCCTCGCCTATATGAGACAGCACGGGATCACCTGCGGCGAAATCTTTCTCACAAAGGGAGGAAAAGGCCTGTCCAGACGGCAGATCTGGCGGGAAATGAAGGATCTGTGTAAAAAGGCGGATGTGGAGAGCACCAAGGTATTTCCCCATAATCTGCGTCATTTATTTGCCACTTCCTTTTATAAAATATGTAAGGACATTGTGAAGCTGGCGGACGTACTGGGACACAGCTCCGTGGAGACCACGCGCATTTATCTGCTTACCGCGGGGCAGGAGCATGCAAGACATCTGGAACAGATGAGACTGGTGATATAGACGGAATCAATATTCTGTCCACAAATGAATCGGAAATTACATAATTTGATTATATTATATCACAGTCGATTCCTGAATGACAATCCCGTTTTTGAATTTTGGGCATGGAAGATCAAGGCCGTAAAATGATTTTTTTGCGTCCTTGTTTTTTCATGCTTTTTTTCTGTGCTCAGGCGGGAAGAGGGGGAAATCCTGTCTGAAGGTGTGGAAATTTTTAACAATAATCCCAAATATGGTAGTCAGAATATTGAGTCTGTCCACTGCGCCTGCGGTTTTCTGGTATGGAGCAGGTCTGACGCGGCAGGGCCGGGAAAGGAGAGCTGATATGTCCGCAGTAAAACAGGAAATAATAACGCCGGAGAAGATAGAACAGTTTCTCTCCTGCCTTGGGGAAAAGGGAAGGGGAGACTCCTCCCTGCAAAGCTACCGCAGGATCCTGACGGAGCTTTACCGGTTTCTGCCTCCGGAAAAGGTCATTGGAGAGCGCACGGGACAGGAATGGAAGGCTTACATGGAGAAGGCCGGCTTACAGCCGGCTACGGTGAATACCCATATGTCGGTGTGGAACAGCTTTCTGCGCTATCTGGGACGGCGCGAGTGGCAGATGGAGGATTTTAACCGTGAAAAGGAGAATGTCCAGCCGGAGCTGAGCCGGAGGGAATATCTGCGGCTTTTGTCCGCGGCCAGGCACCTTGGAAAGGAAAGGTCCTACCTTCTGATCAAGACCCTTGGCGGAGCGGGGATGCGGATTCAGGAGCTGCCCCAGCTCACCGTGGAGGCGGTAAAGCGCGGCGTGGTGGAACTGGAATACCACAATTCCCGCCAGCGTCGGGTACTGCATCTTCCCAGGGGACTTAAGGAGGAGCTGCTCGACTATGCCGCCCGGGAGGGCAAAAGCAGCGGCCCTGTGTTCAGCTCGCCGGAGGGCGTGCCCATCGCCCGTTCCAGCGTCAATTACTTTATCAATATCGTGTGTCATGACGCCCAGGTGGAGGCGGAAAAGGCCAATCCCCGCTGTCTGTGGAAGATGTATCAGGAAACCTGCCAGGGGATCCGTGCCAATGTGGCCGTACTGATCGAACAATCCTATCAGCGTATGCTGGAGGATGAGCAGCTCTCCATGGGCTGGAAGGCGTGAGAGGACCGGAAGAAACTTACAGGGAGGCATAATATGTGGAAAAGGACAAAGGAGAAGAAGGAAGAGGGGAGGGCCGGCGCTTCGCCGGAGGACAGAGGTCCGGGAAAGGGACTGCGGCGGGCCATCGTGGCCGGCGTTAAGATATCCTGCAGAAGAAGATGGAAACGCCGGGCCGCAGAGGTTTTGCTGATGGCGCTCGTCAGCGTGGCGATGTTTTTTTTCGGACGGTATCTGAGCTGTAACGATCTGGAGGTTACCTTTCATCACCTCTCCTCGCCCAGGGTCGCGGCAGGGACGAATACCCGGCTGGTGGTTCTCTCCGATTTACATAACCGGGAATTTGGTCCGGACAACCGGGATCTGACCAGGCAGATCGCGGCATTAAAGCCGGATCTGATCATCATGGCGGGGGATATGGTCAACGCCTGGGAGGATAACCTGGATCCGATCCTGAACCTGTGCGGGGACCTGCTCGAAATTGCCCCCATCTATTACGGGCCGGGCAATCACGAGAATTATCTTTTCTATGAAAAGGGGAGCGATCTGGAAGCGCAGCTTCTGGAAAAGGGCGTTCACGTCCTGGTCAACCGGGCGGAGAGCGTGACGGTCAACAGGACTGGCTTTCTGATCGGAGGACTGACCACGGCCGTGGACGGATATGAGGAGTACGGGGCTGAATTTATCGAGGAATATGAAAAGAGTAAGGATTTTAAGCTTCTGATCGCCCATTACCCCAGCCTCTACTACGAGGCGCTGGCGGATACGCAGATCGATCTGGGAATCTGCGGACATTTTCATGGCGGTCTGGTACGGCTCCCCTTTGTGGGAGGGATATACCACGGAGATACGGGTTTTTTCCCGAAATACAGCGGCGGAATGTATCGCCTGCCGCACAGCACCATCTTTGTCTCCAGGGGGATGGAGGATCACAGCGGATTTCCCCGGATCAATAACAGACCTGAGCTGGCGGTGATCGATATCAACGGCCGGCAGGAAACAGAATTTTCCAGGTAGAGCTTTTGGGGCGTCCGTAGTGGCCAGGGACACTGGCCACAGACCTGGGGCTCTGCCATGGATTTTGAAAGGAGCATGAATACAAAATGATTCTGGTGAGTGCGATTGTACCGGTTCTGACTTTTTGTCTGGTTCTTCTGTACATAATCCTGACCCTGCGCTTTTTCAGGATAAAATCAAAGCTGCCGGTTCTGGGACTGCGGGGGATACCCGGGGGCCTGAACGGAAAAAGAAGACGGCTGGCATTGTGGGGAGTCCTGCTCTTCCTGGCCTGTTTCGCGGGACGGATCGCCACTGAGAGCTGGTCGCCGGATATGCTGATGGTATTTAACTATGAGGAGGCGGCCAGGGGGCAGAATCCCAACGCTACCCGTTTCAACGAATCCAATATCCTTTCCACTCGGATTCTGGAGAAGGTCATCGAGAGGGGCGCTCTCTCCATGAGCGTGGATCAGCTGTCGGACTTCCTGACCATATCCACACCGCTGGATGCGGAAAAGCTGGATATCTCGAAGGAATCGGATCTGAAAATTTCCACGGAATACTGGATCCACTGTTCCGAAAGGGTTTCCCTGTACCAGACCAGTCCCGGATGCAGTATGTCAACCGGCTTCTGGACACAGACCGCAAAAAGGATATGGCGGCTCATGATGTGCGGATCGAGGCCATCGACATGTATAACTCCTTCATGACCCGATTCGTGCTGATTCCCACCTACGACGTGGATCAGGAATTTTATATGTCCCGGACCAAGGTGGGGGTGGATTATTTTGCGGACGAGGCAAAGGAGCTTCTGGAATCCGCGACGGAGCTGGTGGAGGAGATAGAGCATAACAGCTACGCCAGTGTGCAGGTGGGGAAATCCAGGGCAGCCTCAGAGGTCTGTTCGCAGGCGGACGAATGGATCGGGGGGCTGAGCGCGGAGCTTGTGAATCTGGCTGCGCAGAGTCGTGAGCTGTGCGACGCCTGGGTGAGGGAGAAACGGGACGGTTATATCCAGGTGAGCTTTGCCGCGCCGTCTGTGGCGGGCGCAGTCGTGAACGCCCTTTTCCTGACAGTCCTGTTCGTGTTTGCAGCAGGCGCTCTTTTTATCCTGCAGCCCTACTATAAGGAGTATCGCGGGGAGCGCGTATCTGAGCGAAGAAGCAGGAAGGGCCCGGGAAGAAGAAAACAGAAAATACAGGAGGAGATGGCCACATGAAGGAACTTGACGTTTTTCGTTATCTGAAGAAATACCGCACGGCGATCATTGCGCTGTCGATTCTGGCGGGGGCGTTCTTTTTCCTGGTCGCACAGCTTTATATCCAGCAGTATACGGCGGTGACGGTGATCGAATATACCGGGGCGAGCGCCGCCGAGGGAAAATCCCCGGACGGGAGCGAGATCGATATCTCTGAGATTTATGCCACCAATCTGGTCAGCCAGGCCATGAAGGCGCTGGGGATCGAGTATACACAGTCTACCACGGATGACATCCGCATGAATATCCAGGTGGAGCCTGTGATCACGGAGGAGGATCTCCAGATCCAGCAGTCCAAACTGGAGAACGGGGAGAAAGACTATGAATTCATCCCCACCAGGTTTGTGGTCTCCTTTAACTGCGGTGTGAGCAACGGCAAAGAGTATCCCCGCAGGGTGCTCAATCAGATTCTCCAGGAATACGCCGTCTATTATGGAAAGAATCATGTCAATACCTCCCTGTCGGCCAATCCGGTCAGCGACATTACCTCCAGGGGCTATGATTATCTGGAGATGGCGGAGGTCATGGACACGACCCTGGAGAACATTGTGGATCACCTTTCAGACAAGGTGGAGTGGAACAGCGAGTTCCGCTCCAGCAAAACAGGGCGCAGCTTCCAGGATCTGCTGGACGAATTTGAGTTTATCCGGGAGGTGGAGGTGCGACAGCTCCTGTCCGAAATTCTGGAGGGGCGGGTCACGAAGAACCGGGATCTGCTTCTTGACAAATATAAGAACCGGAACAATAATCTGGAGATTTCCAACAGCGCGGCGACCTTTGAGATCGACCGGATCCGGGGGATCATCACCTCCTATGAGAACGCCATGGGCGAGTTTAATTCCGGATCCGTCGCCATTAACGATTCCGATATCAACCAGGAGGATAAGGAGGCCGGCGCGCTGCAGAATAACGTGCTGCCGGACGTTTACGACGACTGGAACCGGGATGAGGACGGAAACTGGAATCCGGTGGACCGGACGGCGGAATATGACCAGCTTCTGATAAAGTATATTGAGGACCGTACTCTTTACGAGCAGAACCTCATCGAGACAGAGTACAACAATTACGTCCTGAGCGTGTTTAACCGTGCGCCTGACGTATCTTCCGGGACGGTTCAGGAGCAAATACAGGAAAGGATCGGATCTCTGGCGGAAAAGATCAATGCCCTTCAGACCATTTACTATGAGACCAACGACGAGTACAACGAGTATCTGGGAGCGCGAAACATTGTGATGCTCTCCAGCGTGCGGGTGACGGAGAGATTCCCGATCATGATTTTCACCGTACTGATCGTGATCATCTTCGGCGTGCTGGGCTGTGCCGGGGCTGCGCTCTTTGGCAGGATCGAGGATTTTATCGAATACTATGCCTTTACAAACAAGGTGGACGGACTCCCCAACCGGGCCAAATGCGACCAGTTTATCGCGCTCAGGGAGAGACGCCCGATTCAGGAGAGCTTTACCTGTATTGTATTTAAAATCGCCAACCTGCAAATGGAAAACGCCCGTCTGGGGCGGGAGGCCGGCGATAAGATGATCAGGGATTTCGTGGAGATCCTGACCTCTGTCTTTGCGCCCTCGGATAAGGTGTTCGTGGGGAATAACGGGGCGGGGCAGTACCTGATCTTTGCGGAAAATATGGATAAGGAGCAGGTGAGCGCGGCTCTGTTCCAGATCAGCGTTGTCCTCACGGAAAAGGCGGAGAGCTGCGGCTACTTTATCGAGCTGCAAAGCGGTTTTGCCTGCGCGGGCCAGGAGCAGTGCTTCTATATCCGGGAGCTTCTCTCCATCGCCATGAAACGGGTGGGAAACGGTGAGAGAGTTAAGAGCGAGCCGGCGGTGGAATAAAAGGAGGACCGGGACTTGGTCACAGTCATATACATGGTGCTGGCAACAGCGATGTTCTTCTGGCAGGACACCTATTTTCTGCTGGGCGGCATTGAGTTCAGCCTGAAAAACCCCTGTGCGCTGGGGATCCTGTTTCTTGCGCTGTTAAACTTTATAGTGACGGCGAGGCCAGGACGCAGCGTCGTTCTGGCCCGTCATACCATGATCCAGATGCTGCCCTGTGTGGTACCCCTGTTTTTTTCTTCGATTATATGGGTGGTTTCCGGGGCGGAGCAGGCCGCTGTCACAAACGGCGTGAGTATGATCGTCTCCCAGCTTCTGGCCGTATCCGTGGCCACGGCCACCCTGTATCTGTTCGGAGGCAGGGGAGTATGGTACTGTCTGGGAGCCATGTGCGGAGCAAATTTTCTTCTGGTGCTGGGGGTCATGGCACAGGGGGGACCCTCCGCCTTTGCGCAGGAGTTTATCACGCTGCTGGCAACCTTCAGCGCGGACAACGGACCGCTCATGCAGCAGCTCGAGATCAATGATCTGACCTTTGCCTTCGGCCCTTTTCTGCTTTATCTGCTCTTAAACCGCAGGCAGACAGGGCACTTTCTGATCTGGCTTCTGGTCGTCTCCTTTCTGTTCCTGGCCGGCCTTAAGAGGATCGCGATTCCTGCCCTGGCGCTGGGCTTTGCCATAGCGCTGATTATCCGTCTCCTGCCGGAGAAGGCCGCCAGGCAGACGGCGCTGTGTATCGGTGCGGGTATGATGATCGTCAGCTTTCTGTATATTGTGTCGATCCGGACCGGGCTTTTTGCGTATATAGAGCAGAGGCTGGGAATCAATACCATGGGACGGGTGGCCATGTTTACCAACCTGGAGTCCTACTATGATATCAGCATCACCTATATGGGAAAAGGGACCGGATTCGAGCGGTTTGTGGACTGGGCCACAGGGGTGGAATATAAGCTCCCCCGGCGTACGCTGATGCCCATTCACAATGATTTCCTGCGCATGTACCTGAACGTGGGCTTTGTGGGATACTGGGTTGGATCTGGAGCGTCCTGATGACGCGGCTGTCTTATTTTTTCAGACGGGGAGGGAAGGAAGCGGGAACGCTTCTTCTGGCTGTCTGCATTTACTGCTTTGTGCTCTACGCCACGGACAATACGGTTTATTACTTCTACACCACCATGGCCTGCGCACTGGTTCCCATGGCCTGCGGTCTGGATGCCCAGACGGACGCAGAATTTAAAAAATATGAGACGGGAGATGATGCCTTTTGAAAAAGAAGAAACCCAGGATCTGTTTTGCCGCATCCTCCGGAGGGCATCTGGATGAGCTTCTGATGCTGCGGCCTCTGATGGAGCGCTATGAAAGCTTTCTGGTCACGGAGCGAACGTCCTTTGAGACGGCGGCAGCGGGGATACGGCGCTACAATCTTCTGCAGGTCAACCGCCTGGAAAAGACATGTATGCTCAGACTGATTGCCAACGGGTTCCTTTCCCTGAGAATCTTTCTGTCAGAAAGGCCGGATCTGGTGATCTGTACCGGCGTTCTGGCGACAATCCCGCTCTGCCTTGTCTGTAAGGCCTTCGGAAGGAAACTGATCTATATCGAGTCCTTTGCCAAGGTCAGAAGTCCCACCAGGACAGGAATGCTGCTCTATCGGTTCGCGGACCGGTTTTATGTCCAGTGGCCGCAGATGCTGGAATGCTTCCCGCAGGCGCTCTGCCGGGGAGGGATTTACTGAAATGATATGCGGCCGGAAGGGAGCTCGGTATGATATTTGTCACAGTGGGGACTCAGAAATTCCAGTTTAACCGTCTGCTGGAAAAGGTGGATCGGATGGCCGGGGAGGGCAGAGTGGGGGAGGAGGTTCTGATGCAGACCGGCGCCAGCGATTATGTGCCCAAAAGCTGCGCATATCAGGACTTCTATGACAGGGCGCGCTTCGGAGAGCTGGTGGAGAGATGCAGCGTCCTGATCACCCATGGGGGGACGGGAACCATTGTGGAGGCCGTGAAGCGGGGAAAGAAGATTATCGCGGTTCCCCGTCTGGCCAGCTATGGGGAGCATGTGGATGACCACCAGCTGCAGCTCCTTAAACGGTTTCATGAGATGAATCTGATTTTCGCCTGTATGGATCCGGAGGAGCTGCCACAGATGCTCGGGGAGATCAGGAATCACCGGTTCGATGCCTGGCGGTCCAATACGGAAGCCTTTGTCGCCGCAATCGACGAGGATATCCGTTCAATGTTTGGAATATGAAGGGGAGACCCATTTCTGATATGCGGGGGGATAAGCATGAAAGTTTTGGTGATCGGCCCAAGCGTGACCAGGGCGCTGGGCGGGATGGCGGTGGTGATCCGCGGAATCAGGGAGAGCGAGCTGCTAAACAGGGAGTTTGAGATTGACATTTTTCCTTCCTGTGTAGACGGGAACCTGGCTCTGAGGCTGGGGTACAGCGTCCTGGGGTATTTCCGGTTTCTGCTCTGCTACAGAAAATACGATCTGTTTCATATCAACACGGCGGAGAAGGGCAGTACCTTCCGCAAAAATTTTTATCTGAAAAAAATAAAAAAGGCGGGAAAAAAGGCCATCATACATATCCATGGCGCGAAGTATCTTGCCTTTTATGATTGTCTGGGAGATCGGGGAAAGCGGATCGTGGACGGATTTTTTCACCGGGCGGATCTGGTGCTGGCGCTGTCGGAAAACTGGAGATGGGAGCTGGAGTCTCGCTTTCACACGGGTACCTGCCGGACGTTGAATAATGGCGTGGATCCCGCCGAGTTTGCGGGTGCGGACACGGATGTATGGGAGCGGCGCAATCACTTCCTGATGATGGGACGGCTGGGCGAACGCAAGGGAGTCTATGATCTGATCGAAGCCATGGAGATTGCCCTGGCCGAAAACCCGGAGCTGACTCTGTGCCTTGCAGGGGACGGCGAGGTGGAGCGGGTGCGCGCCCTGGTTGCGCAGAAGAATCTGGAGGGACATATCCTTGTCCATGGATGGGCCGGACGGCAGGAAAAGCTGGAGTTGCTCAAAAATGCGGGGACGCTGGTACTGCCGTCCTATTACGAAGGGCTTCCCATGGCTGTTCTGGAGGGAATGGCGGCAGGAAGGGCCATTATCAGTACCACCGCCGGAGCGATTCCGGAGGTGGTGGGGAAGGAAAACGGTATCCTGCTGCGGCCGGGAGACGTTCCCGCGCTGGCCCGGGCTCTTCTGCGGTGCAGCAGCGACCGGGAAATGCTGCGGATCATGTCCGAAAAGAACCGGGAGAGAGCGGAGCAGGTATTCAGCATCCGCCGTATGCACGAGCAGCTGGCCGGATATTACAGACAGGTGGCAGGCGGGGACGGGCAGCACGCAGATGGTCCTGTGAAGGAGTCGTATGAGGAATGAATTACAGGCAGGGGAGCGCAGGGGAGAGCGGGAGAGACCTCTGATCAGCGTGGTGGTGCCGGTGTACAATGTGGCGCCGTATCTGGAGCGGTGCGTCGCCTCCATACAGGCCCAGACCTGGCCGAATCTGGAGATTATTCTTGTGGACGACGGCTCCCGGGACGGCAGCGCAGAGCTCTGCGACGCCTTTGCCAGGCAGGATACCCGCACAGAGGCGGTACACTTTCGCAAAAACCTGGGCCCCTCCGCAGCCAGGAACGAGGGCATTTGCAGGGCCAGGGGGAAATTGCTCTCCTTTGTGGATGCGGATGATTACATTGAACCGGATCTGCTTGAGCGGCTCTGTGACGACCTGATGGAAAAGGAAGCGGATGTGAGCGTATGCGGGGCCGACGGAATTCGTATAGAGGGCGGGCCTGCGGGTGTATTTTCCGGCAGGGAGGCCAGGGGCGCGCTGGCCCGGAGCGTCCCCTTTAACCATGTGCCCTGGGGGAAGCTCTATATCACGGAAACGCTCAGGAGGCGCCCCTTCGATGAGACGGTTTTTTACAGCGAGGATCTTCTGTTTCTGTATCGCCTTTTTGGAGAGTGCAAAAGGGTGAGCTATCTTCCAGGAGCGCTCTATCACTACGGGGACAGGGAGGGCAGTCAGGTACACAGCGGGGTGAGCGCGCGGAAGATGACAGCGCTTTCTGTTCACGACCGGATCTGCAGGGACGCTGCCGTGGCCTGTCCGGAGGCTCTCGATGATTTCCGGCGGCTTGTTCTGGATACCAACCTGCGTCTGGCCATCCAGGTAGTGAAGGCGCCCACGGAGGGAGCGTCAGGATATCTGAAACGACTTAAGGAGAATACCCGACGGCATTTCAGCCGCAGGGCGCTCGCCGGATTTCCCCGGAAAAAGGATGCTGTGGGCGTGCTTTTTCTGTATATGAGCGCGTCTTTGTTTCAGGGGGGGGGCTGGCGCTGTGGTATCAGGGCGTAAAGCCGCTCATAAGGCCATGCGCCGGAAGGGGCGCTGCAGAAGGGAACGTCGCCGGAGGGCCGACCGCAAAGGGCCAGCATCCGGAGAAGGCGGCCGGCGGGCCGGATACCGGAAAAACGGGAGGGAGGAGCAGATGGACAGGGAGAAACCGCTGATCAGCGTGGTGGTGCCGGTCTACAATGTGGAGCCGTATCTGGAGAAATGCCTGGACTCAATCAGGGCCCAGACCTGGTCGAATCTGGAGATCATCCTTGTTGACGACGCCTCCGGGGATGGCAGCGGCCGGATCTGTGACGCGTATGCAGGACGGGATGAGCGGATTACCGCGGTACATTTTCCGATAAACCGTGGCCTGCCGGCGGCCAGGAATGAGGGCGTTCGCAGGGCGGGAGGGGAATATCTCACCTTTGCAGATTCCGACGATTATGTGGAGCCGGAGCTGGTGGAGCGTCTCTGGATCAGTCTGATTCGAAGCGGGGCGGAGCTTTCCATCTGCGGGGTGGATGGATTTCCCGCAGGGGATCTCTCTGCCGGTGTACTTTCCCGCCGGGAGATCGTGGAATGTATGGCCCGGCGCAGCCCTTTTCTCTGGAATGCCTGGGGAAAGCTTTATCTGACCGGAACCGTGAAAGCGCATCCCTTTGACGAGAGGGCTCTGTGCTGTGAGGATCTTGTGTTTTTTTATGAGATCCTGGGACATACGCAGCGGGCAGGGTATGTGCCGGAGCCGCTCTACCACTATGTTTACAGAAAGAAGAGTCTGATTAACAGCGGTGTGGACGAAAAAAGGTGTACGGTGCTTTCCGCTCTCGATGAAATTTGCAGGGACGCCGCCGGACGCTTTCCGGAGACGTCTCCCGGCTTTGAGCAGATTGCCCTGGATGTGGGAGCGCGTCTTGCCATGGATGCCGTGGAGGCCCACATGGATCAGAGGGAGCTGGCCGGATACCTGATTCGATTTCGCGACCACATCAGAGCGCATTTCAGTCTGAAAGCCCTGCGGCTGTGTCCGTACACAAAGGGGGTGGCGGCGCAGGCGCTTCTGTGGGCGGGCGGCACATCCTTTCTCTGGTTCGCCCGGCTCTATCGGGTTCTCAGGGGACGCAGGGGCCGGGACAGGTAAAAAAGAAAAATTCCGGTTCAGGGAGAGCGAACGGGTATGGATGGGAGTGTGAATATGTCATGGACAGGACGGCCCATGTGGTGAAGAATTTCAAGTTTACCGTGGCCGGCGAGCTGATGCTGGCCGTGCTTAAGTTTGTCTCCCGCAGGGCGTTTGTCCTTCTTCTGGGGAAGGAATACCTGGGGCTCAACGGTCTTTTTACGGATATTCTCTCTGTGCTGGCGCTGGCGGAGCTGGGCCTGGGGGTCTCCATCACCTACAGCCTCTACCGGCCGGCAGCCCGGGGGGATGAGGAGCTGATCCGGTCTCTGATCCGGCTCTGCCGCCGGGCATATCAGTGTGTGGGCCTGGCGATCCTTCTGGCAGGCCTGTCTCTGACGCCGTTTCTGTCCTTCTTTGTGAAGGAGATGCCTGAGAATATCCCGCATATTCCGCTGATCTATATTCTGAACGTGGTGAATGTAAGCGTTTCGTATCTTTTTTCCTATAGGGCAATACTGCTCTTTGTGTACCAGAAAAAGTATATTGAGTCCGTGATCCGCGCTCTGACGGGCCTTTTGTTTACCGTGGCGCAGATCGGCGTTTTGTTTCTTACAGGGAATTATCTGTATTACCTTTATCTGGCCATCGCCGCCACGCTGACACAGAATCTTGCCATCTCGGCAGAGACGGACCGTCTCTGCCCCTGGCTGCGGAAAAAGGGCGTCCGGCCTCTTCCGGATGAGATGAAAAGAGAGATCCGCCGCAATGTGAGCGCCATGCTGCTCAACCGGGTGGGAGCCGTGGCGGTATTTGGCACGGATAACATCCTGATCTCAAAGTTTGTGGGGGTGGTCACCGCCGGGCTCTACTCCAATTACATGATGATCCGGGGCTTTTTGAATACCATTCTGAATACCCTGTTTGGCGCGATCACACCTGCCCTGGGACATCTGAACGCCACGGAGAGCGTGGAAAACAGACGCAGGGCTTTTCGGAACCTGAATTTTTTCGGGGCGTGGCTCTCGGGCTGGATGAGCATCTGCCTGCTGTGCCTTTTCGATGCGTTTATCGATCTGTGGCTGGGAGAGGGATATCTGCTTCCGGGGCCGGTGGTTGCGCTTATCGCGGCGAATTTTTATGTGGGAAGTATGCGCCTTCCGGTGGCAAACACCAGAAGCGCGATGGGATTGTTCTGGGATGAACGCTACAAATCTGTCCTGGAGGCGTTGCTGAATCTGGCGCTTTCCATTTTTCTGGGGCGCAGATGGGGGATCCAGGGGATTATCACAGGGACGCTGATCAGCACCATGGCGCTGCCGTTCTGGGTCGAGCCCCTGGGACTGTACCGCTATGGGCTCAAACAGAGGGCGGGAGAGTATTTCGCGCGTTATTTCTTCCATCTGCTGGTGACGGTGGCCGCCGGGGCGCTCACCGGGCTTTTGTGCTCCCTTACAGGGGACGGCGTGGCCGGCTTTCTGGTGAAGGGGGCGCTCTGTATGGTCATTCCCAATGGAATCTATGGGGCCGTCTACTGTCGGAGCAGAGAATTTGGCGCTCTGCTGCAGACGGCAGGGCGGGTGATTGCCCGCCGCAAATGGAAGCTCCTGCCCTGAGTCAGGGATACATTTCTCTGGCGCAGCCGCCGGAATATAATCTGCTCCGCGTGCCCTCCGTCCTTGCAAAAGGCTTCCGTTTGCCTTATAATTGGCATACAGAAGACAGAATAAGGACAGAAAATTTGCGCCGCAGGCAGCCCGCGAGCGGAGAGCGGGAATGGCTGACGGAAAGCGCGGAAAAGAGGAGAAAATGAATATTCCTGTAAATGAGATCCTGAGCCATGTAGACCATACCCTGTTGTTACCGACCGCCACCTGGGAGCAGATCCGGCAGATCTGTGACGACGCCGCCCTGTACAGGACAGCCTCCGTATGTATTCCCCCCTGTCATGTGAGACAGGCCGCGGAGTATCTGGCAGAAAAGGCCGGGGCAGAAATCCTGCCCGGAGGCGGTCCGGCGGCAGTCATACCGGTCTGTACGGTGATCGGCTTTCCCAACGGGAATATGACTACCAGGACGAAGGTGTTCGAGGCGCAGGACGCCATCGGGGACGGGGCCGCGGAGATCGATATGGTGATCAATATCGGATGGCTGAAGGAAAAGAAATATGACCTGGTCCAGGGGGAAATCCGTGCGTTAAAGGAGGTCTGCGGGGAGCGGATTCTCAAGGTCATCGTCGAGACCTGCTTTCTTACGCAGGAGGAAAAGATCAGGATGTGCCGGATCGTGACCGGCGCCGGGGCGGATTATATCAAGACCTCCACCGGCTTCGGGACGGCGGGCGCGACCTTTGAGGATGTGAAGCTCTTTGCGGAGCATGTGGGAGAAAACGTAAGGATCAAGGCCGCCGGAGGGATCTCCTCCATGGAGGACGCGGAGAGATTCCTTTCGCTTGGCGCGGACCGTCTGGGAACCAGCCGGATCGTTAAGCTTGTGAAGAATGAAGGGGCGCTTGTCTGAGACGGACAGACGCAGGCCGGCGGCAGGGCGTAATGCTCTGTTGCTTTTCTTTTCAGGTGGAATTGAGGCGATATATTTGGAAACAAAGGGTGGATTTTGATTTAAAAACGGAAAGTTTTGATATGTGCGGTGGTGTGAGGGGGGAGAGTTAACTCTCCCCTGCTCGATTTCCTCCTGCTTATCCTTGACGATTTCGGTATGGAGCGTGGCACAGAATACGGTTTAGAGCAAGTCTATAACGTGATTGACAGCCGATACCGCAGCAGAAAGCCGTTGATAGTCACCACAAATTTGACGCTGGAAGCGGAAAGCGCAGCCGGACATAAGCCGCCTTTTACTTCCTGAGCCGTGATACGGGAAAGCGGTCATGCCATAATAAGCATGACCGCTCAGGCGTTGGGTTAATACTCAACTATCCGATACGGGGATTTTGTTTGCTAAATAATATTGGCTATTTTCTGTATGGCTTCTTCTTTTGTGGCAACAAAGAATACATCTTTCCCCTTGTTGCTTTCATAGATGAAGTCCTTTAGCGGTTTGCTTGTATAGTGTGAATAATCACCGTATATGGCAATTTTCCCACCATAATTGATGTATTTTTGAAGAATTTCTCCTGCCAAACCACTGCTTAAAACAAAGAAATCTTCAATGACTGACTTTTTATCCACGGCGATATACTTTGTGCCTGCTTCATATTTGGCAGACATAAGTAAATCAAGCGCAGAATCAACATCAGTAATCACTTTGTTATCGTTTGAAACAACAGCAACTATCCCGTTGCCGCAATCAATTTTTTCAAACTTCATGCCTGTACCTCCTTCAATGAATTGCAGACAAAATCCCACGTTATCGCCGCTGGTAACGCTTCAGGCATTATAGCATGGAGTAATGAATTATTCAACTGTTCTATAATGCGACAGGCCTTAATAAAAAACCGCGATATTTTTCGACACAAAGTAGCAAAAAGGACTGTGCAGCCAACCCCGCCCTGGGGTATAATAAGCCTACGGAATAGTGGGGCTGGCTGTCGGAAACGGAGGAATCTATGTTAAGACA
>CANOVJ010000084.1 GCA_947570615.1 uncultured Lachnospiraceae bacterium
TCCCTGAGAGACCGTTCCCTTGTGACAGTGGTATCTTTAATGTCGCAGGGACTGGTGGATTCTTCCTTTCAGTACCATCTGATGAGCGCAAAGAATAACGGGATTACAAAAGAAGAAATTGCGGAGATTTTAA
This sequence comes from uncultured Lachnospiraceae bacterium, assembly GCA_947570615.1. Lineage (GTDB taxonomy): Bacteria > Bacillota > Clostridia > Lachnospirales > Lachnospiraceae > Suilimivivens. Next base: position 134 of record CANOVJ010000084.1, read on the forward strand.
CCCACGCGGCATTTTACGCAGGATGGCCGAAGGTTGCGCAGCGGTTCACCGGGCAGATTCTGATTTGCGCAGGCGGGCGTGGTTGTTATCAGGAATGAGGCAAACAGGCACAGAGGTTTCTGATGAGTGGCCGGAAGCAGTGGATGATGTCTCCTGCGGCTGTTTGAAATAAGAGAGGCGGTGGGCGGAAAACTGAAACGGGCAGTTGACGCAGCTATGACGGCGGCTCTGCTGTTCCTGATGGGCTAACAATTCTGGGGCGATGCGGCTCACGAATGGGCGGGAGCCGGGATATTTGTTCTGTTTGCCGTTTACCATATATTGAATTGGAGATGGCATAAAAATTTATTTCAGGGTAAATATTCGCTCATGCGTATTTTTCAGGTCTGTATAGATATGCTGACATTGCTTTCGATAATTGCCCTGATATACAGCAGTATTGTTTTGTCGGGATATGTATTTGCATTTTTGCCGGTGGAAGGAGGAATGGCGCTGGCAAGACGGTTGCATATCCTGGGCTTTTACTGGGGATTTTTGCTGATGAATGTACATTCTGGTCTTCATTGGATTTTCTGACTTATTTGCTGCTCAAAAGCGAATTTGTGTTTTTGGATTACGGGGAATCGGTCTTTCTGTTTTATATAGATTATGTTGCTTTGAGGGGGCTTTACATATTTATTGCACATTATCCCGCAAAGCTGCTAAAAAAGTACATGGACAAACCAATATTCAGAAAGATAAGCGGGGAAAAGAAAAGGAGGCTTCCTGATGAGAAGATGAATTGCGCTTGTATGCTTTACTTTCCGCATATTGATCAACAAAATTCATTTCGGAAACAGAATGTCTGTACTCAGACGTAAAACGGTTTGCCGCAAACGGATTTAGCCGGCCTGCGCTCTGTAAGGGATATGAAATTGAGAATTGACAACGTCTTCCCGGCTTTTTATAATAGACAGACCGGAGGGGGCTGTGAATCCCCCGTCTGTGAGCATAATTCCATGGAGGTGATTGAAGTGGACGTACATTTTGAGCTGGCAGATAATGTACTGACAGCGGAGGACTTTATTCGGTTAAAGACCGCCGCCGGATTTATGGAAAGGCCCGTCGAACAGGTCGAAAAGGCGCTTGGAAACGGGCTGCTTAACGTCTCCGCCCTGTGCGATGGGAAGGTGGTGGGGATGGGAAGGCTTGTTGGAGACGGTGCGATGTACTGGTATTTACAGGAAATTATTGTGCTGCCTGAGTATCAGGGAAAGGGAATCGGAAAAAGCATTGTGAACAGGCTCCTGGAACATATCGAGGGCTGTCTCCTTCCGGGAACGGGCGCCGAGATCGGTCTGACGGCGGTAAAAGGGAAGGAGCCCTTTTATGAAAGGTTCGGTTTTGAAACCATCCGGACCGGAATGAAAAAGTGGATTGAGAAGTCTTAAGATGGAAGGGGATGTCGGCAGGGCCCGCTTCCCGGTCAGATACGCCCTTCCCGGCCCGAAAGCCGGTCGGGTAAAATACCGTATGCGCGGTGGAATGGAGGAGAGATGGTAGATTACAGTGTTCAGAATAAAAAGGCCTGGGAGTATAACGCCTACGATTTCTGGGTCAGGCAGTCGGGTTCCCCTTCTGAGAGAGCGAAAAAGGACAGAGAAAACCCGAAAAGGATGCTGAAGCAATACGCCGGTTATTTCGACGCCTTCGATAAGATCAGAGTGGCCAATATCTGCGGTTCCTGTGGGAAAAAGGCGATCCCGCTGGCAATTCTGGGAGCGGATGTGACAGTTTTTGATATCTCAGAGGACAATCGAAGATATGCTCTTGAGACAGCCCGGGAAGCGCAGGTACATATTGACTTTGAGGTGGGGGATGTGCTGGAAATCGACAGGGAGAAATACGGGAACTGCTTCGATGTGGTTTTTATGGAGGGCGGCGTCCTGCATTATTTCCATGACATTGATCAGTTCATGGGCATCATGTACGCTCTTCTGAAAAAAGGCGGAAAAATGATATGCAGCGATTTTCATCCGTTTACCAAGATTGCCGACCTTCTGACTCTTGAACAGCCTTCCATGAGCTACTTTTCCACGGATGTGTTTGAGGGGGAGATGGCTCACGCCCGCTTCTTTGAGAAAGAAATCCGGGAGAAAATGCCCAGATGCAGTTACAGAAAATATACGCTCAGCGAGATCATCAACGCGGTGATAAGCGCCGGTTTTACCTTAAAACGATTCGATGAGCATCCGGCCTGGACAAATGAGAAGGTTCCCGGCGAGTTTACGGTGGTGGCCACGAAATAGGAACGGCTGCGTTTGGCCTGCCGGGAAGCGGACTCACTTTGTGGAAAAATCCGAGGCAGTGTCAGAGGCCTCGAATCGGCAGGACAGCCCTTCGCATTTTGGAAAGGAGCATGGTTAACATTATGAAACATCCTGAAAAATGGCGGGAAACGATCGATCCCGGTGAGCTGCCCTTTCATCATTTCGTCCTGACGGAGGTGATCGGCTATCCCCATGCCGGGAACGATGTATTTCAGGTAAAGGGGATTTACCGGGAGAAGGAGGTTCTGGCTTATATCAAGGCAGCCCGGCAGGCGGGAGCGGATATTGAGAATGAGGTCAGAACCATTCAGGCGCTGCGCTGTCCCCTGACGCCGGAGATTCTCGATTATGACGGGAAAGAGTGGCGGTTTGTTGTGACTCTTGCACGGGAGGGAGAGAGGCTCTCGGCCATTGTGGGGGACAATGCGGACAGAGCCTCCCTGGATTATCTGTACCGGTATGGACAGATGCTTGCCAGGCTTCACAGTGCCCGGGGAAATTTCAGTCAGATGAAGGATCGCAGATTTTTTCATATTCCGGAGGAGAAGCATTTAAGGGACAGCGGTCTCGCCTTTGTGTACGAATTTCTGGTCTCACACAGACCGGAAACGGTCAACCGGTGCTTCTGTCATGGAGATTTCCATTATGCCAATCTTTTGTGGAAGGACAAAGAGATGTCGGCCATACTGGATTTTGAGCTGGCGGGAATGGGAAACCGGGAGTTTGATATCGCCTGGGCCTTTGCCCTGCGGCAGGGGCAGCGGTTTTTGAACACCAGAGAGGAAGTGAAGCTGTTTCTTGAAGGGTATCTTTCCGTGGGAACCTGTTGCCTGGAATATGTAGGCTATTACCTGGTCCTGATTTACTCTTATTTTTATGGCTTCCGGGGAAACCCGCCGGAGTACACGGAGTATATGATGGGTGTGTTCGAGGAAGTGTGCAGGTAAAGAAAAAACGGGCGGGAGAAATTCTTTTTCCCGGTTCCCGGATGTCTGTAAAAGGGAGTGAGGGAATTTATCCTTCATTCCTTTTTTAACATAAGGCCAATCCGCTGTCACTCTTTTTTCGCGATATCCCGATCGGGAAGCGGCGGAACACGTGATATCTCTCTGTCCGATATATCTGGAAAAAATTACCACTGTAAAAGAAGGAATAAGAATAATTTCAGTCCCCGGGAAGTAATCCGGAAAGGGGAAAGCTTCCGCGATGGCGGGTGAATCGCTGTCACAACCCTGATTCTGAACAGAAATATTAAATTTGTGTAAAGAGTAATAAAAATGATAGATACCGCTAAAAATAGTAAAAGAATTTATTATTTCATTGAAGATAGTCGGAAAAACGGATATAATGGACTAAAAAAAGGAGGGTGATATGAATTTTTATGAGCTGACGTATATAGTGGAGGATGAACAGCAGGAAAGGCTTTCCGGACTGGCCAGGCGGTTTGAAAAAATAAACGGATGGGACGAAAAGGCGATGCTGCAATTTGCGGTCAATGCGGACTCTGACATAGAGAGAAAGCTGCTTTTTCTTGAGAAAATGCTTCTGGGCCTGGAGAGGGAGGGAAAGGTATAGATATAACAACGGATCGTACGCTCTGCGAAGCTTCTATTCCGGATCCCGGGCTTTTTTGCGGTAAGCAGTAGGCGTTATACCAACATATTTCTTAAATGCAGCACAGAAGATACTGGCAGAGGAAAAACCGGATTCATAACAAATATCGTTGACGGACAGATTACTCTCAAGAAGAAGAATTTTTGCAATACGGATCCTGGAACTGACAATATATTCATGAGGCGTCATGTCAGTTTCTTTTTTAAAGACACGGATAAAATGGTATGTGCTCATCAACGCATTTCTGGCCAGATCCTCTACCCGCAGATCTTCCTGGATATGCTCCTGAATGTAGAGCCTGGTGTTCTCAATTGTGGAGGCACGTCTGATCTCCCTGAGCTCCAGGGGGGAATAAATGATAAGCTCTGTCAGAATATCGTTGAGATATTTGGAAAGCAACACTTCCTTTATGGGCTCTTTTCTGACAAAGGGCTGATAGATTTTGGCCATGTAGTTCATAACGGGAAGCGGGTCGTCCAGAGAAAACACATTACCCAGCTTCCCAACGCACATCTCATACATTTTTCGTGCGGTGATTCCGTCGAAATGGATCCAGATCGCTTCCCAGCCGGTGGTGGTATAATAGCCATGCTCCTGATAACAGTCAATCAGAACAAATTTATTCTTATCTACTGTCCATTTTCTGGAATTAAATTCCAGAACAAGAGAGCCCTCCAGTACGAACATAAGCAGAAAGCTGTCAAAATGCTTGCGGTATTGCCGATACCCGGGCAGGTAAAAAAAGTGTCCCAGATGAAAGGGATATAAAAAACATTCCGCAATCGCATCCGTGGGGAGATTGATAAAATAATCTGATTTCCTGTCAATATTATCTTCAACTGATTTCATAGCATCCTCTAATGTGCCGGCAGGGCCAGGGTTCCTTCTGGAGATTTTGTCCCTTAATTATAAAGTCGCAGAAGGCGGAGAATCCGATCCTGATAAAGGATGCGTTTCGTATGACCTGCGGGCTGCCCTATGAGAACGACAGCGTTACCGGCAGAGCGATGCAGCAGGTGCGCAGAAAGCTCAGGGAGCAGTACGGAAAATATGACATCCTTCAGGAGGTCAGAGCTATGGGGAGCGTACCCGTTTGCTTCGAGCCCGGAACCCGGTGGCTTTACGGCTATGGACATGATATTCTGTCGGGTCTGATCACGCTGCTTTCAGGCAAACCTACCAGTCAGTTCATGCGGGAGAATATCTTCGAGCCGCTGGGAATGACCACTACCGATTACCGTTTCCATGACGGAAATGAAAAAAAGATGTCCAGGCTCTATCAGATGAAGGACGACGGGACATGCGTGGAGACGGAAGGGTTTGGGGACGCGATGCTTAAGCCGGATCAGATTTATGACGGCGGCGGCGCGGGGCTGTATTCCACGGTGTCGGATTATCTGAAATTCGCGAAGACGCTGGCCTGCGGTGGTGAATATGATGGGGTAAGGCTTCTGGGAAAGCGGACCATTGACCTGATCGCTGAAAATCAGCTGAGCGAACGGCAACTGAGGGACTACCGCGATTTTTATCTGGATGGCTACGGGTATGGGCTCGGCGTGAGGACGCTGATGAGCCGGGCGCAGGCCAATTCCAATTTCTGTCCCGGCGAGTTTGGATGGACTGGCGCGTTGGGAACTTATACGGCTATTGATCCGTCCGTCGGACTTTCTTTGGTTTATATGCATCAGCTTTTCCCCAACCGGCAGAATTATTATCATCTGCGGGTGCGGAATGTGGTGAACGGTTGTATTTAAAAATTCATTGCGGTGCGGATGTACCGCGGGTCTGGAGGAGCTATGAAGCATTACATGGATATATCAGAAGTCCACGCGGAAGAAATCCGGGATCTGTCAGATAATTTCAGGGGCAGGGATCTGCAGGGACATGAGATTGGATTCAACAATTACTATATGGTACGGGACGGTCAGCCGCTCTTTGGGGTCAGCGGGGAGATCCACTACGCCAGGGTGGCCAGGCAGCAGTGGGAGGATTCCATCCTTAAAATGAAGATGTGCGGAGTAAACGTGATCTCCACGTATTGCTTCTGGATTCATCATGAGGAGATCGAAGGTAGATTCCGCTTTGACGGGAACAGGGATTTCCGCGCCTTTGTGGAGCTGTGCGGGAAGCACGGTCTGTATGTGATTATAAGGATCGGACCTTTCGACCACGGGGAGTGCAGAAACGGCGGATTCCCCGACTGGCTTTACGGGAAGCCCTTTGAGGCAAGAACAACAGACCCGGGGTTCCTTTTCTGTGTGAGAAGACTGTACCGGAAGATTTCCGAACAGCTGAGCGGGCTTTTTTTTAAGGATGGCGGGCCCATTATCGGAACCCAGCCTGACAATGAGTATATGCATTCCGCCGCTCCCTGGGAGATGACCGCGGGGCTCACCAATGAGTGGTGCACCGGCGGCCATGAGGGGGACGCCTATCTGCTTGCCCTGAAAAAAATCGCACAGGAGGAAGGGATCATCCCCGCCTTCTATACGTGTACCGGATGGGGAGGCGCAGCTACCCCTGTGGATGATATGCTTCCGCTTCATGGCGGCTACGCTTACTGGCCCTGGATCTATTATGACTACAGCGGCCCCCATCCTGTGACGCCGGAGTATATTTACCGGTATTATCACAACAATGCGGTTCCCGCAACCTATAATTTTGAGCCGGTCTATGAGCCCCAGTCGATTCCCTGTGCCTGCTGTGAGATGGGCGGGGGAGGCGGCAACGCCTATAAATACCGTGTGGCAACCGATTATATGAACGTGGACGCCATGGCCAATGTGAAGCTGGCAGGCGGCTGTAATTTCCTGGGATACTATATGTTCGGCAGGGGCAATCAGCCGAAAGGAGAAAGGCAGACCTTCCTCAATGAGGGACAGTGCCCGAAGATTGATTATGACGGCGACTGTCCCCTGGGGGTCAGCGGCCAGCTGCGGCCCAGCTATTACAGGATGAAGGCGGTGTATGAAAATGGAAGTCTCTGTGTGGAAAATCCCACCTGGCCGCAGGAGGCGAAGGCCGGGATGCCCGAGAATACACAGACTGCGACAATGAAGTTTTATCCGCCGGTAAAGCTCCGCACAGAGTCGGACGTTACGCTGGAGGAAGAATGCCATGAGATTTTTTCATGCCAGACCGTGTCGTTCAGGGATGTTGAGCCGATTGCGCTTCATGCACAGGAGTGCGGACCTTTCCGGTACAAGGTTTCTGTGCCCAGGGGAACGGACAGATGTAAGAACCTGCTTCTGCGGATTCGTTACGACGGCGATGTGGGAATGGCGTTCTTTGACGGGGAGCTGGTCTCGGACAATTACTGCAACGGGACGATCTGGGGGATTGGCCTTCGCGATGTACAAAGACCCGCGGGGGATGAGATGACCATCCTGATCCCTCCCGGAAAGCACTCGGATATCGATGTTTCAAGCACCATGGCGGGCAGGATGGAGATCATGAAAAACGCCGCAGGCTCTCTGGACGGGATAACGGTTCAGCCGGTGAGGGAAGCGGTATTTTCCATCTGCTGACCGGACGGTCGGAACAGATAAGAGAGTTCAGGCACGGTATCCATAAACCCAATATGCGCAAAAGGCCGTGCAGAAATGAAAAAAGATATAAAAGAGACAGAAACGGAGGCAGAAAATGAGCAGCAAGGCAACAATTCGGGCGGAGAGGATCATGATTCCCACCTATGAGATCGGGGAGGCGGAGAAGAACCCCATTTTTCTGGATAAGCGCGTTTATCAGGGCAGCAGCGGAAAGGTTTACCCTTATCCTACGGTGGAGAAGATCAGCGAGGAGAAAACGGACAGGGAATACACTGCCGTGTGGCTGGAGAACGAATATCTGCGGGTAATGGTGCTGCCGGAGTTAGGGGGCAGGATCCAGCGGGCTTACGACAAGACCAACGACTATGATTTCGTGTATTACAATCATGTGATCAAGCCGGCGCTGGTAGGGCTGACCGGCCCATGGATCTCCGGAGGGATCGAGTTTAACTGGCCCCAGCACCACAGGCCCACCACCTTCCTTCCGGTGGACTATGAGATGAAGGAGGAGGAAGACGGCAGCATCTGCGTCCTGCTCCACGATGTGGATCAGATGTACGGTACGAAGGGAATCGCCCGGATCGCCCTGTATCCGGGAAAGGCGTACATAGAGATCACAGGGCAGCTCTACAACCGCACCAGCCTGCCCCAGACCTTCCTCTGGTGGGCGAACCCGGCGGTTCCGGTCAACGACAATACCCAGTCCATCTTCCCGCCCGATGTCCATGCGGTGATGGATCACGGCAAGAGGGATGTTTCCAGATTTCCCATTGCCACAGGGGTGTATTACAAGAAGGATTACAGCGAGGGCGTGGATATCTCCCGCTACAAAAATATCCCGGTGCCCACCTCGTATATGGCGGAGAAGTCCAAATATGACTTCGTGGGGGGCTACGATTACGGAAAAGGGGCGGGGATCCTCCACGTGGCGGATCACCACATTTCCCCCGGCAAAAAGCAGTGGACCTGGGGGTGCGGCGATTTCGGGAAGGCCTGGGACCGGAATCTGACCGACGAGGACGGCCCTTATGTGGAGCTGATGACCGGGGTGTATACGGACAACCAGCCGGATTTCACCTGGCTTAAGCCCTTCGAGGAAAAGACCTTTACCCAGTATTTCATGCCCTACAAGGCGGTGGGACAGGTGAAGAACGCCACCACCCAGGCCGCCGTACACCTCTCCCTGGAGGGGGAAACGGCCCATGTGATTGTCTACGCCACCGGCGTCTATGAACAGGCCAGGGTAGAGCTCACCACATCAGGAGAGACAATTTTGGACGAGACGCTAACGCTTTCGCCCACAGATATTTTTGATAAGAAGATCAGGGCGGCAGGCCGGGGGGAAGAAGACCTGCGGATCAGAGTATACGATGCGCAGGGAAACATTCTGGTGGAATATCAGCCCGAGGCGGCGGAGCTTCCGGAGCTTCCGGAGCCTGCCAGGGCGGCCAGGGATCCGCAGGAGATCATGACCAACGAGGAGCTCTACTTAACCGGCCAGCACATCGAGCAGTACCGCCACGCCACATACCTTCCGGATCCCTACTATCTGGAAGGGCTTAAGAGAGATCCGGGGGATATCCGGCTCAACAACGCCTACGGCTCCCTGCTTATGCGCAGAGGAAGCTTTCAGGAGGCGGAAAAGCACTTCCGTAAGGCCCTTAAGCGCCTGACGGAGAGAAACCCCAATCCCTATAATGGGGAGACATTTTATCTGCTGGGGCTGACCCTCTTTTATCAGGGAAGGGACCAGGAGAGCTACGACGCCTTTTACAAGGCCACCTGGAGCAATGAGCAGCAGGAGATGGCATTTTATTACCTGGCGGCCATCGACGCCAGGACAGGCAGGTTTGAGAAGTCTCTGACCCATGTGGAGAAGGGGCTGGTGAAAAACGCCCACAACGTCAAGGCGAGAGGATTGAAGGCTTACCTTCTCAGGAAACTGGGAAGAACACAGGAGGCCGCGAAACAGATCGAAGACAACCTCGCTCTGGATCCCTTCGACTTCGTCTCAGGAAACGAGAGGATTGCGCTGGGTGGAAACGACAGCGGGATGCGCGCGGCATTAAATGCCAGGATGCGGGATTTTCAGGAAAACTATCTGATGACCGCCAGAGACTACGCCGGGTTCGGAGCGTATGAGGAGGCGGTGGAGGTACTTATGGCCTGCACCAGAGAGTATCCCATGCTTTACTATTATGCCGCGTTCTATCAGAGCAGAAGGCAGAATCAACAGGCGTGGGGGATGGAAGAAGGGGATCGGAGCGAGGCGGCAGGACAGGCCGCGCCCGGATACGCTTGTCTGCTGGAGCGGGCGGAAAAGTGCGCCCCCGATTACTGCTTCCCCAATAAGCTGGAGGATATCGGGGTGCTGCGCTTTGCCATCGAAGAGGGGTGCTGCGCAAAGGCGCCTTACTACCTGGGGAATCTGTTCTATGACAAATTAAACTGGCAGGAGTCCGTAAAGCTCTGGGAGCTCTCGGAGCGGACGGACGCCGGGTTCCCCACGGTACACCGGAATCTTTCCCTGGCGTATTACAACAGGTGCGGGGACGCCGAAGGGGCCAGAAGGGAGATGGAAAAGGCCTTTGCCCTGAACCCGAAGGATGTGCGGATCTTCCTGGAGCTGGATCAGCTCTACAAAAAGCTGGGATGGAGCTTCGAGCAGAGGCTGGAAAAATACGAGGAACACAGAGAGCTGATCGATGGGCGGGACGACCTTTATATCGAATACATCACTCTGGTGAATCTGACAGGAGACCATGAGCGGGCTTATGAATATATCATGGGCCACCACTTCCATCCATGGGAAGGGGGAGAGGGGAAGATTACCACCCAGTATACCCTTGCCCTTCTGGAGATGGGAAGGAAGGCTCTTTCGGAGGACGCGTACGAAAAAGCCCGTGCGCTGCTGGAGAAGGCCCTGGTATACCCGGAAAATCTGGGAGAAGGAAAGCTGGAGGGGACGAAGGATAACCATGTTTACTATCATCTGGGGCTTGCCCTGGAGGGGCTGGGAAGAGAGCAGGAGGCCCTGGAGTGCTTTGAAAAAGCCACCCAGGGGACGGATGAGCCTGCGGGGGCCATGTATTACAATGACCAGCCTGCCGACATGATTCTCTATCAGGGGCTGGCTTATCAGAAGCTGGGCAGGGTCAGGGAGGCCAGATCCCGCTTTTACCGGCTGATCGATTACGGGGAGCAGCATCTGAGGGATCAGGTGAGGATCGAGTATTTCGCCGTATCCCTGCCGGAGTTTCTGATCTTTGATGAGGATTACACCCTGCGCAATAAGGCCCACTGCTATTACCTGATGGCGCTGGGGAATATCGGCCTTGGCAGGAAGGATAAGGCGGCGGAGTTTTTAAGGCAGGCCACGGCCATCGAACCCTCCCATATGATGTGCCGGGTGTATGGGAAGCTGGTTGAGAGACAGGGATATGGAAGGCAGAAACAGAATTGTTCTGGAAAATCAGATTTTGCGGATTGAAATTCTGCCCGAATACGGCGGAAAGATCGTATCCTTTTACAGAACGGCCGCAGGCTTTGAGCTTGCGGCCCAAAGGAGGAAGGGCAGTGTTCCGGAGCCGGAGGAAAGCATGGATTTCTCCGGCTTTGCCTTTGGCATGGACGACGCCTTTCCAAACATTGACCCGGAGGAGATTGTCTGGAAGGAGAGAAGGCTGCGTTATCCGGATCACGGCGAGATCTGGAGCCATTAAACGGCTTTTATGACAGGATATCGAAGGCCAGGGAGCTAAACCGCCCCTGCAAAGAAAGAATGAGAGGAAAAAGAAATGCTATATTCATTAGAAGGAATCTGGGATGCGGTATTGGAGGGTGGAATCGCCGGGGAGATGAAGCTGCCCGGGACTCTGGACGAGAACAGGCTGGGACACAGAGATACCGGGGCCAATCAGTGGCATCCGGACGCAGAGCTGGGAAACGCCCGGGAGGGGTTCGATTCGGACGCGCCCATCGCCACCCGGTTTACGCGGAAATATACCTATGAGGGGGAAGCAGTGCTGACCCGGAGGATTTCCTTTGACCCGCCTGCGGGGAAAAGGGTCTTTCTGGAGGCGGAGCGGGCCAGATGCTTAAGGCTCCTGGTGGACGGAAAGGAGGTTCCTGATTTTATCCCGCCCACCATCAGTACGCCCCACGTGTTTGAGGTGACAGGGCTCCTGGGAGGAGAGCATGAGCTGACCCTGCTTTCCGATAACAGCTATCCGGGCCTGCCCCATGACGCCATCGTATTTTCCTCCGCCGCCACCGACGAGACCCAGACCAACTGGAACGGCGTTCTGGGCTATCTGCGGCTGCGCACGGAGGAGCCGGTATTTCTTTTGGCATTGCGGGCATATCCAAAAGGGGATACACTGACGGTTCAGGCGGAGATTTCGGCGGACAGGCCATACCGTGGAACGCTCCTGGTCCGCTCCGGGGCAATAAAAAAGCCGGCCTCCCTGGAGGTCTGTGTGCAGGAAGGAAGTACCCTGGTGGAAATCAGGGATATCCCGCTGGCGGAAAATGTGCGGCGCTGGGATGAGTTCGAGGGAAATCTGTATGAGCTCACGGCGGAGCTTTCCGGTCAGGAGGAAAAGAAGATTACCTTTGGAGTAAGGGATTTTGGGGATAACGGAAAAGGGCGGCTCGCCCTCAACGGGAGAGCCTTTTTCCTGCGCAGCGAGGCAAACTGCGGGGAATTCCCGGAAACCGGGCATCCGCCCATGACCAGGGAAGAATGGACGGCGGTTCTTAAGACGTATCAGTCCTATGGCGTCAACTGTGTGCGGTTTCATTCCCACTGCCCTCCGGAGGCGGCCTTTGAGGCGGCGGACAGGATGGGGATGATGATGCAGCCGGAGCTTTCCCACTGGAACCCAAAAGACGCATTTGAGAGTCAGGAGAACTTTTCCTTTTATCAGGCAGAGCTGGAGCAGATTCTGCGGATGCTGGCAAATCATCCGTCCTTTGTGATGCTGACCCTGGGAAACGAACTGCATACAGGAAAGACGGGTCATGCGCGAATGAGCTTTCTGCTGGACCGTGCCAGAAAACTGGACGGAACCCGGCTGTATGCCAACGGTTCCAATGTGCATTATGGGGCTCTGGGTTGTGACAGTGACAGCGATTTTTATACTGCTCACGCCTGGTATGAGAAGCCGCTCCGGGGCACTTCGGCAGGCTGGACGGAGGAGGGACAGCAGGGCCGGAAAAAAGCCCGCATCAGAGGGTATATCAACAATCAGTATCCCGACGCCAGAACCAGTTATGATGAGACCATGGAATGCATCCGAAAAGATTATAAAAAGCCTGTGTTCAGCTTTGAGGTGGGACAGTTTGAAGTCCTGCCGTATTTTGATGAGATTGCGGATTACCACGGGATTTCGGATCCGGCAAATTTGCGGCTCATCCGGGAAAAGGCGGATCAGCTGGGGCTGCTTAAGGAGTGGAATAAGTATGTGGAGGCCAGTGGGGAGCTTTCACGGATCGGCTATCGGGAGGAGATCGAGGCGGCCATGCGCACAAGGGAATTATCCGGGATTTCCCTTCTGGGATTGCAGGATTTCCCGGGGCAGGGGACGGCGCTGGTAGGGATGCTGGACTCCCATTTAAAGCCAAAGCCCTTTGCCTTCGCCAGGCCGGAAAGGTTCCGCGCATTTTTCCGGGATGCGCTGCCTCTGGTACTGCTGGAGAAATATACGTATGAGTGGGACGAAACCTTAAGGGCGGATATCCAGGTGGCTAATTTCGGGAAAAAGGAGATCCGGGGAGGGATCCGCTATGAACTGAAAGGGGAGGGTTTTCTGACAGAAGGGATTCTGCCCGAAATATGCTGTCCGGCCGGCGAAAACACCATGGCGTCCGGGCTGGAAATTCCCCTCAGGCTTCCCGCGCAGGGGACGAAAGCGGCAGCCCGGGCAGATCTGTGCGTCCGGGTGGGGGAAGGAGAGGCTGTGGCAAATACCTATCCGGTATGGATCTATCCTCCGGTTAAACCCGTCTGCCCGGAAGGGGTGTATGAGACAGGAAGCTTTGACGAGAAGGCCAGGGAGGTGCTTCGGGCAGGCGGCAGGGTGTACCTGACCCCGGAGTCCACGCAGGAATGTCTGCCCTGCTCCATTCAGGGACAGTTTACCACAGATTTCTGGTCTGTGGGCACGTTCCCCGCTCAGGAGGGAGGCATGGGACAGCTGATCGACGCGGAGCACCCGGTTTTTGAGCACTTCCCTACGGAATTCCACACCAACTGGCAGTGGTGGCCCATGGCCGGGCAGCGGGCGATTATCCTGCCCCGGGCAATGAAAGCGATTATCACGGAGATGGACAGCTATGCTTATATGCGGCCCATGGCCCAGCTTCTGGAATGCCGCTGCGCAGGGGGGAGGCTCCTTCTCTCCTCCATGGGGCTTCAGAACCTTCAGCAGTATCCGGAGGCGAGAGCTTTGCTTTATTCCATTTACCGGTATCTTGCCTTGGAACGGTTCGCGCCGGAGCAGGAGATGACGCCGGAGATGATTGCAGAGCTGGTGAGATAAAAAGTTTGGGAATTTTCCGGCGAATTTTCTCTCCCGGTATCAGAAGGAGTTACCTGTTGCTACTTGTCAAGGTATATTCATCATTTTCATCACTTTTTCTTGGTCTGCCCTGTTTCCCATGCTCTAAATCATGGAGAATGACACGCTTTAACTTATCCTTTACGCTTTGGGTACTCGTATCAGAAAAATGTACCTCGACTAAATACCTTGTCTTGTCAATCTTCTGTTGTAAACAGGGCGTTAATCGCCCTGTGGTGTTGGTCTGAATGTTGTCGCTCATGTTCCTCCTTTGGACGCAAAAAAGGACGCATGGTTTACAATTTACTGTTCCATGCGCCTTTACGCTGTTTTATTGATATTAAGTTGTTGATTATGCCAGTTGCATAACCGCTCTTTCGATTTCTTCT
>CANOVJ010000085.1 GCA_947570615.1 uncultured Lachnospiraceae bacterium
CCGCCACCATCTTTTTGATGGGCACGCCCGCCGCCATCAGGGACATACAGGAGGCACAGGTGGAAGCCATGGAGGTGGATCCGTTGGACTCAAAGGTCTCGGAAACGGTGCGGATGGCATAGGGGAATTCCTCCTCCGAGGGAAGCACGGGAATCAGCGCTCTCTCAGCCAGCGCGCCGTGTCCGATCTCTCTCCTGCCGGGTCCTCTCGAGGGCTTGGTCTCGCCCACAGAGTAGGACGGGAAATTATAGTGATGCATATAGCGCTTGCTCACCTCGTTCTCATCCAGACCGTCGATCCTCTGCTGCTCGGAAAGAGGTGCCAGCGTACACACGTTGCAGATCTGGGTCTGCCCTCTGGTGAACATGGCGGAGCCATGCACTCTGGGGATAATATCAACCTCCGCGGCCAGAGGACGGATCTGTGTGATCTCACGGCCGTCAGGACGTTTGTGATCCTTCAGGATCATCTTTCGCACGGTCTTTTTCTGATACTGGTAGACAGCCTCACCCAGCACGGAGAGCCACTCCTCGTTCTCTGCGAAAGCCTCCTCCAGCTTTTCGGTGATGTTCTTAATGTTCTCCTCGCGCACCTGCTTCTCATCCGTGAAGACAGCCTCTTCCATCTGCGCGGGAGGAACAATCTCCTTAATCGCCGCGAACAGCTCTTCGGGCACGGCGCAGCTTGTGTATTCATGCTTCGGTTTGCCAACCTCCGCCACGATTCCATTGATAAACCCGATAATGGTCTGATTGATCTCATGGGCTTTGTAAATAGCCTCGATCATCTTATCCTCGGGAACCTCGTTGGCTCCTGCCTCGATCATAATCACCTTCTCGGCGGTGGAGGCCACGGTCAGATTCAGGTCTCCGTTTTTCCACTGCTCCTGGGAAGGGTTCACCACAAACTCACCGTCCACCATTCCCATCTGGGTCATGGCGCAGGGCCCGTCAAAGGGAATATCCGAAATACTGGTGGCGATGGCCGCGCCGATCATGGCTACCAGCTCCGGGCGGCATGCGGGGTCAACGCTCATGACCATATTGTTTAACGTCACATCATTTCTGTAATCCTTCGGGAACAGAGGACGCATGGGACGGTCGATTACACGGCTGGTGAGGACGGCGTTCTCCGAAGCCTTTCCCTCCCTCTTGTTGAATCCGCCGGGAATCTTGCCCACTGCATACATCTTTTCTTCAAATTCTACACTTAAGGGGAAGAAATCGATCCCCTCCCTGGGCTTGTCCGATGCGGTGGCCGTGGATAACACGGTGGTATCCCCATAATGCATGAACGCGCATCCGTTGGCCTGCTTACCCACTCTTCCAATATCCACGCTTAAGGTCCGACCCCCAAGCTCCATTGAAAACGTCTTGTACATACTCTCTCTCCTTTTCTCTTCTACCTGCTGCCCTTCCCGGCAGTCTCTCTGCCTCACCATAAAAACGGCGCTTCTGAAAACATGCGTGCAGCGCGCATTCCCCGGGGTTTTGCCGTGCGAACCGGCAAGGAGCGGGGCCGCGCAGGCGGCCGCATTTCCTTTCCATCCCGCGTAATCGGTCAGGGGCGGTTTTCTCCCCTGCCCGCCGTGCCGGGCACCCGTCAGCCTGCCGGCATATTACATTTGGGCGCCCGTGTACAAAAAAGGCGGAGATATTACTTCGCTCCGCCTTAAAACTGCCGTTTTTACTTTCTGATTCCCAGTTTTTCAATCAAAGCACGGTATCTTTCAATGTCCTTATCCTTGAGATAATTAAGAAGACCACGTCTCTGACCTACCATCTTGAACATACCTCTTCTGGAGTGATTATCCTTGGGATGCTGCTTCAAATGCTCTGTGAGCTCCGCAATCCTTGCGGAGAGCACCGCGATCTGAACCTCGGGCGAACCTGTATCTCCCTCGCTCCTTGCATATTCCTGCATGATGGCTGTTTTCTTTTCCTTAGAAATCATCTTGTTGTTTCCTCCTCATTTTTCAAACGCCGGATGCCAGGAGCTGGTCGGAGTTTCCATAGCTCTGAGCAACGGCTGATTTTCATACCGATTTATAATAGCACATCACAGGCCGGCTGTAAAGTATTTTTTCCGCGGGGTTTCAGGCCACTGGCTTTTGGGCCGCAGGTTCCGGCCCTCCCGGGCATTTCACCTCCAGCAGCGTCCGGATATCCTTCACATGCTCTTCGCCCGCAACCCTGTAATGAATCCATCCCCCGTCGCCGCAGGGATACCGGTTATCAATATAATGCCGGGCATATTCCTGAAGCTGTCCGCAGACCGCAGCATACTGTTGATCGGACAGCCGCAGCATAACCGTAAAGGCATTATCCTCCGCAAAGACATTGCATATCAGCTTTTTCTTCTTCCGGTGGGAAATCCCCCAGCCGTAGCTGTTGCCATAGGGGAACACAATCTTCTGCTCCGTGCCATGCTCCTCCGACAGCCATGTGTTCAGGGATCTGAACTGCTCCGCGCACTCACCGCAGTAAGCATTCATCTCGTCGATGGTCGGCTCCTTCTTTTTGTCCAGCATTCTCTCATACATGGCTGTTTTCTCCTTTCATTTCTTCTCTCTTTTCCACCCGGTCAGGTTATACCGTCAATCCCTCAAAGCGCATTCCAGTAAATCAGAAAAATCAGCACACATCCCCAGGCATTCCCTGTTAACCTGCGAACCAGAAGCATTCCGTAGATCAGAAATACCGTTACGGCCATTTCCATAAACGCATCAGGCGTAATACCTATAGCCCCATGCACCAGAATACACATAACCGCACAGAGCAATGCCCCCCAGTCCACATATTTATATCTGGACGGATACAGCTCGCTGAATTTATCGCGGATCACAACATAATTAAAGCCCTCAAAAAATCCCCAGCATACAGCCGTAATCAGCATCCCCGCCACATTATATGGAAATGCGCTCGAAAGTAACTCCGGCGTCGTGTGTACATCCAGAAAAGGACACCATGCGTGCATTTTTCCATTGCTCAGTGAATAAATAAAGTCGGGAACACAGCAGGCAAGACTCAAAAGCAGAGCGGGAATCAGATTTTTTCTATTTAATCCGAAGGAGCACAGACTCTCCTTTCTCAGAATGCAGACAATCGTACTCCCCAGCCCCGCCAGTCCAAACTGCGCCAGAACACCTGTAACCAGAACTCTCAAAACGATATTTACCGACGTATCCCGTGCGAAGTCATTTATCTTATCATTCAGAAGTATACATATTATCAGTACGACAAATGTTACAATACCAATGATCCATAAATCCTGCGATAATTGTTTTTTTCTTTCCTTCGTCGGAGGATATGTCATCGCCTGTCTCCTTTTTTCAGTATTTACCCGGCCCCGCTGTCACTGCACTGTAAATTCCGTCCACTCGATATGATTATACTGCATCACATCATCGGCCTTTTTCATTCCAAGCTTTTCATAAAAAGGAACCGCCTTTTCATTTGCGATCAGATATACGGCGATATCCTTTTCCCCGCCGGCCATTTCATGAGCGGTCTGCATAAGCCGCCTTCCGATGCCCTGTCCCTCATAAGCTCTGTCAACCCCCAGATCTGTCACGTAAAGCCAGTATGCAAAATCTGTCAGGCCGAATAAGACCCCTACGGCCAGCCCCTCCTTATTCCTTGCCACAAGACTGATGGACACGCTCTCCACAAGTGTGGCAATCCTCTCCTCAAAGCGCTCCTTCGGGTACTGCGATCCCAGGTCTGTCCGTCTGAGAAAGTCGATATATTCCTCTGCGCATATGCGTGTATTCTCAATTCTGATCTCTGGATTCATTTAAGTCCTTCCCCTCCTTCGGCGCGGCAGTGTCTGTTCTGATTATAGCAGGCATTGGGGGCGATGTATAGCTGTATCCCGCGTGTTCTGCCGTATTATTGTCAGATTATTCCTTTTATGTCCCAAAGTATGGATTCGGGGACATTTGAGGATAATGCAGTTTATCCGGACAGATAAAACAATATGAATAAAATGTTGACCCACAGAACATTGTACGATACAATTCAGGTACAGAAAACCGTGCTTATACCCGCGGGACGCCTCACCATTTCAGCTGTAAATTATATTATCATTTTCGAAATAACATATATCTTTCAGTGTAAAGGTATCATTGTGATGAAAAACAGAATCCCACAAAAAATAATCTCAAAAGGTCTGCTCTGCGTGATGGCCAATTATTCCATTTTACTGTTCTGCGCGGTCGGATTTCGGGCAGGCGCCATGACGCTGCTGTGTCTGCCTCTGTTCCAGCTCCTTTTATCCTGCTTCAATTATCATTTTGCTCAAAACTGGAAGCGGGTGCTCCTGCTTCAGCTTAATCTGCTGATTTCCACCCTTGCCGGGATTGTTCTGACCGGATATCTGTATCTGGAATTCATCTGCTATGACGCCGCGGGCGTCCTGGTCATGGTTGCGGCGTTCCGGATCGGTTTTATACTGGTTTCATTTCTCGGAATTCTGACAACGCTGATCAAATTTGCGTCCGGAAGGATTCGGTCGTCGAAAAACCAGGACAATATCGCATAGAAATTATATCTTTCTATGACTACTGATAATACTGTGCCTGGGCCTGCCACATTCGGGCATAAAGTCCCCCTTTACAGACAAGCTCCTCATGGCTCCCATATTCGACAATCCTGCCGTCTTCAAACACGGCGATCGCATCACAGAAACGGCAGCTCGAAAGACGGTGGGAAATATATATAGTCGTTTTACCCTCTGTCATCGCGTTAAACCGGGAATATAAGTCATACTCGGAATACGGATCAAGATTCGCAGCCGGTTCATCCAGCACCAGCAGCGGCGCGTCTTTGTACAAAATGCGGGCAATCGCAATTTTCTGCATCTCTCCGCCGGAGAGCTCCGCTCCGTCCTTATCAAAATTTTTGTAAAGAGGCGTGTCAGCCCCCAGAGGCAGAGACTGCACCTTTTCCAGAATTCCCGCCTTCTTTAGCGAGTTCCGTCCCCTGTCCTGCTCATAGGGCCTGTCAAAGGCCAGGTTCTCTCTGATACTGAATGAAAAAATCTTATAATCCTGAAACAGAACGGACAGCAGCCTGCTGTACTGTGCTTCCTCAAAATCGTTGATATCCACACCATTTAGCAGGATACATCCTTTTTCCGGCCGGTAGAGCCTGCACAGCAGCTTGATAAAAGTGGACTTTCCCGCTCCATTTTTACCTGCGATGGACAGCCTTTCTCCACTGTTTATGATGAGGGAAACATCCTTCAGCGCATAGCTTTCCGTATTTGGATACCGGAACCACACGTTCCTGAATTCAATCCTGACGCAGACAATATCATCAGCGCTTCTTTTTCCGCTCAGATTTCTTTCCGGCAGTCTCTCAAATGCAAGATAATCCTGCAATACCCTGCCAAGCATCTGTAAATCCACAAGCTTCGTCATCAGTTCCGTGGCCGACGCTGAAAAACGGATTGCGGCAGAAATGTAGATGGTAAAATCCCCGATCATAAGCTTTCCCCGAAATACGCCCCATACGGCAAAGGCACAGGCAAGAACAGTCTGCATCTGAATGATTACCGCCCCCAGCCCATCGTGGCGTCTCTGAGTCAGAAACATTTTATGGAAAATGCGGTCAGCGGCACTATAATAACGGCTGATCCGCTCCAGGATATAAGACGACATCCGATAAATCCGCACATCCTTCGCATTTGTGAAATCCTGTGTCAGATTCCTGAAATACATAAACTGACGATTATATACGGCTATATCCTGATAAAACCTCTGCTTTGTCGCCTGCACTCTTCGGTAAAGCCAGGCATTTACACCAGTCAGGAAAAACAGCGCCACTATCAGTACCGGATTGAGCATTGCAATCAGTCCAGTCACTCCCGCCGCCGTGATCAGAAGACGGAAAATGCCCGCAATCGTAGCCGGGCCCTCTGTCAGCACATTGTGGAGACGAAGATTGAACAGGGCTTTTTCCTTCATATCCAGTATTCCTGCATCCTCCAGCTTCTCAAAATCCATGTGCATAATATGACGTCCCACATGCAGCTCAAAGCGATCCGCCAGCTTTTCTTCCGACGTCTTAAGCTTTTTTCTCACAATGCTGCCCGTAAATCCCACCGCCACATTCCCGGCGAGCAACATTCCGATATACGCAAGAAGCCTCTCTGTTCTCCCGGGGCCAGCCAGCTCATTCAGAATATATCCCGGTATGACAATACCCGGAAAAGGGGCGATGGCATCGATAATAGCCGACACAGTGGCCAGAGGGATGTGGCCCGGACAGAGTCTGCGGGCCAGTTTAATGAATTGCCATATGGCGGATAACTCGTTCCTGCGCTCCTGTGTCGTGTTCTTTGTCATCTCCCGCCTTCCTCCTGCCCATAATATTTCGCCTGTACCTGAAACATCCGGGCATATTTCCCGGCCCGCCCCATCAGCTCCTCATGGCTCCCATATTCGACAATCCTGCCGTCTTCAAACACGGCGATCGCATCACAGAAACGTGTGGATGCCAGCCTGTGGGATACATATACCGCCGTTTTGCCTTGCGTAAGTCTGTCAAAATGCTCATATATTTCCTGTTCCGCAAGGGGATCCAGCGCGGCGGTGGGCTCGTCAGTGATCATGACGGCCCCGTTCTTATAAAGCGCCCTGGCAATCATCAGCTTTTGCTTTTCCCCTCCGGAAAACTCCACCCCCTCATCATCCATATTCTTCAGAACACAGGTATCCGCCCCATATCTGAGCGCCCTGACTTTATCTGCCAGGCCCGCTCTGCGGATACACAGATCAACGCGTTCTCTGTCAATCCGCCCTTCGTCGCACACGCCCACATTATCCGCCACAGAAAATCCCAGAGGGATTACTTCCTGAAATACGGCGGAAAACAGATCGTAATATGCTCTGCGGTCAAATTTTTTAATATTAATCCCGTTACAGAGAATCTCTCCCTCCGTCACATCATATAAGCGCAGAAGCAGCTTTATAAAGGTTGATTTCCCGGCTCCGTTACGCCCGGTCAGAGCCAGCCTCTCTCCCCCGGGAATCGTCAGATTCAGATCCTTAAATACGTAACGGTCACTGCCAGGATAGCGCCAGGAGACGTTCCTGAATTCAAATTCATAAGGAGCAGGCGGAATGGGCTGCGGTTCCCGCTCCTGAGTCATCTCATCAGGTCGTGACATAAAGGTCCGGTAATCGCTGATCTGCATGCTCAGCCCATACAGATCTGCCAAATGTCCCGCCGTCCTCTCGAACGCTCCTTTAAAGCCGGCAATCACAGCCGCATACATCGTAAAGTCTGCAATCGTCATATCCTTTTTTGCTACCATGAACACAAGGTATCCATAGACGATTCCTTCCCTGATCAGAGAAAGAAGAAGTTCCACCCAGACCCTGAACAGCTCAAAATTTTTTATGGATTTTTTTGTGCCGCGGATTTTATCCCGATAAAGCATGAACTGCCCTCCGAGCCAGTCCGTAAGGCCGCAGAGACGAATTTCCTTTCCATATGAAAAATCATACATAATACCGTACAGGTAATCGGAACGGCGCTCCCATCCGGCCAGCTCCTCACGCTTATTGTGTTCATATCTTTTCTGCGCCAGAGACAGCGCATAGCTTATCCCCATGCTGCACATAAGAATGATCAGAACAGCTCTGTTCAGATTTGCTATCAGAGCGAGATAACCGCACAGAGCAATTACCGCCCCGGGCGCTTCAAACCATTTATGCAGGATCCCGCTGATCCCGCCAAAATTGTCCCGTCCGCCGCCCTTCTGAGCCGTCTGCACATGGTTGAGGAAATCCGGATCCTCCGTGCATTGAAAGCTGATCTCCATACATTTCCGGTACATGCTGTTCATACAAGGAGCTGTGACTCTGACTGGCTGCGCCATAAAAATACCCTTCAGCTCCTGCGTCAGGTAAGAAAACAGCGCCGAGAGAAGAAAAAACGATATAAGCAGCAGGACGAGCCGCCCCGGGCGCCTGGCCGTGAGCAACTCGTCCAATATCTGCCGCGGGAGGAGGATCCCGGTAAACGGAGCGGCTGCCGTAACCAGCGTATTGGCCAGAATCAGCGGCACAATCACCCTGTTATATCTCCACACGCACTGCCAGACATAGAAATGATTTTGTAAC
This sequence comes from uncultured Lachnospiraceae bacterium, assembly GCA_947570615.1. Classification (GTDB taxonomy): domain Bacteria; phylum Bacillota; class Clostridia; order Lachnospirales; family Lachnospiraceae; genus Suilimivivens. The sequence goes on from CANOVJ010000085.1 coordinate 8,132, forward strand.
AGTCCCTCCTCCCTTTTCATACCGTTACCCGATCCTCTCAAGCAGAGCCTTCGCCTGAAAGGGCTTCACCACGAAAGCGTCCGCCCCAAGCTCCAGGGTCAGCCTCACGTTGCTTTCCTGGGACAGGGCCGAGAGCATGATCACCTTAAGTCCGGGCCTTTCCTCCCTGATACGCCGCAGCGCCTGCGTCCCGTCCATAACAGGCATCACGATGTCGAGCACGCATACGTCCGCCTCCTCCCTTTCCAGCACATCAAGGCATTCCTGTCCGTTTCCGGCCTGCAAAACGCTGTGCCCCTGCTGTGTCAGGATATCCTCCAGCGCCATTCTCATATAATCCGAATCGTCCGTCACAAGAATCCTTCTGGGCTCTCCGGTTATGGGGCCTGGAACAAAATCGAATATGCTGTCCACCTGGCTCTGATTTAAGGGGGCCTGGCTCTCCTGCCCGATTTTCTGTTCCGTCCCTGTCAGTCTGATCCCCAGCAGCTCGTCCGCGCTCACCTGCAAAACCTCTGAGATCACGGGAACCATGGCGATATCCGGATAAGAAATGCCCATCTCCCATCTTGAGACGGCCTGTGGCGTAATATTCAGCGCCGACGCCAGCTCCGCCTGGGTCAGATTTCTTTTCTGGCGCATGTACCTTATCACCGCTGCGATATTCATCGTTTTCCCTCCCTCTTCACATGGAATGAATGATTTCAACCTTATTTATGTTATTTCATAAATAAAATTTATCACGGGAAAGGCGGATGCGTCAAACAAGCGGTGATTGATTTTTCCATGCCACAAAGGGGCTGAATCGAATGCTATCTGATACTTTTCTGCCACTGTTCCGTAATTCTGATCGCTTTGGAGATAGAATCCCTCCGTATTACCGCTGTAGGATAATATCTCGTAACAACCTCCCACGAAGTATATACAGCGGCATTTTTAATAATTTCTTCCGGAATCTCCAGTCCTTTGCCCTGGGCTGTCATAATCAGCCGGCTGATATCATGTCCCCACGGCTGACTTCCTGTCTCCCGGAGAAGCACATATTTTATTGTTTTTTCTATTGCCTGCTGTGTAAAATATGCCGCCTGATGTTTTTGAAATTTATCTGAACTCCGAACCAGGCTCTTCGCTGTTTTTAAATCAGCCTTTACTATTGCCAGTAAAGTCGGCGCCATTTTCGTCCCCTTTTACCCTGTAAATTACTTTTCCCTTTTGCGACAATTCCCCACAGATTGTCGTCATTTCTTTTTTCTTTTCTATTTCGCTCAAAGACTTAAAATACAGTATATCATAGCTTTGAGTCGTATCCTTACCATAGATCCTGTCTGTAAAATTCCTGAAGGACTTATACCGGCATAAACGGTCGATTGTGTACCTGCTGATTATCGCAATATCTATATCAGATTCCTCCCTGCACCTGTCTTCAAGGGACGAACCGAACAGCACAATAGCCTCAATCTTATTACACTTTTCAGCACTTTTTATAATATTCTCTATATGCTCTTTCTTAATATCCGCTATCGCAACCTCTGTCTGAAAGTTAGTCTGCAACATGACCAGCCTGCACATACCGTGTCCTCCCCTGTACACTTCTTATCTCTTATAATATATTCAGTATAACACATCAACCCTCTTTATAACAGTAACTTTTACCGTCATCTTCATGGTTGAAGCAAAATCGGGCGGGAAGGATTTTTCCCCCTGCTCGCCGCGCCCCCCATGCGCCGCTTCAGCGGCATACTTCCTCTGCATGGGCCTGCGCACAAAAAAGGACAGGCATCCACATATATTGCGGAAATACCTGTCCCTGCATACAGCCTTCATCTGCGATAATGATATACTTACCTGTTAATCCCTGCCAACTTATTTATTAACATAAGACCGTTTTCCGGAGCATGCTCTCCGTTACTTCTCATGAATCTCCCCATGCAGCTCCTGCAATGACTTCACCCCGCTGCCCTTATGGGTCTTCAGATAATGAATCCCCTCCGCTGTCACCCTGGCGGCGGCCACGGTGGTGATGTAGGGAGCCTTTGCCCTGATCGCCGCCTTGCGCAGATAGCTGTCGTCGTGGACGCTGTCCTTGCCCACCGGGGAATTGATGATCAGATCAAACTCCCCGTTGGTGATCATATCCCCAACGTTGGGACGTCCCTCGTAGAGCTTTTTCGCCTTTGTGGCGGGAATGCCGGCGGCCGTGATGAGATTATACGTGCCCTCAGTGGCTACGATCCGGAATCCGTCCCCGGCCAGGCTCCTGGCCACCTCCACGGCCTCGTCCTTGTCCTTTTTGTTTACGGAGATGAGTACCGTTCCCTCCAGGGGCAGCCTGGACTGAACCGCCTCCTGGGCCTTGAAGAAGGCCTCCCCATAGGAGCGGGACAGGCCCAGCACCTCCCCGGTGGAACGCATCTCCGGCCCCAGAACGGGATCCACCTCCGGGAACATATTGAAGGGGAACACCGCCTCCTTTACTCCATAATTGGGGATCACCTGCTCCTTCAGCGTCGGAACAGGGGAAGGGCGTTTCGTGATTTCGGAGGTAATAATGTCGGTTGCAAGAGGCACCATGCGGATATTGCAGACCTTGGACACCAGCGGCACGGTGCGGGATGCCCTGGGATTTGCCTCCAGCACAAAGACCCTGCCGTTTTCGATGGCGTACTGCATATTCATCAGGCCCTTTACGTGCATCTCCTCCGCAATCCTTCTGGTGTACTCCTTGATGGTCTCCACGCTCTCCTCCGGGATATGCACGGAGGGAATGATACAGGCGGAATCCCCGGAGTGGATCCCGGCCAGCTCGATGTGCTCCATCACCGCGGGCACAAAGGCGTGGGTTCCGTCGCTGATGGCGTCCGCCTCACACTCCAGCGCGTGATTCAGGAACCGGTCGATGAGGATCGGACGATCCGGCGTCACGCCCACCGCGGCTTCCATATACTGCGTCATGCTCTCTTTGTCGTAAACCACCTCCATGCCCCGGCCTCCCAACACATAAGAGGGGCGCACCATTACCGGGTAGCCGATCTGCTCCGCGATGGACAGGGCCTGCTCCACGGTGGCGGCCATCCCCGACTCGGGCATGGGGATATCCAGCTTTTCCATCATGGCCCGGAACTGATCCCGGTCCTCCGCCAGATCGATGACGGAGGGGGAGGTTCCCAGAATACGCACGCCGTTCCTTTCCAGCTCAGAGGCCAGATTTAAGGGAGTCTGCCCGCCGAACTGGGCGATCACCCCGAGAGGCTGTTCCCTGCGGTAAATGCTCAGCACATCCTCCAGGGTAAGGGGCTCGAAATACAGCTTGTCGGAGGTGTCGTAATCGGTGGACACCGTCTCCGGGTTGCAGTTAACGATGATGGTCTCAAAGCCCAGCTTTTTCAGCGCCATGGAGGCATGGACACAGCAGTAGTCAAACTCGATTCCCTGTCCGATCCGGTTGGGGCCGCCGCCCAGGATCATAATCTTCGGCTTCTCATGGCTCACCGGATTTTTGTCCGGCCCGTTGTAGGTGGAATAGAAGTAGGCGCTGTCCACGGTTCCGCTCACATGGACGCCCTCCCAGGACTGGCATACTCCCAGCGCAAGGCGGCGTTCTCGGATCTCGTCCTCGCTGATCTCAAGAAGCCGGCTCAGATACTTGTCGGAGAATCCGTCCTTCTTTGCCTGGACCAGCATATCATCCCCGGGCAGACCTCCCTTACATTTCAGCAGCGCCTCCTCTTCCTCCACCAGCTCCTGCATCTGTCGGATAAACCAGGTCTTCACCTTCGTGATCTCGTGGATCTCCTCCACCGAGGCCCCTTTGCGCAGCGCCTCATACATCAGGAAATGACGCTCGCTGGAGGGTGTGATCAGCCTCCGCAGCAGCTCCTGCCTGGAAAGGGTGTCAAAATCCTTCGCGTGTCCCAGGCCATAGCGTCCGGTTTCCAGGGAGCGGATGGCCTTCTGGAAGGCCTCCTTATAGGTCTTGCCGATGCTCATGACCTCGCCCACGGCCCGCATCTGGGTTCCCAGCTTATCCTCCACCCCTTTGAATTTCTCGAAAGCCCAGCGGGCAAATTTGATCACCACATAATCGCCGTCCGGCACGTACTTATCCAGCGTACCGTATTTCCCGCAGGGAATCTCCTTTAAGGTAAGGCCCGCCGCCAGCATGGAGGAGACCAGGGCGATGGGAAAGCCCGTGGCCTTGGAGGCCAGCGCGGAGGATCGGGAGGTGCGGGGATTTATCTCGATCACCACGATCCGGTCCGTCGCCGGATCATGGGCAAACTGCACGTTGGTTCCCCCGATCACCTGCACAGACTCCACGATCCGGTAGGCCTGCTCCTGCAGCCGCCTCTGACACTCCTGCGAGATGGTGAGCATGGGGGCGGAGCAGAAGGAGTCTCCCGTGTGTACCCCCAGGGGGTCTATATTCTCGATAAAGCACACGGTGATGATATTATTCTCCGCATCCCTTACCACCTCAAGCTCCAGCTCCTCCCATCCCAGGATGGATTCCTCCACCAGAACCTGCCCTACCAGGGAGGCCTGGAGACCTCTTGCACAGACTGTCCGCAGCTCGTCCCTGTTGTACACCAGGCCGCCGCCGGCTCCCCCCATGGTGTAGGCGGGGCGCAGGACCACCGGATACCCCAGCTTCTCCGCGATGGCAAGGGCCTGATCCACGCTGTAAGCCACCTCGCTTCTGGCCATCTCGATCCCCAGCCTGTCCATGGTCCTTTTAAACTCGATGCGGTCCTCCCCCCGCTCGATGGCGTCCACCTGCACACCGATCACTTTTACGTGATATTTGTCCAGAATACCGGCCTTATTTAATTCCGCACATAAATTAAGCCCGGACTGCCCTCCCAGATTCGGGAGCAGTGCGTCGGGGCGTTCCCTGGCAATAATCTGCTCTAAGCGCTCTACATTGAGCGGCTCAATATAAGTAACATCCGCCGTCTCCGGATCCGTCATGATCGTGGCGGGGTTGGAATTGACAAGTACAATCTCATACCCAAGTCTGCGAAGCGCCTTGCAGGCCTGCGTTCCCGAATAGTCAAACTCACAGGCCTGCCCGATGATAATGGGCCCTGAGCCTATGATCAGTACCTTATGAATATCTGTTCTGCGTGACATAAACATCCTCCAATCTGCATTTTTTCCATTCTATCATCAGGGATACAGGGTGTCAATAAAGTAACTACAGAAGCGGAGCCACCGCCTTCACCAGCGCGCCCGCCAGCTTCACCGTCCACTTTTCCCTGCGCATCGTCTCCATGGTGACCTGACGGCTCTTTTTCACAGCGTCCCGGAAATCCGCCTCGATCTGCGGGATACAGTCCACTCCATACATATAGGTGGCGCATTCAAAATGATGATAGAGACTGCGGTAATCCAGATTGATCGTCCCCACCACCGCCTCCCGGCAGTCGCTGACAAACACCTTGGCATGGACAAAGCCCGGCGTATACTCATAGATTTTCACCCCGGATTCCAGCAGGGAGGCATAGTGCGTCTTCGCCAGGGCATAGGGAATGCGCTTGTCCGGGATCCCCGGCAGAAGGAGCGTCACCTCCACCCCTCTCTCCGCCGCAAACTTAAGGGCGGTCTCCAGCTCCCCGTCCAGAATCAGATAGGGAGTCATGATGTGTACGTGATTGAGAGACCGGTTCAGGATGTCCATATAGACCCGCTCCCCCACCTTGTCATTGTCCAGCGGACAGTCCCCGTAGGGAATCACAAAGCCCCTGGCGTTTTCCACAGGCAGGGCCTGATAAGACAGGAAACGGGCCGTCTCGTCCTCCTTCTCATCGATTCCCCACATCTGAAGAAACATCAGGGTAAAGCTTTTTACCGCCTCTCCCTTAAGCATCACCGCCGTATCCTTCCAGTGGCCAAGCTTTTTCTTCTGATTGATATATTCATCCGCAAGGTTCACCCCGCCGTTGAAGGCCGTGTGTCCGTCGATCACGAGGATTTTTCTGTGATCCCGGTAATTATAATGGGTGGACACAAAGGGGGTGACATGGGCAAAAACCTTACATTTAATCCCCAGCGCGCGAAGACGCCTGGGATAATCCCGGGGCAGCAGGGCAAACTCGCAGCTTCCGTCGTACATCA
>CANOVJ010000086.1 GCA_947570615.1 uncultured Lachnospiraceae bacterium
TGAATCTTCTTTCGAATTTTCAGGGTCGCATTGCTGTTTGATTGTCAAGGTTCAGGTCGCTGCCGCGTTTCGTCCGCCGTGCAGCTTATTTATAATATCAAACCATCCAGATATTGTCAACATATTTTTTTAAAAATTTGAAAAATGTTTTTACAAACCTTAAGACGCGTCATATCGTCCTCGGGAGGATTATGAAAATGGAGCTGCAAACCCGCTGTCCACAGTCTCCGGGCCGGAGCTGCAGGCAGGCATCACAGCGCCCGTGTGAGAACAGATAGTCCCCAGTTCTTCAAAAAATATACCAGAAGTCCCACGATCACCCCCGCCTCGGCAAATCCCAGCGCCGCGCCCAGCAGCCTGTCCAGGCCTCTGATAACAGGCAGTCTGGAGATCAGCTCCAGCGAAGTGAAGAGGACATGCACCAGGCGGTATACCAGGCACACTGCAAAAAGAACCGCTACGATCTGAACCAGTCTGGCGATCTCCTGATCTATATAACTGCCGATCGCTCCCAAAATCAGGATTACGCAGAATCCGGCCGCCACCATGGCGATCAGCGAGATCAGCTCCTGAACCATCCCCTTGCGGAAGCCCGCGGCAATTCTCCATATAAAGATCAGCGCAATAATAATAAGTGCAACGTAATACATTTGTACCTTCCTGTCGTCCCGGCGGGTTCTTTGCTCAAAAGGCCATCCCGGTCATTTCAATTCAATCGTGTCAACAGAATCTGATGTAACTGCCACATACCTGTAAGCGGAGGAGGTGGGAATCAGCAGGGAAATGTTTTTTTCAAAGCTTCCCAGAAATCTGTCCGTCCCCTTTATATTGCAGATCTGGCATTCCGCGTCATTATAAATAACAATCTGATCCTTATTAAAAAAGATATCCGTATAGTCCATACCAAAAAACAGCGACTGAACTTTGTCCCCTGAAGTGTTGTATACATCCAGCCGGTATGCCGACTCCCCGCTCTGGTTGATAAATACAAGGCCCACATAGTTCTCCCCGGGGTGAATGCTCTGCACCTCCTCCTCGAGAAATCTGGTCGCAGTATTCACCGGTTTCTCTGCTCCGGAAAAAAACACAATCCTGTCGTCAGAGACCGCAAAGGCCGAATCATTGTTCATAAACTGCACATAAGGAACCACTGTATCCAGATAGTCATAGCCTCCCACCAGGTTGTCCGTCTCATTCTGCCCCACTTCTCCGAAATTATAAAAGGCCACAGAAGATTTCATACTGGCGCTGTCCGCATACAGATAGGAAATCATCATCAGTCTTCCGTTGGGGCTTAAGGAAATGCTGACCGGATACCCGCTCTTGTCCATGGTCGCCTTACCGTTTATGATCGGCTCCTCCGTGTTGGTATTCCCGTCGTACACATAAATCCTCGTAACGCTCCCGTCATCGAGTATGGTTGCCACCACACCGCTTTCCGATACACAGAAATTCCGAATGGGAAGGTTCGTGTTTATGACTCCCTTTTCGCCGATTTTATCCATCACGTAAATGGAACGCCCGTTGTAGTCCCCCACCGCCGCCATCTGATTACAGATGGCCACCAGCGGCGTCTGCATCTCGAAGGAGCGGTTCCACACCACGCTTCCCTTTGCATCGATGCAGCTGGCGCCGTCCTTACTGTACAACAGCACATTCCCGTCCAGATTTTTCACCGTCGCCCCCTGCACGATGGTCACCGGCATTGAGCTCGTCACTACGCTGTCGGTAAAAACTCTGTTTTTCCACTGTATCGCCATAAACATGACCGTGGCTGTAATGAGCGCCGCGGCAAGAGCGATCCGGTAAAAAATCATCAGTTTATGACTGCGGATTTTTTCCTTATAATTAATCTTCTTCAGGCCCTGCTGCCGCTTCTCCTTTTCCTTTAGATAATCCCGCACATTTGCCATTTGTATATCTGTCCTCCGAACATCCCGCCGAAGCCCTAACGCGGGCGCAGGGGCTCCCTTTCCATAAAGGAAATCGCCCTGTCAGCGGTTTTCACGAATCCGTACATTTTATCATAATCATTGATGGCTGTCACCGAGAGCGCCAGCACAATGATGCATCCTCCATAAAAGAACTTTCTGATCGTATTTCCCAGTCTGTTCGCCCCCGCCGCGCCTGCTGCCGGTCTTCTTTTTTTTCTTTCGTAGCAGGCGAGCAGGTAATTCTGCATGGGCTCATTCTTTTCATAAAAGATAAAGTAGCCTTCCTTTTTGCCGGGCATCCTCTGTCGGCCCCCATAGATATTAACATAACCGATCAGCTCGTATTCTTCAAAATATTCTTTTCTGACCTGTTCCTCGCTTCTGCCTCTCTCCAGCTCCTCCACCACGCCGGCGGCGCCATAGATCAGATAAAATCTCCGGCCCTCCCTGCGGCCTGCATGTCCGTATAACGCCACTCGCAGAGGAAATGCCCCTCCCCCCGCCGGATCCCCTGCGGGAGATTCCTTCGTCCTCCTGCCAAGCTCATGTAAATAGGTGTAAACATAATCCTCTATGTATATATGCTCTTTCTCATCCGTTTTTCCAATCTGTTTTACGATCTCCGGCAACTGCATATCCTCATTCCCCCATTTCACATAGTCCGCATCCTCCAGGACGAAGCGCTTCTCCCGGTTCACAGGCAAACTCGTCGTTTACCATAAGTTTACCATAACCGGAATGGAAACAGGTTTGTAAGGCATCGTAATTAAATTTGTAAGGAAAAAGAGTTGGCCCGCGGCCAACTCCTAAAATTTGTAAACCGTCCTGCTTCGATAAATTCTGTCCGGGCCAAATACGGCGCAGGGGAATTCAGGTTTGTTTGCCGTATCCGGAAAATACTGGGTCTCCAGGCAAAGCCCGCTCCGCTTCTCATACACGGCTCCGCCCTTTCCATCCTCTCTCTCGATAAAATTCCCGGCATAAAACTGCACCCCCGGCAGATCCGTATACGCCTTCATTGTACGGCCCGAAACAGGTTCCGTCACCGTCGCGAACTCTCTGAGCGTTCCGTCGTATCCGTCGATCACCCAGTTGTGGTCATATCCCCCGGCAATCGCGAGCTGCTCATGGTCCGCATCGATCTCATCTCCCACCCGTCTGGCCTTTGTAAAGTCAAAGGGCGTACCTGCCACTGTTGCGATCTCCCCTGTAGGAATGGAGCCCGCAAAGGTGGGGGTGTAGGCGGACGCCTTAAATTCCAGAATATGATCGAGAATCTTTCCCTTATTGTGTCCCGCCAGATTAAAATAGGTGTGGTTCGTCATATTGAGAATGGTATTCTTATCGCTTTTTGCCTCATATGAAAGCTCAAGGGCATTTTCCTGCGTCAGGGCATATGTCACGCTTATCGTTTTATTGCCCGGAAATCCCATGCTTCCATCCTGATCCGCAAGGGAGAGAGTGATGCTGTTTTCCCCCTCCGTCACATCGAAAACCCGTTTGTGGTACCCCTGGTCTCTGTCGCTGTGAAGGTTGTTTTTGCCGTCGTTCTCCGCAAGCTGATACCGCTCCCCCTCCAGCTCAAAGCAGGCGCCGCCGATACGGTTGGCGTTGGGGCCGATCACCGCCCCGAAAAAGCATCCGTTCTCAAAATAGTCCTCCAGGGTATCGTACCCCAGAACCACATCCTCCACATTACCATCCTTATCAGGAACCAGCAGATTCACCAGGATCGCTCCATAGTTGATGATTCCGGCCTTCATCCCCCGGTCATTTTCCAGCCAGTATCGGTAAATGTCCACTCCCTCCCGGGTCTTTCCAAAAGGCTCTTTCTTAACGCTCATAAAATAATTCCCTTCCCTGTTCTCACTTTTACATTTCTGTCCGTCCTTCCAGAGCCCGCAGCAGCGTCACCTCGTCGATATACTCCAGGTCGCCCCCCACCGGCACGCCGCTTGCAATCCTGGTCACCCTGATCCCTGTGGGTTTGATCAGCTTGCTGATATACATGGCGGTGGTTTCTCCCTCCAGGCTTGAATTGGTGGCGATGATTACCTCCGACACGCTTCCCTCCAGGCGCTTTACCAGCTCCTTTAAGCGGATATCCCCCGGCCCGATCCCCAGCATGGGTGAGATTGCCCCGTGCAGCACGTGATAAACCCCCTCGTATTTGCCGGTTTTTTCATAGGCCGCCAGATCTCTGGTATTCTCCACCACCATGATCGTCCCGTGATCCCTCCTTGTGTTGGCGCACACCGGGCAGACCTCGCTGTCGGTCAGGGTAAAGCACTCCCGGCAATAGCATACGTTCTCCTTCGCCTCAAGGATGGTCTTCACCAGCCGGTTAACCCGATCCTGAGACATATTGATCAGATGAAACGCCAGCCTCTGGGCCGACTTTGATCCGATTCCCGGCAGGCCGGACAGCTCGTCTATTAATCTGTTGATATGTCCGCTGTATAAATCCATCAGAAGGGAAGGCCTCCGCCCAGACCAAGTCCCCCGGCCATTTTATTCATGATCTCCGCATTGGCCTCCTCGGCCATACGCAGCGCCTCGTTGGCCGCCGCCATCACCAGGTCCTCCAGCATCTCGATATCCTCGGGATCCACGACCTCCTGTGAAAGTTTAATCCTGGTGATTTCTTTCTTGCCGGTTACGGTCACTTCCACGGCGCCGCCGCCCGCCTTCGCCGTAAATTCCCTGGTTTCCAGCTCCTTCTGGTTCTCCTCCATCTGACGCTGCATCCTCTGGGCCTGCTTCATCAGATTATTCATATTGCCGGGCATCCCCCCCGGAAATCCTCCACGTTTCGCCATATTATGACTTACTCCTTTCAAGGCTCCAATCGCTGTTATGGTTTTTCAGTTCCTACCATTTTATATTAAATGTCCCGCAATTTCAACCGTCAAACTCCTCCGGTTCCTCCGCAAGCTCCTCCACCTCCATGTGGATCGCCTGGCTGATCAGATCCGTCAGATCAGGATAAAGCTCCCTCGGATTCCTGTCCCTGGGGACGCTCTGTACCGTTATCCGGATTTCCTTCCCCGCAAAATTCGAGATAATCTGCTCCAGCTCCTCCCTGTGGCTGTCCTGTTTCAGATAATCCAGCGCAAGACCGTCCTCCACCACCACAAGGAGACTTCCGTCCTCCCCAAGGCTTGGATAGGCGGCTTTCAGATACGCTTTCATGGGCATGGGGGTCTCCCCGGTGACAGCCGGCCATTTGCCCACAATCCCACGCACATCCTCCGGAACCGCTTTGGGCATGGGAGCCAGCGTCTGTGTCCCACCGTTGGAGGATGGCTCCCGGTATCCGGCCTCTGTTCCCGCCAGAGCAGGAGCTGCCACGATTCCCTTTTCGATTTTTTCTTCCAGCTGACGGATACGGTCTGTGAGGGAACGGACATCCGTCTCCATGGCCGGCCTGCAGAGCTTAATCAGGGCCATCTCCGTGAGGATCCTCTTCTGGGAGGCATAACGGATCTGTCCCGCCAGCTCCGAGAGCACACGGATATAGCGCATGATGACGTCGTTTTCCACCATCTGCGCCTCTTCCTTTAAACGGGCCAGATTTTCCGTGGAGACGTCAAGCACGTCCTCAATCCCGTCCGCCGTCTTAACCAGAAGGAGATTCCGCAGATACCATGTAAAGTCGGAGATAAACTGGGTCAGCTCCCTGCCCTGTGTGACGATCTCCTCCAGGATCGTTATGGCCCCCGTCACATCGCCCTCCAGGACGACGCGCAGCAGCCTGCTGAACACCTCCGTATCCACAGCCCCCAGCACATCCAGCACGCTGTCGTAGGTCAGTTCCTGCCCGAAGTAGAAGGCGATACACTGCTCGAGAAGGCTCCAGGCATCCCGCATGGCCCCGTCCGCCTTCCTTGCAATATACCGGATCGCCCGCTCCTCTATGGAAATCTGCTCCTTTTCCATCATCTCCCGAATCCGGTCGGAAATGGTGTCGGCGGTGATCCGTCTGAAATCGTATCTCTGGCATCGGGACAGGATGGTGATGGGGATTTTGTGAACCTCCGTGGTGGCCAGGATGAAGATCACATAGGAGGGCGGCTCCTCCAAGGTCTTTAAAAGCGCGTTAAAAGCCCCCACGGAAAGCATATGCACCTCGTCGATAATATAAACCTTATATCTGCCTTCCGCAGGGGAGTACGCCACCTCCTCCACGATCTGCCGCACGCTGTCCACACCGTTGTTGGAGGCAGCGTCGATCTCGATCACGTTCATGCTGGCTCCCGCCAGGATTGCCCTGCAGGAAGCGCACTCCCCGCAGGGACTTCCATCCCTTAAGTTTTCGCAGTTGACCGCTCTGGCAAAAATCTTGGCTATGGACGTCTTGCCCGTTCCTCTGGTTCCGCAGAACAGATAGGCATGGGTGGTGCGCCCGGCCCTGATCTGATTTTTCAGGGCCGTGACGATATGCTCCTGTCCCTTTACGTCCTCAAAGACAGCCGGCCGGAATTTTCTGTAAAGAGCCGTGTATGACATGCCTAATTACCAAAGCTGATGCCAAGAAGCTTGGCTTCCTTCACGATGGAAGCGTCCGGGGAAACCATCTTGAGTTTTCCCGCCACCTCGTCCAGAGGAACCTTAACCACTTCCCGGTTCTTGTAGCCTACCATGAAGCCATACTCGCCCTTTAAGATCAGAGCGCCCGCCTCAGCTCCCAGCCTGCTGGCAAATACCCGGTCGTAAGGGCAGGGGCTTCCGCCTCTCTGGGTATGTCCGGGAACGGTGACCCTCACCTCATGCCCTGTCTTATCCTGAATCTGCTGGGCCAGCTCATAGGACACGGAAGGGAACTTGTAGTTTTTCATTTTTTCCTTGTATTCCTTTTTGGAGAGCTTCGCATCCTCCCTGGAGATGGCGCCCTCCGCCACCGCGAGGATGGTGAATCTGCTGCCGTTCTTATTCCTCTCCTCGATCTTGGAGACCACCTTCTTAATATCATAAGGGATCTCGGGAATCAGGATGATGTCCGCGCCGCCTGCCATACCTGCGTTTAAGGTAAGCCAGCCCACCTTGTGGCCCATCACCTCAACGATAAATACTCTCCCGTGGGAGGCCGCAGTGGTATGGATGCAGTCGATGGCGTCCGTGGCAATGTTCACCGCGCTCTGGAAACCAAATGTCATATCTGTTCCCCACAGATCATTGTCGATGGTCTTGGGCAGAGTGATGATATTCAGGCCCTGCTCCCTTAAGAGATTCGCCGTCTTATGGGTGCCGTTTCCGCCCAGGATCACCAGACAGTCCAGACGCAGTTTATAGTAATTCTGCATCATGGCGTCAATCTTATCCAGCCCGTTTTCATCCGGCTCCCTGATGGTCTTAAACGGAGTGCGGGAGCTGCCCAGAATCGTTCCTCCCTTGGTCAGTATCCCTGAGAAATCATGCCCCCCCAGCATCCGGAAATTTCCGTAGATGAGACCTCTGTAGCCGTCAATAAATCCGTAGATCTCAACCTTTTCATCGCTGTTCACAAGACATTTCACTACGCCCCGCATCGCAGCGTTCAGTGCCTGGCAGTCGCCGCCGCTTGTTAACAAACCAATTCTCTTCACTTTCCCTTCCTCCTTGTCCGTTTACTTATTTTTCAGATATGTACTGATTATTATACATAATCTGAGGCTTATCTACAACCTTTTGCCCGCCGAATTTTGTATCTGTCCGCAAAAACTGAATCGTTACATATTTTACCTTCGAAATAGATTGACTTGTAATTTCGAAAACAGTATAATAAATAGGAATCTTGGGGAGTCGTATCGAAGTGGTCATAACGGGGCGCACTCGAAATGCGTTTGCCCTCCGGGGCACGAGGGTTCGAATCCCTCCGACTCCGCGCAAAGCCGGAACGAGCGTTCCGGCTTTTTTTACAGTAATCCCAGAAAAGGAGGAGCCATGCGCCCGACAATCAAAAAGGAAAATGTCAAACCGTTGTTTGACTCAGAGTTTATCAAAGTCTATGATCTGCAGTACGGAGAGGGGAAGCATTATTACAACGCCAGCAGAAGAGACGCCGACAGTCTCGCCGCCATAAAATCCGATGAAGAGTTTAAGACCATGCTTCCGGACGCTGTGACCTGTGTGGTTGTGGTGTGTATAGAGGGCAAAATCCCAAGACTTCTCCTTTCCAAGGAATACCGTTATCCCACGGGCCAGTTTCTGTTAAGCCCTCCGGCCGGGCTTCTGGACCCGACGGATGCGCGCACGGCGAATCCTGTCCTGTCCGCCGCCAAAAGAGAGATCTGGGAGGAAACCGGCCTCATCATAAAGCCCTGCGACTCTCTTTCAGTCATCAACCCCCTGCTGTTTTCCTCTCCCGGCATGACGGATGAGAGTAATGCTCTCGTGTGCGCCGTCATACACCTGCCCGGTCCCGGTATGTCCTCCCTGGATTATCTTTCCCATGACAACGCCAGCGGAAGCGAGTGCTTCGACGGGTTTCAGCTTGTCTCCGTGAAGGCGGCAAAAGACATTTTAAAAGCCGGGATCGACAAGCAGGGCGTATCCTATTCCGTCTACACCTGGGCGGCCCTGATGTATTTCGCATCCGGCCTGTGGAGGAAATAGCTTATGCTCTATCACTACACCACCTTTGCGGCCTTCGACGGAATTATCCGGTGCGCGGAGCTGCGGCTTAACAACATCCTGAATATGAACGACGCCTCCGAGATGCGCCTGTTTATGAACGGGATCTGCGAAGCGGTAACGGAGAGGCTTGCGCAGAGCGGACAGATGGATAAGAGTCAGGAGGTGGAGGATTTCTTCCAGAAGGAGATGGAGGAAGAGTTTCATTATTCCGCCTATGCGGCCTGCTTTTCCAAATACCGGGACGATGCCGCCCAGTGGGACCGCTACGGCTATCTTGGGCAGGGCGTCTGCATCGGCTTCCATGAGTCCCTCATGCAGAAAATGATAGGAGGCGTCATATCCCTCCAGAAGGTGTACTACCAGAACGATATGAGAGAGCATCACCTGGTAGACGAATTTTATGAGACAATCAGTAACTCCGAAACATTTTCCGGCTGCTTCCCCCGATTACAGAACCTGATGAACGAGGCCTGGGTACAGTCGGCCGCTTTCAAACACCCCTCCTTCGGGAGCGAAAAGGAGATGCGGCTGGTGGTTTCACCCTTTATCTCCCATTCCTTTACCGTGGAGCCCAGATACCATGTTTCCGCGGAGCGAATCAAAAAATACTACCCCCTGGATTTAAACCGGATGTGCGGAAAGCTGGGCCTGCACCTGTCAGACCTGGTGGGGGAGATCATTATCGGCCCCACCTCCCCCCAGTCCCTGCCGATTTTACAGGATTATCTGGAGGACTGCGGTCTCAATGTGTTAAAGGATAAGATCGCCATGTCCCAGTGCCCTCTGCGAAAGCCCCGGTCATAGCATAAGGCCGCGTACAGAAAAAACGCCCCGGCTCCTTTCTCCGAGCCGGGGCGTTCAGATATTCATTTTTAATTTGCCGCCTTCACAGAGGTGATATGAGGATTCACACCCTCGTACCAGTAAAGGAAGCCCTCCATATCGATCTTATCGCCGATGTTTAACTCCTTCACGGCCTTGTATACGTCGGTATCGCTTCCGCAGAGATAGGACTCAACGGTGAAGGTGTAGGTCGCTCCGTCAAGGGATACGTTGAAGTACAGATCGTCACCCTCCTGGCCGGAACCGTCCCAGCTGTAAAGGAACGCTACGTCATTTCCTGCATCATCCTGACCTGCCGCCTCAACGGTCATGCCCTTGAAGGTTACGAACTGGTTCTGATAATCCATCAGCTCATCCAGACCAAGGTAGGTGGTGACATCCACAGGCTCCGCCACATAATTCCCCTCCAGGATTTCAAAGGTGGCGTCCATAATCTCGATCTCGCCTGACCACTCGCCCTTAAAGCCTGTCACTTTGATTTTGGTTCCGGGGGTAAGCTTGTCGTAATCCTCCTGGGAGCATGCCGCATTGTATACGAAATAAGCGCCGTCCTGATCCTGGGTGTAAAGGGTAGCCTTGTCCTCCCACCAGGACTGCTTCGCCTGTACATAGGTCTCAACCACCACTTCCGTGTCCAGATCCGCAGCCATATACTCCTCATAGGTCATAACGCCCTCTGACTTCTCCTGTGCAGTATCCTCCGCCGCACTGTCCTGGGGCTCAGTCTCTGCGGTATCTGTCTCAGCCTGCGCCGCATCGTCTGCGGTGTCCTGTGTCTGCGTTTCCGCAGCATCCTCCGCACCGGTGGTCTGCGCCGCATCCTCTGTCCCTGCCGTGTCGTTCTTCTCAGAACCGCAGGCCACACTCGCAAACGCCAGCGCGAAAACCAAAAGTAACGCTGTTAATTTTTTCATTTTTTCCTCCTCTTTCACCCCTCGCAGGGGCTATGCAGATTTAGCCGTGAATGTCCTGTCAGACTTCACGCCCTTTTCGACATAAATTATACACGTAATTTTTAATAAATCAATAGCATTATTGCTGATTTTTCTTCTTTTTCAGGACGCCCGACGCCACATAGAGAAGAATCATTATCCATGCAGACGCAAGGGCCAGGAGCAGCGCCACCGCCGTCCCCGGCAGCTTTCCCAGATCATCCGCCCTGCCGTCCAGACCGCTCTGCCGGCTGATCTGATCCAGCCGGTACAGGCTTGTCATATCCCCGTAGAGCTTCTCCATATAAGCATCGTCGATCTGCTGCCCCCTTCTGACGGACTTCACGGTGTTCTCGATCATCTGCCCGGCGGCATCCCGCAGGGATACCGAACCGTTAAACACCGGCGTCACAAAGGTGTGATCCACATTGTCCAGAAGGAGTCTGGCCGCCTGAATCTTCACCGCGTAATGCAGCCCGTTATCCTCTCCGCATCCCGCAAGATAATCCCGGTACTGCTCCGACTCCTGTGCTTTTTTCGTCACCGGCACATACCCCTCCGTCTGGGAATAGGCGATCTGTACCTCATTGGTCAGCAGATACTGGGCAAACAGCCAGGAGGCCAGCACCTGCTGAGAATCTTCCTTATTAAAAATGCAGACCGACGGCCCCTGGGAAATCATCCTGGGCCGGGCCGGGTCGAACTGGGGGATGGGCATCACCGCCGTCTCGAACTCCACAATCTTATCCTCGCTGATATCGCACAGAGGCGCATCCGTCCCCATCCAGGTAGCCCCCGCCGTGGAATCCACCGCAAAAATACACTGGCCCGCATTCAGGAAATTAGCCGGATAGCTGGATATTTTGAAGGTGGAAAAGGCTCCCGTCTGCGCATGCTCCGCAATGGTTTCAAGAAGCTCCCGGGTGGTGTCGTTAAAAATCTCGATCCCTCCGTTTTCGGTGGAGTAGCCCGCATCCCTCTGCCGCAGCATCTGGATCATCATATTGTCCGTGGATTTATAGATAAAGGGGATCATCACCTTCTGGCCGTTCACCCGAAAGTTGTCCTGGCCGTCCTTTTCCATGGCCGCCTCCGAAACCTCCCATATGAAATCCCAGGTCAGCTCCTTTGGCAGGGTATAGCCCAGCGCCTCCACGTAAGTCTTATTGATATAACAGGCCTCCGTGGAACGCATGTAGGGAATCGCATAGTAATGTCCTCCGAAAGCGCACTCTTCAAGAAACTGAGGGATAATCTCCTCCTGCCCCGGCGCGTCAAATCTCACCTCGCTCCCTCCCAGCCCGTACCTTTCGTCTGCAAACAGCTCCTCCAAAGCCACCACCCGGTTATCCCCGGTCAGATAGGTGGCGATATGATCCGGATAGGTGACGCAAACATTGGGCGTGGTGTCGGTTGCAATGTTGGTGATCACGTCATTATAAATCTTTCCATAGTCCGTATAAAGCCTGAGATTTACAGTGATATTGGGATAGAGCTCCTCAAAATCCGCGATAGCCTTCTCATAAATGGCTGTCTGGGTCTTATTGGTATCGTTCTTTGCCCAGAAGGTAATCTCATAATCCCGCAGGGCGTCGAACTCTTCGGGCATCACAAAGGCGCTCATTCCCTCCGTCCCGTGACAGCCGCACAGCAGCGCGGCGCTTCCTGCCGCCATAAGGACAGTCCGCAAAAGCTTCCAGATCCTTTTCATCCTTTTGTCCCTCCCCTTGAAACGCCAGCCATAACCCTGTTTCTGAAAATCAGAAACAGCACGATCAGCGGCATGGAAATCACCGTCACCGCCGCCATCATGGCCGGAATATTCTCACGGCCAAAGCCGTTCTCCCGGATCTCCTGAATCCCGTTGGAGACAAGAAAATAATTCTCATCATCCGTGATCAGCCTCGGCCACACATAGGAATTCCAGCACTCGATCACCTTCAGGATCGTGATGGTGATCAGCGTAGGCTTTGATATGGGGATCATCACCTTAAAGAGATATTTCAAATCCGAGGTGCCGTCAACCTTCGCCGCATAATAGAGGCTGTCCGGTATCTGTTCAAAGTTTTCCTTCAGAAGATAAATATAAAAAACCGATGTGACGGAGGGCAGAATCAGACCCGGAAAGGTATTGCGCAGATCCAGATTTGTGACAGTCACAAAATTGGTGATGATCACCAGCTCATTGGGAATCATCATCAGGGAAAGAAAGAGAACGAACACAATATTCTTTCCCTTAAATTCCAGCCGGGCGAAGGCAAATGCCGCCAGCGTAATCACCGCCAGCATGATCGCCGTGGTGGCCAGGGTGAAGACAGTCGTATTGAACAGATACCTCCCCAGGGGAACGGCGGTAAAGGCGTCCGCATAGTTCTCCGGCGTGGGAGAAAGTGTGAAAAACTGCGGAATATTCTCCGAATTGTATGCTCCGTAGCTTTTTACGGAGGTCAGAATCATCCAGTAGAAGGGAAACAGCACGATCACCGCCCACAGCGCCAGAAAAACATACGTGACCGCGCTCACCGTCCTTTTGCGGGTTCTGGCCTTCTTTTCTATTTTGATATAATCCATCCTGTTATCCATAATCTGCTCCCATCCGTGCGTTCCTGCACGCACCTGTATCCGGAAGGGGATATTCCCCCTTTAATAGTGAACCTTCTTTTTGCTGACCAGCAGGTTGATACAGGTGATGGTCAGGACAATGGCAAAGAGTATGATCGCCGCCGCGGACGCATAGGAGGGATAACCGCCGCTGTCCCCGTAGAGCATGTCATAGACATAGCCCACGATGGTGTTCATCTCCGCCGCGTTTAAATCCGTTCCAAACAGGGCCACCACGTCGCTGTAGGCCTTAAACGCGCCGATAAAGCCTGTGATAATCAGGTAGAAGATCATGGGCGAGATCATGGGCAGAGTGATCCGCATGAAAATCCGCAAACCCGACGTTCCGTCCACCCTGGCGGCGTTATAATACTGCTGATCCACCGACGCCAGCGCGCTGGTCAGAATCAGGATCTTAAAGGGCATCACAACCCAGATGGTATAAATGCACAGAACCGTCATCTTCGCCCAGTAAGGCCCGTCTATAAAGTCAACGGCGCTTCCCCCAAGCCAGGTGATCAGAAGATTGATCAGCCCGTCCGAGTAGGCCGTCTTTTTAAAGAGGATCATAAATACCAGCCCCACCGCCAGCGTGTTGGTCACATAAGGCAGAAAATAGATGGTCTGAAACAGATTTTTAAGCGGCTTTATGGCGTTTAAGCCCACGGAGATCAGCAGGGCGATCCCTGTGGAGAGGGGTACCGTAACGGCCACCAGCAGAAAGGTATTCTTCACTGCCTGCAGAAAATAGGGGTCGTGGAGCACATAGGAGTAATTGTAGGCGCCCACCCCGAAATAAGTCTGGGACGCGGAATTATATCCCTCCTCGAAGGAATAGACGAAAACGTCGATCAGGGGATACACCATAAACACCCCCAGAAATAGAATGGCCGGCAAGAGATACAGCCATCCCTTAAGCCCGCTCTCCCTGCATTTTTTTGCGATCATTTCCGCTCTCCTAGTATAATAATGATATAGCCACAAGAGCTATATAGTTAATAAG
>CANOVJ010000087.1 GCA_947570615.1 uncultured Lachnospiraceae bacterium
CATTTTGTATTAAAGTGAACTCCAAAAGATTATAGTGCTAAATCCTAAAGACGGGGACTGCTATGCCCTCACCCGATTCCTTTACAAAAACCGTTCTCTCACGGAGAAGAATCAGGAGACCAAAGAGTGGCTGCGGCATTTTCAGATGAAGGATCCGGCTGTGGAGGAGTACCGGAAGCGCCCTCAAAGCACGACGCCTCCGGCTTCTGATTCCGCTCAGGCCTTCGGCGAGGGTGAAAAAATTTTCTTGACAAAAAATTAACAATATGCTATTATAATCTCAATAGATAAAAGGGAGTAGCTGATACCCCTCAGGGTATATTTGAATCGTCAGGACGGTGGAGACATCCGATTCAAATCAGGAGAACTGTAGCAAGACTTTTATCATGGCAGATGTGCTGTGGTAAAGGTCTTTTTTCATACCACAGTACAGAACAGCGGATGTACAGAACATCTGCGGAACTGAAAATAAGGAGGATGAGCTATGTTCAGGAAAAACAGAAAAGACAAGGTCTACGACGCACCGAACCAGAAGCTGAAGCAGGCGAAGGCCAGGGCCGGGAAGCTGGCGGGAGGAATCATCGGAGCACTGGTGGTTCTCTATCTTCTGGTGGGAAGTATTTATTCTCTCAGAGAGAATGAGTACGCGGTGATCACCACCTTCGGAGTGCCCGGCGTGGTGGAGGAATCCGGGATTCATTTCAAGATTCCCTACATTCAGAGGCTGGCCAGGGTGCCGAAGACCATCAATGGCTTCCCCATTGGCTTTAACAAGGAGACCGACGAGTATGTGGACAAGGAATCCTTTATGATCACCAGGGACTACAATTTCGTCAATGTGGATTTTTATGTGGAATACCGGGTCACGGATCCTGTCAGATATCTGTACGCCTCCGAGAACCCCGTGTCCATCTTAAAAAACCTGACCCAGAGCTATATCAGGGACACCATCGGACTCTATGACGTGGACAGTGTGATTACCACAGGCAAGAACGAGATACAGGCCTCCATCAAGGATAAGATTACCTCCCGTCTCAATGAGGAGGACATCGGCATCCAGCTGGTACATATCACCATTCAGGACGCGGAGCCGCCCACCCTGGAGGTGATCAACGCCTTTAAAAATGTGGAGAACGCCAAGCAGGGAAAGGAAACCTCCATCAACAGGGCCAACCAGAAGCGCAACGAGGATATCCCCGCGGCCAGAGCGGCGGCGGACGAGACCGTAAAAACAGCCCAGGCCCAGGCCGAGGAGCGGGTGAACGAGGCCAGGGGGCAGGTTGCCAGGCTCAACGAGCTTTACACGCAGTACCAGAGGTATCCGCTGATCACCCGGCAGAGAATGTTCTATGAAACCATGGAGGAGATCCTTCCGGATATGAAGGTGATCATCGAGAGAAGCGACGGAACCACCCAGACCATGCTTCCTCTGGAATCCTTCACAGGCTCCGGAGCAGACGGCGCGGCAGGGAGCGGGCTCTGGGGAACCAATTCCCAGGGGAATGCTTCCAACGGAAATGGCTTCTCCACAGGGGCCTCGGGCGCAGGCGCATCCTCAGGCGGCTCCGATACGGGAAGCGGGACGGAAAACGACGCATCCGCAGAGGAATATGACGAAGAAAACTGAATGAAAAGTCCGGCCGGTAACCGGTGAGAACGGCGCGGGATTCTGCGCCCGGAATGAAAACGGCATGACCGGAAAATGGAAAGAGAAGCTCTAAGCAGCCGGAAAACACTACTCATAGCTACAGGAAGGAGCATGGTTATAATTATGAAGAAAAAATCTCGTCTTATCATAGCGCTGTTTGTTCTGCTCGCGGCCTTTGTGGCGGCGGAGGGCAGCATGGTGGTGACCTACCCCAACGAATATACCATTATCAAACAGTTTGGAAAAATAGAGAGCGTCCGCCAGAACCCGGGACTGAGCTTTAAGGTTCCCTTTATCCAGACGGCGGAGACCATCCAGAACGAGGTGCTTCTCTACGATCTGGCGGTCAGCGACGTGATGACGAAAGATAAAAAATCCATGATCGCGGACTGCTTCGTGCTCTGGCGGATCGGGGATCCCTACAGATATACCCAGACCCTGAGCGCCCAGAAAAGCAACGCGGAATTCCGTATCGACAACATTGTGTACAACAGCCTGAAAAACGTGATCAGCAGCTTAAGCCAGGAGGAGGTGATCAGCGGCCGGGACGGCCAGCTCACCCAGACCATCATGGAGAACATCGGCGACACTCTGGATCAGTACGGGATCACCCTGCTGGCGGTGGAGACCAAGTCCCTGGATCTGCCCGACGAGAACAAGAGCGCGGTCTATGAGCGCATGATCTCCGAGCGGAACAACATCGCCGCCACCTACCAGGCGGAGGGCCAGGAGGAGGCGAAGGAGATTTCCAACAACACCACGGCGGAGATTATCGTCATGCAGTCCGAGGCGGACGCCCAGGCGGCGGAGATCATCGGTAAGGGCGAGGCGGAGTACATGCGGATCTTAAGCGACGCCTACAACGACCCGGAGAAGGCGGACTTCTATCTGTTCCTGCGCTCGCTGGACGCGGCGAAGGCCACCATGAGAGGGGACAACAAGACGCTGATCATCGACGAGACGTCTCCCATCGCACAGATTTTTTATTAAGAACAGCAGCCGGCCCGGCGGCGTTATCGCATCCTGGCAAAGCAAACGCTGCCACGCTCTGTGAGTCAGCTTATTGATGCGCAGGGGCGCACAGATGAAATTGTTGCTGACGCAACGTGCGCCCCGCGCAGCGAGCAGGGAGAAAAATCCTCCCCTGCCCGATTTCAATCAGAAGGCGGGAGGTCCTTAAATGGAGCTCCCGCAGATCTTTTTTGAGGGTGTTTTTCCAGAGGATATGGAGATCTGTGAACGGAAGCCACAGGCATATTTTATGGAAAAGCCTCTTTTTATATGATAAAATACGGGTACAGGCAATGAAGGAAAGGGCGCGGATCTATCATGAACAGGATACAGAATAAGATGCCGGATCTGAAAATCGCAATCTGTGAGGACGATCCTGACCAGGCCCGGTCGGTGGCGGAGATGGTGGGCCGGTGGGAAGCGGCCCTTGCCGGAAAAGAAAAAGGGAACAGATCGCAGGTCCGTACCTACGCCAGCGGGGAGGCCTTTCTGTGCGACTATGAAAAGGAAAAGGACTTTAATCTGCTGCTTCTGGATATTGAGATGAAGGGCATCAGCGGGGTGGAGCTGGCCCGGCGGCTTCGCCGGGAGAAAAGCCGGGCGGAGATCCTTTTTCTCACCTCCCACACGGAGTTTTACGGCGAGGGCTACGAGGTGGACGCGCTCCACTACCTGATCAAGCCTATCCGGGAGGAAAAGCTGCGCCAGGTTTTGGAGCGGGCCGCACAGCGCCTTCGCGCCGAGCCGCCCTCTGTCCTGATCAGCACAGAGGGAGAGACCCTCAGGCTTTATGAGAGCGAGATTTACTATGTGGAGGCGTTCCTGCACTACGTCAGCTTTGTGACGGCACAGGGAACCTTCCGGGTCAGGGAGAAGATGTCCCAGGTGGAGCAGAGGCTTTCGGACGGTTTTTTCCGCTCTCACCGCAGCTGCCTGGTTTCTCTGGCCTGCGTAAGGCGGATCGCCAGAGGGGAGGTTCAGATGGAGGACGGCAGAATCCTTCCGCTGGCCAGGGGGAAGTACGACGAGATCAACCGGGCCTATATCTGCTTTTATGACAGGCCCATGGGAGGCGGGTGGGAGACTTGAGTCTCCGGACTTTGAAGGGAGCATGGTTATAAAGATGCGAAAGAAAACACTTCTGAAAATTATGGAGCTCCAGACACAGCAGTCTCAGAGGCATCTCGAGGAGGTGCGCAGTATCTACCGGGAAATGCGGGGGTACAGGCACGATTTCCACAATCATCTGCAAACCCTTCACGGACAGATCCAGGCGGGGGAGTACGAAAACGCGCTTTCCTATATTGAGGAGCTGGACGGGCGTCTGCACAATATCGACCCGCTTGTGAAAACCGGAAATGTTTCCGTGGACGCCATCCTATCCGGAAAGCTTTCCAGGGCCAGACAGGACGGCATCCAGGTGAGCGTGAAAGCCAATATTCCGGACAAGCTTGCGCTCTCCGACGCGGAGCTGAGCATTGTTCTGGGGAACCTTCTGGACAACGCCCTGGAGGCCTGCATGGAGGCGCAGGGGGAGAGATTTATCCGGCTTTTCATGTCCATAAAGGGGAGGATGCTCTACTTTTCCATGCTCAATTCCGCCGCCGGAAAGCAGAAGAAGTACGGCTCCCTTTTCAGGACGCACAAGAGCGGCCTCCATGGGTTCGGGCTGGCCAGGGCGGAGCATATTATTTCCAGGCACAGCGGGTGGATCAAATATAACAGCGAGGACGGGGCGTTCACGACGGAATTTCTGGTGCCGGTTTCGGAATAAAACGGGGGTTTTGCGGGGGAGGGGACGCCCGCAGGGCGGATCCATTCTTCGTCGCCGCGCTCCCGCTCTACAAACATCCATGCAGTTCATGCCTGCCCGGCTGCAATTCATGCCAGAAGCTGCCGCACGGATCATTTCTGCGTTACAATGGCGGTGAAAGGGGTGAGTCAGTTTTGAAATTCAAAAAGCAGCGGCCCCGTCCCTCTGACGGCGGCGAAAATTCTGAAAATATTTCTGAAAAAAAGAAAAAATCTCCCTATTCCCTGGCCTCAAACCTGATCTGGACGTTTCGAAATCTCCTTGACCATGGACGGGGTTTGCTTTTGATCCTGATTCTGCTGGTTCCGGTGAATGTGGGCGTGCAGTATCTGGAGATTTACCTGCCCGCGGCGGTGGCCGGGGAGGTGCTCGCGGGGCGGCAGATGGGACACGCACTGCTGGCGGCGGGGATTCCTCTGCTGGGGCTTTTGCTGGGGGACGTCATGAAGCAATCCTTCCGTTCTCTGGAGGAGTCGGCGCGGGTGACATACCAGTGTGAGAACGAGGAGCTGGTGATCGGCAAAAGTGTGCGCATGTTCTATCAGATCTATGAAAAGAAGGAGGTGCGGGATCTGAAAAGCCGGGCCATGGCCGCGGCGCAGATGTGGAATGGGATGGTGCCCCTGGAGGACATCGCCAGAGGCGGCTTCGGACTTGTGGAGAATCTGCTGGGATACGCGCTGTTCGGGGCGGTGATCTCCTTTGTCAGTCCCTGGCTGACAGTGTTTCTCACCCTGGCCCCTCTTGCGAATCTGTCTGCGGCGCGCGTCTTTCAGAAATGGGAATACGGACACCGGGGCAAAATGGCGGATCTGGATCAGCGGCTGTCCTATGTGAACCATCTTCCCGGAAATTTTGCCGGGGCCAAGGATATCCGGATCTACAGCATGGCCTCCTGGCTGCAGGAGTGTTACCGGGATCTGTCCGGGGAACGGAAAAAATGGGATGAAAAGATCGTGCGCTACGGCTTTCTCTCCCGACTGGTGGAGCTGGCAGTGATTCTGGTCCGGGACGGGGCGGCCTACCTTCTTCTGATCTCCATGGTTCTGAAGGGAAGCATCAGCGTGGAAAAATTTATCCTGTACTTCGCCGCGATCTCCTCCTTTGCCGACTGGGTGAGCGGGATTATCGAGAGCTGGAACCGGATGTGTGAGAGCAGCCTGAGGGTCTGCGATTTCAGGGAATATATGGACTGGCCGGATCCGGAGGAAGGAAAGGCAGCGCCTGTGCCGGGCTCTGTGTGCGACGGTCCGGAGATTGTCTTTGACCGGGTGTGCTTTCGCTATGACAACGCGGAGAGGGACGCCGTCCATAATCTGTCTCTGACCATCCGTAAAGGGGAAAAGCTGGCCCTGGTGGGGGATAACGGGGCGGGAAAGACCACGCTGGTTAAGCTCCTGTGCGGGCTGTATCTGCCGGATTCAGGGCAGATCCGGATCAACGGCGTTCCCCTTTCGGATTTTCGCCGGGAGGATTATTACCGGCTCATCGCTCCGGTCTTTCAGGATATCCGCACAGGATTCTTTACCCTGGGGGAGACGGTTTCCGGAAAGGACATGGAGCATACGGATGAGGAACGGGTCAGGGCCTGTCTTCGCAGGGCCGGTCTTGGGGAAAAGCTGGAAACGCTCCCGGATGGAATCGGCACAAGGCTTGGCACACAGGTCAACAGGGATGCGGTGGAGCTCTCCGGCGGGGAGGCCCAGAAGCTGATGCTGGCACGGGCCCTCTACAAGGACGCGCCGGTTCTCGTGCTGGACGAGCCCACCGCGGCTCTGGATCCCCTGGCGGAGAGCCGGATCTACCGGGAATATGAGCGGATGGCGGAGAACAAAACCTCCCTTTTCATCTCCCACCGGCTCTCCTCCACCTCCTTCTGCGACAGGATCATTCTTTTAAAGGAAGGGGAGATCTGCGAGGAGGGCACCCATGAGGAGCTGATGAAAAAGGGCGGAATCTACCGGAAGCTGTTTTCCATTCAGAGCTGCTGGTATCAGGAGGAAGGAAAGGAGGCGCTGTCATGAAGCTGAGAGAGCATATGCAGATTACAGGCAGAGCGGTGCGGGAATGCTTTGCGGTGGAAAAGCGGTTTATGTGCTGTCTGGTTCTGATCCCCGCCCTGTCCTCACTGGCGGCTTATATCCCCGTGTACTTTTCGGCCCGGATCCTGGACGCGCTGTATCAGCGAAGGGAGGTCAGCACGATCGCCTCTTATGTGCTTCTCGCGGTGGGGCTGGCCTTCGGGGTAAGGCTTCTGACCACGTACCTGAACGCCATGAAGGATGTGGCCATGCAGGCCTGGTACCGCAACGAGGACTGGCGGTTTTCGGACAAGGCCATGGAGATGGCTTATACATCTGTGGAGAATCCGGAGATGACCCGGCTTCTTTACCGAATCCGGAAGGAGTCCCAGACAGGCTACAACCGCTTTTATCTGCACCGGGTGATCGAGGATTTCTGCGGCAGCGGGGTAAAAATCGCGGCCTCCCTGGCCCTGTGCGCCTCCTTTTTTACCCTGCCCTGTATCGCCCCTGTCTGGAAGCTGGCGCTGTGCGGCGCGCTGGCGGCGACGGTTTTGGGATGCGGCCTGTGCGCGGTCAAAATTGCCCGTCTGCATGAGAAGCTCATGGGGGCCGGCGTGGACATGAATGTGATGGCGGCGCAGATCGGGGAGTATCTGGCGGATTATGGAGCGGGCAAGGAAATTCGTCTTTACGATATGGGGGAACATCTGGTGGGAGAGCAGCGGCGCTGCAACGGGGAATTTCAGCGCCTTGTGGCCGCCTGCAGCCGCAGCGGGGCCCTGTGGGCGATTCCCGGGCCGGTTCTGGAAAAGGGCTTTGTCTTCCTCCTCTATTCTCTGCTCATTTTCGGGGCGCTTCAGGGCGGCGTCTCGGTGGGCTCCATCGCAAAATATGTGGCCTGCCTGACCATGCTTGTAGGAGCGGCAGCGCAGATGGCCAGGACCCTGCTTCTGGCCGCCGAAAACAATCGGTATCTGAAACGCTATTTTTCCTGGCTGGATGAGCCCAACGAGATGTACCAGGGCTCCCTCACGGTGGAGAAGCGGGACGACAACGACTATCATGTGGAGTTTCGGGATGTGAGCTTTCAGTATCCGAATGCGTCGGCCCCGGCCCTGTCCCATGTAAACCTGGAATTCCGGATCGGGGAAAAGCTGGCCATCGTGGGCAGAAACGGAAGTGGGAAGACCACCTTTATCAAGCTCCTGTGCCGTCTCTATGACCCCACAGAAGGGGAGATTCTCTTAAACGGGGTGGACATCCGCAAGTACAATTACGACGAGTATATGCTGATCATGGCGGCGGTGTTCCAGGATTTTAAGCTCTTTTCCTTAAAGTTGGGGGAGGTGGTGGCCTGTGGCAGAAGCTTTGACCGGGAAAGGGTGCGGGAGTGCCTTGCCAGGGCAGGCTTTGGGGAGCGGTACAGGGAGCTGGCATCGGGGGCGGATACCTGTCTTTACAGGGACTATGACAAAAACGGAGTGGAGATCTCCGGGGGCGAGGCCCAGAAAATCGCCCTGGCCAGAGCGCTCTATAAGGACGCACCCTTTATCCTGCTGGACGAGCCCACCGCGGCCCTGGATCCGATGTCGGAATATGAGGTCTATGTGAATTTCGGCGCGATTTCCGGAAAGAGAACGTCGGTCTACATCAGCCACAGGCTTGCCTCCTGCCGGTTCTGCGACCGGATCGCCGTGTTTGAGAGCGGCAGGATCGTGCAGACGGGGAGCCATAAGAGCCTGCTTTCGGACGGGGACGGCCTTTACCGGGAGCTCTGGCAGGCCCAGGCGCAGTATTATCAGGGATCATTGCAGTGAAAAAAGGCCCGCGCTATCCCGGGATTTGTGAAGAATGCTGTAAAACATTGTGGCTTTTCCAGCAAGGAATCTCATTGCCAAAATACACGCCCTATGTTATAATATGTGCAGTGCAATGATAAAAAATTAACAATCCCTGCACAGAAAACAGATAGTATTCATCAGACGGAGGAAAGAGATAATGGCGAAGAAAGTTGTTTTAGCCGGTGCATGCCGTACGGCCATCGGTACTATGGGCGGTTCTCTGAGCACAGTACCCGCAGCGGAGCTTGGCGCGATCGTGATTAAGGAAGCGCTTGGCAGAGCGGGCGTAGCGCCTGAGGCTGTGGATCAGGTTTATATGGGCTGTGTTATCCAGGCAGGACAGGGACAGAACGTGGCCCGTCAGGCTTCCATCAAGGCAGGCTTACCCATTGAGGTACCCGCGGTTACCATGAACGTGGTCTGTGGTTCCGGCCTTAACTGTGTAAACCAGGCGGCGCAGATGATCATGGCGGGAGATGCCGACGTGGTGGTTGCCGGCGGTATGGAAAATATGTCCATGGCTCCTTACGCCGTTCCTCAGGCACGTTTTGGATACAGAATGAACAACGGCACGCTGGTAGATACCATGATCAAGGATGCCCTCTGGGATGCCTTCAACGATTACCACATGATCAAAACCGCAGACAACATCTGCGAGGAGTGGGGACTTACCAGGGAAGAGCTGGACGAGTTCGCGCTTAAGAGCCAGCAGAAGACGGAAGCCGCTCAGAAGTCAGGCGCATTCGACGCTGAGATCGTGCCCGTTATGGTGAAAAAGAAAAAAGAAATGGTAGAGTTCAGGGTGGATGAGGGGCCCCGGGCAGGCTCCACCATTGAGGGTCTCGCCAAACTGCGTCCCATCAATCCCGGCGGATTCGTTACCGCAGGTAACGCCTCCGGTATCAACGACGGCGCTGCCGCCATCGTTGTGATGAGCGAGGAGAAGGCGAAAGAACTGGGCGTGAAGCCCATGGCTACCTTTGTGGCAGGCGCTCTTGCAGGCGTTCGCCCCGAGGTAATGGGAATCGGCCCTGTTGCCGCTACGAAGAAGGTTATGGCCAAAACCGGCCTGAAGATTGAGGACTTCGATATCATTGAGGCCAACGAGGCGTTTGCCGCCCAGTCCGTTGCAGTGGGCAGGGATCTTGGCATCGACGTTGATAAGCAGCTCAACCCCAACGGTGGCGCGATCGCACTGGGCCATCCCGTAGGAGCGTCCGGCTGTCGTATCCTTGTAACGCTCCTTCACGAGATGCAGGCGAAGGGAGCCAAAACCGGTCTTGCAACCCTGTGCATCGGCGGCGGTATGGGATGCGCGACCGTTGTTAAAATCGAAGACTGAGACTCCGGGAGCTGACACGAAATGACCTGTAAACGGACGGGAAAATATTTCATGACAATTCTTTAAGACATACGAGACTTCTGAGGCGGCCAGGCCGCCTGGAAGTCTGTATTGCGTGTAAAGGAATCCGTTCAGGACAGAAAGGAAACTGCGGTAAACGGCGAAAATCAGTTTTTTCCGTTTGCTCTGCATATCACTATGAAGAAAAGGAGTTGAAACAATGGAATTTATCGTGTACGAACAAAAAGGCGGCTATGGCGTCATCACCATCAACCGTGAAAAGGCGCTGAATGCGTTAAACTCCGCGGTTCTGGAGGAGCTGGACGCGACTCTTGATGCGGTGAATCTGGACGAGGTGAGATGCCTGATCCTGACCGGCGCAGGCTCGAAATCCTTTGTGGCGGGAGCCGATATTGGAGAGATGAGCACTCTCACCAAGGCTCAGGGAGAGGCCTTCGGCAAGAAGGGGAACGACGTTTTCCGCAAGCTGGAGACCTTCCCCGTTCCTGTGATCGCTGCGGTGAACGGCTTTGCGCTGGGCGGCGGCTGTGAAATTTCCATGAGCTGCGATATCAGGATCTGCTCTGAGAACGCGGTGTTCGGACAGCCCGAGGTGGGACTTGGCATCACCCCCGGCTTTGGCGGAACCCAGAGACTGGCCCGTCTGGTAGGCGCAGGCATGGCCAAACAGATGATCTACACCGCCAGAAACATCAAGGCGGACGAGGCTTACCGGATCGGTCTTGTAAACGCCGTTTACCCCCAGGAGGAGCTGATGGCGGCGGCGGAGAAGATGGCGGCCGGGATCGCGAAGAACGCGCCCATCGCCGTGCGCAACTGCAAGAAGGCCATCAACGAAGGGCTGGACGTGGATATGGATCAGGCCATCGTGATAGAGGAGAAGCTCTTTGGCGACTGCTTCGAGACAGAGGATCAGAAATACGGCATGGCCTTTTTCCTTGACAAAAATAAGGAAAAGGTGAAAGAGCCTTTTAAGAACTGTTAAGAAACAAAAATCACATAAAAATGCAGGCATTCGAAAATGCGCGGAACGATTTTTCGGCGGGCGCATGGAAGAAAAACTGCGGAATCTGACAGGAGGACATTGAAAATGAAGGTAGGTATTATTGGCGCTGGAACCATGGGAGCCGGAATCGCTCAGGCGTTTGCCATGACAGACGGTTATGAAGTATGTCTTTGCGACATCGAGATGAGATTTGCCGAGGGCGGCAAGGCAAGGATCCAGAAGAACTTAAACTTCCTTGTGGGAAAAGGGAAAATGGAGCAGGAGAAGGCTGACGCCATCATGGCGAAGGTGACCTGCGGCCTGAAGGACATCTGCACGGACTGCGATCTGGTAGTGGAGGTTGCTCCCGAGAACATGAAGATCAAGAAGGACACCTTTAAGGAGCTGATGGGCATCGTTAAGCCCGAGTGCATGTTTGCATCCAACACCTCCTCCCTGTCCATCACGGAGATCGGAGCAGGTCTTGACAGGCCCATGATCGGTATGCACTTCTTCAACCCTGCCGACAGGATGAAGCTGGTTGAGGTGATCGCAGGCGAGAACACCCCGGACGAGATGGTTGAGAAGATCAAGGCCATCGCCGTTGAGATCGGCAAGACCCCCGTTCAGGTGAAGGAGGCTCCCGGATTCGTTGTAAACAGGATCCTGATCCCCATGATCAACGAGGCCATTGGCATCTACGCCGACGGCACCGCAAGCGTGGCCGACATCGACGAGGCCATGAAGCTGGGCGCCAATCATCCCATGGGACCTCTGGCTCTTGGCGATCTGGTCGGTCTGGATATCGTGCTTGCCATCATGGAGGTTCTCCAGAACGAGACCGGCGATCCCAAGTATCGTCCTCATCCCCTTCTGCGCAAGATGGTGCGCGCAGGCAAGCTGGGCAAGAAGACCGGCGTCGGCTTTTACGATTATTCCAAATAAGAAGCTGGCAGGAGAGGAATTCGTTCTCTTTCAGAGGGCCGGAGTCCTCTCCTGAAAAGAGGAATGCCCCAATTAAAAATATAACTTTATGGAGGAATCAAAATCATGGATTTTATGTTAAGCAAACAACATGAAATGGCAAGAACTCTTTTCAAAGAGTTTGCAGAGAAAGAGGTTAAGCCTCTGGCTCAGGAAGTGGACGAGACGGAGGTTTTCCCCAGAGGAACCGTTGAGAAGATGGCGAAGGCCGGTTTCCTTGGTATTCCCGTACCGAAGGAGTACGGCGGACAGGGGTGCGATCCCCTTACCTACGCCATGTGCGTGGAGGAGCTCTCCAAGGTGTGCGGTACCACAGGCGTGATCGTTTCCGCTCACACCTCCCTGTGCTGCGATCCCATCATGACCTACGGCACGGAAGAGCAGAAGCAGAAATATCTGGTTCCCCTCGCTAAAGGCGAGAAGCTGGGCGCATTCGGCCTGACCGAGCCCGGCGCAGGCACCGATGCGCAGGGACAGCAGACCAAGGCAGTCCTTGACGGCGACGAGTGGGTGTTAAACGGCTCCAAGATCTTCATCACTAACGGTAAGGAAGCCGACGTATATGTGATCTTCGCGGTGACCGGCGTGGTTACCGACAAGAAGGGCAGAAGCAAAAAGATGATTTCCGCCTTTATCGTGGAGAAAGGAACCCCCGGCTTTACCTTCGGTACGAAGGAGAAGAAGATGGGTATCCGCGGATCCTCTACATATGAGCTGATCTTTACCGACTGCCGTATCCCGAAGGAGAATCTCCTGGGACAGGAGGGCAAGGGCTTTGGTATCGCCATGCACACGCTGGACGGCGGACGTATCGGTATCGCCGCGCAGGCTCTCGGTCTTGCAGAGGGCGCATTGGACCGCACCGTTGAGTACGTTAAGGAGAGAAAGCAGTTCGGCAGAGCCATCGGCGCTTTCCAGAACACCCAGTTCCAGCTTGCCGACATGGCCACTAAGGTACAGGCAGCTCAGCTCCTTGTCTATAAGGCAGCCATGGCCAAGGCCACCCAGAAGGTTTACTCCGTGGAAGCGGCTCAGGCCAAGCTCTACGCGGCGGAGGTTGCCATGGAAGTGACCACCAAGGCCGTCCAGCTTCACGGCGGCTACGGATACATCAGAGAATACGACGTTGAGCGCATGATGCGCGACGCCAAGATCACCGAGATCTACGAGGGCACCAGCGAAG
>CANOVJ010000088.1 GCA_947570615.1 uncultured Lachnospiraceae bacterium
CCGGACGTTATCCGGCATCCTGCCCTGTGAAGCCCGGACTTTCCTCACCTGCCCCGGCCAGTGGCCGGGCGCAGCCGCGATCATTTATCCTACCTGGTTTTCTGTTAATCGAAATATCCCTGACACTTCTTCTGTTGCCACATCGGAGGCCTCACACATGAAAATAACTCCCCCCGATAAACTCCCTGCAAATGGAATTGGCGGGGACGTTCTGGCTGTCGATCCCCTGGAAATATTCCAGGAATTTCAAAAGCCTCTCCGCTTCATAGACCTCCGGCTCCCCCTTCTCAATCCTGTAGAGAAGAGGCTCCACGTACTGCTTGAGCACCGCCAGCTCGTAGATGAGAGCGGAATTAAACATGGCGTCCGCGCTCTCCTGGAAGGGGAAAATATATTTTTCCTCGCCTCTGCGCACCGACGGCCACATGGCGATGGTGCTCCTGGCGCTGTTGCCTCTGGTTCTGGCGTCACGTACGATCCGACGAAGAAGCCGTCCGTCAGTGGTGGGGATCCGGTTGTGATCGTCGATATTTAAGCTGGTGAGGGCGCTGATATAGATTTTAAACTTGCTCTCGTCCGGCATGGAGGAGGTGGTAAGCGGGTTGAGCCCGTGAATCCCTTCGATCACCAGCACATCCCCGGCCCCCAGCTTCTTTATGTTGCCGTGGTACTCCCGTTTTCCCAGCTTGAAATTGTACTGGGGAAGCTCCACCGCCTCTCCCGCCAGAAGCCGGTTCATATCCTCGTTAAACTGCTTAATGTCGATGGCCTCCAGGCATTCGAAATCATAGTTGCCGTCCGCATCCCTGGGGGTATCCTCCCGGTTGATGAAATAATCGTCAAGGGCGATGGGGTGGGGGATCAGCCCGTAGGTGCGAAGCTGGATGGAGAGTCTGTGGGAAAAGGTGGTCTTCCCCGACGAGGAAGGGCCCGCAATAAGCACAAATTTCACGTTTCCCCGATCCACAATCTCCCTGGCGATCTCCCCGATCCTTCTCTCCTGCAAAGCCTCCTGCACCAGGATCATATCCCCCAGAAGGCCGTCCCGGATGGTGTTGTTCAGATCGCCCACCGACTCGATCCCCATCATCTCTCCCCACTTACAGGAGGTCATGAGCGTGCTGAAAAGCTTTTCCATGGGAGAAAAATAATTCAGTCTGGTGGGATCCTCGCTCCCGGGCAGAAGAAGCATGATGCCGTCCTCATAGTGGAGCACGTCAAAATATTTCAGATATCCGGTGCTGGGCAGCATAAACCCATAATAATAATCATAATAGCCGTCCAGACAGTACACGTTCACAAATGAGCTTCTCCTGTAGCGGAAAAGCTTTTCCTTATTATAGAGCCTGTTGCTGCGGAAAAGCTCAATCGCCTGGGCCTTGGGACAGGATTTTTTGGTGATGGGAAGATCGCTCTCCACCAGCTCCCGCATCCTCTTCCCCACGGCGTCTACAATCTGAGGCGTCAGCTTTTCTTCCATGACCACCTTACAGTAGTATCCCTGACCGATGGCGAACTCGATCTTCACCCGGCTGACCTTCTCCCGGCCCAGCACGTCGTCGATGGCCTTAACCAGGATCATCAGCCCGGTCCTCACATAGGTCTTGTGGCCGATATCGTCCCGGATGGTGAGAAAGGAAAGCTGACAGTCCTTTTCCACCTTCTTATGTAACTCCCTGATCTTATCATTTTCCAGCACCAGCGCAATCATATCCTTATACTCCGGCTGGTACTGCCTGGCAATCTCCTCAAAGGGGATTCCCAGCGGATATTCTCTGGCGATGCCGTCAATCGTAATTGTTGCCATTCCCATACATCCCTCCACATCAAACGCGCAGTCCGCTGCGCGAACTGTCCTTATGTTAATCAGACGCCGCCGCGTCCGTATCCCAGAGCCTGAGCGCCTGCTCCAGGTATCCGATCTCCTCCGTAAGCTCCAGAAGCCGCCCCGCCGTTCTCCCGCTCTCCTGCGCCTTCTCCTTAAGAGCGTCTGCAAGCGTCCGGGCGCTCTCCCGCTCTCTTTTCAGGTACTCACAAAGAACCGGATGCCTTACCTTAAGCAGATACGGGCCAAACCGCTCCTCCAGCTCCCCGCACTGCCCCGTCTCCTGGCCGGACGCGCTCTCCGGACCGGAAAAAGACGCCTTTATCACAGGATAAAACTTCCCGTCCTCCCATATCATATCTTCCCGGAGGATGGAATATCCCTCCTTTTTCAGAAAACGTCGGAAAGCGGCGATCTCCGACTGGGGCTGCAGGATCAGCTCCTCAAAGGATCTGCTCTTGTCAGGCTCCCTGGCCAGGATCCGCTCCATGAGCCGTCCTCCCATACCGGCGCAGACGAGGGTCTGCGCCTGTCCGATCTCAAAGGCCGTAAGCCCGTCCGAAAGGCGTAAGGCTATGTAATCCCCAAGCCCTGCCAGAGCCACATGCTCCCTGGCCTGTCCAAGGGGGCCCTCCCTTACATCCATGGCGAGAACTCCCGGCGAGATTTTCTGCTCTGCCAGATAAATGGAAAGGTAACCGTGATCGCACCCCACGTCGCACACCCGGTTTCCCCTGGTCACCATATCCGCCAGCGCCTTAAGCCTTGCGGAAAGGCTCACTCTACCGGCCATCAGTCCAGATAATCCTTCAGCTTCCTGCTTCTGCTGGGATGGCGGAGCTTGCGCAGAGCCTTGGCCTCGATCTGCCGGATGCGCTCTCTTGTCACGTTAAACTCCTTACCTACCTCCTCCAGCGTCCGGGCCCTGCCGTCATCCAGTCCGAAGCGCAGCCGGAGCACCTTCTGCTCCCTCTCCGTGAGGGTTCCCAGCACCTCCACGAGCTGCTCCTTTAACAGGGTAAAGGCGGCGGCGTCCGCGGGCACCGGCACATTGTCGTCCTGGATAAAGTCTCCCAGATGGGAATCCTCCTCCTCGCCGATGGGCGTCTCCAGAGAGACCGGCTCCTGGGAGATCTTTAAGATTTCCCGCACCCGCTCCACGGGCAGATTCATCTCCTCGGCGATCTCCTCCGGGGTAGGTTCCCTCCCCAGCTCCTGTAAAAGCTGCCTGCTGACACGGATCAGCTTGTTGATGGTCTCCACCATATGCACCGGGATCCGGATGGTCCTGGCCTGGTCCGCAATGGCTCTGGTGATTGCCTGACGGATCCACCAGGTGGCGTAGGTAGAAAATTTGTATCCCTTCCTGTAATCAAATTTCTCCACCGCCTTGATCAGTCCCAGATTCCCCTCCTGGATCAGGTCCAGGAACAGCATTCCGCGGCCCACATAGCGCTTGGCGATACTGACCACAAGCCGGAGGTTGGCCTCCGCCAGCCGTTTTTTGGCCTCGTCTCCGGATCGCAGGGGATCCTGCTGATTGTCGATCTCCTCCTGGTACTCGTCCTTCTCGGAGGGGTCTGCCTGCTCCATTTTCTTCTCCAGAAGGGCGATCTTCTCCCTGGCCGT
Organism: uncultured Lachnospiraceae bacterium; assembly: GCA_947570615.1. Classification (GTDB taxonomy): domain Bacteria; phylum Bacillota; class Clostridia; order Lachnospirales; family Lachnospiraceae; genus Suilimivivens. The sequence continues at coordinate 3,455 of CANOVJ010000088.1, forward strand.
AGCCCCGGCCTCCATCTTCCTGGCGAGATCGATCTCCTCCTCCGCGGTGAGAAGGGGCACCTTGCCGATCTCTTTCAGATACATCCGGACAGGGTCTTCTATGCTGATGCCGTCGGGAACGGAAAGGTCGATGTTCTCCACATCCACCTCGTCCTCCTCGGTGAGGATGATCTCCTCGTCGTCCACATCATCCCCCTCGGTAATACTCAGGATGTCCACCCTGTTCTGCTCCAGGGTCTCCAGAATTTTATCAAACTGTTCCTCACCCAAAGTAATATCAGAGAAGTAATCCACCACCTCCTGATATTCCAGTACGTTTTTCTTCTTCCTGGCAACCGCCAGAAGCCCCGCCAGCTTCTCGTCAAACTTTGCCTGTGTGTTTTCATCCATTCTCGGTTTTCCGTCCTTCCTGATAATATCAACAATCTATACCATTATTGGCCTTAATCCAGTGAAATATGCGTTTTGCTAAGTTCCTCCAGCGCTTTTTTGCTCTCTATCATCCGGCTGAGCGCCGACACGTCCGTCCCCGCCCGGGCGCCTGCCTCCTCAACGCCCATGCGCTTGACCGAGAGCAGAATATCGTGGAAAGCCTTCTCCTGCTCCGCCCTGGTGGAAAGATCCGACAGCTTCGTGTTAAAGACCTCCGCCGCCTGGCGCTGCTGCTCCTCGTCCTCAAAGAGGCTGATCACCGCCGCCGGGTTTACCTCCCCCTTTTCCAGATCCTCAAACAGCCTCTGAGCAATCCTGCAATACAGCTCCTCCGTAAAGTCCCCGGGAGAAATATACCTGCGGATCTTCGGGTAAAGGGAGGGCTCCTCCGCCAGCCAGGTGAGAAGAAGCCTCTGGGGCTTTCTGCGGTTCTCCTGGGCGCTGCTTTTCTTCTGAATCCCTGACCTGGGCCGGACAGCGGGCTGAGCGTATCCGGTCTGAGCGGCGTAGGAGCGAACCAGCCTGCGCAGGTTCTCAAAGCCCAGATGATACTTCTCCGCCACCGCCTGGATGTAGTTCTCCCGCTCCACCTCCTCCGAGAAGCCGCAGAGCTTTTTGGCGATCTCCCTGTGGAATCTTGTCTTTGCCTCGGGATCAGTCAGGTCGTAATCCCGCTCCAGCATCCGCAGCTCAAAGAAAAAGCTGTTCTCGGCCTGCCGGAGCCTCTCCCGGAAGGCCTCCGCCCCCTGACTTTTGATAAACTCATCGGGATCCTTACAGGGCTCCAGGTTCAGCACCTTCCCGGTAAGGCCCGCCTCCTTTAAAATTCCGATGGCACGAAGGGCCGCATTCACCCCCGCCCCGTCGCTGTCGTAGGCCAGAATCACCTCCTGGGCATATCGGCGAAGGAGGGCGGCCTGTCCCACCGTAAAGGCCGTCCCCAGGGAGGCCACCGCCTGGTTAAAGCCCGCCTGGTGCATGGCGATCACATCCATATATCCCTCGCAGAGGATGATATTGCCCGCCCTGGAGCTGCGGGCAAAATTCAGCCCGTAGAGATTGCGGCTCTTGTCAAAGACCATGGTCTCCGGGGAATTTAAATACTTGGGTTTGCCGTCCCCCATCACCCGGCCCCCGAAACCGATCACCCGGTTGTTGCCGTCCTGGATGGGAAACATGACCCGGTTCCAGAACTTGTCATGGGTTCCGTATTTTTCGTCACAGGTGGCCAGCCCGGCCTCCTGGATCAGCTTATCCTCATAGCCTTTGCTCTTTAAGTATCTGGTCAGGTCGTCGCCGGAAACGTTGGCAAAGCCCAGCCCGAATCTGTGTATGGTTTCCTGCGAAAGGGCTCTCTTTTGCAGATAGGCCAGTCCGGCTTGGCCGGTTTTGCCCCGGAGCTGGTAGTAAAAATACCTGGCCGCCTCCCTGTTGACCTCTAAAAGCCTTGCCCGTTTGCTGTCCCGGGCCCGGGCCTGTTTCGTGTTCTCCTCCTGGGGAAGACTGACCCCGGCTCTGTCCGCCAGGAACTTCACCGCCTCCTGAAAGGAATAATTTTCGTATTCCATCAGGAAGGTGAACACATTCCCCCCTGCCCCGCAGCCGAAGCAGTAATACATCTGTTTATTTGCGGAGACGGAAAAAGAAGGCGACTTTTCATTGTGGAAGGGACATAAGCCAAAATAATTGCTTCCCTTTTTCTGTATTCTCACATAGCCTGAGATGACGTCCACAATATTGTTCTTCGCCCGAACTTCCTCCACCAGCTCATCTGAATAATACATGCTCTTTTCCCCTGTTTATCTCACGCTGAGGGCGCCGCCTGAGCGCAGCGCGCATCCGCCCTGCCGGGTGCGCCCTACCCGTGCCAGGATTTCGGAATGTATATCTCCTCATATCTGGCGATGGCAAACCGGTCCGTCATGGCGCCGATGTAGTCGCACACCACCTTTTCCTCCGGCTCCCCCCGGCCGATCAGATTCAGATAGTCCCTGGGCATCTGCTCCAGATGCCATCTGTAATAGTTATATAAGGTCTGGATCAGCATTTCCGCCCTGCCCTCCTCGCTCTTGGCTTCCCTGTTCTGATAGACCCTCTCAAACATAAACTGCCGCAGCTTCCCCATGGCCTGGGCCACCGGCTCCGACATCTGTATCTCGTCCTTTTCGTAGCTGTTGGAGACGAGGTCGTGGATAAAGTGATCCAGCCTCTCCCCCGTGGTATTGCCGATCACCTGGGTGATCTCCCGGGGCACATCCGATTCCTTCAGGATCCCGGCCCGGATGGCGTCGTCCATGTCGTGGTGGATGTACGCGATCTTATCCGAAAACCGCACGATCCGCCCCTCCAGGGTGGACGGCCTTCCTCTGGTCTGGTGATTTAAGATGCCGTCCCGCACCTCCGCCGTGAGATTTAAGCCCGCGCCGTTTTTTTCCAGCAGATCCACCACCCGCACGCTCTGCTGGCTGTGGCTGAATCCATAGGGGCACACCGCGTTTAATGCCCGCTCCCCGGCATGGCCAAAGGGCGTATGCCCCAGATCATGCCCCAGGGCGATGGCCTCCACCAGATCCTCGTTCAGGCGCAGGGCCTTGGCAATGGTTCTCGCATTCTGGGAAACCTCCAGAGTGTGGGTGAGCCTGGTCCGGTAGTGATCCCCCTTCGGGGCCAGGAACACCTGCGTCTTGTCCTTCATCCTGCGAAAGGACTTGGAGTGAAGGATCCTGTCCCGGTCCCTCTGATAGACAGGACGGATATCGCAGGGCTCCTCCTTTCGCAGACGTCCTTTGGAATCCCTGCTGTGAGCCGCATAGGGACTTAAGTTTTTCATCTCGAGCTGTTCCAGATTTTCCCTTATGTTCATTCGTATACCCTTGCATATTGCAGGCCGTAACTCTGCCTTATCATCCTACTATTATTATTCGGCGCGCAGGGACAGATTCCTTTTTTTTCATATACAATCCTGTTTTATTTATCAATTATCTTTCAGGCTCTCCCTTCCCCGTCGCCTCTTAACCTGCCATATACGTAAGTATCCTTCCATAGCGGCGCTCCGTTCTCATCCCTCCAGAAAAAGACATTCTCCCTCAAATGGGCTTCCCTGCGAAATCCAAGCGCCTCAAGCAGTCTCCATGAGCTGGCGTTATCGGGATCGCACTCCGCAAAGACCCGGTGTATGCCCGCCCGGAAGGCCAGGTCGATCAGCGCCCGGCAGCTCTCGGCGGCGTATCCCTTCTTCTGGTAATTCCGGTTGAAGACAAATCCCATTTCCAGCGCTTCAAACTCCCTTTTTCCCAGATACACATTGCCGATCATCTTGTGGGTGTCCTTCAGCTCTGCGGCGATCATCTCCTGCGTCCCCATGCGCCAGGCGAGATTTTCTTTCGTCTCCTCCAGGGTCATGGGCTTATACGGCTCATACCTGACCACCTCCTCATCGGATAAATATTCAAAGAGATCCTGCAGGTCGTCTTCCCGGTATCTTCTCAGAATCAGTCTCTCTGTCCTCGTTATTATTTTTTTATTCAATAAGCTGGCTCGCGAAGCGTGACAGCGTTTGTTGAAACATAAGGATGGCTGGCATCCGTTGTTTTCCATAGCTTTCTCCTCTCCTAGCGGCAGATCTCATAAATAAACTCCGCGTTCTTATCCATGGCGTCGTAGGCGGTCTTTAAGGGCGACATCTGGAACACATGCCACATCCCTTTGAAGATATCGAGCCTGACGGAAACGTTCTCCTGCACCAGCCTTTTGTGAAGCATCACCGAATCCGAGAGCAGGATCTCATTCTCTCCCGCCTGGATGCAGGTGGGCGGAAACCCGGAGAAATCCCCGAACAGAGGCGAAATCAGCGGATTTTTAAGATCCACAGCCGGGACGGGATCTGTCTGCGCCGGCAGCGCCTGATTCTCACCGGTTTCGGAGAGTGTCTGCGGGCGTGCGTTTCCGATTTCGGCTTTTTCGTTTTCCTCTCCCTGCCCGGACTGCGCATCTTCCCGGGCCTTCTGCTGCCGATAGCCGGGTATATAGTTGCCGATCATCCGCTCCAGATAGGGCGCGTCAAGCACCGGATCCAGCTCCGCCTTCGTCTTATGGGTTTTGCCCGAGGAGGTAAGGTCCGTCCAGGGAGACATCAGAACCAGTCCTCTGGGCAGAAGACGCTTCTCTTCCTTGAGCTTAAGCACCAGGGAAAGGGCCATGTTTCCTCCTGCGGAATCCCCGGCTATGATCACGTCCCTGGCCCCGTATCCCAGAAGCATCAGGTAATTCCAGGCCTTCACCGCATCCTCCATGGCGGCGGGATAGGGATGCTCCGGCGCAAGGCGGTAATCAAAGCTGAGCACATCCATGGAGGTACTCGAGGCCAGCTTCGTGGTCAGTGTCCTGGCATAAAGACTGCTCCCGGTGGAGTAGCCTCCGCCGTGACAGTAGAGAATAACATATTTTTTCATATGGGCCCGATTCACAGAAATCCACTCGCCGTACATCCCCTGAATATCCACCGTGCGGATGAGCATGTCCTTCGTATTCCCCAGAAGGGCGCCCACATGATCCTGAGACTGGCGGTGCTTCTCGATATCCGGCCTGTCGATCATACCGTGTACCTTTCGGATCAGCACCATCATATTCTGATTCACAGCCTCCGCCGAGGGCTTCTTCACCGGAAATTTTTTTGTATTCATAATAATATCCACGTTCCTTTCAGGGCCCGGAGAGCTTTTCCCACTGAGCCTTTATCCGGAGAGCTGAAAACCCGCTCAGAAAGGCAATTTCTCTCCGGTCGCCTTAAGTTTCATCTATTTTAACACATTCCGCCATTTTTGTGGTATACTAAATTATTACTTTGAATTTGTGGGGGAGCCGTTTTGAAGAATCAGCAGAATACCAAAAAGAATCAGGAGCCCAAAATCTGGTATAAGCTGGATTTGTCCGCCATCGTTTATCCCACCTTACAGCGCAGGGACTTTTCCTCTGTCTACCGCCTGTCGGTGGTGTTAAAGGAGCCTGTCGATCCCGACGTGCTGCAAAAGGCGGTGGATATGGCCCTTCCCCGGTTCCCGACCTACAAAACGGCCATCCGCAGGGGCCTGTTCTGGCGCTACCTGGAGCCCAACAACCGCCCCGGCCCCTTTGTCCAGAAGGACATTCGCAATTTCTGTATGCCCATGCCCTTTAAGGCAGGAAACAGATATCTTCTGCGGATTTATTATTACGACCGGCGCATCTCCCTGGAGGCCCACCACTGTCTGGGGGACGGGACCGGGGGAATGTGCGTGCTCCAGACCATCACCGCCGTCTACCTGCGGCTTCTGGGCCATGATATTTCAGACGGATATTTTGTGATGAATATAAATGAAGCTCCCGACCCGGAGGAGCTTGAGGACGCCTACATGCGTTATGCCAACGCCAGAGTTTCCCCTCCCCGCCCCGGTGAAAAGACCTACCGGGTAAGGGGCACCAGGGAGCCCTTCTTCACCTTCAATATCATAGACGGAATTATGTCTGTCAGGGAGGTGATGGCGGTGGCCAGAAAGTACAACGCCACTCTCACCGAATATATTAACGCAGTGCTGTTGTACGCTCTGTTGCAAAAGCAGCAGTCGGAGTGGCACTTAAAGCTGCGCCCGGTAAAGATCGCCATGCCCGTAAACCTGCGGCGTTTCTTTCCCTCCCGGACCCTGCGCAACTTTATCACCATGGTATTTCCCGTGGTGGATCCGAGGCTTGGCGATTACACCTTCGAGGAGATCGTAATCCAGGTACGCAATTATATGCGCTATTATATCAATGAAAAGTTTCTGCGGGGAGATATCACCACCAACGCCAACACCCAGCGCAATCCCTTTATCCGCGTGGTGCCGCTCTTTATCAAGGATTTCGTGGTGCGGCAGTTCTACACCCGGGTACAGGATAAGAATTCCTCCGCCGGCCTCACCAACATGGGGGCCCTTAAGGTTCCGGAGAACATGAAGCCTTATATCGACCGTTTCGATATCTATATGGGCCAGCCCTTTTCCTCCCGCACCAACTGCGCCATCGTCAGCTTTGAGGACACCCTGACCATCAACTTTGCCAGCAGTATCATGGAGACCGACGTGGAGCGGTACTTTTTCCGCAAGCTGGTAAAGGACGGGATCCATGTGACCATTGAGAGCAACCGGCAGAGTCTGGATGAGATCTCCGGAGGCTGAGCTGAATATTTTTTAAGAAAGGATTTTCCCATGTCATACTGTGTGAACTGCGGCGTGGAGCTGGAGCCCTCCCTGACGGAATGCCCCCTTTGCAATACGCCGGTGATCAACCCCAAAGAGCTCTACCACCAGAAAAAAACATCCCCCTACCCCAGAGAGAGGGGACAGGTGGATGTGGTAAAAAAGACGGATCTTTCCATCCTGATCTGTATCGTATTAGGCGCCGCCTCCTTAAGCTGCCTGGCGCTGAACTTCCTGGTATTTCCGGGGAGCCTGTGGTCCCTGTTCATCGTGGGGGCCTGTCTGATTCTGTTCGTCCTGGCCCTGCCCGCGGTGATCTACACCCGGCTTCCCGTCTATATCTCCCTTCTTTTTGACGGGGTAGCGGTGGGCTTTTATCTGTTCCTGATCTCCCTCAACACCTCATCGGACGAATGGTTTTTCAGCCTTGCCCTGCCCATCGTGGCCCTTACCACCATCCTGGTGGAGGTGTTCGCCCTGCTGCTTCGCACCTTCTCCTTTTCGTATATCGCCATGGCGGCGTACTTCTTTGCGGAAGCGGCGCTTCTGTGTGTGGGGATCGAGCTGCTCATCCGGCACTATACGGGCCGTTCCCTGCGCCCCGGCTGGTCCGCCATCGTGCTGACCGTGTGCGCCGTGATCGTGATCCTGCTGATCACAGTGCTCTCCCGCAGACGGCTGCGGGACGCGGTGCGGAGAAGATTGCATTTTTAATGCAACGCATTTTTAACGCAACGCATTTTTAACGCAATGCATTGCTCAGCCTCACAGGAGCAAATCCAGGCAGGCGGGCAGATGCATCATATGATGGCCGGTCATGGGGGTTAAAATCATGCCGCCAACCGTCAGCCGCCCCCAGAACACCAGAAGCCACACGGAGCGGAAATCCGTGGTCACGCCGCCCTCCTCAAGGATCCTCATGACCCGTTCTTCCGGCACCATGGACTGAATCTGCTCCGGCGTCAGATCCTTTAAAATATCGCGGGTATTTTTCCCAACAGTAATCATATAATCCTGAAGGGCCTGCACGTCCAGGGCCTCGCCGAACGCGGCCGCCTCCTTAAGCTCCAGCGCGTTTCCGGTATCTGTGATCGGCGAACCGATTTTCTCCTGCCACCAGGCGTCAAAAATCTGATTTCCATTTTTCATCAGGATATTGCTCACCAGATCTTCAATCCGGTATGTATGCCAGAACTGCCAGCACAGAGGTACTCTGTCCGTTCCGGCGTAGTGCAGATTGGTCTCGTAATCCTCCCTGGGGACAATCACATTCTGATTTCCCTCCAGCATAAAATCAAGGACATGGTCCGCGATGGTTTTTTCACCCCTTCCGGAGATTTCCGCCGGATGTACCAGGGCGTGGACCTCAAGGGCCAGCTCCCTGATCCTTTCCGGATCGTTCCCTTTCAGTGCCTCCTTCAATTCCTCATATCGTTCTGTGATGGGCGCGCATAACTCCTGTCTTGTCATGAGGCAGTCTCCTTTCCTGCGAGATGATCTTTTTTCCATGATACCCCCTCTACGCCACAGCCGCAAGTGAAATAATCACTGATGTCAAAGTGATTTCAATACCATTCTGCAAATGATCGCATAGGCCCGCCAGAAAGCAGCCTGTCAGGAAAATGCCACAATGGACGCAGGATATGGAACAATCAATGGGGATTGCTACCCACTTAGCTTAATTCGATCGATTCCTGAGATATTACGAGAACAAATATACATAGAATCATTTTCTATATGTGTACACCCAGATAACTTTAACGGCGTATCAATTTTCCCTGTCCTTTCTAATGTATCTTTATTCCAAAGGGCATTGTGTGCTGAAAAATTATATCATGCTCAATTACAAAGAGCAATCCCCGTTCCACCCGTCCAGCCCGACAACACAAACGCCGGGATTATTTCAGGCTCCGGACAAAGCGCGGCATCTGCCATGAAGCTGTTCGCCTGTATTAAGGACCCACATGGAGCGCGCATGATTTCAGTCGCTATCTTTTTCTGTTATAGCCTGTCATGCTTATCATCATTGAAATGATAAAGAGGACAACAACTGCAATCCCTGCCGCAACAGCATAAGAGAGTATGGAGCCTGTCATAGCGGAAAATCCAGGCCCATCTTCAAAATATTTAACAAAATAGAACATGGGAATTACTGCAATAAGCCCCATTGTCTGGGCAGAACGGAAACCATACCAATAGGTTAACGGCAGACAGATTCCGGTCCATAACAACGGAACAATCACAGATACAGCGGCAGACACTCCCCAGACAGTGACATTAAAGCTACGGAAAGCAATACTGGATAAAAGATTAAGCAGAATGCTTCCCGCAAGACTGACTGCCAATGTGCAGATAACGGAAATATATTTGCTTATTACCACTGAAAACGCATTTACGGGCATTGCCAACTGATATTTTTTCCAGTCCGCCTTTTCATCGCCTGCAAAGCTCATTATATTCTGCATACCTGTTGTCATGGCAAGCATTACAGATGCGAACAGTCCCGCATAAACTCCGGTATTGAC
>CANOVJ010000089.1 GCA_947570615.1 uncultured Lachnospiraceae bacterium
TGTAGTTTTATCTTACATCAGTTTGGAGGTTTACACAAACTTTGGGATAGTCCTGTTCAATTGTCTTTATTAAGGATGGATTCCCTGGCAATACTGATCCTTAATTAATGCAAACTCCATCAGAATCTATCTCAAAATCTCCGTGTTGAAACGTTACGGATTTCAAACCCATGTACTCTCCAGCTTTAAGCTTTTCTTTGTCCGCATCCCGTTTTTCATTTAAATCATTCACACCAAACGAATTGTCTTTTCTGATTCTGTTATCATTACAATCTCTCTGCTTCATTTGCTGCGCCTTCCTACTCGATATACCAAACCTCAGAATTGATATTAATGTAGCAGGATTCCCACTCTCCTCAGCTTCGTCAGCTCCTCCATCGCTTTGAGCCCCCTTGGGTCAGGTTAATGACATGAGCTCTTTGATAAAATTACATTTCAAACTTTTCTATTTTGCATTCATGCATTTTATTTTTCTTTTCATAGTTAACTCCAACAAGCAAAATATTTCCTTTATACTCTTTAAGGGCTGACACATATCCTTTACTTTTAATCTGACTTATTGCTCCCTCAGCAGTTTTATCCCATTTTAGTTCCAAAACCAATGCCGGATTTAAAGATGTACGTTTAGGAAGGAAAACCATATCGGCAAATCCATTTCCTGTCGGCAATTCTCTTACAAGCGTATAATCTCTGCAAGCACTATAATATGCCAGTGCAATTACGCTGCTCAGAGAAATTTCATTGTTATATATTAAACTGGAAGAATTTTGCATATGGACTTCCTGTATCATCTGCGCCACGGCTTGTTCATCCATTGCCAGAGTCGCCCTGAGCAAAGCTTCCGATGCATTAATTGCCCTTATTATCTCTTCCCACCCATCATTTTTAATGGCACGCAGAAAAGCGCTCCTTACCTCATCATTTGGAATAAAAACTTTTTTTATCTTGCTGTCATAAGCCATGTATCCCATATGAATCAATAATGTGATCACATCGTCTGCAGAGTTAAATGAAGTAATATCATTTTGAAAAGATTCCACATCAATACTGCACCTCTGGCCCCCCAACATATCTACAATCAATTGTCTTAACCTATCAAAATCCATTGCAATATACGCCATTAAAGACTCATACGTCTCTGTTCCGGACCAGTAATTCCCGAATTCCCCACTATCTACAGCTTCAATTACGGAGTTAGGACTATAGACATGCCCTGTTTTTTCAAAATAATATCCATCATACCATCTTTGCATCTCCTGGAATGGCATATCATGTTCTTTACATATAGTCTTTACCTCCGCCTCTGTAAATCCCACATACTCCGCCATCTGTCTGGGGCTGACCATTGTATGTTCCCGAAAATTATTCAGAGCCGACTGTGTACCATATTTCTTAATTGGCAAAATACCTGTAATATAAGCAAGCTTTAAAAACGCTCCCGATGGAGTCCCTTTAAACAAACCTCTCAATAGATTAATATATTCTTTCTGAAGGTTCTCGTTATTTTTGTCCTCCCGAAACAGACAATCCCACTCATCAATAATAATAATAAACTGTTCTTTTGTCCTGACGTTAATTTTAGCCAATACAGAAGGTAATGAAATATCATCAGCCTGGACATGTTCGGAATATTCGTTTCTTAACTCCTCTATCACCTGCTCCTGAATATAGCTCACTACTTTAACAGAAGAATTTCTCTTCATTTCCTCAAGCGCATTTCCGTACATCCACTGAATATCCAAAAAGATTACATTATACTTATTCAAATGTACTTTGAAAAGCTCGTTCCGGCTTATTTTAAGTCCTGCAAACAACTTTTCGGAATAACATCCTTTACTGTAATAAGCTGACAGCATGGTAACCGCCATTGTTTTCCCAAATCTTCTCGGCCTGCTGGAGCAAATTAACGGCCTGTCTTTACCGATACGGCTGTTCGTATATGTTATCAGATCTGTCTTATCCACATACAATTCAGAATTAACAGAAACTGTAAATTGTTCATTTCCCGGATTTAAGTATATTCCCATTCTTACACGCTCCTCAATGTTGATCATTCATTCTCTGCATCAATAAGATCCTGACCTTCCAGGCAGCCGCTGCGAATATCAAAGGCTTCTGATATATTTTGAAAAGTCTATGGCTCATAATGCCAATACGCTCCGCATACAATGGAAAACCGCTTAATAAGAACGATTTGCCACACATTTATAATCCGATATCTCTATCAATGCTTTTGCCGATATAATACATTACCTCGCTGTCTCTAAACGATATATAGCCAAATCTGCTCTTACTTTATCCATAAATTCTCATACCTTCCTTTTCAGTGTTTTGGTAAAATGGCTGGTACTTCATATCGTTTTCATAATCATCACTATTACGTACAAGAAGCGAAACCACAATATCAACGTCTGATTCCAATTTAAAATCCCCACGAGCATATGAACCGTACAAAGTAATACGTTCAATTTTTTTACCAAATAATTTTATCAATTCTCCATATACTTCAGACATAATATTCTTTATTTTTTCTTCCATTTTTTGATACCTCATATATTTCTTAAACCAAAATCCATCTTTTTTATAAGTATATCCCAAAAAACATTGCTCCTCAACACTCTTTCATAAAAATACTAAAGCGGAGAGCCCTCACACTCTCCGCCTCCTGTCCTTCACTTTACAATACAACACCGCCACCGCCGTACTCACAAACGTCGCCACAATCGCCGGTCCGATAATTCCCGCCGGATTCACACTGCCGTACTGCTGCCGGTAAGCAATCATATTCACCGGTATCAACTGCAGGGAAGAGATATTCAAAATCAAAAACGTACACATCTCGTTGCTGGCAACCCGCTCCCCTGCATTTGTTCCCTCTCCGGCCTCCAGAATCAGCGGATCCTTTCCTCTCATACCTGACCTGCCCCGTTCTTTTCCTTTCCGGCTATCCGTGGCGGAAGCATAAGCCGGATTCCCCCTCTCCGCCTCCAGCTTCGCCAGCTCCTCCATGGCTTTAAGCCCCGCAGGCGTGGCCGCCCAGCCCAGCCCCAGAATATTGGCAATAATATTCATAGAAATATAATCCCTTGCCCTGTGCCCCTTCGGCATTCCCGGGAACATAAAGGAGATAAACGGCGAAAGCCTCCCCGTCAGCCTGGCGATCAGCCCGGAGCTCTGCGCCACCTCCATAAGCCCCACCCAGAAGGCCATAATCCCGGCGGTGGCGATACACAGGGAAACCGCCTCCCCGGCGCTCTCCAGCGCCGCCTCCGTAACCTCCTTCATATTTCCGTTCACCGCTCCAAAAAGTACGCCCAGCGCGATCATTGCCGCCCAGATATAATTTAACATAAGACACTCTTTTCCTTTTTTAGCATCTTATGTTTCCAGGTCTCAAATTATTTCTGTTCTGTCAGAACGCTCTGGCCACCCGCTCCGCCCGCCTTTCAGATCAGAGCCTGATAAATCTCCCGCTTAGTCACACCCCGGTCGGCGGCCACCCTCTTCATGGCTTCCTTTCTCTCCACACCCTGTTCCTCGTACAGCCGCATATGCTCCTCAATGGAAAGCTCCTCCCATTTCTTCTGCTCTCTCTGCAAAAGGCGCTCCCGGTCCTCGCCCTCCACCACCAGCACATACTCCCCTCTGGGCTCATTCTCCTCATAATAGGCCCTCGCCCCCTCCAGGGTAGTCGGAAATACCGTCTCAAAACGCTTGGTCAGCTCCCTGCAAAGGGTGATTTTGCGCTCTCCCAGCGCCTCCTGGAGCTCTGCCAGCGTTCTCCTGAGATGATGAGGCGCCTCATAAAGGATGATGGTCCGGCTCTCCCGCCGCAGCTCCTCCAAGATCTGCCTTTTTTCCTTCTTATCTGACGGCAGAAAGCCCTCAAAGCAGAATCTCCTGGCAGAAAGCCCGGAAAGAGTCAGCGCCGTAATCAGCGCGCAGCACCCCGGAAGGGAGGTAACCGGAATGCCCTCCCTCTGGCATTCCTTTACCAACACCTCCCCCGGGTCGGATATGGCCGGGGTTCCCGCGTCTGTGACCAGCGCAATATTTTTCCCATCCTTCAGCCATCCCGCGATCTGCCTGGCCTTTTCCACCTTATTGTACTCGTGATAGCTTGTCATGGGCGTCCTGATCTCAAAATGATTCAACAGCTTTAAGCTGTTTCTGGTGTCCTCCGCCGCGATCAGATCCACCTCCCGCAGAGTGTCCAGTACCCTGGGGGTGATATCTCCCAGATTTCCTATAGGCGTTGCACATAAATATAAGGTTCCCGTCATCCCTTTCTCCTCTTCCCGCAAATCCCTTCATACCGTTTTGATCAGAATTCTGTCACAGTACAGGCACAGAGCCCCAAAATTCCCCTGCCGCATTCCGCAGGCTCCGGGGCATTTCTTTCTCCGTTCAATATCCATACGTTTCCCGGATCTCGTCCGTATAAACCCCCGGCCCGCTGAAAATAATCAGCGGCTTTTCTACCTGCAGCCGCGCCCTTCCTCCCCGGCTGGCCTCGACGAGCACCATATTCGGCTCCCTGTCCGCAAAGGGATAAACCAGCCTCATCCGCTTTGGCTCCAGACGGTACTGCCGCATCAAAGCCAGAATATCCACCAGCCTGAACGGTCTGTGTACCAGAAAAAAATTCCCTCCCGGCTTAAGAAGCCTGGCCCCCTGGCCAATCACATCCTCCAGGGTACAGAGAAGCTCATGCCTTGCAATGGCCTTTGGCGCATCAGGGTTGGCAATCCCGTGATGCTCCGTCATATAAGGAGGATTGCTGGTCACAACGTCAAAGGAAGCAGCGCCGAAAAGACGGACTGCTTCCTTAATATCTCCTGTGACAATTTCGATCTTTTCTTCCAGATGATTCAGCCGCACGCTTCGGGATGCCATATCCGCGCTCTCCGGCTGAATCTCCAGCCCGGTAAGATGCGCCGCCCTGGTTTTCGCCTCCATAAGAATGGGAATGATTCCGGTCCCCGTTCCCAGATCAAGAACCCGATCTCCCTCACCGGCCCGTGCAAAGCCAGAGAGCAGAACCGCATCCATCCCGAAGCAGAACCGCCCCGGATCCTGAATAATCCGGTAATGATTTCTCTGCAGATCGTCGATCCTCTCATTTTCCTTTAAGATTTCCATAAACGTCCCCGGTCAGTTATCGTCCAGCTTCGACCTGCCCTCTTCCTTCTCCAGCTTCTCCAGCTTCCTGAGCGTCTCGTCCTGCACGTCCACCTTATTGTGCCTGTGCTTACGCCGGAAACGGAGCTGCTCTACCTTATACTCCTGTATTTCCTTCTCGTCTCCCACCTCCACAACAACCTTCACAAGCTGACGCAGCACGTTGACACTGTGAACCTCGCCCTTAAGGCCGTCCTCCGTGGTCACATGATCTCCCACATTGGGAAGCCTGCGGTTTAACTCCTCATAGGTTTCCTCCTCGTTCTTGAGACAGCACATAAGCCTGCCGCAGACGCCCGAAATCTTGGTGGGATTTAAGGACAGATTCTGTTCCTTGGCCATCTTGATGGAGACCGGCACAAACTCGGACAAATGCCTGTGACAGCACAGCTCCCTCCCGCAGATGCCGATGCCGCCCAGAATCTTTGTCTCATCCCGCACACCGATCTGGCGGAGCTCGATCCTGGTCTTGAACACCGACGCCAGATCCTTCACCAGCTCCCGGAAATCGATTCGCCCGTCCGCCGTAAAATAAAACAGTACCTTGTTGTTGTCAAAGGTATATTCCGCATCGATCAGCTTCATCTCCAGTCCGTGCTTCTTTATCTTTTCCAGACAGATCTGGAAGGCCTCCTTTTCCTTTACCTTATTTCCGGCCTCCTGCTCGTCGTCCCTCTGGGTTGCGATCCGCAGCACGGATTTCAGTGGCTGCACAACACTGCTGTTATCCACCTCTCTGGGCGCGCCTACCACGGTGCCGTACTCGATCCCTCTGGCCGTCTCCACAATCACATGATCTCCCCGTTTTACATTGAATTTCCCCGGGTTAAAAAAATATATCTTTCCTGCCGTTCTGAAACGGACACCTATTACCTTTACCATAATCTATCAACCTCACTTTAGTTTTCTCTGATCGTCAGAAGCAGAAGCTCCATGGTCAGATCAAAATTCACGTTGGCCAGAAGCCTTTGCTTTGACTTCTCGAGAGCGTCCAGGATCTTTTCAATCCCCTCATAGGCGCTCCTGTCCGCCACCTTTCTGATGTGCTGTATCTCCTCCCTGAAAACCAGATGATTGGCGTCATGGGTCGCCTTAAACAGGAGAACATCCCGATACCAGACGGAAAGAATGTCCAAATAATCGTTCACATCGAGCTTGTATTCATTGATCTTCTTTATCGCGGCGACAATCTCGTTCAGCTCCATCTCATTGATATACTTTACCAGTGTGACGGCCTCTTCCTTTACCTTGTCGAACTCCTCGCTTTTCGCAAGAAGCCTGGCTTTTCCCACGTTTCCTCTCGCAAAGGCCACGCAGACATCCGCCTTATAATCGGGAATCTCCATGGTCTCCATGAGAAATTTTTTTATCTGCGCATCTCCTGCCGGCTTCATGTTCAGAACCACGCACCGGCTCAGGATGGTGGGGAGAAGAGAGTCAACATTCGCAGTCAGAATCAGCACAACCGCATACTCCGGGGGCTCCTCCAGGGTTTTGAGCAGCGCATTCTGGGCCTGTACCGTCATTTTTTCCCCTTCGTTCATGATATAAATCTTTCTGGGGCCTTTATAGGGTTTGATCGCCACGTCATTGTTGATCTGGCGGCGGATATCGTCCACACCGATGGTTCCGGGTTTCTCATGGGAAATAAAAATGATATCAGGATGATTGCCCGAAAGAGCCTGTCTGCATGAATGGCACTCCCCGCATGGCTCCGTCCCCTGCCGGTTTTCACACTGCAGCGCCATGGAAAAGGTTTTGGCGATGAACTCCTTTCCCGCATTTTTCTCCCCGTTAATGATGTAGGCATGAGACACCCTGTCCATCCTGATGGCATTTTCCAGATGCTCTCTCAGGTGCTCCTGTCCCACAATATCAGCAAATCTGCGCATATACCCCTCTCAATCCGCCGCTCTTTTACGCGGTCTTCTGTCCTGCGAAATCCCTTTTCTTCCGCCCTTTCCGGCCTGCGGGGCGTTTGCGCTTCTACCCGTCCAGAGAAGCTCTCCCGCCCTGTTTCTACGTCAGAATATCCAGCAAAAGTCCCCTGATCTCTCCTATTTTGCTGAGAATCACCAGATGATCCTGCTCATCCTTCATCAGCTCCCTGGCCAGCTCATCCAGGTTCTCATCCACCAGACGGATAATCCCATAGACTCTGTGGCGCCCCTTCCGGTCCAGAAAATTCTCCCGGGAAAAGGAGTGAGAACGGCTCACAATCTCATTCATAAACTCTTTGATCAGTCCCCTGTACTTCTTCATATCTTTTATGTCGCGCTTTTTGGCCAGCTTATCTCCCTGCATGGTAATTTCCTCCATGAGGGTGCCAAGCCTTGCCTGCAGCTCCTGCTCCTCGATATGGCTGACCAGTGTAAACTTAAACGCTCCGTCCGCCTCCCGCACAGGGGCCTGCGCTTCCGGCCGGGCTACGGGAGCCGCCTGATTCACCTTTATGTCCATCTCTTTCCCCACTCGTTTCCTTTTCCGGCGCGCCCGCGCGAGCCGAAACCTGCTTAAGCCTCTACAGATTCTCTGCAATATATCTCTCTATTTCCCCGAGACAGCTTCCCAGCTCATCATTGACAAAGCGCCTTCCGATCCCCGCTTCCCTTATCTTTTCCTCCGAAAAGTCCTCCTCGTCTGCCAGAAACCGCCTGCACATCTCCTGGTACCTGGGTCTCTCCTCATGCATCTCCCTGTCCAGTGCGCGCTTTAACCTGATCCCGTCGTCCAGCTCCAGCAATACCGGAAGGATCCTCTCGGTTCCAAAGTATGCCGCCGTTTTCAGAAATGACTCCAGGGTTCCGATAATCAGATAATTATGGCGGTCCAGATCGATATTTCCGTCATCCACCGTAAAATAACGCCACAGGCCATGGTATGTATGATAGCCCCTTGATTCTATCACCTTCCCCAGAGCGCTGAGCTCCATAAATCCGTTCTCATCGGTAAAATGGTATTCCTCTCCCTCCACTTCCCCGGCCCTTATGGGCCGGGTGGTATAAGGCACTACCCTTTTCAGACAATAATCCTTCCATTTCAGAAGACTTCTGTATATGGTATCCTTTCCCGAGGAGCTCTTCCCCATTAAGTATATCATCTTTCCCATGGCAATTAAACCTCTACCACGCGAATCATGTTGGTATTTCCTGACACACCCAGGGGAACGCCCGCTGTGAGAACCACTTTGTCTCCCTTTTTAATATATCCCGCTTCCTCCGCCGCGCGCACCGCCACATCAAACAGATCCTCCGTGGTACTCTCCCGGCCAATCCACAGAGGCGTAACCCCCCACGCCAGGGCAAGCTGTCTGCACACGCCGGGACTGACGCTGCATGCAATGACAGGGCATCCGGGCTTGTATCTCGCAATCATTCCCGCCGTAAATCCGGAGATCGTAACCGTGATAATGGCGGACGCCCTCAGATCCATGGCTGTCATACAGGTGGCGTGTGAGATCGCCGTGGTCACGTCCACCTCCCCGGCAGGCTCCCTGCGCTTCATCCTTCCATCATAATCGATATCATGCTCCGTCCTTTCAGCAATCCGGGCCATGGTTTCCACCGCTTCCACCGGATAACGCCCGGCTGCGCTCTCGCCCGAGAGCATGATGGCCGTGGTCCCGTCGTATATGGCATTGGCAATATCGGTGGCCTCCGCCCGGGTGGGTCTGGGATTGCGGATCATGGACTCCAGCATCTGCGTCGCGGTGATTACATGCTTTCCCTCTCTCTCCGCCAGCCTGATCATCTGTTTCTGAATAACAGGGACCTCCTCCAGGGGGATTTCCACACCCATATCCCCTCTCGCCACCATGATCCCGTCAGCCTCCTGAATGATCTCCTCCAGATTGCGGATTCCCTGCATATTCTCAATCTTGGCGATCACCTTCATGTTGCTGCCCCGCTGCGTCAGGATCTCCTTTACCGCCAGAATATCCTCCCTTCCTCTCACAAAGGAAGCCGCAAGATAGTCAAACCCCATATCGCAGCCGAACATGATATCGCTTCTGTCCGTCTCGCTGATGTAGGGCATGGACAGCACCGCCCCGGGGACATTCACCCCCTTATGATTGGAAATGGGGCCTCCGTTCACGACTGTACATATTATATCGGTTTCTTCTATGGCATCCACAACCATTTCGATCAGCCCGTCGTCGATTAAAATGGTGGTTCCGACCGCTATGTCATTCTTCAGATTTTTGTAGGTAATCGTCACTCTTTCGCTGTTTCCCGGCAGCTCCTGTGTAGTCAGGATAAACTTCTGCCCGGCAGCGAGCTCCGTTCTGCCCCCTTCTATATCCTTCAGGCGGATCTCCGGCCCTTTTGTGTCGAGCATGGTCGCCACCTGAAGGCCCAGCTCACTGCTGACCTTCAGCACTCTGTCAAACTTCGCCTTATGCTCCTCATGGGTTCCATGGGAAAAATTAAACCTGGCCACATTCATACCCGCCAGCATCAGCTCTCTGAGCTTTTCTTCCGACTCGCTGGCAGGTCCGATGGTACATATTATTTTTGTTTTGCGCATAAAAATCCCCTTCACTTTCCCACCCGTAAGCTGCGATTACGGGCGCATACAGACTCTCTGTCCCCGTTGTAACTTCTTTTACCACTGTATCACTTTTATTTTCCCCTCAGATACGCCCTGAACCGTATAACCACTTTGCAGGGCGGATGATACTTCCTCGACTGTCTCTCTCCCGATCCGCTCTCCTGGTACAAGAATCGGGATTCCCGGCGGATACAGATTGACAAACTCTGCGGCGGTCTCCCCCTGCGCCTGTGTCAGCGCCACGTCACGGTTTGGCCTGTTACAGGCATCCCACAATGTCAGGTCGACCTGCGGGAGCGCCTTCGCTCTCCAACGCCCTTCATCAAAATCCCTCATCTGCTCACGCCTCACTCCAGGCACTTCTTCAAACTCTCTGTCTGTTTCCCGCAATGCCTTAAGGAGCCGGGCGAGTCCTTCCTCCCCGTCCATCATGGTGAGGATCGCCACCACATAATTACCCGCGGCCATCTCCATCTGCAGATGATATTTTTCTCTCAATATATGATAGAGCGCCTGCCCTGCGTCAGGATAACCCTTCACCTCTATTACCAGCTTCCCCGGCTCGGTCAGAGGACATACGCAAATGTGCCGACAATCCTCCATCCCCCTCACAAAGTCCCTTCTCCGGGAGAGAAGCCTTTCAAGCCCTGCCCTGCCCTCCCTCTCTGCCAGGAAAACCGCCTCGTCGATTCCCGCCATCAGCAGATAAGACGGGCTGCTGGACTGGTAGATCCTCAGATATCTCCGCAAAACCTCCCCGTCCGTCAGCGCGCCGTTCCTGTGAAGGAGCGCCGTCTGTGTGGGGGCGGGCAAGGTCTTATGAACGCTGTGAATTACAAGATCCGCCCCTTCTGTGACCGCATTTGCCGGATAACCCGGATGCAGTCCGAAATGGGCTCCGTGGGCCTGATCCACAATCAATGGAATCCCGTAACTGTGTACCAGCTCCGCGATTTCTTTTACATTGGAGGTAATTCCCTCATAGGAGGGCGACGTAATCACCACCCCCGCGATAAGCCGCCGCGCGTCTTCTGCCCCTGCATTTTCCTGTATAAGAATATCCCGGATCGCCCTTTCCGTCTCCCGGACGCTCACCGGACCCGCAAAAAAATGTCCGTCCAGTTCGTCAGGATAAAGATAACATAACTGCATACGATTCAAAAAAGCCGCATGATATACGGCTCTGTGACAGTTTCTGGAAATGATTAATTTATCTGCCCGTCCCGCAACGGAAGATACCGCGCTCAAAATGCCTGCGGTACTCCCATTTACAAGGAAATATGTCTCCTGCGAGTGATAAAGTCCGGCAGCCCTCTCCTGCGCATCCTTTATCAGGCCCTGCGGCTGATGAAGGTTGTCAAACCCGTCGATCTCTGTAATATCAAAATGATAAAATCCGGCCAGGGCCCCGCTTTGCGGATTTCTTTTGTGTCCCGGCATATGAAAGGGATAATAATCACTGTCGCAATAATTCTTCAGACTTTCAAACAGCCTCCGGCTCATCCTGTCACCCTGATCTGTGGTCTCCTGGCTCCTCTGCGCAGTCTGAGCGTCTCCAGTAAAGAACAGTATTTGTCCGCCGTAGTCACAATCCACGCCTCCCTGCAAAGAGGGGGAACCACCGTCAGAGGCCACATATGCTTTTTGATGATATCTCTTTCCCTGGGGGTCAGAGAATATTCCCTGCTCGCGTTTTTCAACGCAATTCCCGGATGATAAAATCCATGCAGCATCTGATAGTTTTCTCTGTTTTTATCATGCCAGTCATAGAGAAAATAGTCGTGCAGCAGAGCGCCTCTGATCAGCTCTCTCTCATTACATGAAATTCTGAGAAATTTACTGATGACAATACTCTGTCTTGCCACGTCAATGCAGTGCCTCTGCACAGGCATGCTGCCATGCTGGATATAATTCCTGGTACTCTGGAAATTGTCCGAGTCCATTATATCTGCCGCATATTCTCTCAATAACAAATAGAATTCCTTCCTCTGCCGGTATCTTCTTCTTATCTTTTCAAGTCTCTTTTCAGGATTTTTGCCATATTTCCCGACGCTTTCCTTCATAATCTCACCCTTATTTCTTAATCCGGCCTGTAAGGTATATATTATGATCTGATCCAATTC
Source organism: uncultured Lachnospiraceae bacterium (assembly GCA_947570615.1). GTDB lineage: Bacteria > Bacillota > Clostridia > Lachnospirales > Lachnospiraceae > Suilimivivens. The sequence continues at coordinate 11,856 of CANOVJ010000089.1, forward strand.
AACGTTCATCCTCACAAGCCCTCTATTAAAATACTATAAAGGAGAAAAAAAAGCAACAAAAAAACTCCTGAATGTCTGACCAACATTTAGAAGTTAAAATGCCCAGAGCCGGAATCGAACCAGCGACACGAGGATTTTCAGTCCTCTGCTCTACCAACTGAGCTATCTGGGCATTAGTAGCGGGGACAGGATTTGAACCTGTGACCTTCGGGTTATGAGCCCGACGAGCTTCCAGACTGCTCCACCCCGCGTTATTCAATTTAGTTTCTTTTATGCCTTTCGGCAAGTGGATGGAGGTGGATTCGAACCACCGAAGCAATTTGCAGCAGATTTACAGT
>CANOVJ010000090.1 GCA_947570615.1 uncultured Lachnospiraceae bacterium
TGGCGGCGGCTTCTTCATCAATTAAAACCATCTGCTTGTTCAGAGGGTGTCTGGTGTAGCCGAATGGAGGAGCACATTTTAAAGTGCCGTTTTCCTGCTCCATTTTCTTGATTCGTTTTACCTTCCGGCTTGTGTTCTTCACATGGCGTTCATTATCCCATGTCTTGATTCCGATAATATCATCATCAGAGTAGAGGGAATCATAATTGTCATCAATCAGGATGACGCGCTTTCCCTGTTCTTCCATTTCTTCGAGAAAAAGCAGTACCTTCGCATTGTGCCGTCCGATTCGTGAAAGGTCTTTCGCCACGATTACATCTATGGAGCCGAGATTGGCCATCATGTTCTGAAACTGGGGACGGTTGAAGGAATAACCGGAAATGCCGTCGTCCTCGTAGATATGGCGCACAATCATGTTGTTTTCCTCTGCGTATTTGCGGATGATTCGTTTCTGGTTTTCGATAGAGGAATAATTTTTCCTGTTATCGTCTCTGGAGAGACGGACATAACCGTCTATTATTGTGGGGGTATTTTGTGCTGCCATCATGAATTGCACCCTCCTGAATGGCTGCGGACCACGCCCCGCAATCCATCTTCCATTGCCTTACCTCCCTCGACGATCGTAACAACCAGATACCCCTGTCTGCTGAGAGCTTCCTTTTTCCCCGCGATTTCAGAACCGTCAGAATCCTTTTTCTGAAGTAAGTAGCAAACCTCCTTTTGCTTTCCCATGACAATCACCTCAGATTCCTGCTTCTTATCATTGTATGAAAGGTCAGGCTTATCCTATCAGTAAAACAGCCGCTGAGCCCTGTCGGCTAAACAGCCGCTGATTTCTGTTGAGAAAAACAGGGCCGGATGTTAGAATGGGTATGAAGAAATGTATAAACACAGGAGGTTTTACGATGCGGACAGAACGGGAAATGTATGACCTGATTATAAATACGGCAAAAGCGGACGAGCGCATACGGGCAGTCTATATGAACGGTTCCCGAACCAATGTAAATGCTCCAAAGGATATTTTTCAGGATTACGATATCGTTTATGCCGTCACCGGGACCAGGCCCTTCTATGAGGACAAATCATGGATAGATCGTTTCGGAGAGCGGCTTTATATGCAGTGTCCCGACGAATGCGACAGATCTGTGGGGCTGGAGGTGGACTTTGAAAAATGCTACGGTTGGCTGATACAGTTTGCGGACGGTAATCGTCTTGATCTGCACGTTGAAGCTTTGGATAAGCTTGATATTCTGGACGATAAACTGTGCAGGATTTTACTTGACAAGGACGGGATACTCCCGGATATTCCGGAAGCTTCCGATATTGATTTTCATGTGAAAAAGCCCTCAGAGGCGGAATATCTTGCCGTATGCAACGAATTCTGGTGGTGTTTAAATAATGTAGCAAAAGGATTATGGAGGAATGAGCTTCCATTTGCTCACGATATGTTAAATGGAGTGGTAAGACCGCAGCTCGTGAAAATCCTGTCATGGAAAATCGGTAATGAGACGGATTTTTCTGTAAGCGTGGGAAAATCGGGCAAATATATGTACAGATGGCTTAAGCCAACAGTATGGGAAAGATTCCTGCAAACGTATGGCGGAACAACAGCGGAGCAGGTGTGGAATTCCGTAATGATAATGTGCGGTCTTATGGACGAAATTGCCCCCGGGGTTGGAGAAAAACTCGGATTCCAATATAATTACACGGAGGCAAAAAATTCGAGATATTATCTTGAACAGGTGAGGAATCTTCCTGCAGATGCCGCACAGATTTTTTAATATGTTAAATTATGATTTGCAGGGCCTGCGGACTGCATAATTCAAATCGGAGACTGGTCTGCTATTGATCGACTCTCCGCAACAGAATCTTACACATAACAGCAGCGAAGACAAAAATCAAAAGTAGTGGCAAAAGGCTTCCAGACTCAAAAGCACTCTCGGTCATCAGCTTATATCCCCATGAAGCGGGAAACAGTTTTCCCGTTGTTTCAAACGCTTTTGGAAGCAGCTTAACAGGGAACATAATTCCGGAAAGCATGGTAGAAGGCAGAAAAATAATAATAGAGAACATGGAAGTTTTTGCCTGGTCTTTTACTGCCAGACCAATGATGCTGGCAATACTGAGAGACACCGCAATAAAGACGGCAAGGCTGACGAAGTACCTCCCCGGATTTTCCGGTATCTCAGCGTGAAAAATGAGCGGTGCGGCAATATATAAAATGATGCTCATAAGAAACAGATGAATATATGCCGAAATATTGGTTAAGGCAAGACCTGAGATTAATGGAACGCCATTCGCTTTGTAAACCTTTTTGATATCGCCGCTGTAAATTTCAACGAGAGAGGGCGGCAGACCAATCAACGCCCCCATTGTCACACCAAATACAGTCATTGACTGAATAAGCGTATATCTCGCTTCCGGCATGACTGATGTAAATATACCGCCCATAATTACAAAGAACAAAAGAGGTACGATATAGCAGGTTATAAGTAATGTCTTACTCCTTATGTCTAACTTCCATTGTAAAGAAACTCCGTATAAAAAAGCTCCCATTGTTACTCCCCCCTGGCGATTTTAATAAAGTGTTGTTCCAGCGAGCCGCGGTCTGTCCGGATATCTGTGATCGTTTCCCCTTTTTCTCTGTACTGCATAAGCAGCGAAAGTAAAAAATCTCCGATATTTTCTGATTCATATTTTTCCGTTCCGTTTTCGGTCCGGATTGTGATATTATAACGCTTTCCGATTGCCTCGCCCAGCTGCCTGACAGTCCCGATAAAGGCGATTTTGCCGCCGGAAAGAATGGCGATCCGGTCACATAGCTTTTCAACCTCCGCCATGTCATGGCTTGTCAATATGATTGTCTTTCCCATTGCTTTTAACTGGCGGATCTGTTCATGCAAAGAGATCTGTCCCTCAACGTCAAGTCCCGCGGTTGGTTCATCAAGAAACAGAATATCCGGATTTCGCGTTAAGGCAAGCGCTAAATGGAGCCGCCGCTTCTGCCCGGTTGACAATTGATAATACGGCTTTTTTGCAAGCTCATAGATACCGAGAGCGTCAAGGGTCTCTTTGTCAGGAGACGTCTTATTCCATTTGGCAAACAGCTTCACAGCTTCCGGCGCTTTCATGTACTTCGGCAAAGAAGCCGACTGTAGTTGAATACCCATGATTCCATTTACAGTAATGCTTCCGCCGTCATATTTTCGTAATCCCTCGATACATTCAAGGGATGTGGTTTTGCCTGCGCCATTTATGCCGAGCAGAGCAAAGATTTCTCCCTGCCGTACGCAAAAATCCAGCCCGTTCAGTACCGTGTGGTTTCCATAGCTTTTTGTCAGGTTACTGATTTTTACGGCCTCGTTCATTTCGTTTCCTCCCTGTTTGCCTCCTGAAACGGGTCGACGCCTGAACGGGAAAAATAGACGCCCAATGCCTGTTCAACGTATTCGTTGGCAATCTCCTGAATCTCTTTCCATTTTTGGTCCGTATTTTGAAACTGCCCCAATTCAATCAGTCGGGGAAGCATACTCATATCTCCGCCAGTGAAATCCGTAATCATATTCCAGTAGGCTTCTGCAAATTTTAGTCCCTCATCGCTGTCCGCAGGGATACCTGCGTTCTGAAGTCTTATTGCTTCGCCCTGAAGCTGCATGAAAGTGTTCATAAACGCCATTCCGCTGTCTTTATCAAAACGACTGCGGATGTGGTCAAGCGTCTGGTCATCAAAATGCTTAATCAGCCAGTAGAAATCATTTTTCATCTGCAGATTCACAATAATATCGGCATATTTTTTGAAATCAACCGACTGAATTTGAAGGACTTCCTGCCGCAGCACTTCCAGTTCCCGCAGCGATTCAGACAGGCTTTCTATTTTCTCTCGGACAGCGGCCGCCTGCTCCGTCAGGATATCAGCAACTTCAGCCGGTGTATCAAGTGGAATAAGCCGGTTTTTTATGTCGTCCAGAGAGAAACCCAGATGTTTGAGGGACAAAATCTGGTGAAGCTTTACCAGGTCTTTATCTGTATATAACCGGCGCCCTCCTTCGCTCATGGCAGATGGAGAAAGCAGACCCTCCCTGTCGTAATATTGTAACGTGCGTACCGTAACGTTCATTTTTTCTGCAATCTCACCAACGGTCATATAACCTGGTGGTATCGCTCTATATTTATCCATGTGGCACCTCCTGTTCACAGTATACCTCATTACGTTACGTCACATGCAAGCCTGTCCACTCATAAATCCCTCTGATGTGTTCCCATGTTACATCGTGGCCGGGCATACCGCCCGCCCGGCCGCCCAGAATAGTGGAACCCTTTAACATATCCCAGGAAAAGTGATCGATGGGAGTGCGGGAGACCAGGAAATTTCCGGCCCGCTGGGTGAGCTGGGCGAAGTTCACGACGTAATCCTTCGTGCCGCCTGCATAGGTGTAGATGGTGGATTCGCTCCCCATAAAGCCAATGTCTGCCTCGTCGGTCAGGACGGCGGTCATGGTCTTATCCGCGCCAAAACCGGTGACCAGTGTAAGGTCGATCCCCTCGTCCTTAAAGTATCCCTCCTCGATGGCCACGTACATGGGTGCGTAGAAGATCGAATGGGCCACCTCGTTTAAGGTCACCTTTGTGAGCGTTGCAGCAGAGCCCTGACTTTCGCCGTCCTGGCCGCCTGCGCCGGCGCAGCCCATGAGACTGCCCGCCACAAGCAGCGCGGCCAGCACAGGCCCCGCGGCCTTTCGGGCAATCCGGCGGAAGGTATGATTCGGGGTGATGAACGGATTCTTTTTCATAATAACCTCCATGTTCTGATTTTGACAGACCGGTTTTTTTGTTTTTTACCGGCGATTGATGATTTATTGTATGTGGGAGGCGAAAAATGGTTCCGGCAGGCCGGCATACACTTGTTCTGGACATTGCCTCGGAAAAACTATATAATAAGAGGCAATGAGAAACGCGGTGGAGTTTTCATATTAAGCAGGAGGATACGGATATGGGATTGATCAGGGCGATTACCAGTGCGGCCGGGGGCGTTATGGCCGATCAGTGGAGGGAATATTTTTATGCTGACGCGCTGGATACGGAGGTGCTGGTGACCAGGGGAAAACGGCGCGCCGGCAGAAGAAGCGGCGGGAACAATAAAGGAGATGAAAATATTATCTCCAACGGTTCCGTGATCGCGGTAAACGAGGGCCAGTGCATGATTATAGTGGATCAGGGGAAGGTGGTTGAGTTCTGCGCCCAGGCGGGGGAATTCACCTGGGACATGTCCACGGAGCCAAGCCTCTTTTACGGAAATCTGGGAGAAAATGTGCGCAGGACCTTTGAGATGATCGGAAAGCGTCTCTCCTTTGCGGGGGATGCGGCCAGGGATCAGAGGATTTATTTTTTCAATACAAAGGAGATTATGGGAAACCGCTACGGCACGGTCAGTCCGGTTCCGTTCCGGGTGACGGATGCGAATATCGGGCTGGACATCGATATTTCCATCCGCTGTAACGGGGAGTATTCCTACAGAATCAGCGATCCGCTCCTGTTTTATACCAATGTGTGCGGCAATGTGACGCAGGACTATGAGCGGAAGGAGATCGACAGTCAGTTGAAGACGGAGCTCATGACGGCTCTCCAGCCGGCCTTTGCGAAGATTTCGGCCATGGGGATCCGCTACAGCGCCGTCCCGGCCCATACCATGGAGCTGGCGGATGCGTTAAACGAGGTGCTCTCTCCCAAATGGGCGCAGCTTCGGGGGATTGAGATTGTCTCCTTCGGGGTGAATTCCGTCAAGGCCTCCCAGGAGGACGAGGCCATGATCAAAGAATTGCAGCGCAACGCGGTGCTGCGCAGCCCGAGCATGGCGGCGGCCACCCTCACCCAGGCACAGGCACAGGCCATGCAGTCGGCTGCCTCCAACCGGCAGGCGGGTCCCATGATGGCCTTTGCGGGGATGAATATGGCGGCCCAGGCGGGAGGAATGAACGCTCAGCAATTGTTCCAGATGGAGCAGCAGAGCGGCGGTACGCAGGGCGGTTCCCAGGGGCAGGCGGCCGCGGCACAGTCCGGCAGCGGGGTCTCTCAGGCGGCCGGCGGCGCGGTTACAGGCGCGGCAGTATCGCGGACAGCAGGCGCAGCGGAAGGAGCGCCCTGGGACTGTTCCTGCGGCCATGGCGGAAACACGGGGAAGTTCTGCCCGGAGTGCGGCGTGGGGAGACCGGAGCCGGAGGGCTGGGTCTGCTCCTGCGGAGCCGTGAACAGAGGAAAATTCTGCTCCGAGTGCGGCGCGAAAAAGCCTGCGGGAGAACCCCTCTATCAGTGCGACAAGTGCGGCTGGAAGCCTGAGGATCCGAAGAACCCTCCGAAATTCTGCCCCGAGTGCGGGGATCCCTTTAATGAGGAAGATATTCAAAAGTAAGGAGTCATGCAATGAGTATTTACGATACCTTAAACGAACAGCAGAAAAAGGGCGTGTTCACAACCGGCGGGCCCGTGCTTCTGCTGGCGGGAGCGGGCTCCGGAAAGACCCGGGTGCTCACCCACAGGATCGCTTATCTGATCGACGAGCTTGGGGTGAACCCCTGGAATATTATGGCTATCACCTTTACCAACAAGGCGGCAGGGGAGATGAGGGAGCGGGTGGAGAAGCTGGTGGGTGCGGGCTCGGACAGCATCTGGGTGACCACCTTTCACTCTACATGCCTGCGGATTCTGCACCGCTATGGCGACCGGCTGGGATACGAGAACAATTTTACCGTCTATGATACGGATGATCAGAAAACAGTGATGAAGGAGGTCTGCAAAAAACTGCGGATCGATACGAAGATGCTCAAAGAGAGAACCATTCTCTCCGCCATCTCCTCCGCCAGGGACAGCCTCATCTCCCCGGAGGAGTTTGAACAGAGCGCATACGGGGATTACCGAAAGCAGCTCATCGCAGGGGCCTATAAGGAGTATCAGGCCGCTCTGAAAAAGAGCAACGCCATGGACTTTGACGATCTGATCATGAAGACGGTGGAGCTTTTCAGGGCGGATCCCCAGGTTCTGGAGGGATATCAGAGACGGTTTAAGTATATCATGGTGGACGAGTATCAGGACACCAACAACGCTCAGTTCGAGCTGATCCGGCTTCTCGCAGACGCCCATCACAATCTCTGCGTGGTGGGGGACGACGATCAGTCCATCTACAAATTCCGGGGGGCCAATATCAGGAATATCCTGGATTTTGAGAAGGTGTACCCGGAGGCGACGGTGATCCGGCTGGAGCAGAACTACCGTTCCACTCAGAACGTGCTGGATGCGGCCAACGCGGTGATCCGTCACAATGTGGGTCGGAAGAGCAAGACGCTCTGGACGGATAAGGGGGCGGGCAGTCCCATCCACTTTATGGAGTTTATGAACGCCTTTGAGGAGGCGGAGTTCATCGTGGACGACGTGGCGCGAAAGGCCAGGGAGGGGATCGCCGACTACAGCGACTGCGCCGTGCTGTTTCGCACCAACGCCCAGGCCAGGCTTTTAGAGGAACGTTTCGTGGTGGAGGGGATCCCCTACAACGTGGTAGGGGGGACCAATTTCTATGCCCGCAGGGAGATCAAGGATCTGCTTGCCTATCTGAAAACCATCGACAACGGACAGGACGATCTGGCGGTGAAGCGTATCATCAACGTGCCGCGCAGGGGGATCGGCGCGGCCACCATTTTGAAGGTGCAGGATTACGCGGACATGCGGGAGATCAGCTTTTATGACGCCCTGCGTCAGGCGGAGGAGATCCAGGGCCTTGGAAAGAGCGTATCGAAGCTGAGGGCTTTTGTGAATATGATCCAGGTATTCCGGAGCAAACAGGAGTTTTACGGGCTGGGAGATCTGATCAGAGATATCATCGAGACCACCGGCTATGTGCGGGAGCTGGAGGACTCCGACGAGGAGGAGGCCGAAAGCCGGATCGAAAACATCGACGAGCTGATCAGCAAAATCGTGTCCTTTGAGGAGATACATAATCAGCCCACCCTGCGGGAATTCCTGGAGGAGGTGGCGTTGGTGGCCGACATCGACAACCTGGAGGGCGGGAGCAACAAGGTGCTGCTGATGACCCTGCACAGCGCAAAGGGGCTGGAGTTTCCTCACGTGTACCTGGCGGGTATGGAGGACGGCGTCTTTCCCAGCTATATGACCATCGCCTCCGACGATCCGGAGGAGATCGAGGAGGAGCGGCGGCTTGCCTATGTGGGGATCACCAGAGCGAAGGAGGATCTGACCCTGTGCTATGCAAAAGTGCGGATGATCCGGGGGGAGACCCAGCGCAACGCCCTGAGCCGGTTCGTGCGGGAGATCCCGCAGGAGCTGCTGGATCGGCGGCCCTCCGGCATGGGCGCTTTAGCCGGACGGGATTATGACGATGATTTTGAGGACGACTCTGAGGATGAGCGTTTCCCTGGAAGGGGCGGCTTTGGCGGGAAAAGTCCCTTCGGACAGGGTTCCGGAAGGTACTCCGGGGAAGGGATTTCCTTTGAAAAGACAGCGGCTCCGGGCAGGAATGCGGCGGGCGGCAGACCGGCGGCAATCCTGCGGCCCAAAAGAACCGCCGCGGAGAATAAGCCCTTTATCGCGGGAGGCGGCGTGGGCGCGCTGCACGCCGCGGGGATTCAGAAGGGGACGGCGGCCGTGTCCGGTGGAAAGCCGGCCTATGACGCCGGAGATCGGGTGAGACATGTGAAGTACGGGGAGGGAACCGTCACGGACCTGGAGCCGGGGCCCAGGGATTACAGGGTCACGGTGGATTTTGACGGGGCCGGACAGAAGATCATGTACGCGGCCTTTGCGAAGCTGGAAAAGGTGTGAGAAAAATTGCAGCGCAGTTTTTACACTGGTCTGCAAAAGCACAGGATCCGTCGCCGGATTTGGTGGCGGCGGGCCGGAGGAGAGGCCCGGGCAGAAGGCCTCTCCGCCTTTGGAAAAATTTTAAAATTCTGTAAACTTTTTGAAAAGGGAGTAGTCAAATTTTGTATTAAATGTTATATTATTAAGTATGAGGGAAATAATAATTTAAAAACTGTTTCTGGAAAAAAGCAGGTATTGCAGGAAAGGGAGGCATACACAATGAATACATGGAATAAGGTGGAAGAACTGATGGATTTTGTGAAGACGCACGACGTCCGGGAGCTGAAGGATTACTGGAATCACAAAGAGGACGAGAAGAAGGCCAACACAGTTCTGTGGGTGCTTGCGATCATCGGCGCGGTGGCGGCGGTGGCGGCTATTGCCTGTGCGGTTTACCGTTATCTGACACCTGATTATCTGGAGGATTTTGACGACGATTTCGACGACGACTTCGAGGATGATTTCTTTGAGGACGAGGAGGATGAAGGCGGAGAAAAGCCTGAGAAGGAGGCTGCGGAAACCGAAAAGTCTGAATAAATGTGCGGCCGGAGCACGGGAAAGCGTCCGTGCTGAATCGGCTGGCTGACTTGCAGGGCGTGAAAACGCCGGATGTGAAAAGGCGACAGATTGTGGGATGTGCGAGGGTGCGCATCCCATTTTTAACATAAGGATGTCTGGCGGAGCCTGGCATCCGTTGTTTTAATAAGCCGGCTCGCGAAGCGTGCGCACTGCGCGCGGCTTATGGAAATCGTTTACAGAAAGGAAATTGTTACCCATATGAAAAAGGGACAGGTACTTACGGGAATCGTGGAGAGGGTGGATTTCCCCAATAAGGGCGTTGTGGTAACCGACGAGGGAAGCTGTGTGGTGAAAAATGTTCTTCCGGGGCAGAAGGTGACCTTTGTGGTTCAGAAAAAGCGGAATGGACGCGGGGAGGGGCGGCTTTTGCAGGTGGAGGAGCCTTCCGGAATGGAGCGGGAGAGCCCCTGTCCTCATTTCGGGGAATGCGGCGGATGCCTTTATCTTTCTCTTCCATACGGGGAGCAGCTCAGGATCAAGGAGCAGCAGGTAAAAAGGCTTCTGGAGAGCGCGCTGGCCGGGCAGGAGCGGGAGTGGATTTTTGAGGGGATTAAGAAAAGCCCGGTGCAGTCCGGTTATCGGAATAAGATGGAGTTTTCCTTCGGCGATGAATATAAGGATGGGCCTCTGGCGCTGGGAATGCATAAGCGTGGAAGCTTTTATGATATTGTGACTACCCGGGACTGCCGGATTGTGGACGGGGATTACCGGAGGATTCTGGCCTTTACCAGAGATTTTTTTGAAGGATGCAGCTTTTACCACAGGCTTCGCCATACGGGATATCTGCGCCATTTGCTGGTGAGAAAGGCGGCCGGAACAGGGGAGATTCTCATTGCGCTGGTGACTTCCTCACAGGAGGATGACGGGAAGATGCAGGGAAGAGAAATGGCCGACCGGCCGGGGCGCTGGAAGGACGGGCTTCTGGAGCTTAAGCTGGATGGGAAGATAACAGGCATTCTCCATATCGTAAATGATTCCGTGGCGGACGTGGTGCGCAGCGATCACACGGAGATTCTCTATGGAACGGATTATTTTTATGAGGAGATTCTGGGCCTTAAGTTTAAGATTTCCGTGTTCTCCTTTTTCCAGACCAATTCCCTGGGGGCGGAGGTTCTCTATGAGACGGCGCGGGAGTATATCGGAGATTTGAACGCGGTGGGAAAAAGCCTGACAGCGGAGACGCAGACCGGACAGACGCGGACAGAGACAGAGAGCGGGGAGGAAGGACTGGAGGGTGCAGAGATGGAGGAAGGCGGGGCTGATAAGATCGTATTCGATCTGTTTTGCGGCACCGGAACCATCGCGCAGCTGCTGGCCCCCGCCGCGAACAGGGTCATCGGCGTGGAGATCGTGGAGGAGGCGGTGGAGGCCGCCAGAAAAAACGCCCAGAGAAACGGCCTTGATAACTGCGAATTTATCGCAGGGGATGTGCTCAAGGTGCTGGACGAGGTGGCGGAAAAGCCTGATCTGATCGTCCTGGACCCGCCCAGGGACGGGGTTCATCCCAAAGCCCTTCGGAAGATCATCGATTACGGGGTGGAGCGGCTGGTGTATATTTCCTGTAAGCCCACCAGCCTGGTCAGAGATCTGGAGATGTTTCTGGACAGCGGGTATATGGTGGAGAGGGCGGTGGCTGTGGATATGTTTCCGTGGACGGCGGGGGTGGAAACATGTGTCCTTTTGTCGCGTAAAAAATCAGGAGGCAAATCCACTAAAATTGAGATAGAAATTGATTTAAGTGAAGCGGATAGGCGGGAGTGCATCGGCGCAGCAACTTATCAGGAAATTAAAGATTATGTGTGGGAACATTACCAGACAAAAGTTTCTCATTTGTATATAGCGCAAATCAAAAGAAAGTGTGGTCTTGATATAGGCGAGAACTTTAATAAACCCAAAACAGAAGGAAATAAAGTTCCCAACTGTCCACCAGAGAAAGAGAGGATGATTAGAGAAGCACTGGAATATTTTGGAA
>CANOVJ010000091.1 GCA_947570615.1 uncultured Lachnospiraceae bacterium
AATAACCCCCTTCGTTAGACTTTCATTTTTGTCTAACAAAAGGGGTTCACTTCAGTTTCCGGGGCGGCTTCTGCCAGGGGGAGAGGGACGTGAAGGAGAAAAGGGCGGTGTGCATCTGCGCGTCAGACATACAAAACAGTCAGGGAGGGAACATCCCGGAACGGATCTGTGAGATCCTCCGGGGAGCATTTGCCAGGGAAGGGTGCGCGGCGGAAACTCTGGATCTGCGTGACTATTCCCTCCTGCCCTGCGATGGCTGCGGCGGATGCAGCGGCGCGTGCGCCCGCAGGGCGGAGAATGAAAAAGGCATAAGCGGCGGGATGCGCCATGAGCAGGAGCGCTGCGTGCGGGACCGGGATTTTAACCGCCTTTACGCAACAGCAGGGAAAGCGGATTTCCTGTTTTTTGTCTCCCCTCATCACGCCCCCATTCCCGCCCGGCTGTGTATGTTTCTGGAAAAGATAAGGCAGCTTGCAGTTCTTCCCGGATGGAGGGATCCCTCTTACCGGCCCGGGCTCAGCGGCAGGCTCTCAGGCATTATCTCCTACGGCGCGGCCGGGGAGGGAGCGCTCATGAATGATAAGGCCATGGTCAACGATACCATCGCGGACGCCCTGGGGAGCGCCCGGGTGAAGGTGGTTCCGTTTAACTCCAGATGGAATACGGGGATCTCCCTTCCGGCGTGCGGGGTGAAGGCGGGGGAGGGAGGCTTGCCTGTGCGGGAATACGACTGGAAACGAATTGGGGCGCAGGTGGAGACCTACGCGGAGATCGTCGTGCAGACGGGGCGCACGCTCCATGCCATATTGTAGAGTCTGACATGCGGTATTTTTTCCCGCGCAGGCTTTACACCAGGGAGCCCGGTTGCTATAATAGACAGCAATAAATGCAGGGAGGAACGGACATGTTGGAATTTAAGTATGACACACAGCTTCTGATCGAGGGCGAGGATCTGGACGAGGACGTAATCTCAGAGTATTTCACCGAAAACTTTAAGGGCGACTGCCTGCTGGCGGTCGGGGACGAGGAGCTGATCAAGATTCACTTCCACACCAACGAGCCCTGGGAGGTGCTTAAATATTGTGCCACTCTGGGGGAAATCTACGACATCGTGGTGGAGGACATGGACAGACAGTCCAGAGGGCTGAAAGGGTGATAAATTGGCTGAAAAATTAAAGAGACTGCCGGTGGGGCTTGAGAGCTTCGAGGAAATCCGCAGGGGCGGGTTTTACTATGTTGACAAGACCGGTCTGATCAGGGAGCTGCTTGAAAGCTGGGGAAAGGTGAATCTCTTTACCCGTCCCAGGCGTTTTGGAAAGACCCTGAATATGAGTATGCTCCGGAGCTTTTTTGAGACAGGGTGCGACAGAAGTCTCTTTGCAGGCCTTGAGATTTCCGGCGAAAAACAGTTGTGCGAGGAGTATATGGGGCAGTTCCCGGTGGTGTCGGTGAGCTTAAAGGGCGTCGATGCGGACAGCTTCGAGAGCGCCCGGGGCATGATGGTGAGGGCGATCAACGAGGAGGCCAGGAGATTACAGTTTCTCGCAGACAGTGAGCGGCTCACGCAGATCGATAAGGAAATCTTTTGCGGGCTTCTGAAAAGGGAAATGGACGATGACACGCTTTATTGCAGTATCCGGGAGCTCACGGAGCTTCTGAGCAGGCATTATGGAAAGAAGGCCATCGTCCTCATCGACGAATATGATGTCCCCCTTGCCAGAGCGAATGAACGTGGTTTTTACGGCGAGATGGTGACGCTGATCCGGAGTCTGTTCGGAGCGGCCCTTAAGACCAATGACCATCTTTATTTCGCTGTCCTGACAGGATGTCTGCGGGTGGCGAAGGAGAGTATTTTCACCGGCCTGAATAATTTCAGGGTGCTCTCTGTCATGGACGCCGCATATGATGAGTATTTTGGATTTACGGATTCGGAAGTGAGGGAAATGCTTCATTATTACGGGCTTGACCATGCCTGTGAGCAGATGAAGGAGTGGTATGACGGGTATCGCTTCGGCAACGCGGACGTATACTGTCCGTGGGATGTGATCTGTTATTGTGACAGGCTCGGATTTGATCCGCAGGCGCGCCCGCAGAATTTCTGGATCAATACCAGCGGGAATGAAGTGATCAGGCGTTTCATCCAGGGGATGGATGGGCGCAGGGACAGCGCTCTGCCTGCGAAAAAGGAGATGGAGCGGCTGGTCAACGGAGAGAGCGTGCAGAAGGAAATTCATCAGGAGCTTACATACGCGGAGCTGTACTCCCGACCGGATCATATCTGGAGTGTTCTGTTTATGACAGGGTATCTCACGAAAAAGGGCGACGCGGACGGGAACATGGTGGAGCTGGTGATTCCCAACCGGGAGGTCAGGAATATTTTTACGGAGCAGATACTCCTGCTTTTTAAAGAGCAGGTGAGCAGGGATGGAGCGACCCTCGATGCGTTCTGCGGGGCGCTTCTTGAAGGGAACGCACAGAAGGTGGAAAAGCTGTTCACCGACTATATGAACAGAACGGTCAGTGTCCGCGACACATTCGTGCGCAGACCCCTAAAAGAGAATTTTTATCACGGTATCCTGCTGGGGATCCTGGGCTTTAAGGCCGGTTGGACGCTGACCTCGAACAGGGAGGCCGGAGACGGCTTCAGTGATATCACGGTCATTGCCGACGAGGAGGAGACGGGGATCGTTATTGAGGTCAAATACGCGCAGGACGCGGAATGCGAGGAGGCGTGCCGCAGGGCCATTGGACAGATTAATGAGAAGAATTATGCCCGGGGGCTTATCCTGGAGGGGATGCGCACGGTGCTTAAGTACGGTATAGCCTGTAACAGAAAGAAATGCAGGGTGCTTCTGGAAAAGGAACAGATTATGTGATAAACTGGTTCACAGACAATATGCCGGCAACGGACCGCCCGCTTTGCGGCCGATTCCTTTGCGGCCGGTTTACTGTAAATCAAGACGAAAGGATGGGAAAAGAAAATGAAATTTTCAGAAATGCCCTATGAGCGGCCCGATCTGGACGAGCTGAAAAAGAGCATGGAGGAGCTGATCCGAACGCTGGAGGCAGCGGCGGACTTTGAGGAGGCCATGGCTGTATTCATGAAGATGGAGAAGCTTCAGAAGAACACCGAGACCCGGCGCAGTCTTGCGAAGATCAGGTACGACATTGACACCAGGGACGCCTTCTACGAGGATGAGATGAAGTTCTGGAACGGCGCTCTGCCGGAGCTGGAGGAGTACAACCAGAAGTGGATCAGCGCCCTTTTAAACAGCAGATTCCGCCCGGAATTTGAGAAAAAGTTCGGACGCGTGATGTTTCTGAACGCGGAGATCACCTTAAAGACCTTCTCCCCGGAGATCATACCGGAGCTGCAGAAGGAGAACGATCTGACCCAGGAGTACACCCGGCTGATCGCCTCCGCACAGATCCCCTTTGAGGGAAAAACCTACACCCTCTCCCAGCTCACCCCCTTTAAGACGGACAGCGACGACGCCCGCCGCCAGGCCGCATGGATGGCCGAGGGAGCCTGGTATAAGGAGCATCAGCAGAAGCTGGACTCCATCTACGACGAGCTGGTAAAGCTCCGCCATCAGATGGGATGTAAGCTGGGCCTTGACGGCTACACGCAGCTTGGTTATTACCGGATGCAGCGCAACTGCTATGATAAGAAGGATGTGGAGAGATTCCGGGAGAGCGTGGTGAAATATCTGGTTCCGGTGGCCAGCGAGGTTTATAGGAAGCAGGCGCAGAGGCTGGGGAAGGAATATCCCATGAGCTTTGCGGACAATGCCCTGGCCTTCCGCTCCGGAAACGCCCGCCCTGCGGGAAATCCGGACGAGATCCTGGCCCAGGGACGAAAGTTCTATGACGAGCTGTCCCCGCAGACCAGTGCGTTCTTCCGCACCATGCTGGAGGGAGAGCTTCTGGATGTGCTCTCCACCGAGGGAAAGGCCGGGGGCGGCTACTGTACCAGCCTGCCGGACTATGAGGTGCCCTTTATCTTCGCCAATTTCAACGGTACCCAGCATGACGTGGAGGTGGTGACCCATGAGGCCGGGCACGCCTTTGCCGCATGGCTGAACAGGGAGCGGGTTCCCATGGAGACCATCTGGCCTTCTCTGGAAGCCTGCGAGGTGCATTCCATGTCCATGGAGTTCTTTGCATGGCCCTGGGCGGAGGGCTTTTTCGGGAAGGATACCCGCAAGTTCCGCTACACGCACTTATCCGACGCCCTGACCTTTATCCCCTACGGAACCATGGTGGATCATTTCCAGCATGTGGTCTATGAGAAGCCGGATATGACGCCGCAGGAGCGCCACGGGGTGTGGAAGGAGCTTCTTGGGATTTACATGCCCTGGATGCGGCTGGACGGGGAGATTCCCTTCTACGCCGACGGGGAGGGCTGGCAGCGTCAGCATCACATTTATACCCGTCCCTTCTATTATATAGACTACTGTCTGGCGCAGACCGTGTCCCTCCAGTTCTGGGCCAGGATCCAGAAGGATCCGGAGGATGCCTGGAAGCATTACATGGCCTACACCAGCCAGGGAGGCAGCGCGGTGTTCACGGATCTGCTTAAGAATGCGGAGCTCACCAGCCCCTTTGAGGAGAGCTGCCTTAAGGATGTGTGCTCCGCCGCCAGAGCGTGGCTGGACGCCTATGATCTGAGTGGAATCGAGTAAAGCCGAAAGGGGCCGCAGGCGATGGGAACGGCAGGATGGAGCGATTAAATGGCAGCACAGAAGAAATGGGGCAAAAACGGTTATCTGAAGGACTTCGAGGCAGGATGGGAAGGCTATGTCTATACCGGGGTCTGCTGGCAGGCCGATGAGCCCGAAAGACGGCGGCTTTTCGGGAGACTGTGGGTGTTTCAGAGCGTCAGCCTTTTCTCCGCCATCCTGCCGGGAATTTTCACGGTGGAGGCGCTTCTGAATACCTTCTATGTGATCATTCCCTATGTGCTGTGGCTGATTGGAGATATTTATCTGACCTATCTGCTGGGGAGGATGACCCTGGGCGGCAATCCCATGCGCGGCTACGTCTATGAGCGCAGTGTGGCGAGATTTGCGCCCTTTGCCGCCGTCCCCCTGGCGGGGGCTCTTCTGACGGCTGCGGGGATTTTCCTTTTTATCGCGAAGGGAGGCGGAGGAGAGGGGGCCGGAATGTGCCTTCTGTGCTGCGCCCTTCAGGGAACGGGTTTCTTCCTTATTAAAAAAAGCCGCTGCGCCGGAATCTGGCAGCGGATACAATAATTACCGGTCGGCTTTGAAGCCGCCCGAAAGGGCGCAGTTTACCGCGTCTGCGCCCTTTCGGGCGCTTTTTTTTGCTTTTTTCGGCAAAAAAAGCCGCCGTGAAATGAAAAAGGTATTGACAAACCGACACCTGAATGTATATCATAATTGTGTTGTGTGCGTATACAACATACAGTTGTGTTTCTGGCACACAGAAACGTTTTCAAATTTTAAAAGGAGGTTTTATGAAAATGAAATCCGCAAAGAAACTTTGGGCTTTGCTGCTCGCCTTTGTGATGGTTCTTTCACTGGCAGCCTGCGGCGGCGGATCCGGCGAGACGACCACTCCGGACACCGGCGACGCGGCGACAGAGGATACCGGCGACGACAGCAGCGCGGCTGATTCGGAGGATACCTCTTCCGACGACGCTGCAGGGGAGGATACCGCGGCACCGGCCAACGATACGCTGGTGACCACCGTGGAGCAGGGACTGGAAGGAAAGTTCTCACCCTTCTTCGGTCTTTCCGCCAATGACGTTACCATCTGGGAGGCAACCCAGGCATACACCATGCAGACCGACCGTGTGGGTAATCCCATTATGAATGGTATCGAGGGTGAGACCCGCAGCTACAACGGAACAGATTATACCTACAATACCGCTTCCGACATCGTGGTGACCGAGAACGAGGACGGCACAGTATACTATGATCTGACCATGAGAGATGACATCAAATTTACCGACGGCACCACAGCTGATATCGACGATGTGATTTTCGCAATGTACGTTTATCTCGATCCTACTTATGACGGAAACTCCACTCTGTTCTCTACCGCAATCGAGGGAATCGCGGAGTACCGCACCGGTATCGAGCCTCTCTACTCTCTGTTACTGGCAGCAGGGGAGGACAACACCGACTTTACTTACTGGGATGAGGCGACCCAGACCGCTTTCTGGTCAGAGGGACTTCCCGCAGCGGGAGACGCTTTTGCTCAGTCCATCCTTGATTACTGTGTAAACAACGGCTATGCGGCCGCTGCCGATCCGGTTGAAGTCATTGCTCCCAACTGGGGCTTCGAGGGACTTCCCGAGGGCGCTACCGTAACCGATTTCTTTAACGCCATGCTGGAGGCCTATGAGGGCGATTACAATGCGCTTTCCGACAGCGAGGCTGCAAGCGGAAGCATCTGGAGCTATATGGATCCCGCTTATCAGGTTGGTGTTGAGACCGGCGAGTCCGCTCCCAACGTTTCCGGTATTCAGCGTACGGGGGATTATTCCATGCGTATCGTGACCACACAGGTTGACGCTACCATGATTTACCAGCTTGCGCTTCCCATAACTCCCATGCACTACTACGGTGATGAGAGCCTGTATGATTATGACAACAACAAGTTCGGCTTCAACAAGGGCGACCTTTCCGGCGTGAAGTCCAAGACCACCGCTCCCATGGGCGCAGGTCCTTATATCTTCAGGGAATACTCCAACGGCGTGGTTTATATGGACGCCAACCCGGATTACTTCCTGGGCGCTCCCAAGGTGCCTCACCTGAACTTCATGGAGGCGGCCGAGGCGGATAAGATTACCGGCATTACCGCGGGCACCATGGATATCTCGGATCCCAGCTATTCCACCGATATTGCTTCCCAGGTTGCCGATATCAACGGAACGGAAGAGCTGGATGGCCCTGTTCTTACCACCAGACTGATCGACTACCGTGGATACGGTTATGTTGGTCTTGCGGCTAACAACGTGAAGGTTGGAAACGATGGCTCCTCCGAGGAGTCCCGCAATCTGCGTAAGGCTATCGCTACCGTGATCTCCGCTTACCGTGACGAGGGTATCGATTCCTACTATGGAAATACCGCTGCTGTTATCAACTACCCGATCTCCAATACATCCTGGGCGGCGCCGCAGGTTACCGACGACGGTTATCAGGTAGCTTACTCCGTAGACGTAGAGGGCAATCCCATCTACACAGATGGAATGTCCACTGATGAGAGATATGCGGCTGCTCTCGAGGCTGCTCTGGGCTATTTCGAGGCGGCAGGATTTACCGTTGAGGACGGCAAGGTTACTGCAGCTCCTGCAGGGGCCAAGTTAGAGTACCAGGTAAACATCGGAGCAGGCGGAGCCGGAGATCATCCGACCTTCCTGATCCTCAAGAATGCGGCGGATGCCTTTGCAACCATCGGTATCACCCTTACCGTAAACGACCTGGCCAACTCCAGCGATCTGTACGCTTCCTATCAGACCGGCGTTGCCGAGATGTGGTGCGCGGCATGGCAGGCGAGTAGCGATCCCGATATGTATCAGCTTTATCACTCTCAGGGTTCCACCAACTACTATCAGATCAATGATTCCGAGCTGGATGAGCTGATCGAGGCAGGACGTCTGTCCACCGACCAGACCTACCGGAAGGGCCTTTACAAGGCGGCCATGGAGATCATCATGGACTGGGGCGTAGAGCTTCCTGTTTACCAGAGATCCGAGTGTGTCATGATTTCCTCCGAGCGTGTGAAGACCGAAACGCTTCCTACGGACATGACTCCTTACTGGGGCTGGATGAGCGAGGTTCAGAATATCGAGCTGAAATAAGAGGATTTGCGTTCGACAGGATAATTCCATAAGGAAATAATACAATCGAACCGGGAATCTTTATGATATCCCCTGCTCCCTGGGGGCAGGGGATATTTGTTACAATAAGCTGGCTCGCAGAGCGTGACAGCGTTTGTTACAATTGGCCGGGCGCGAAGCCGGCCGCCTGTAACTGAAAAGAGTTTTTTGTGCAACGCGACGGAGAGCCGCCCGTTCCGGTGGCGGAGGGGCGTCTGTCCGTTGCGTTGTATCGCATCCGCACATATTAAAATAAGGAGGGATTTTCGTTGCGTAATTATATTATCAAGCGTATTTTGCTGTCCATCCTCATACTGTTTAGCGTTACCTTCATCATCTACGCTATTCTGCGCTGCCTGCCCGCGTCCTATGTGGAGACCATGGCCATGCAGCTCTCCACCGCGCCGGGGGCGAAGCCTTACGACGAGTGGATCGCACAGCTCAATGCGTCCTATGGCCTTGACAAGGGCATTCTTGCCGGATATCTGGTGTGGCTGGGGGATTTCGCCACCGGACATTTCGGCGACAGCTGGAAGTTTACGGTTCCCGTGATTGAGAAATTTAACGATGTGATATGGCTTTCCTTCGTGATGGGAGGAATTTCTTTTGTGTTACAGCTGATCATCGCCATTCCGCTGGGGATCGTCGCCGCCACGAAGCAGTATTCCAGGGCGGATTACGCCATCACAGCCGGGGCCCTGGTGGGAATCTCCCTGCCGACCTTCTTCTTCGCGACGCTGCTCAAGCTGGTGTTTGCGGTGAAGCTTCAGTGGTTCGATGTGTCCGGACTGGTGGGCAGAAATTACGCCCAGCTGGATTCCTGGGGGCAGTTTATGGATAAGGCCAATCACCTGGTGCTGCCCATCGTGACGCTGGTGATTGTTTCCGTTGGTTCCCTGATGCGTTACACCCGCACCAACATGCTGGAGGTGTTAAATGCGGACTACATCCGTACCGCCCGGGCCAAGGGGCTGAGCGAGGATAAGGTGATCTATAAGCACGCCTTCCGCAACACGCTGATCCCGCTGGTGACCATCGTGGGCGGTTCTCTGCCGGGGCTGTTCTCCGGCGCGTTGATCACGGAGACGATCTTTTCCATCCCGGGCATCGGCTTTACGTCCTATCAGGCCATGGTAATCGGCGATATCCCTTTTTCCATGTTCTATATGACGTTTATGGCGGTGCTGACTCTTGCGGGAAATCTGATAGCTGATATTCTGTATGCGGTGGTGGACCCCCGCGTGCGGATCGCATAGAAAGGAGGGACGGGCATGTCTGATAAGAAGGATCTGAATACACAGAACAGTGGCGTGGAAGAACAGTCTCTCTCGCTGAACGACGACCGCCGGGTTAAGACGCTCTCCCCGGGGGCGCTGGTTATGAAGCGGTTTTTCAGAAACCGTCTGGCAGTGATCGGGCTTGTGATGCTGGCGGCGATGTTTCTCTTTTCCTTTGTGGGCGGGATGATTTCTCCCTACAGGCAGGATGAGCAGTTCTACACCTATACCTTTCTGGAAAAGGAATATGTGGCGGTGACAAGAAACGAGGATTTCCGCTATGTGAGCGCGGAGGGGAAGGAGTTCGGTTCCGCCGCGCAGGCGCAGTTTTTGCTGGCCCAGATGACGGGAAAAGAGGAATTTACCTACAAGGACGTTACCTACGCGGTGGCCCGGGAGGGTGAGGATTTTTATTCTCTCTCCTCTGAGGGGGAACCGGTTGCCATCGCCTACAAGGATATTGTGAATGCGGAGGACGGAGCCGAGGAGCTTCCCTTCGCGGTGAAGTACGCGGCCCTGGCCGCCTACACCAATGGGCAGACCGGAGCCTTTTCCGCCGACGGGAAGGAATACGAACTGGACGATGCGGGAAACATTATGGAGGGCGGCCTGGTTTGCGGCTATATCAGCCGTTTTGTGGTGCAGTCCAAAGAAAACGGCGTAGTGATCACCCGGGATTTCAAGGAGCATCTGGAGGAGGCCCTGGATGAGAGCGCGCAGGAGTTTATCTATACCGGCGAGGACGGACAGGAGCACAACTATACCATCTCCTACGACGCCTCCGCCAAAGTGTGGTCCGTCATGCAGGAGACGGAGACCTATGTGTACGATCAGTATTCCAGCCCTGCGCCGAAGCATCCCCTGGGAACGGACACCAACGGCATGGATATGCTGACCCGTCTGATGTACGGCGGAAGAGTCTCCCTGATCATCGGCTTTATCGTGGTAATCATCGAGACGGTGCTGGGCGTGATCCTGGGCGGTATCTCCGGGTACTTCGGGAAATGGGTGGATAACCTGATCATGCGTATTGTGGACATTTTTTACTGCATCCCTTCCATGCCCCTGATCATTATCCTGGGCGCGGCCATGGACGGAATGCGGGTGGATCCCCAGGTGCGTATGCTTTATCTGATGCTGATTCTGGGCTTTCTGGGATGGCCCGGCATCGCCCGTCTGGTGAGAGGACAGATCCTCTCCCTGCGGGAGCAGGAATTCATGACTGCGGCGGAGGCCTGCGGTATCAGCGTATCCAGGAGGATTTTCAGGCATCTGATCCCCAACGTAATCCCGCAGCTCATCGTCACCTGCACCATGAGCCTTGGCTCCATCATCCTTACGGAGTCAACGCTGTCCTTCCTGGGACTGGGCGTGAAGTTCCCCTTTGCCTCCTGGGGAAATATTATTAACGACGTAAACAATGCCTATGTGCTTACCAATTACTGGTTTATCTGGATTCCCGCCGGATTCTGCATCCTGATCTCCGTGCTTGGATTTAACTTTGTGGGAGACGGTCTGAGGGATGCGTTCGATCCCAGGATGAAGCGATAAGAAAGGAGAAGTGAACATGGCTAAGAACAAACCGGAAGGTTATCTCTCTGCGAAGGAATCCCGCCGGATTTCCAGGGAAAACCGCCGCATTACCAATCAGTTTGAGAAGGAACGCAAGCGCAAAAATGTGC
>CANOVJ010000092.1 GCA_947570615.1 uncultured Lachnospiraceae bacterium
TCCGCTTTCTTATTTCATCAAAAGGATTGTTATCAAAAAACATTTTATCGCCTAACGCCTGCATAATTTCTTCCTTAGACTTAAAATGGTGATAAATAGCGCCTTTTGAAAGGCCGCTTCTTTCCATTATGTCCTGCATAGTGGTAGAGTCAAATCCTTTTTCAGCAAACAGAGCCCCTGAAGCTTCCAGTATTTTGTTTCTTGACAGTAGAGATTTTTCTTCCTGTTTCATTGTATTTTTATCCTTTCATAAAATAAACCGCCGGTCGGTTTTTATTATATATCAGATACCTGTATATGTCAACAGAAAAGGGACGGAGAGCTTTCAAAGAAGAGAATGCGGCAGTCTTTAACTGTTCCGTTTTCGCAGCGCCGACCTTCTGTGTGCTGAGCTGTGCCAGCAGTTCCGCCAGGATTTCAGATGAAACCGATTCAATCAGGACACAGGCACGTAAAATCTTATTGTAAAATACCATATCAATCGTAGTGGATATTATTCAGGGTGATACGCTGCCGCATACCCACGAACATAAAACCACGTCCCAACTCTGACAGTTCCCTGATCTCGTCTGTCGCAGAATCGGTATACGCTGAATCATTCATAATATATCCCCATAATCCGGGCACCACAATCTGGCAGGCCGCTCCATTGACTTTTGGGCAGAAAATCAGTATAATCAGCATCATTATTACACAACGGAAAACAGCGGAAAGGCGGGATCATTTATGTTCAGAGAAATGAGAAGAAACAGGCAGATGCTCTCTTTGGAGGAATGCGGAGAGATTCTTCGCCGTGGGACGTCGGGGGTGCTGGCCTTATCCGGCGACGACGGCTATCCCTATGCGGTGCCCTTAAGCTACCTCTATGAGGACGGAAAAATCTGGTTTCACTGCGCCCGGGAGGGTCACAAGCTGGACGCCCTGAAAAACAGTGCGAAGGCCTCCTTCTGCGTCATCGACGCGGATGAGATTCTGCCGGAAAAGTACACCACCTGCTACCGGAGCGTGATCGTCTTCGGCAAGGTGCGTATCCTCACCGACGAAGAGGAAATGCTGGACGCCATCCGTCGCTTTATGCTCAGGTACTTTCCGGAGGGCACGGAGCAGGGACGGCAAAACTCCATCGACACAGGGTTCGGGCGTATGTATATGCTGGAGCTGACCTGCGAGCACATGACCGGGAAGGAAGGACTGGAGCTGACCAGGCAACGGAGCTGACGCTCCTTCTATGCTGCCAAGGAGCCCGGAATACACCCTGATCGCCATCCTGATCCTGCTCTCTGTGGCCATCAGGCTGGGAAGCTTTCTCGGCGAATCCTCTACCGCTACGATGTGGAGGAGCGGGCCGTGGAAGCCCCCATTGAGGAAATCTTTCTTTTTGAGTAAGCGCGCGGGAGCCCCTGGGACGGGCCCGGGCCAAATGATGCTGGAGGAATCTGATTCGTGAGGCGGATATTTAAAATATTAACATATTTCCTGGCCGCCATCGGCGTATGTACGGCCTCGCTGGTGTGCTTTATCCTGATCTACCCCGTTTTCCACGGAGACTTTGCCCCCACCCCCGGACGGGCTTCCTCCGCCCCGGAAAAGGCAGGCGTTTCCCGGGACGGGGCGCAGACGGATCAGGAAAGCGCCGGTCTGGCAAAGGCGGGGACTGACGGCTCTGTGGAAGCGAATCCGAACATCGAAAATGAGAGCCCTGCAGATACAGAGGCAAATGCGGAAGCGGAAATTGCCGTCTCTGGAAAGGCCGGGGCTGGCGCAGAAGAAGAAAACGCTGCCTCTGAAAAGGCCGGGGCTGACGCGGAAGAAGAAAACGCTGCCTCTTCCGGCGCAGATACGGATACCGAAAGCGGCTCCTCCTCCCTGCCCTCCCCTGCTCCGGCATCCACCCCCTCCCCCACCCCGGAAAAAAATATCCCCGCCGAATACCAGTCTGCCCTGAACCGGGCGGACAATTACTGCGATCTGATGCATATGTCCAAGGCCGCCATCTACGATCAGCTTATTTCAGAGTATGGGGAGCATGTCTCCCCCCAGGCGGCCCGGTACGCGGTAGACCACGTGGAGGCCGACTGGAACGCAAACGCCCTTCGCAAGGCGCAGATCTACAGCGAGACCATGTATATGTCCCGAACCGCCATTTATGACCAGCTGATCTCCGAGTCGGGAGAAAAGTTCACCAGAATGGAGGCCCAGTACGCTATGGACAGCCTGGAGGCTGACTGGAACGCAAACGCCCTCCACAAGGCCAGGGAGTACCGCAGTACCACCAATATGACCAGATCGGCTATTTACAACCAGCTGATCTCCGACCAGGGCGATAAATTCACGCCGGAGGAGGCCAGCTATGCCATCAAATATATGAAATGAGAAGATCCCTTTCTTCTTTTTTTGTGGTATAATTCTGACAGACCGTTTTTACGCTGCAGGTCTGGCCTGCGCGACATCCGCAGATCCGACAGGCAAAAATCCGCACGGAAAAGAGGTGAAATCAATGCGTTTAATGATTGCAGAGACTCCATGCAAAGTTTGAGGGGCCATGCATGGAGAATAATCTGTAAATAAGTCCCCGGACTTTGCATTTTGGTTTACAAAAAAGTCAATCAAAGGAGCAAAGTCAAAATGAAAAATACAATAAAAGAACTGAAAACCTTCCTGATCCTCTGGAGCACCCAGTCTCTGTCCGGGCTTGGCAGCGCCATGACGAATTTTGCCCTGACGCTCTGGCTCTACCGGGAAACGGGCTCCGCACTGCAGACAGCGCTTTTGTCCATCTGTTCCTATGCGCCCTATGTGATGATGAGCATTTTTGCCGGGACGCTGAGCGACCGGTGGGACAGGAAAAGGGTGCTGCTCATCTGCGACACCCTGGCGGCCTGCTGCACCCTGACCGTGCTGTTTCTGCTGAAAACGGGACGGCTTATGCCCGCTCACATGTATGTGCTCAACGCCGTAAACGGGCTGATGAACACTGTACAGCAGCCTGCGGGCGACGTGGCCATGACCCTGATCACGCCCGAAAAGCACTATCAGAAAACCAGCGGTCTGCGTTCCTTTTCCTCCTCTCTGGTGACCATATTAAATCCCATGCTGGCAACCGCGCTGTTCGCCTTCGCGGGGATGGAGGTGGTCATCTATACGGATCTGGCCACCTTTGCGGCCGCATTTACGGCTCTGCTTTTGTTTGTGGAGATTCCGCCTGTGACCGAAACCGAAAGCACCGATCGCCAGGCTGCAAGAGGTTCTGCGGCTGAGAAAGGCTCTGCGTCCGAGGAGCGCTCCGACACACACACGGCCCCGGCCACAGAGGAGCATAACGCCGCAGGTTCCTTTCTGCGGGAGGCCCGGGCAGGGCTTATCTGGCTGCGAGACAACCCGCTGATCCTTGTACTCATCTTCTTTCTGGCGGGTGTAAACCTGGTGGCCTCCGCCTTTGACGCGGTTCTTCCGGCCCTTATCCTTCCCCGCAGAAACGGCGGCGAGGCAGTTCTGGGAATCGTCTCCTCCTGCGCCGGGATCGCAACCCTTGCCGGAAGCCTGATCGTCGTGGCGCTGCCTGCCCCCAAAAACCGCATCCGGGTCATCTACCTGACCATGCTGTTTTCCCTGAGTACGGAGAACTTTCTGCTCTCCCTCACCGGATCGCCTCTGTGGTGGTGTCTGGGACAGATCATCGGCTGGCTGCCGGTGCCGGTCATGAGCGCCAATCTGGACGTGATCCTGCGCACCACCATCCCGACGGGCATGCAGGGCCGGGTGTATTCCTGCCGGAACACGCTGCAGTTTTTCACCATCCCCCTGGGATTTTTCCTGGGCGGCTTTCTGGTTGACAAACTATGCGAGCCCTTTATGGCATCGTCTGCCCCCGACAGCCCTGCGGTCACTCTCTTCGGCAGTGGAAAGGGCTCCGGCGCGGCCATGATGATGTTCCTTCTGGGACTTGCCGGGACGGTTATCTGTCTGGGGTTTGGGAGGATTCTACGCAGATATTCAACGACGCCAAAAACATGCGCCGCTGAGCGCACCACCTGAGCAAAAGGGGGCCGACGGCCCCCTTTTTCATCAATAAGCTGACTCTCGGAGCGTGGCAGCGTTTGATATGCACTTCGCAACACTCTTCCATTCAGGGAAATCATCGCCTCCGATTGATAAAAGATTCATGCTTTTTAAAAAAATCTACTCTTGGCTACAGATACTTCATTTTATGGCTCTCCATGTCTGCAATATAAAGAGAAACCGGCTCAAATATATTCCTCCAATCCCACAACTCTTCTCCTACATTCAGATATTCTCTGAACATTTCACACCCTTCCGGTGCAATTGGATGAATCAGTATTGTCATAACCTTACAGATTAAACATTATAATGCATGAAGGATCATCACTACTGTGAGTAACGAAAACATACCCTCCTGGAAAGTGATTGAAAAAGCCCGGTATATCCTGAACACAAAAAGAATGTGTAAAGATTTGAACGATGATAAAGAGGAACTATATCATTTATGCTAAATAAAGTATAATATCAGGCGAAATATCACTGTTTGTTTTGGAGATTTTATTGTCGATAACCTGTAATGGGCCCTGACTACACCCGTCTCCGGGGAGCGCAGATCTCTTTCTCTTTTATCTCTGATCTGCACCCCTCGTGATTCAGATGACAGCCTCCCTTACAGCTCCGGGATCCCCCCGAAGGCGCAGCCTTCATCTGACAGGTCAGATAACACGATATCCAATCTCCCCCCTTACGCCACATATCGCTGCCCTGCATTGTCCAGACTGCCTCACGAGGCGCATCATTCCAGATAAATTTTACCAGACTGAATTCCCCCTTCTCATATCCATATCCGTCCCCTGCATCCTCATACAACACAAATTCCCCGTCCGCCCCCGGATAGATCTCAAAGATAACTTCCTTTCCTTCCATATCTTCCGTACATTCCACAGGTTCAATTGTAGGGATTACCGCCCCTTCCCGCACAAAAAGCGGAATCTGGTCAAGCGGTGCAGCTGCCTGGATTTTCTGTCCTCCATTATATTTCTCATGTGTCCAGTAATTATACCAATTACAACCGTCTGGCAAGTAGACGGTCCTCAGCCCGACAGTCTTTGACATTTCCTGGCCTTTTTTAAAGTACATTGGCTTTGTGACAGGACATACCAGCAGACCTGGACCAAACATATACTGATCTCTGATTTCATGCACGTTGGGATCGTCCGGAAAATCAAACGCCAGAAGCCGCATCATCGTCTTATTCTCGCGCCAGACGCTTCCGGCAAGGGAATGAATATAAGGAAGCAGCCGGTATCGCTCTCTGTTTATTTTCAACAGCGCGTCGTAAAAACATTCTCCGATATCGCCAAAATACCATGGCTCCCGTCTGAAATCTGTTCCATGGCTCCTGAATACGGGAAGAAATGCACCAAACTGATACCACCTAACATAAAGCTCCCTGTACTCGTCATCCCGGTATCCCTGCTCATATTCGCCATTCCAGTACCATGTATTTCCCTTCTTCACAAAAAATCAGCCGACATCCACTGTCCAGCAGGGAAGTCCGCAGACGCAGAAATTCAGTCCCGCCGCGATCTGTTTTTCCAGGGTTTCCCAACTGGCCGAAATATCTCCGGACCAGAACACAGCTCCGTATTTCTGGCTTCCCGAATATCCGCTCCTCGTCAGGTTTACCACACGATGCCCGTCGTTTTCCGAACGCTGGTTCTCAAAAATACCTTTTGCATGATACAGTCCATACGCGTTAATTTTTTCCATGGGCATACAGTCTGACGCCGCTTCCACATACTCGTGATACATATGCGACGGTTCCTGCTCCACAACATGATTCCACTCCGGGCTCACCGGCTCGCTGGAATCGCACCACCAGGACCGGATACCGTGGCAGTAAAGCCCTCTTTTCAGCTGGTTCCAGTACAGCGCTCTCCCCTCCTGCGATAAGGCGTCATAAATATCCGTAGCCGGAAGCAGCAGATTTTTCCCGGCAAACTCCTGGTGGTTTTCTGTCCTGTGATCCATATTGGGCCAGATGGACATCATAAAATGAACCTTCGACTCCCGGAGTTTTCCAGGCATCCCTTCCGGATCCGGGAACCTTTTCCTGTCAAAGGACTTCTGTCCCCACATGTTCTCTTCCCAGAACATCCACCTGGGCAGCATCACCGCTTTCCCGGTCAGCTTTCTGTTTCCATTAATTACCTGATCGATGCTGTCCCCTGCCAGACAATAATAGTCCAGCATCGGGACGGCGATCTTCCTGTTGGCCTGATGAAGATACTGCACCGTCCCGCGCAGGTTCAACACTCCCTCCTGCGACTGTCCAAGCCCGTACAGGGCCTCGTCCGGCTGAAATGCAAAGGAAATCCTTGTGCGATACAGCTTCTTATCAAACTTCTTTTCTCCCGACCGGATCACGCGCCTGACTCCGTCTGCCGTCTTTACCTGCGCGGTTTCCGTATTCTCATTTACCACAAGCCTGTAAGAATCAAATTCCTCAACCTGTTTACTTTCGGACTGCTTCTCTGATAAAAACAGATAACCCGCTTTATTTTCATACCGGATGCTTCCGTTTTCTCTGTTTATGATAACCACAAGGAAATCTGTCGTAAGCCGTATATGGTCTGCGAATTCTTTGTATTCCCATTTGCCCTCTTTGGAAAAAGGAGTAAATTCTTCCCCCTGGATATTTGAAAAGATCCCGTTTTCCGTATAGGAGATCCTTATGATTTTATCTGAATACGGCTGAATTCTGATCACTCCTGCTTCTGATTCCAGAAACAGTGCGCGCATTCGTGATATACGCGCGTGACTTCTTTCCTTTTCCGGTTATTGCCTGAAGCATATTTTTTCCTCCCCCTTTTATTGACATAAGGATGTCTGACGGATCCCGGCCCCCTTTGTTTTAATATAATAAGGTTTGCCGTTTATGCGGGAGATATCGACTATATTCCCTGAAATATTCTCATTTTTAATCCATACGACATCATTCCGTTACATACCGATTTTGACTGACAGAATCATTGTACCACAGGGCGGGAATTTTTCATACCTATACCCCTGCACAGCGCAAGCCAGGCTTGCGCTACTGCACTAATAAAGAGTTTGAAAGTTCCTTTCAAACTTGCCATCCTCCTGCGTCCTGCCGGCGCAGGCGCGAAACATGGCAATTGCAGAACATTTTCACTTCAACGCAAATATTTTTATTGATATTTCATCCATCCCGTGTTACATTACCCTCAAAGCAAATGATTTCTTCCGGCGCATGCCGTGTCTGAATGAACGTTCTGTTCTCCATTCCTGAAATCCTGCTTTTGATTCCCATTCACTTTAATACGGCAGGAGTCAGGATGACCGAAAAGCTTCGCCGCATGGCGCGCGGAAGGGCATGCCTGCATTTTCTTCCCACAGGAGGAAAATTTTCCTGCACACAGGGAGGAAAATGTATGGTCGAAAACGTAATCACGAAACTGGAAAACTTAAACCTGGCAGACCGGTTCCTGTTTGACGAGGTCATGGAGGATACGCAGTCCTATCAGGATCTCGTCAGTATCCTGCTGGAAAATGAAATCAGCCTTCTCACACGGCCCCAGACCGAGAAGGAGCTCCGGCTCTCCCCCCAGCTCCGCCAGGTCAGGCTCGATGTCATCAGCATGGATCGGGACAAAAAGCTCTATTACACAGAAATGCAGAAAAGGGATCCCGAGAATTTAAAGCGCCGCAGCCGGTATTACCAGGCGCAGCTCGACGTATTCCTGTCAGAGCCGGGGACAGCAGATTTCAACCTGCTCAACGACAGCTGCTTTATCCTCATCGCTCCCTTTGACCTTTTCGGGAAAGGCCCCTACCTCTATACCTTCGAGGGAACCTGCCGGGAATGCCCGGAGCTTAAGATTGAGGACGGTGCCGTGAGAGTCTTCATCAATACCCGCGGAACCAATCCGAAAGGGTTCTCCAGGGAATTTCTGGATCTGATGCGCTATATCATGGCATCCACCGACGAAGTAGCCGCCTCTTCTGCCAGTGTGAAGATCCGGCGGCTCCACCAGAATGTCAGAAAAATCCGGATATCGGAAAAAATGGGGGTAAAGTATATGCAGAAATGGGAAGAACTGGTGTATGCCAGAGAGGATGGAAAAGCCGCAGGCCGGGCGGAAGGCGAAAAGCTCCTTCTGATCCGCCAGGTCTGTAAAAAACTGGCGAAGGGCAAATCGCCTGACGTTATTGCCGAGGAACCGGAGTCAGATCCGGAGTCTGTCATGGAAATCTGTCAGGCGGCGCGGGAGGCCGGGCCGGACTGCGACTGCGGCCAGCTGTATGAACAGCTTTTCGGAGAACCGACATACGAAGATTTTTGACGCAGAAAAATTCCGCGATAAGCCCGGTGTCCCTGATTTCAAGAAGCTCCGGAAAGGAATCGGTAAAGGTGCTCCTGCGCATCAGATAGTTGACCACCACATCCTCGTCCGATCCGGAAAAAACCGTCTGTTCCACGCCGGGAGCCACAATGCAGATATTTCCAGCGTTGAGCTCCGTCCACGTTCCCCGATAATAAAAGCTGCATTTTCCCCGAAAAACGCAGATCAGTTCGATAAATTCCAGCTTGTACAGATAAGGCGGGCAATAGCGGGGATTCGCCACCACGTTTGTCTCGCTGTAATTCGTCACGTTTTTATGAAAATAGACCTCCTCCGTCAGCCACTCGTCCATCTCGATGGGCGACCGCTCCGGAAGAAGCTCCTGCCTTATCTCCCCCTCTTTTAAAAAGAAGGCGCAAATTCCTCCCAGTCTCTGGGTGCTTTCCGGAATGCCTGCGGTCTTGCCTCATACAGTTTTTTGCATGAAGCCTCCTGCTCTGTCAGTCTGGCGAAATATTGGTAAAATCTTTTCCGGTCCATACCGTCTCCCTCAGATTTTCAGTCTCCCGTCCGCATCCATCATCTTCCCGCCGCCCGCCGCGTCCTGGCTTTCATTGGCGCTGTCCGCATCCCCTGCCTGCTCCGGAATGCCGCCGTCTTACCGCCAATATATCGCAAAACGCTCCTCTTTTCAACTGCATTCTGTGGTTTTTCTCTACTCCACAAAAATGCTAAAACACCCGCCCCGTCTGTCAACTCCTTTTGGCAAAAATCCGATCATCCTGTTGACATATTTCAGATGGTATTCTAAAATCAGTTTACCGGAACCGGGCATATCGAAAAATCAGGATTCCAGGAGAAATTAATGGTAGAATTGAGAGCGATTACCGAAGACAATTTTCAACAATGTGTGGAAATACACGCAGGCGTTCAGGACAACAGCTTTGTAGATTCCGTTACATATTCGCTGGCGGAAGCATGGGTTTACGATCAGGACACAAGACCATTCGCCATTTACAACAATGGCACAATAACAGGGTTTGTTTCAATGTATGTCGGAGAAGGAAACTGCCAGATCATCAATTTCTTAATTGACGACGCATTTCAAAGAAAAGGATTGGGAACAAAGGCGGCAAAGCTCTGTATTGAATATCTGCAAAACGGATTTACGGCACACAGAATCTCTGTTCCTGTAAAGCTGGAAAATATTGCTGCTCAGGAGTTTTGGAAAAAGCTGGGATTTTGCCTTTCTGACACGAATCAACTACCCCGGTGCAAGCACTCAAGCACTGTGCTCGGGCTCCTACGTCG
>CANOVJ010000093.1 GCA_947570615.1 uncultured Lachnospiraceae bacterium
AGGGTAAAGAACCGACAGCCAGCATACAAAAAAGTATGCCTGTTGGTCGTTGGCAAAGAAATTTTGAGTACATATCCTGCATGAAAGCATGTGTCGGATGACCGGCTCACCGGTGCGGGATAGGAACACACATATATAATGAAGATACAGGAAAATGTCGAGGTATGGTTGCTGTCATGCTTTTTTACGGCAAACGACAGGAAAAACAGAACGCTATACACACTTTTGTATGCCGCTAAAGCCAGTGTTTACAAGGGATTGCGGGGAC
The DNA here is from genome assembly GCA_947570615.1 of uncultured Lachnospiraceae bacterium. GTDB lineage: Bacteria > Bacillota > Clostridia > Lachnospirales > Lachnospiraceae > Suilimivivens. The sequence goes on from CANOVJ010000093.1 coordinate 269, forward strand.
GGGGTACATTTTATGGACGAGCCCACCAACGGACTGGATCCGGCGGGAATCAGGCAGTTCAGGGAGTTGTTTCGGATGCTCCGCAGCGAATACGGGATCACGATCATGATCTCGAGCCATATGCTCTCCCAGGTGGAGAGCATCGCGGACACCATCGGGATAATTCACCGCGGGAATTTGATGGAGGAAATTTCCATGAAGGAGATTTCCCTGAAAAATACGGCGTATATCGAGCTCGCCGCACCTGACGTAAAGAAAGCCGCATATGTCCTGACGGATAAGCTGGGACTGGAAAATTTCCGGGTGATCGACGGGGAAAATATCCGGATTTATGACGCCCGGACCGATACCGGCGAGGTGGCCAGGGCTCTGACCACGAACGATGTGGAGATTATCTCCATCGGCAGAAAATCAGAAAGCCTGGAGGATTATTTCCTGAAGCTGACGGAAGGGGGAGTGAGATCATGTTAAAGCTGATACGGCTTGAGTGGAAGAAAAACAATATTGGGAGGTATGTGCTGGGGGCTCTTGTTCTGGCAGCGTTTCTGTGTCTGTTTGTCTTTGCGCTGGCGTTCTGGGGGATTGCGCAGGACCCGGACGGCACGCTGGACGCGGCGGATGGAATGAACGTGATTTCCGCGCCCATCGAGCTCTTTACGGGCATGTCCTTTCTGATTTTTACGGGCGTTATGCTGGCCTCCTTTATCGTAAGCGCATATAAGAATAAGACCATGAATCTGATGTTTTCCTATCCCATCAAAAGGCGGAGGATTCTGGCCGCCCAGATGCTGGCGGTATGGATTTTCAGCTTTCTGGCGCTGGTTCTGACAAAGCTGCTGGTCTATACCTGCGTTTTCCTGGGATCGCGGCGCATGCAGTCGGCCTTTTTCATTGATTTTCATATGGGGGAGCGCTCCTTTTATGTTCAGCTTCTGCTGAAATCCGCGGTGGTGGTGACCATGAGCTTTATTGCCCTGTTCGTGGGGCTGAAAATGCGCTCGTCCAAAGCCGCCATCGTCTCCTCCTTCGTATTGATTTTTCTGACGCAGGCCAACATCGGAGACTTTTCCCTGGCCGGAAACCTGGCGTTCCCCGCCGCTCTGACGGCGGTCTCCCTGGTATTTGCCGTACTGTCCGTCTGCAATGTGGAAAACAGGGATCTGCCCTGAAGGGGATCTGTGGAAAGGAACGTTCAGAATATACTTTTCAAAAAAAGGCACTTATGATAGGATAAAGACAGGAATTTCATGCCGCCTGGGCGCAGACGACAGGTATGTCCGGTCACAGCATCACAATACAGGAAAAGAGAGGTCAGTGCAGCTATGGAAAATGAAAAGTATGTAGCCTATGTGTCCACTTATACTTCGGGAAACAAAACCAAATTCGGGATAAGGATCTACGATGTGGATATGGAGAGGGGAAGATTTACGCAAAAGGATCAGGTGGAGATCACCAATTCCTCCTATGTGTCCATCTCCCATAACCGGAAATATCTGTTTTCCATCACGGACTTTGGGGTAGAGTCCTACAAAATACTTGGGGATGGCAGCCTTAAGACCATCAACCACGCTTCCATCAACGGAATGCGGGGCTGTTATCTCTCCACGGACTATGAGGATAGATTTCTGTTTGTGGCGGGCTACCACGACGCAAAGCTGACGGTTCTGCGGGTGGGAGAGGACGGCAGCATCGGGGAGATCACCGATGAAATTTTTCATAAGGGGCTGGGAAGCATTGCGGAGAGGAATTTCAGACCCCACATCAACTGTGTGAAGATGACAAGGGATAACAGATTCCTGTGCGCGGCGGACCTGGGGATGGATCATGTGGTGATCTATGAGCTGAACCATATGAACGGGAGACTGCGACAGGTGGACTTTATCCGAAGCGAGCAGGAGTCGGCTCCCCGGCATCTTAAATTTTCCAGGGACGGGAGATTCCTTTATATTGTCCATGAGCTGAAAAATTATATCGACGTCTACACCTACGATACGGACGAACACAATATGCCTGTGTTTGAGAAGATTCAGAATATCACCACGCTAAACGATTACCATACGAGCGGTTCGGCGGCAAGCGCGCTGAATCTGTCTGAGGATTTTCGCTACCTCTGCAGCTCCAACGCAGGGGATAACAGTGTGGTGCTCTATTCCATCGATGAGGATACGGGGCTTCTGAGCAAGCTTCTGTGCCTGCCGGTGAGCGGCGACTATCCCAAGGATGCGGCGCTTTTCCCGGACAACAGGCACCTGGTGTCCTTAAATCACGAGACCGACACCATGACCTTTTTCAGTGTGGATATGGAAAAGGGCACAATTGTCATGAACGGGCCGGAGATGAAGGTGCCGAGCCCCAACTGTATCATTTTTTACCGCCTGAACAGTTGATCAGGGTTCCGTTGCTTTTCCATCGAGCCTCAGCTGCCGGAACAACGGTTTTTGATGCCGTTGTTCCGGTTTGTGCCTCGGCGGTATTGCGATCAGCCGGGATGATTTATTTCCCCATCCGCTTCCTCATCCGGGCCGTCCATATCCCCCAACAGTTCGATAACCTCCGCCTCGGTCATATCGAGGACGCCTGTGATTTCGCTGTTTTCATTGCGGACAATTCTGATACTGACCGTTCCTTTCGGGTTCATATTCAGCGTGTAAAAGGCTTTGTCGGGCCGGATGTCCAAAAAGACGTTGACTGGCTGGCCCTGGTAGTAATAGTCCTTTCCGTCCATGGTAACGCCCACGGCCCGGTACTCCGCCGCCTGTGCCTGAGCCCATTCCTCCTCCTGCTTCTTTTTCAGCTCGTCATACTCCTCACCCCGGTTCAGCCGGTCAAAGAGGATGGATTGAAATGCCGACTTCCCGTCTTCCAGAGCCCTGTCCAGCCAAAGAGCCAGCTCCGCCTCGCCCATGTAGTCTGTCAGGGTGGAGAAAAACGCCATTTCTTCATCGTTATATGCTTTTTCGGTAAAGTCGGTAAACAAAGCGGAATCTGTGTCAAGACAACGCACAGCGACAGAGAAAAAAGCAAAGTCTCCATCCGCATAGAGGTTCTCAAGCCATTTCTTCTGAGTATTTTCGTCCAGCCTGGGAAAAGTGATTTCAAACAGCGGCAGGCTTTCCGCCTCGTAGTAGCGCTGTGCCTGGGCCGCATAGTCCCTGCTGCCTGCGTTCCCCTGTGCGGGCGTTTTATCCACAGCCCTGTCCCGGGGCGTGCCCGTTGTGCGCCCGTCTGCCGCGGCGACGGGGTAAACGCCAACGAAAGCCGCCCCGAACATCACGCACAGCGTCAGTGCGCCCGTCAAAAGGCGTACCGCCACTGACTTTTTCTTAAAATTCATAATTGCGCTTATCCTTTCTTTCAATAACTGTTTATTTTCGCTCAAGGTGACGGCTCCGGGATTTTCCCTGTATCTTCTGACCGCCGCCATGGCGTCAAGCAGGGTTTTTCCATAGTCCTGCGCGCTGCCGCCTCCCATTCTGGCGAGAACGGCTTCATCACAGGAAAACTCACAATCCCTGGTAATTTCCCGGCTCATAAGATGAACCAGCGGATTAAACCAGTGCAGGCATACGGTAACCTGAACCAGCCATTTATAGAGCAGATCCCGCCGCTTACAGTGCGTCAGCTCATGCAGCACGATATACTGAAAGTCCTTTTCGGGGAGATCCGCGCCGGGCAGTACAATACATGGATGGAAAAAGCCGATCAGCATGGGGGAGGAGACCAACGGATTGACACATAATTCAATCGGCTTTTTGATGCCGGACTGCCTGGCGACAACAGAGAGCACGTCTAACCGTTCAATATCGGAAACCGGGGTTAATCCGGCCCTGATATATCGTATAAAGCCCTGATAGATTGTTATTTTCCGTATCAGCAGAACCGGCGTAACTACAAACCAGACCAGCCAGATATCATTGGTCAGCAGTGTCCCGATATCCTGAAATGGATGGGAGGCTGCCGTATCATCTGACGGGCCGCTTACAGCTTCATTGTGCTGCGCCGTCCGGGCGGCGGGAACGGGATCGCCTCCCGGAGCGTTCAGTGGAAACTGGCGCGGCGGCAGAGAAGCGGCCCGGGATACTGCCTGATCGAGAGCCTGATATGTCTTTCCCATCAGGTTTACTTCCGGCCCGAAGGGGAGCAGCAGCCGCAGAATAACAACCAGCCAGATGTAATACTGCCATTGTCGGCTGATTTTAGCCTTCAGGAATTGCTTTCCCAATAGCAGGGCCAGAATAAGCAGGCCGCCGGATGCGGACATGGACAGGAAGATTTTCAAAACCGCGTTCATGGTTCCCCCTTCCCTTTCTCCAGAAGCTTTTTCAATTCCCCGTACTCCTCGTCTGTCAGCAGATCGCCCTGAATCAAATTGGAAACCAGGCCTTTTACGCTCCCCTCATAAATCCTGTCCAGGAAATTTTTCGTCTGCGCCGTCTGATATTCCGTTTCCGAGACGAGCGCCGTATATTCGTTGCGGCGTCCCACTTTCCTGGCGCTCAGAAAGCCCTTGTTCATCAGCCGTGACAACAGTACAATCAGGGTGTTTTTCTGACACGGCCTGCCCCTGGCCGCCAGTTCGTCCAGGATACAGGGAAACAGTGTCACCTCCGACCGGTTTCCCCACACGATTTTCATAATTTCGAGTTCGGCATTGGATAGTTGCTGCACCATACTGTTATCCTCCTCTATGTATAACACGATGTTGACAAATAAAATATAACACGGTGTTATTCTTCTGTCAAGCCCGTGTCTGTCAGAGGAACAAACTTTCAGAGCGTTTTCTGATAAAAATCTGTAAGATATGAAAGCCGTGCCGTCATATTGCGCATGCAGGCATCTAAAAGGGTGATGGCGGTCATGGCTTCCACCACCACCACGGCCCGGGGCACGATCACCGGATCGTGGCGTCCCTTTATGGCAATCTCGATGTTTTCTCCCTTTTTGTTTACCGTTTCCTGTGGGGAAAAGATGGAAGGAGTGGGCTTGATATGGGCCCGCACAAGGATCCCGTCTCCATCGCTGATCCCCCCCAGAATGCCTCCTGCGTGGTTGGTTTTTTTGGATATGGAGCCGTCCCTGCTGACAAAGGGATCATTGTTGCGTGATCCCGTCGCCGTGGAAACCGCCGTCCCGTCGCCGATCTCCACCGCCTTCACCGCTCCGATGGAGAGGATGGCTTTGCCCAGATCCGCATCCAGCTTGTGGAAAACAGGATCCCCCAGCCCGGCGGGAACGCCTGTGGCGACACACTCCACCACGCCGCCCACGGAATCCTTTTTCATCATGCATTCCTTCAGGTATTCCATGGCTTTCTGATCCGCTTCCTCATCCGGCATACAGGTGGGGGTGGAGCGGACGGCCTGCACATCGAAACGGGATAAGTCCGCGCAGATCGGGCCGATGGAGCGGGTGTAGGCCGTGAGCGTGATTCCCAGGGTATTCAGGATTTTGGACGCCACAGCCCCTGCGGCCACCCGGCCGATGGTCTCCCTGCCGGAGGAGCGCCCGCCTCCCCGGTAATCCCGGAAACCATATTTGGCGTCAAAGGTGTAATCTGCGTGTCCGGGACGGTAGCAGGAAGCGATCTCGCCGTAGTCCGAGGACTTCTGGGAGGTGTTGCGCACCATCAGGGAGATGGGAGCGCCGGTGGTGAGCCCCTCGAACACGCCGGATAAAATTTCCACCTGGTCGTCCTCCTTCCGGGGCGTGGAGATGGAGGTCTGACCGGGCTTTCTGCGGTCTAAAAAGAGCTGGATATCCTTCTCTGAAAGGGGAAGCCCGGCGGGAGCGCCGTCAATCACCACTCCCAGAGCCTTTCCGTGGGATTCTCCCCATGTCGTTATCTGAAACAAAGTGCCAAATGTTGAACCTGCCATAAGAGCTCCTTTCAGTATAAATTTTCCATGATTATATAATACTGAGAAAAAAAATACAAATATTTTTCCCAGGCCTATTGTAGAAAAACGAATATTTGTGTAAAATAAAATCCAAATCATTAGATTCGGGGGAATGCTTTGGAGGGACGATGAACAGGACAAAGAGAGTGCAGACGATCTGCTTCCTTAAAAAGTTAAGCAGTCATGGCGGGCTTTTCAGGATGCTTGCCATTGGGATCCTTGTGGCGGACAGGTTTCTTTATTATATCCGTGTTTATGCCAGAAAGGGCGCCAGGCGCTATGCCTTTGCCGCATTCGTGGCCATGAGTTTCGCCATGGAGAGCAGTTTTTCCTATCCGGAGATCTCTGAGGGGGAGAGTCCGGCTGTAGAGACGCTCGATGAGAGGGCGGCTCCCGACTCGGACATCACCCTTGCGCAGGGGCCGGAGATCGAATATGACAGTCTTGAAATCTTAAAGGACGAGGATTTGCTGGAGGGATGCGGGGAGCCGGTTTCTGCCTGTGAGGAGGAAGTGGACAGGTACTCCCTGGATGAAATCCTCAATGAAAATACGCAGTCCCTTTTGCCGGAGCCGGAGCCTGAGGGGGAGACGCCGGGCCAGGCTCAGACGAAGAGCGTTCGTTCTTTTGACAGCCAGGACTGGCGGCTGGTCCTGATCAACAAGCAGCACCCAATCCCGGAGGATTACACCTTTAACCTGGAGAAAATCAAAACCCCGAACGGCGGGATTCAGTGCGATGGAAGGGTCATGGAGGATCTCTTCGCCATGCTGCAGGCGGCGGACGCAGAGAACATAAATCTTGCGATCTGCTCCCATTACCGGGATCTGAACAGACAGGAGGTTCTGTTTAACCGCAAGATCAAAACATACATGAAAAATGGAATGTCCTATATGGAGGCCTACCGGATATCCTCCAGGACGGTGACGGTGCCGGGAGCCAGCGAGCATCAGATCGGGCTGGCCATGGATATTGTATCGGATAATTACACGGTGCTGGAGGAAGGCTTCGCGGATACGGATGCGGGGATCTGGCTGAAGGAGCATTGTGCGGAATATGGTTTTATTCTGCGTTATCCCCAGGGGAAGGAAGCCATCACGGGAATCCAGTTCGAGCCCTGGCATTTCCGCTATGTGGGAAAGGAAGCGGCGGAGGTAATCATGGGGGAGGAACTCTGCCTGGAGGAGTTCTGGCAAAAATATGTTGAGTCATGACAATGGGCAACACGCCCTTATATCAGATTAAACAGGAGAAGCGATGTTTCGTATATTAAAGCAGGAAGGAAGAGCGAAGCGGGGGGAGTTTACCACCGCCCACGGGGTAATACAGACCCCCGTTTTTATGAATGTAGGAACCGCGGCGGCCATTAAGGGGGCCGTGTCCACGCAGGATCTGGAACAGATCCATACGCAGGTGGAATTGTCCAATACCTATCATCTCCATGTAAGGCCCGGGGATGAGGTTATCAGAGCGCTGGGAGGGCTCCACAGATTTATGTCCTGGGATCGTCCGATCCTCACGGATTCCGGGGGGTTTCAGGTGTTTTCCCTGGCGGGGCTGCGGCGGATCAGGGAGGAGGGAGTGTATTTTAACTCCCATATCGACGGACGCAAAATCTTCATGGGGCCGGAGGAGAGCATGCAGATCCAGTCCAATTTAGCCTCCACCATCGCCATGGCCTTTGACGAATGTGTCCCCAGCCGGGCGGACCGCTCTTATGTACAGGCCTCTGTGGAGCGGACTACCAGATGGCTGGGACGCTGTATCCGGGAGATGGAGCGGTTAAACGCTCTGGAGGGAACCATCAATCCCCGCCAGATGCTGTTCGGCATCAATCAGGGCGCGATTTTCGAGGATATCCGAAAGGAGCATGCGAAGATCCTTGCAGAGCTTTCGCTGGACGGATATGCTCTGGGAGGGCTGGCAGTAGGGGAGACCCACGAGGAGATGTACCATATTATAGAAGAAACGGTTCCCTGCCTGCCCGCCGATAAGCCGGTCTACCTGATGGGGGTGGGAACTCCCGCCAATATCCTGGAGGCGGTGGAGCGCGGCGTGGACTTTTTCGACTGTGTCTACCCCGGCAGGAATGGACGGCATGGGCATCTTTATACCAACAATGGAAAGATCAATCTTTTCAATGCCAGATACGAGCTGGATCAGCGCCCCATCGAGGAGGGATGCGGCTGTCCGGCCTGCCGCAGGTATTCCAGGGCCTATATCAGACATCTTCTGAAGGCGAAGGAGATGCTGGGGATGCGTCTGTGCGTGCTGCATAATCTTTATTTTTATAATACCATGATGGAGGAAATCAGGGACGCTCTCGATCAGGGGCGGTTCTCTGCCTACAAGAAGGAAAAGCTGGAGCGGATGCAGCAGGAGAAAACGCAAAAATGAATACTTACCGGCCTCAGTCATGCGATTGGAGGGCAGAAAAATAGTGTAGGTTTGTCAAACATTTGTTACATTGATGAAAGATAGTCGTCCAGCACCTGT
>CANOVJ010000094.1 GCA_947570615.1 uncultured Lachnospiraceae bacterium
GACGTAGGAGCCCGAGCACAGTGCTTGAGTGCTTGCACCGGGGTAGTTGATTTATGTATGCGGAGCTCTGCAGCAGGAGGTGCGAAGGTGGATTTACAACAATTACGCGGCCGGATCGACGACATTGACGCGCAGATCGTGGCGCTGTATGAAAAGAGGATGGATGTATGCGCCCAGGTGGCGGAGTACAAGATCGAGACGGGAAAAAAGGTGTTCGACAGGGCCAGGGAGGAGGAAAAGCTCCGCAGAATACGGGCCATGGCCCACAACGATTTTAACGCCCAGGGGCTGGGAGAGCTTTTTGAGCAGCTTATGTCCATGAGCCGCAAGCTCCAGTACCGGCTTCTTGCGGAGCGCGGAAGTATGGGGAATCTCCCCTTTATCGGGGTGGAGAGCCTGGACCGGGGCCGGGCGAGAGTGGTATTCCAGGGGGCGGAGGGGGCCTACTCCCAGGCGGCCATGGTGCAGTATTTCGGGGATAAGGTGAACAGCTTTCATGTGGAGACCTTCCGGGACGCCATGATCGCCATCGACGAGGGGAGCGCGGATTTTGCGGTGCTTCCCATTGAGAATTCCACGGCAGGGATCGTCAGCGAGATCTATGACCTTCTGGCGGAGTTTGAAAACTATATTGTGGGGGAGCAGATCATCAGGATCGAGCACTGTCTCATGGCGCTGCCGCAGGCGGAGCTTTCGGATATCAGAACCGTGTACTCCCACCCCCAGTCCCTGATGCAGTCGGCGCGGTTTCTGGGCAGCCATGAGTGGCAGCAGATCAGCATGCAGAACAATGCCTTTGCGGCGGAGAAGGTGGCACGGGACGGGGATAAGTCCCAGGCGGCCGTGGCCAGCGAGTACGCCGCTTCCCTTTACGGACTGAAGGTGCTTAAGAAGGGGATCAATCACTCCAGCACCAATTCCACGCGCTTTATCATTGTCACCAACCAGAAGATATTTCTGGAGGACGCCGGAAAGGTGAGCATCTGCTTTGAGATCCCTCATGAGAGCGGCTCTCTTTATCACATGCTTTCGCATTTTATCTACAATCATCTGAATATGAACCGGATTGAGAGCAGACCCATTGAGGGCCGTAACTGGGAGTATCGGTTTTTCATCGATTTTGACGGGAATCTGGCGGACAGCTCCGTGAAGAACGCCCTGCGGGGGCTTCGGGAGGAGGCCAGAAATCTGAGAATTCTGGGAAATTACTGAGCCGGGACGCAGAAAGGAGCATGGTTTCAGAGTATGAGGGAACAGGAACTGATTGTATACAGAGACTTTTCCGGTGAGGAAGGAAGGCTTCTGTATGATATGGCGGGGCTGATGGAGCGGTATAAGGAGAAGGGGCAGGATAAAAAGCAGATGGCCTGCCTTCTGGCCGACTGTATTCACCGTCTGTTGGAGCTGGCGGGAAACCACGGCTTTTATGGGAATCTGTGGCACTGTTATCTGGCCAATCTTCTGGTGAACAATGAGAACAGCTACAGCAGGGCCTGCGAGATCAGAGGGCAGGTGGAGGGCACAATCAATGAGGCGGCGCTCCACGATATCGCCATTTTTAAGGAGTTTTTCGACTATGATTTCTCCGACATGGTAAGGACGCTGGGGGCAGAGTGCTTTTCCCTGGTGACCGGATATGTGGGAAACGAGCGGGAGAGCAGGGTGTATAACAGCCGTATCCGGGATCGGATCTGCGATCTGGCGGTGAAGTTTACCAGGGATCACACGGCCGGGGAGATGAAGGATACCCTGACGGAGTTTTACCGGGACTATGGGGTAGGGCGGTTCGGCCTGCACAAGGCCTTCCGGGTGGTACATAAGGAGGGCGCGGCTCAGATTGTCCCCATTCCCAATATTGCCCATGTTTATCTGAGGGACCTGGTGGGCTATGAGATCCCCAAGCGGAAGCTGATCGAGAACACGGAGGCTTTTGTGGAGGGCAGGAAGGCCAATAACTGCCTGCTCTTCGGCGACGCGGGCACGGGGAAATCTTCCAGCATCAAAGGGATCGCCAACGAATATTATGAAAGGGGCCTTCGGGTGATCGAGATCTATCGTCATCAGTTCCAGGATATCAATGACGTGATCGCCCAGATCAAGAACCGGAATTACAAATTCATCATCTACATGGACGACTTAAGCTTTGAGGACTTCGAGACGGAGTACAAGTACCTGAAGGCTGTGATCGAAGGGGGGCTTGAAAAGAAGCCGGAGAATGTGCTGATCTACGCCACCTCCAACAGGCGGCACCTGATCCGGGAGAAGTTCTCCGACAAGGCGGAGAGAGAGCCGGCCCTTAAGATAGACGATCTGCAGAGGGAGGAGCTCCACGGCGGGGATACCGTGCAGGAAAAGCTCTCCCTGGTATCCAGGTTCGGGGTGACCATTTTCTTTGCCGCGCCGGATAAGAAGGAATTCCAGAATATCGTCAGGACGCTGGCGCAGCGCTGTCAGGTGGAGATGCCGGAGGAGGAGCTTCTGCTGGAGGCCAACAAGTGGGAGCTGGCCCACGGCGGCCTGTCGGGAAGATGCGCCCAGCAGTTCATCGATCATCTGCTGGGAGTCAGAAAACAGCATGGGGGTATAGTATGTCAGTAAAAACATTTGCAGCCATTGACGCGGGCTCCTATGAGCTTGCCATGAAGATTTTTGAGGTATCCAGCGAGAAGGGGATGCGCCAGATCGACCATATCCGCTACAGTATCGATATGGGAACGGAGACCTACGGCGCGGGAAGGCTCTCCTACGAGAGGGTGGATGAGCTCTGCAGGGTGCTTCGGGAATTTTCGGATATCATGAAGTCCTATCAGGTGGAGGAGTACAGAGCCTACGGCACCAGCGCTATCCGCGAGTCCCGCAACCGGGCCATCCTGCTGGATCAGATCGAGCAGAGAACGGGGATCCATATCGACGTGCTCAGCAATTCGGAGCAGCGTTTTCTGGACTATAAGTCCATTGCGTTCCAGGGGGAGGGCTTTGAGCGGATCATCGAGAACGGAACCGCCATTCTGGATATCGGAGGGGGAAGCATCCAGATTTCCCTGTTTGACAACGATACCCTGGTCTCCACCCAGAACATGCGGCTGGGCGTTCTGCGGCTCCAGGAGCGGCTGGTCCACCTGGACGCCGGCATCAGCCAGTACGAGACCCTGATCGGAGAAATGGTGGAGGCGCAGATGAGCGTCTACAAAAAGCTTTACTTAAAGGACAGGCAGATCCGGAATATCATCGTGGTGGACGACTATCTCTCGGCGGTGGTAACCCGCAGGAGGGGGAACGAGGGCATGCAGGGCTATGCGGACCGGGAAACCATGGAATACTTTGCCCGGATCTGCAGGACCAAAAGCTTCCCGGAGCTGGCCAGGGCGCTGGATACGCCGGAGAAGAACATCCCTCTTCTGTATATTTCCATGATCGTGCTGCGCGGGATCATGGATCACATGGGGGCGGAGCAGATCTGGGCGCCGGGGGTGACGTTGTGCGACGGCATTGCCTATGAGTATGCGGAGAAAAACAGGATCATGACGGCGGCCCATGACTTTGAGAAGGATATCATCGCCTGCGCGCAGAACATCAGCAAGCGCTACCGGGGCAGCAAAAAAAGGAGCGAGACCCTGGAGAAGATCGCCCTCACCATTTTTGACAGTATGAAGGGACTTCACGGCCTGGGAAGGAGGGAGCGGCTTCTTTTGCAGATTTCCACCATCCTTCACGACTGCGGGAAATATATCAGCATGGTGAATCTGGGAGAGTGCTCCTACAGTATCATCATGGCCACGGAGATCATCGGGCTTTCCCATCAGGAGCGGGAGATCGTGGCCAATGTGGTGAAGTACAATCATCTGGTATTTGATTATGACAAGACCATGGGAACCACCTCCATGGACCGGGAGTCCTATCTGAAAATCTCCAAGCTCACGGCGATTCTGCGGGTGGCTAACGGGCTGGACCGCAGCCATAAGCAGAAATTTAAGGAGGTGCGCATCTCGCTGGAGGATGACGAGCTGATCCTCGCGGTGGATACGCGGGAGAATATTCTGCTGGAAAAGGGACTTTTCGACGCCAGGGCGGACTTCTTCGAGGAGGTCTACAACGTGCGCCCGGTCATTGTGAGACGGTAAATCACAGGGTACGGTATATTGTATAATAAAGGGGGACAAAAAGGAAATGAGCAAATCCATCTATGACGATCCGGCTTACTACAGTAACCGGGAGCTGAGCTGGGTCATGTTTGACAAGCGGGTGCTGAGCGAGGCCACCGACCAGGATAACCCTCTCTTTGAGAGACTGAAGTTTCTGGGGATCTCGGCCTCTAATCTGGACGAATTTTTTATGGTGCGGGTGGCGTCCTTAAAGGATATGGTGCATGCGGGCTACAGCAAACCGGACATTGCGGGCATGACGCCCACAGAGCAGCTCGGGGCGTTGAGCCGGGTGACCCACGAGCTGGTGGAGCAGCAGTATGCCATCTACAACCGGCAGATCCTTCCCGGACTTGCCGAAAACGGCGTCCGGGTGATTGAGCGGCACGAGGATCTCACCGAAAAGGAAGCGGCCTTTGTGGACAGCTATTATGAGGAAAACGTCTATCCGGTGCTCACTCCAATGGCGGTGGACTCCTCCCGGCCTTTCCCGCTGATCCGCAACAAGTCCTTAAACCTGGGGGCGCTGGTCATGAAAAAGGATGGGGACGAGAGCCTTGAGTTCGCCACCGTTCAGGTGCCCAGCGTGCTGGACCGGCTGGTGGAGATCCCTGCGAAGGATGCGCAGACCAAAACGGTGATCCTTCTGGAGGAGGTCATCGAGAGGAATATCCACAAGCTTTTTATGAATTATGACATCGTCAGCTCCTGTCCTTTTCGGATCATGCGAAACGCCGACCTGACCATTGAGGAGGACGAGGCGGAGGATCTTCTCAAGGAGATCGAGCGTCAGCTCAAAAGGCGGCAGTGGGGCCAGGCAATCCGCCTGGAGGTGGAAGAGGGAATCGATGAGCGGCTTCTGAAAATTATCGAGGAGGAGCTGCGCGTTTCCGATGAGGAGATTTACCGTATCGCAGGCCCTCTGGACCTGACCTTCCTGATGAAAATGTACGGTCTGAGCGGATATGAGCATTTGAAGGAAAAGCGCTACGCCAGGCCCTGTCCGGTACCGGAGCTTTCCGGAGAGTATGACATTTTTGAAAAGATACGGGAGAAGGATATTCTGCTGTTCCATCCTTATGAGAGCTTCACCCCGGTGGTGGATTTCATCCGGCAGGCATCAAGGGACAGGGACGTGCTGGCCATCAAGCAGACCCTTTACCGTGTCAGCGGCAATTCTCCCATCATCGCGGCTCTGGCCCAGGCGGCGGAGAACGGCAAGCAGGTTTCCGTTCTGGTGGAGCTAAAGGCCCGTTTTGACGAGGAAAACAATATTGTGTGGGCAAAGATGCTTGAGAAGGCTGGATGCCACGTGATCTACGGCCTGCGGGGCCTTAAGACCCACAGCAAGATCACTCTGGTGGTGCGGCGGGAGGAGGACGGGATCCGCAGATACGTCCACCTGGGAACCGGGAACTACAATGACGCTACCGCCAAGCTCTACACGGACGTAGGGCTCTTCACCGCAGCGCCTTCCATCGGCGAGGACGCCACGGCGGTGTTCAACATGCTTTCGGGTTACTCGGAGCCTCCAGGATGGAATAAGCTTTCCCTTGCGCCTTTATGGCTTAAGGATAAATTCCTCTTTTTAATAGGAAGGGAAAAGGAAAACGCGCTGGCCGGCCGGGGCGGGCACATTATCGCGAAGGTGAACAGCCTATGCGACAAGGATGTGATCAAGGCTCTCTATGAGGCCGGTGCGGCGGGAGTGCGGATCGAGCTGATCGTGAGAGGGATCTGCTGTCTGAAAACGGGTCTTCCCGGAATCGGAGACAATATCACCGTCCGCTCCATTGTGGGAAATTTCCTGGAGCACAGCCGTATCTTTTACTTTGAAAATAACGGAAAGCCGGAGTATTACTGCGCAAGCGCCGACTGGATGCCCAGAAACCTGGAGCGCCGGGTGGAGATCATGTTCCCGGTGGATAAGCCGGAGCTGCAGAGAAAGCTCATGAGCATTCTCCAGACCCAGCTCGAGGACAACGTGAAGGCCCACATTCTCACGGAGGAAGGAGTTTACGAAAAGGCACCCAGAGAGGCGGGGGCCGTCAACTCTCAGCTGGAATTCTGCCATATGGTGAAGGAAGCGGTGAGAGCGCAGGAAAAGCTGGTCAACAGCAGAGTGTTTATCCCGGAGAAGCATCATGAGTAAATATACCATTATTCTCGCCTCCGCCTCCCCCAGGCGGCGGGAGCTGCTCAGTCAGATCGGGCTGACATTTCAGACAGTGTCCGCCAATGTGGAGGAAAAGACCCGCAGTGAAAAGCCCTGGGAGATGGTGGAGGAGCTCTCCGCGCTGAAGGCCCGGGCGGTGCTGGAGGAGCTTCTTAAAAAGCGTCCCGGCGGGGAGGACGAACCGGGGGTATCAGTGTGTGATGCTCCGGGGCAGAATAAGGCGGCGGATTTTCTTTCCGCGCCCTTCGTAGTGATCGGAGCGGATACCGTGGTAGCCTTTGGAGAGAGAGTCATGGGTAAGCCCGCAGACCGGCAGGACGCCGTGGCGATGCTGACGCTTTTGCAGGGACAGACCCATCAGGTCTACACGGGAGTGACCCTTCTTTTCGTGGATGGTGCGGATGGAGCGGCAGCTCCCCGCAGGGTAACCTTTCACGAAAAGACGGACGTGACCATGTATCCCATGAGTCGGCAGGAGATCGAAGCCTATGTTGATACCGGGGAGCCCATGGACAAGGCCGGGGCCTATGGCATTCAGGGGCGGTGCGCCGCCTTTGTCAGAGGCATCTGCGGGGATTACAATAACGTGGTGGGACTGCCGGTGGGGAGAGTGTATCAGGAGCTCGCGGGTGGAGAGTCCGGGTAATTTTTTCATCAAATATGGAGATAATGAATATGGCAATACAATACCGGAGGCTGACAGCGGGCGAACTGGACGCCTTCATTGAAATGAGAATCAGCCAGCTGAGGGAGGAGGGCGCCAGGCGGGAGTCGGACTTAAAGCCCGCTCTGCGGGATTATTATGAGCGCCATATGGCCGACGGCACCTTTGTGTCCTGGCTGGCCGTTGAGAGGAACGAACCCTCTCACGCTCTGCCTGATAAAATGATTGGAACCAGCGGCATGTCCTTTGTGGAGAGGCCGCCCCATTTCGGGTGCCCGAACGGGAGGATGGGCATTCTCTCCAGCATGTATACGGACAGGGCATACCGCAGGCAGGGGATTGCCCGGGAGCTTCTGGGCCGGGTCGTGGAGGAGGCCCGAAAATACGGATGCAGCGTCGTCCAGATCACGGCCTCGGACATGGGGGTACTTCTGTATACGGATTTCGGGTTTGTAAAGAATGGCAATTTTATGCAGTATAAGCTCTGACATTTTCAGTTTCTTCAATTCTGGTTCGGGAAAGGAGCACACCATAAATCATGATACGCTTAATCGCATCAGACGTGGACGGCACTCTGATCAAAGATTCCACACCGGATTTATATCCGGAGATGGTGGAGGCCATAAGAAGGCTTAAGGAAAAGGGGATTCTCTTCTGCGCTGCCAGCGGCCGGCAGTATGAGAGTCTTAAGAACGTGTTCCGGGAGGTGGCGGAGGAGATCGCCTATATCGCGGAGAACGGGGCGCATATCCGTTATCAGGACAGGAATATTTCCGTGACGCCCATGAAACGGGAGCACATAGAGGGGATCCTGACCATGCTGCGCCCGTACTATGGGGAGTGCGAGGCTGTGATCTCCACCCCGGAGGGCAGCCTGATCGAGAGCAGGAACCAGGCTTTCATCGACCTGCTCCGATATGGCTATCACAACGCCTTCCGCCAGGTGGAGGATGTCCTCTCGCAGGACGAGGAGATCATCAAGATCGCCGTGTACAGAAAGGGGAGCATCCGCAGTCTCGGGGAGAACGTTTTCATTCCTGCCTGGAAGGATCAGGTCAAAGCCTGTATGGCGGGGGAGGAATGGGTGGACTTTATGGATCGGACGGTGGACAAGGGCAGGGGGCTCCAGATTCTGGAGGAACGGCTCGGCATCGGCAGGGAGGAGACCATGGCCTTCGGGGATAACGACAACGATATCGGTATGATGCGCTCCGCGGGGATAAGCTATGCGGTGGAGACGGCCACCTCCCAGGTGAAGGAAGCGGCGGGACGGATCTGTCCGGGATGGGCAGGAAAGGGAGTGTATCATATCATCGCCGAAACGCTTCTCGATACGCCCTGAGAGGGAGGCGCAGGCAATTTGCGAAACTGTCGCTGTGCATAAAAAAAATATGGAAAGACGGTAATTCTGCTATTTTTTACAAGAGGTATTGACGGCCTGGCCCGCTTAAAGCATAATAATAGTACCACGATGTTTTATCAAGGAGGAGAAAATATGCATGAATTTGACGATGCGGTATTACAGTG
>CANOVJ010000095.1 GCA_947570615.1 uncultured Lachnospiraceae bacterium
ACAGATCGCAAGCAGTATGGATTCCTTTGCGGATCTGTCGGGTATCCTTGAGGAACATGCTCCGCACGTAATGGAGGATTACAGGGCCATAGAGGGCGGGATAGATATTCCGACGACTACGGAGGAATTTTATGAGGTGTTATGCGCCTTCCGGGACAATGATATGAACGGGAACGGAGACGCTTCCGATGAGATCCTGCTCAAGACCAGCGAGGCAAACTGGTGCGCAGGCGTCATGAATATGGCGAATGCCTGGGGAATTGGCGGTTATTCCAGTTCGGCCGAGTCACACTACTTTATGGTGAAGGACAACAAAGCCGTTCCCACCATGGATACGGACGCTTACCGTGGGTTCCTGGAATATATGCACAGACTTGTGCAGGAGGGGCTCTATGATGTGGAGTCCTTTACGGAGACCAACGATCAGTTTTTTGCTAAGCTCAAAAGCGGCGTGGTGGGAGCTGCCGTATGCTGGTCGCCCTGTGCGATGATGTCGGATGAGCTGGCGGAGCAGTATGTGGTGCTGCCCTTTCTCAACGCGGAGCCGGATTATACTTATGTAAAGAGCGGACGCAGAGACAGTTTTCAGGGAAACAGGACGGGATTTGCCATCACATCTGCCTGTGAAAATCCGGAAAAGCTGTTGGAGTGGTGGGATTATCTTTCCAGCAGCACAGAGAATAAATATATCGTAAAATACGGGGACAGGGGCGGATACTGGGATATTGACGAGAGCGGCACCGTGTTCCGGAAGACGCCGGAAGGCCTGACAGATGATTTTACGGTGGAGAACTACAAGTATACATACGGTATGGTGGGAAATTCGCCCCTTGTTCTTAAGGACGAGAGCATCTATATCGGAAAAGAGGAAGCTTTTTCAACATGGTACAGGGATTCCATGGTGGACGAGGTGTGGGATTATCTCCAGACGGAATATATTCCCCTTCGGATGGTGGACACCGCGAAACTGGATGAGAGAACCTTTATTGAGAACGATCTGTTCGAGTACCTGAAAAACTTTACGGCATCCAGTATCATGAGCGGCGTGGATGATACGGCGGATCGTGGAGACCGCCGGAAAACAGTGCGATATCGTTTTCCAGGGGGGAGAGCCTACATTGGCGGGCATTGACTTTTTCCGTAAGTGCCTTGAGCTGGAAGAGCAATATAACTCGAAGCATCTGAAAATAAATCATGCGATCCAGACAAACGGCTATGAGCTGGATGAGGAGTGGTGCGCGTTTCTTTCGCAGAACCATTTTCTGGTGGGGCTTTCCGTGGATGGCGTCAAAGCCACCCACGATGCCTCCGGAGGGATGGAAGCGGCCAGGACACGTACCTGCGCGTGCTGCACACGGCCGGCCTGTTGAAGGAGGCGGGCGCGGATTTTAACGTACTCACGGTGGTGAACGGAAAAACCGCGCCCAAAATCCGCAGAATCTATGAGCAGTACAGGAAGCTGGGATTTTCCTGGCAGCAGTATATCGCCTGTCTGGATCCTGTGACGCAGGAGCAGGGCAGGCGGGAATATTCCCTGCGGCCCGGAGTCTACGGGCAGTTTCTGATCGATCTGTTTGAACTGTGGGAGGACGATCTGAAACGGGGCAGGCAGCCCTATATCAGGCAGTTTGAGAACTATATCGGGATCCTCATGGGTTATGTGCCCGAGTCCTGTGAGCAGAGGGGAGTCTGCAGCGTCCAGAATGTAGTGGAGGCGGACGGAAGCGTTTACCCCTGCGATTTTTATGCGATGGATGGCTACAGGCTGGGAAATCTGAACGAGGAAGGATTCGAGGCGATTGAGCGAAGGCGCAGGGAGATCGGTTTTCTTGAAAATTCGCGCGATCACACAGCGAGGTGCGTGAAATGTCCGTATTTCGCAGTCTGCCGGGGAGGATGCCGCAGGCACAGACAGCAGCCGGGAAGTGTGCCCGGCGAAAATCGCTTCTGTGAATCATATCGGATGTTCTTTGAGGCGTGTCTGCCCCGGATGCAAAAAATCGCACGGTTGTGTATGAGGCGGGAGGGAGTTATCAAATGGAATATCTGATCATTGTACTGGTCTGCTTTTTTTCTTCGGCTGTGGGCTCTGTCTGCGGCATCGGCGGAGGCGTGATCATCAAACCGGTGCTGGACGCCACGGGAATCATGTCTGTTTCTACGGGCTCCTTTCTCTCCGGCGTCACGGTGCTTTCCATGTCCGCCGTTTCCCTGTACAGGAATCTGCGAAAAGGGACGCAGGCCGGGTTTGACAGGCGGTTTGCAACGGTTCTGGCGCTTGGCGGCGTAGTGGGAGGGATGGCCGGAAAGGAGCTCTGTCAGAGGATGACGGAGCTCCTTTCCAGTGGAGAGAGGATGGCCGCTGTCCAGGGAGCGGTTCTGACCCTGATTACGGCGGGGACGCTGGTCTGTACCATCTGTAAGAAAAGGATTCCCACAGGGAATATAAAGAATAAGGCGGTTGTTTTCGGCATCGGCATCCTGCTCGGGATGATGTCTTCTTTTCTGGGAATCGGCGGCGGTCCCATCAATCTCGTAGTGCTGTTCTGCCTCTTTTCCATGGAGTCGAAGCTGGCCGCCTTAAATTCCATCTATGTGATCCTGTTTTCCCAGATTTCTGCCCTTTTACTGGCTGTCGTGAAGGGGGATGTGCCCCCTTTTGAACCTGAGATGCTCGTCCTGATGTCCGGCTGCGGCGTGCTGGGAGGACTTGCCGGCAGCAGAATCAACCGGAGGATCGGAAATGAGGAGATGGATAAGCTGTTCAGAGGACTGATGGGAGTGATCATCTGCATCAGTATTTATAATGTTTTCCGCTATATGTAGCGGCGCGTCCGCGGCAGTTTGTGATGCTTTGACGGGGTTGTACAATTCCTTTAAAAAGCATATAATAAAGAACGGACATTCTCAGTCTGATGAGAACGCCGCCTGGGCGGCAGAAAGCGGGGGAAAGATGATGTGGAATGGAAAAAGCAAAGCGGTTACATTCAGCTATGACGACGGCGTGACCATGGACAGAAGGCTGGTGGAGATTTTTAACCGGTATGGGATGAAGGCTGCCTTTAACTTAAACAGCGGTATTATGAGCCGGGCCAGCTGGTTTGAAAAGGACGGGGTGCAGATCCACCGCATGAACGCGCAGGAGCTGCCCGGGCTCTATGCGGGGCATGAGATAGCGGTTCACTGTCTGACCCATGCGGATCTGCCCAGGTGGGACGATGAGACGGTCTATAATGAGATCCGGCTGGACAGACAGAATCTGGAGCGGATTTTCGGGCGGGAAATCTGCGGCATGGCCTATCCCTTTGGGACGTATGACGCCCGGGTGATGAAGATCGCCGCGGACTGCGGGATCCGGTACGCCAGAAGCGTGGAGGAAACCGGAGACTTTGAGATCAGCGAAAATCTGCTGGCCCTGAAGGCCAGCGCCCATCACAACCGGGAGGATCTGTTTGAGATGATCGACAGGTTTGTGGCGTCTGAGCCGGATAAGCCCCAGCTTCTCTATATCTGGGGACACAGCTATGAGTTCGAGGTGGACGGGAACTGGGAGCGCATGGAGGAAATCTGCCGGAGACTCTCAGGAAGGGACGATATTTTTTACGGAACCAACAGTCAGGTCCTGCTGGATATTTGACTTATGAGATTGAACTCATTATAATAGGCTTGTCCGGAAAAGGACAGGCATAGCTGTAAAAAGGTCTTGAGTTGGTAGAAAGAAGGAATGGGAATGACAAAGATTGATATTGTGTCCGGTTTTCTGGGCGCGGGCAAGACGACGCTGATCAAAAAGCTTCTCGGGGAGGCTCTGACGGATACGAAGACGGTGCTTATCGAGAACGAATTCGGCGAGATCGGCATCGACGGCGGATTCCTGAAGGAATCCGGCATCGAGATCAAAGAGATGAATTCCGGCTGTATCTGCTGCTCGCTGGTGGGGGATTTCGGCACGTCCTTAAAGGAGGTGCTGCACACCTATGAGCCGGAAAGGATCCTGATCGAGCCCTCGGGGGTGGGCAAGCTCTCCGATGTGATGAAGGCTGTGCAGGATGTGATCGATACGACGGAGGTTGCCTTAAACAGTGCGGTGGCCGTTGTGGACGCGTCCAGGTGCAGGATGTACATTAAGAATTTCGGAGAGTTTTTTATCAATCAGATTGCCCATGCGGGAACCATCGTGCTCAGCCGCACGGGAAAGATCTCTGAGGAAAAGCTCAATCAGGCTGTTGCGCTGATCCGAGAGCATAACCAGAAGGCCACCATTATCACAACCCCCTGGGAGGAGCTGGACGGGAAGGATATCCTGGCTGCCATAGAAGGGGCCGGGGATCTGGAGGCGGAAATGATGGCAGAGCTGATGGCGAACCGCAACAGGCAGGAGGAGGGACACCATCACCACCACGACGGTGAGGCGTGCGGCTGCGGCCACCATCATGAGGGAGAGGAGTGCCATCATGAGCATCACCACCATGAGGGGGAGGAATGCCATCATGAGCATCACCACCATGAGGGAGAGGAGTGCGGCCATGATCATCACCATCACGATGGCGAGTGCGGCTGCGGCCATCATCACGGGGAGGGTCATCACCATCATGACCATCACGCGGACGAGGTGTTTACAAGCTGGGGCATGGAGAGTCCGACGGCCTATGGAAGGGATGCGGTGGAGCACATTCTGGAGGAGCTGGAAAACGAAGAAAAATACGGATTTATCCTTCGCGCCAAGGGCATGGTTCCCGCAGGGGACGGCGGCTGGGTGTATTTTGACTATGTTCCCGGGGAGAGCAATGTGCGCATGGGAAAACCGGACGTGACCGGGAAATTCTGTGTGATCGGCTCTCAGCTGAAAGAGGATGCGCTGAAGGCGCTTTTTGAGAGCGCGAGAGCATAGTGCGCCGGAATGGAGGTCAGGATGAAGCCTGTTTATATCATAAATGGCTTTCTGGAAAGCGGAAAGACGGAGTTTATCACCTTTACGCTGGATCAGCCCTACTTTCAGGTGAGGGGCAGAACCCTTCTGCTGGTCTGTGAGGAGGGGGAAAATGAGTACGACGAGGCGCTCTTAAAAAGGAGCCGGACAGAGCTGGTGATGATAGAGGACGAGGAGGAGCTTGCCCCGCCGCATCTGCTCGAGCTGGAGAAGAAATATAAGCCGGAGCGGATCATTATCGAGTACAACGGCATGTGGAATTTTAAGAATCTGAAGCTCCCCTTCCACTGGAAGGTGGAACAGCAGATCACCATAATCGACGCCTCCACATTCCCTCTGTATTTTACAAATATGCGCTCACTGCTGGCGGAGATGCTGCGAAAGTCGGAGATGATCATATTTAACCGCTGCGACGAGGTGGAGGATTTAAGCCTTTACAGAAGGAATATCAAGGCCATCAACCAGCAGGCGGAGATCGTCTTTGAAGGAGCCCAGGGGGAGATCAACCAGATTTTCGAGGAGGATCTGCCCTACTCGCTGGAGGATGATGTGATCGAGCTGGACAATGAAGGGTACGGCATCTGGTATCTGGACAGTCTGGACAACCTGGAGCGCTATGTGGGCAAAACCGTCCGGTTTACGGCCATGGTGCTAAAGCCCGGGGATTTCCCGGAGGGCTACTTTGTGCCGGGCCGTATGGCCATGACCTGCTGTGCGGACGATATGGCTTTCCTGGGATTTGCCTGCGAGTACGAGGAGTGCGGCGCGCTCTCTGACCGGGAGTGGGTGAAGGTGACCGCATCGGTGGCGAAGGAATATTTCGCAGACTATGGCGGCGAAGGGCCAGTGCTTAAGGCGGTCAGCGTGGAAAAAACCAGGGCGCCGAAAGAGGAGATTATCAGCTTTATGTGACCGGGCCGGGGCGGTTAGTACGTTTCTGAGAGAAAAAGACGGCGTACCGGAGGCAGGACGAAAGAATAAGGCGGAACGCAGGGAGAGAGAGTATGGTTCAGTATTCCCTTATACAATGGCTGTTTTTCTTTTATTTTTACTGTTTTTTCGGCTGGATATTTGAATCCTCCTTTGTATCCATAAAGAGCAGGAAATTTGTAAACCGGGGCTTTATGCGGGGGCCATTCCTGCCCATTTACGGGAGCGGGGCGATCATGATGCTGGTGGTCTCCATGCCCTTTCAGGATAATATCCTTCTGACTTATATCGCGGGGTGTATCGGAGCCACCGCCCTGGAGCTGGTCACAGGTGTGCTGATGGAGTCCCTCTTTAAGGTGCGCTACTGGGATTACTCCAACCAGAGGTTTAATTATAAGGGACATATCTGTCTTTCCTCCACCATCGCCTGGGGCTTTCTGACCATCCTGATGACAGAGGTTGTACACAGGGGTGTGGAGCAGGCGGTTTCTCTGATTCCATACGGGGTGGTTACGGCGCTCACCCTCGGGCTGAGCGTATACATTATCGTTGACTTCACGCTTTCCTTCAAGGCAGCGATGGATCTGCGCGATGTGCTGATCGGACTGGAAAAGGCCAGAGCGGAGATGGAGAGAATCCAGAAGCGGCTGGATGTGATTATTGCGGTTGCCAATGATGAAATTGAAACCCGCAGGCAGGAGAATTCTCAGCGTATTGACGAGCTGATGGAGAGCATCGAGGGAAAATTCGCCTCCCTCAAAGAGCGGTTTAGGATCAGCTCTCCGGAGTTTATGGCTGACGCCTGGGAGGAGATCATGGAGCTGCGCAACAAATATTTTGTGGAAAAGGAGCAGAGGCAGCAGTTTAAGCGGCTTCGGGATTTCTGGCAGAGGAGCCTTATAAAGGGAAATCCCGGCATGCATTCGAGACGCTTCGGCGAGGCGCTTGAGGAGCTCAAGAAGTCTGCGGGGGAGTGGAAGCAGGATAAGCAGGAGAGACTGGAAAAAAAGAGCTAGGACGAAAAAAATAAAAAGAAAAATTAAAACAGGTATTGACGAATTACGTCCCAAATGGTAATATATCACTTGTGGCGTGAGTCGGGCGGAAGTGTCGGAACTGGCAGACGAGCAAGACTAAGGATCTTGTGTGCATTGCGCACGTGTGGGTTCAAGTCCCATCTTCCGCATTGAGAAAAAGGAAACCCTGTAAAAGACAGGAGTCATAAGGAAATATTCACAAAATTATGGCGAATGCCAGGTAAACGGAAAAATGAAAAATGCTATGCAAGAAGTTGTTTGATTGCATGGCATTTTTAGTACCATAAAAGTGTAGTAGTTAGAGAGTAATTAACTCTGACATCTACACTTATTTTATTATAATAAGGGAAGCAGTTGGTATGGCATAGGCTTTTTTGGATTTCTAACATCCGTCAATAAAACCGTCAACCAACCCCTTATTATTAATATTCGCTTAGGCAGGTTGATACTCTATAAGAGCTATCGTGTAACGAACTAAACTGAATCGTAATAAGTGTGGATGGTTTTACTGATTGCTAATAAAAAATTACCAAGTCAGGAGGTTATTTTGATCAGCGTAGGAATTGATGTGGTAAAAGGGAAAAGTACGGTATGTATACTGAAACCTTATGAGAAGATTGTCAGTAAACCGTTCGACATCTCACATGTAGAAAAAGATTTGGGGGAACTTGCCGCCATGCTTCTGAGATATGCCATACTTGTTCGCGAAGAGTTCAGTTGCCTTATAAATTCATATGGACAGGGACACGAACAACTGGATTCTATTCAATGAAGCGGATCGGGAAGCCAGCATTTACACATTCAATGCGGACTTGAAGCGGCGGCTTCGGGGCTGTCATTTTGCGGGAGTACAGAGGGCGGCAGCCTTCTGTGCGGGGTACAGGGGCGCAGCAG
>CANOVJ010000096.1 GCA_947570615.1 uncultured Lachnospiraceae bacterium
CGGGTATTTCTGCTTTTTAAATATTCAGTTGTAACACATGTATTGTAATCCTACAAAGTTTAACCTGACACGTTGAAAAACAGCCTTGATTGTCCTTCGCTTTTCGGCTATACTGGATGGATATGAATTTGCGAAACGCCCAAATTCCGAGAGGAGCCTGTTTTTCAAATGAAAAAGAATTACCTGAAATATATTTTTCCATCCATGCTCTCCTTCCTGCTCACCGGGATCTATTCCATCGTGGACGGGATCTTCGTGGGAAGGGCAATGGGAGATCCGGGGCTGGCCGCCATCAACATCGCCTGGCCGCTGGTGGCCCTGATCATCTCCCTGGGCACCGGCGTCGGCATGGGGGCCGCCGTGATCGTCTCCTTAAACAATGGCGCGGGGAAGGAGCAGAAAGCCCTGCTGGCGGAGGGAAACGCCTTTTTCCTGCTCCTTAGCGGCTCCCTTATCCTGATCCTTTTGCTGTTTGCGCTGGGGGAGCCTCTCCTTCTGCTGCTGGGGGCGAAGGGAAGCCTTCTTCCCCTGGCAAAAACCTACTTAAATTATATTCTGCTGGGCGGCATGGTGCAGGTCTTTGCCTCCGGCATGGTTCCCCTGATGCGCAACCGCGGCGCTTCCTTTTATTCCATGTGCGCCATGGGGCTGGGGTGTATCTCCAATATCCTGCTGGACTATTTCTTCGTGATCGTCCTGCGGCTGGGTCTTAAGGGGGCGGCGCTGGCCACCGTGTGCGGGCAGGTGCTGACACTGGTTCTGTGCATTGCTTTTTATATGAGGAAAAAGAACCGCGTCCCTCTTTCCGCCATGCGCCCGGATGGGAGAACGATCCGCTCCATCCTGCGGGTGGCGGCCTCCCCCTTCGGACTCACCTACCTGCCCTCCGTGACCATTATTTTCATGAACCTGCAGGCGCTGCGCTACGGCGGAGAGGAGGCGGTGAGCGCCTACGCGGTGCTGGCCTATATCATCTCCTTTATGGAGCTTCTGGTGCAGGGCATCGGCGACGGAAGCCAGCCCCTTCTGTCCTTAAGCGAGGGAAAGGGAGACGTGAAAGCCCTGAAAACCTACGCCCGCTGGACCTTCTGCCTGGGCGTCGCCTTCGGCATCGCGGGGGCGGTTTTCTTTTATCTGGTGCGGGATATCCTGCCTGATTTTTACGGAACCTCCCCGCAGGCGGCGGCCTATATCGTCCATGCCGCCCCCGCCTTCGCGCTGGTGATGGCTCTCTACGGGCTCACCAAGCCCGCGGTCTCCTATCTCTACGCCACCCACCGGGTGGGGCGCTCCAGTATCCTGGTCTACGGGGAAATTGTGCTGACGCTGGCGTTTATCTACCTCCTGCCGCTGCTTCTGGGACTGGACGGGGTGTGGTATACCATTCCGGCGGTTCAGGCGGTGCTGGGGGGACTGTGCGTGTTGTTTCTGAGGAAAAAGTGACAGAAGCTCCTGACTGGCAATCCAAGAAAAGCACTGAATAACTCCACGTCCAGACCCCCTTCCTGTTACCAGTATCGGGGCGGTAACATGTGACTCCTTTTAAAACTTATACCTGATTTTCACGTCTTTGCTGCATCACAGGGCCCTTTTTATACAATAAGGCTGCGTTGTAACGCAGCCTTAAAACAGCTTCCCCTTACGGCAGGGTTCACCCTTTCCTCACACACCACCGATACTGATACGCCCCAAGCCGCACCTGCTGTAAATCCACCGGCTCGCCCGTGAAGATATCCTCATACTCCCCGCAGAGGGTGGGCAGGCTGCTCCACTGCTCCCACTCGGAGAAATTGGAAAGGCACACCAGCTCCTGGTCGTCCAGGGTGCGGCGGATAGCCAGCACCGGCATCGCCCCCGTATCCCAGGTGGACACGTACGCCCTGCTGCCGAAGCAGGGGTTTTCCCGGCGAAGCTTTTCCAGCCTCTTAAGGCCCTCCCAGACGGCATACTGCACCGTTCCCTCCTGGGCCCTCTTTTCCGCGTTGTCCCAGTTGAAGGGGCTTCTGTGGAGATATCGGCTGTCCGCCGCAAGCTCCGGATTCTCCTTATAACGGTAATCGTTGACCTGTCCGATCTCATCCCCGGAGGAAAGCATCAGAAAGCCCTCCAGGCTCATACAGGCCGCGTGCATCAGAAGGACTCTGGAAACGCCCATGGCCACCTGCGCCCGGTCTCCCTCGAATCCGCCCTTCTCCACGCCGCAGAGGCTGGCGGTGGTGCCGCAGCTCCTGGCGTCCTTCGATACAGGGTCGTAGTTATAAAGCTCCCCTCGTGCGAAGCTGCCCGGGAAAACGCCCTCGAAGAAGTGATACAGATACTCCTTGTGGGAAAGCGGGTCGATCATCAGCGCCTTTTCGTAGTCCTCGTCCAGCCCCCAGCCGATGTCGTCATGGCAGCGCAGATAGTTGACGAAAAAGCAGTTGTCCGGCAGGCTGTGAATCTCGTCCAGCAGATGCTTGAGCAGTCTGGTATCCCTGGTGGCCAGCGCGCCCCAGAGATTCACCATGGTGGAAGCCCCATAGAGCATGTGGCATTCCGGCCTTTCCGGGGTGCCGAAATAGGGGGGAAGCTCCCTGGGAGCCATCACCACCTCGCCCTTAAGGATCACCGCGGGACACACCACCTCCAGGATCATCCGCACCATGCGCACGATGGTATGGACCTGAGGGAGATTGCGGCAGGTGGTGCCCAGCTCCTTCCATATGTAGGGCACCGCGTCGATGCGCAGAACCTCCACGCCCAGATTGGCCAGGAACATCATATTGGCCGCCATCTCATTGAATACCACGGGATTTCTGTAGTTCAGATCCCACTGATAAGGGTAAAAGGTGCTCAGCACATGCTTTTTCATCTCCTCGCACCAGATAAAGTTCCCCGGCGCGGTGGCGGGAAACACCTGGGGCATGGTCTTCTCAAATTCCGCCGGGATATCCCAGGTATCGTAGCACTGATACCGGTCTATGTACTCCTGCTCCCCGGCCCTGGCCCGCATGGCCCACTCGTGAGTGTCCGCCGTGTGGTTCATCACCATGTCAAGACAGAGACTGATACCTCTCTCCCGGAGGGCTTTGGTCAGCGCCTGCAGATCCCGGTTGGTTCCCACCATCGGATCCACCGTTCGGAAATCCTCCACCGCATAGCCGCCGTCATTGTAGGGATGAGGCATCTTTAAAAGAGGCATCAGATGCAGATAGGTGATCTTCTGCTCCGAGAGGTAATCCAGATGGGAGATCAGTCCCTTAAGCCCCCCTGCAAAAAGGTTCGTATACATGGTAACGCCCAGCATATGACTGCCCTTGAACCAGTCGGGATCCGCCTCCCGTTTCTCATCCAACTCCTTCAGTTCCTTCGGACGCTTACTGTAAAAATCCTTCATGGACGCAAGAAGCGCCTCATAGCCCCTCTCGTCATGATACAACTCCATATATTTTTCTTTCAGTTCCTGCTCATGGCCCGCAAGGCGCTGAGCAAACCGGTTGGTCTGTGCCGCCATCTTCTCTCTCCTCTGTCGATCGTTCTGTTTTAATATTTTTACACTGCCGTCCACTCGATCAGGACGCTTTCATATTCCCTGGGCACTCTGCTTAAGGTGAGACCGCTGTTCATCCAGGTTCTGCCGCTGCGCACATGTCCGTTTTCCGAGCAGCGGTAGGTCTTCTCCGGAGAAAGCCCCTTTACCGTGGTATGTACCGGGAGAGGATTTCCCTCCCTGGAGGTCATCACCAGGGTCTCGAGCGCGTGATCCTTTTCCTCATCCACAAACTCCCAGGCGCAGAACCGCTCATTCAGGCCCGTGAGCCGGTAGTAGGTTCCCTCGTGGGTGAGAGAATAATATTTGTAAAAGTCGGCGATCTGCCCCTTTACCAGCTCCTTTTCCTCCTCCGTCATCTTATTGATGTCCAGCTCGTAGCCAAAGCTCCCGGAAAGGGCCACATGGCCTCTGGTGGTAAAGGGCGTAACCCTTCCGGTCTGATGGTTGGGCACCGCCGACACATGGGCTCCCATGCTGCTCACCGGATAGAAGAAGGAGGTACCGTACTGGATACTCAGCCGGTTGACGGCGTCCGTGTTGTCGCTGCACCAGATCTGAGGAGAGTAATAGAGCATGGCCGCATCAAACCGTCCGCCTCCTCCGCTGCATCCCTCCAGCAGAAGATCCGGGAACCCTGTAAGGAGCTTCTCCAGCAGATCATACACCCCCAGCACAAAACGGTGGTACACCTCGCCGTTCCGATCCCCCGTATATACATGGCTGTAGATATCGCAGATGCTCCTGTTTGCATCCCACTTTACATAGTCTATGGGCGCATGCTCCAGAATATCCGTCATTCTCTCAAACAGATACTCCCGCACGTCCTCCCTGCTCATATCCAGCACAAGCTGGTTGCGGCTCCGGTTGGGCTCCCGGCCCGGTATGGTCAGGGCCCAGTCGGGATGCGCCCGGTAAAGATCGCTGTCCTCGGAGATCATCTCCGGCTCGAACCAGAGCCCGAACTTCATCCCCAGGGCGTGGATCTCCTCTCCCAGCTCCTTTAAGGTGCCGCCCAGCTTCTTTTCATTTACAAACCAGTCTCCCAGACCGCTGTTGTCATCCTCCCGCTTTCCGAACCAGCCGTCGTCCAGCACCAGCATCTCGATCCCCAGCTCTGCCGCCTGCCTGGCAAGGGCGGTGAGCTTTTCCTTGTTGAAATTAAAATAGGTAGCCTCCCAGTTGTTGAGCAGCACCGGACGTCTGGCGAACTGATACTTTCCACGGCACATATGCTCTCTCAAAATTTTGTGATATTGGTGGGAGAGCCTGGCAAGGCCCGCGTCCGAATAGCTCAGAATCACCTGGGGCGCGTCGAAAACCTCCCCCTTTTTCAGACGGAAGGAAAAATGCTCCGGGTGAATCCCCATCACCGCCCGGGTCTGTCCCCGCTGATCCATCTGGGCGCTGGCGGTGAAATTGCTGCTGTAAACCAGACACAGCCCGTAACAGTCCCCGAAATTCTCCGTGGCATCCGGCCCGCAGAGAATCACGGAGGGGTTATACTGATGGCTGGAGGTTCCCCTTCTGCTGCCGACCTCCTGCCTGGCATGGCGGATCCGGGCCCTCTCAAAGCCCCGCTCCATGGCATGTCTGCCCGAAAAGGTAATCATGTCGTACTCCCCGAACTGGAAATCCAGACAGCAGGAGAGACATTTCTCCAGAATCACGTCGCTCTCTCCCCGATTCTCCACCCGCAGCGCGCGGGTGATCACGTTCTCCTCCTCGAAAACGCCGTAAAGAAGCTGTACCGCCACCTTTGAGGCTCTCTCCCGCATATTGATCACAAGGGTCATACTTCCGTCAGCCCCCTGCGCCCCGTCGTAGAGTGCGGGCATCCCCTTCACCTGATAAGCGCCGGGAAGAATCTCATAGCTCTCAAAGCGGAAATCCGCCGCCATACTGCCGTCCTCATGTACCAGACTGATGCAGCTCTCCCTGTAATCCCCCACTCCGTCCGAGGGCAGCTCCTGAGGCAGCGCGTCCAGGGAATACTTTCTGTTCTCTCCGGCCTCCGGCGGATTGCCGGAAAACCCCACATCCGCGTGAAAAATCAGATCCGCCAGGTTTTCCCCGTCGATCCGCTTTCCGTACCAGGTGTGCAGCAAAATGCCGTGCTGATCCGCAACCATCTGATAAGTGCTGTCCTTCGTGTGAAGGTTAAACAGTCTTCCGTCCATTTCTACCTGAATTGCCATTTGCTGTCTCTCCTTTTCCTGTCATCAATCATCCTGTCTTCCATTATACCATAACAACTAAAGTATACCATCTTCACCGTGTAATTTCCATATTTCATATGCCGCTTTCTCGCCGGCTTTTTTATTCAATATGCCAATCCTCATTTTCCCCATGCAACATGGAACCAACAAATTATACAAAAAATACAATGACTTTACCGACGCTCCATGATAGAATAGAAGTGTTTATCAAATTTTGTAAAGGGAACCTTTTTCAGAAAAGATTTTATGGAGTACAGACATGAAAAACAAATGGAAAAACGACGAATTTTACTCTCAGATTTTTAAGCTCCTGCTGCCCATTGTGCTGCAGAATCTTTTGAGCGCGGCGGTGAGCTCCGCGGATGTGGTGATGCTCAACTATGTGGGGCAGTCCTCCATCTCCGCCGTCTCGCTGGCGTCCCAGTATGCCCATATTCTGTTTATGGTCTATTACGGGCTGGGAACCGGGGCCACCATCCTGTGCGCCCAGTATTTCGGCAAGGGGGATATGCGGGCCATTGAAATTATAGAAGGGATCGCGCTGCGCTTTTCCATGCTGATCTCCATCGCCGCCGCATGCTTCGCGCTGTTTGCCCCGGAGCTGATGATGACGATCTTCACCAATGATCCCGAGCTGATCTCCATAGGCGCTTCCTATCTGCGCTTCGTGAGCGTCAGCTATCTGTGCTGGGGTGTGACGGAGGTTTATCTCGCGGTACTGCGCAGCGTAGGCCGGGTAGTGATCAGCACGGCCCTGAACACCATGGCCTTTACCCTGAACGTGATCCTGAACGCCGTGTTCATCTTCGGGCTGTTCGGCGCGCCGAAGATGGGCGCTCCGGGCGTGGCGCTGGCCACCTCCCTCTCCAGGGTGATCGAGCTGATCGCCTGCTTCGTGGTCTCCGCCTTAAGTAAGGATGTAAAGCTGCGGCTGTCCATGCTGTTTCACAGAAATAAGATCCTTTTCAACGATTTCATAAAGCTCTCCCTCCCGGCGCTTGGAAACGATATCGCCTGGGGCGTGGCCTTCTCCATGTACTCGGTGATCATCGGCCATCTGGGCTCCGACGCGGTGGCCGCCAATTCCTTCGTGGTGGTAGCCCGCAACTTCGGCACCATCCTGTGCTTTGGCCTGGCCAGCGCAGGAGGAATCCTGCTGGGAAATATCATGGGCAAGAACGCGCTGGACCAGGCCCGCTCCGCCGCCCGCAAGCTCTTAAAGCTCACCGTCATAAGCGGCGCCATCGGAGGGCTGCTGATCCTTGCGGCGACTCCCTTTATCCTGAAATACGCGTCCCTCACCGAAACAGCCATGCACTACTTAAAATACATGCTTCTGATCAACACCTATTACGTTATGGGAGCCGCCGTCAACACCACCCTGATCGCCGGCGTGTTCCGGGCAGGCGGGGATACCCGCTTCGGCCTGATCTGCGATGTGATCGACATGTGGGTGTACGCGGTGCCGCTGGGCTTTCTGGCCGCCTTCGTGTTCAGACTTCCGGTGATGTGGGTGTATTTCCTTCTGTGTACCGACGAGTTCGCCAAGTGGCCCTGGGTCATCGGGCGCTACCGCAGCGGGAAGTGGCTGCACAATATTACCAGAGAGCAAATTGAATAGGAGCGATGCGTTCCCGAAACATAAGGATGCCAGGCTTCGCCAGCCATCCTTATGTTTCAAAAAAGGGCTGTCACAGTGATGTGCCCCCTGTCAAGTAGACAGGTTAAATATCTAAAATGAAGTGCTAATG
>CANOVJ010000097.1 GCA_947570615.1 uncultured Lachnospiraceae bacterium
TTCCCGCCGATGGCGGGCCCCTCCTTGCGACAACGTATAATAGGCAGCACGCTGATGCGTGCGCAGGGAGAATATTGTTGGGAGGCGGGATCCGGAGAATGGGAAGTAAACAGAAAAAAATTGCGGCGATCAATGATCTGACAGGGTTTGGAAGATGCGCCCTCACGGTGGCGCTTCCGGTGATCTCTCATATGAGGCTCCAGTGCTGTCCGGTGCCTACCTCCATCTTTTCCAACCATGCGGGCTACCCGGAGTATTATTTTGACGATTACACCGCAAGGCTTGAAGGCTATCTCTCCATGTGGAGGAAGCTGGGGCTTACCTTTGACGGAATCATGTCGGGCTTTCTGGGCTCCGCGGAGCAGATCGGCATGGTGGAGGAGTTTGTGGGGCAGTTTCGCAGCAGGGACAGCGTGGTGGTGATCGACCCGGTGATGGGCGACCACGGGAAGGTTGTGGGAACCTATACGGAGGAGATGTGTATGCAGATGCGCAGGCTGGTGGCCATGGCGGATATCATCACCCCCAACCTCACCGAGGCCTGTAAGCTGACGGATACCCCTTATAAGGAAACGGGCTGGAAACGGGCGGAGCTTCTTACCATGGCCGGAAAGCTGCGGCAGATGGGCCCGGGCAGGATCGTGATCACGGGAATCCCTCAGGGGGAGTTCATCGCCAACTATCTTTATCAGGAGAAGGAGGAGCCGGCGCTGTTTCGCACACACCGGGTAGGGAGCGAGCGGTGCGGGACGGGGGATCTCTTTGCCGCCATCATAGCGGCGGACGCGGTGAACGGCGTGCCCTTTGACCGATCTGTGAAAAAGGCCTCTCATTTCGTAAAGAAATGTATGATCCGCTCCATGGAAAGGGATGTGGAGCAGAAAAACGGGGTGTGCTTCGAGGAGCTTCTCCATCTTCTGCGGTGGGACTGAAGCGGGGCCTGGTATGGAAAAATTAAAAAGAGAATTCAGACGATTTACAGACTGTGTATTTAAAATTGTATTTGGCCGCACCCTGATCGTGATTCTGATGGTGGTTTTCCAGATCATGGTGCTGCTGGCCAGCTTCATGGAGGTGAGGGTCTACTTCCCCTTTATCTGGGAGGCCATGAACATTCTGGGGGGAATCCTGGTTATTTTCATCGTGAACCGGGACGAACCGGCGGAATTTAAAATGAGCTGGATCATCCCCATCTGCCTGTTCCCGGTGCTGGGCGCGCTGATCTATATCTTTATCATGGGGAATTTCGGCGGGATCGGTCTCAAGGCGAAGCTGGGCAGACGGATGCGGGAGACAGAGGGGCTTCTCGCCACGGACACTGTGACCAGGCAGGCCATGAAGGAATGCTCCGCCCAGTTTCAGGGGTTTGCCCATTACATGGAAAAGACCGCGCATTTTCCGGCCTATCATGGCACCAGCGCAGTGTATTATCCCCTGGGGGAGGATAAGTTTACGGATCTTCTCACAGAGCTGAAAAAGGCGGAGAAGTTTATTTTTCTGGAGTATTTCATCGTTCAGCCGGGCGTTATGTGGAATGCTGTGCTTGAGGTGCTTAAGGAGAAGGTGAGGCAGGGGGTGGAGGTGCGGATGATGTACGACGGCATGTGCTCCATTTTTCTGCTGCCCGACCATTATCCCAGACAGCTCCGGGCATGGGGGATCAGAGCCAAAATGTTCGCCCCCATCGTGCCCTTTTTGTCCACCACCCAGAATAACCGGGGTCACAGGAAGATCGTGGTCATCGATGGAAAGGTGGCCTTCACCGGAGGCGTGAATCTGGCGGATGAGTATATCAATCAGACGGAGCGGTTCGGCCACTGGAAGGATGTGGCGGTGAAGATCACCGGGGACGCGGTGCGCAGCTTTACGGTGATGTATCTGCAAATGTGGAATGTGTCGGAGACGGGAAGCGAGAACTACGAGGCCTATCTGCGCAACGTGGACCTGGATAAACCTCTCTGCCGGGATGGATTCGTGATTCCCTACGGGGAGATGCCCACCAGGAGCACGGAGATCTGCAAGACCGTGTATGAGTCCATCATCCAGAGAGCCTCCGCCTATGTGCATATCATGACGCCGTATTTCGTGGTGGACAAGGAGTTTCTGGACTGTATGCGTTTCGCCGCGGGGCGGGGGGTTGAGGTGTCCATGATCCTTCCCCACATTCCGGACAAAAAGATGGTGTACTGGATCGCAAGGAATTTTTATCCCGATCTTTTGCGGGCGGGGATCCGGGTGTATGAGTACACCCCCGGGTTTATTCATGCCAAGGCCTTTGTGTCGGACGGTGTGTGCGCCACGGTCGGCACAGTCAATCTGGACTACCGCAGTTTTTATCACCATTTTGAGTGCGGCGTGTACTTCCAGGAAAGCGCGGTGGTGGCCAGGGTGGAGGAGGACTTCCAGAATACGCTTTTAAAATGCCAGGAGGTCACCATGGATTATTACCGCAAAATCCCGATCTATCAGAAGATAACAGGGAAGGTGGCAAGACTGCTGGCGCCGCTGGTGTGAGTGGTATTCCGGAAGGAGTCAGGCCCCGGGCGGAGCGCTGAGGGGCGGCATTATATAAGGAAAGGATGGCTGTGATTATGCAGGGGATTGTGTACGATGCGACGAGAGTGAAGGTGTGTAAGGCCTTTTATGAGATCTGCGATTACGCGGAGTTTGCCAGGGAGAGGACGGACGCGCTCTGGATGGAGATCCTCTCCAGAAAGCAGGTTTACAGGGAGCTGGTCTATTATATCGCGCATCACACCTTTTCCGATCAGCTCAAGGTGTGCGGCTACGGGCTGTGCGATCTGTACGTGTGGCAGATGAACCGCTACAATCTGATCAAAGACACCGGGAAAAATCCGAGAACCTGTAATAAGGAAAAGATGGCCATGCAGGCTTTTGAGACGCTGGTCGCCCTGATTAAAAATCCGCAGGAAAATCTGAAGAAGCTGGAGTACGGACAGGGCACGGACAGGCTTTAAAAAGCGTAAAAGTCTGTCAGGAGATGACAGACCTTTACAGGGGAGTACAAATAGTTAATATAAGGGTTATAAACAGAAGTTGAAGGGTTCTCCTGTTTACACTTATATTATAGTCGAGACAGAATAAAGAAACAATATTTAATAGTACCGAAGTACCAGGGACAAAAGAAGAAAAATTGTGCAATTTTTATAAAGATATAGGACTAAAGTACCAGCACATATGAGTATAAAAGCTGTGAAAAAAGAAAATAATACTTCCTGTAACCTAAATGAAAATCAGGAGGAAACAAATATGTCCAAGAATGATTATCAGAACAACCAGAACAATCAGAACCAGGAGAACAAGTCCAGTCAGAACAGCCAGAACAGCCAGAAGAACAGCTCTTCCAACTCTTCCAACTGCAAGGACAACAACAAGAAGAACAACGAGTTCTAACTGGATCTGGAAAAAAGGCGCCTGCGGGCGCCTTTTTTGTGTGAAAACTTTTCAATAAACATGAGGACAGTCCGTAAAGCGCGCGATCCGTTGTTTGCAAAAGAAAGCGCCTGTGCTATAATAGGGAAGCGTGCTGGTGCAGATGTGCCGGCGGATCCAGGGGACGGTTAGTGGAAACGGAGTATGTATGAGACGATATGAGCTGATAGCGCCCTGCCATTTCGGGCTGGAGGCTGTCTTAAAGAGAGAGATAACGGATCTGGGATATGATGTGGTCAGAGTTGAGGATGGCAGGATTACCTTCGCGGGGGATGCGGAGGCGGTGTGCCGGGCCAATATTCATCTGCGGACGGCGGAGCGGATCCTGATCAGGGTGGGGAGCTTCCAGGCCCGGACCTGGGAGGAGCTTTTCCAGGGGACGAAAGCCCTTGCCTGGGAGGAGTTTATCCCCGCGGACGGGAAATTCTGGGTGACAAAGGCGGCCAGCGTCAGGAGTAAGCTCTTTAGCCCCTCGGACATTCAGTCGGTGATGAAAAAGGCCATGGTGGAGCGCCTGAAAGAGGCGTACCACAGGGAGTGGTTCCCGGAGGAGGGAGCGCCCTTTCCCATCCGGGTGTTTCTGTTAAAGGACGAGGTGACGGCAGCCCTGGATACCACGGGCGTTTCTCTGCACAAGAGAGGATATCGGAAACTGGTGGCCAAAGCGCCCATCGCGGAGAATCTGGCGGCGGCGCTGATCATGCTGACGCCCTGGAGGGGAGACAGGATCCTAGTGGATCCCTTCTGCGGAAGCGGCACCTTTCCCATAGAGGCGGCCATGATGGCGGCGGGTATTGCGCCGGGGGTGAACCGGAATTTTACGGGAGAGGAGTGGAACCATCTGATTGCGCAGCGGGAATGGGAGGATGTGCGTCAGGAGGCCAGAGAACTGGAGAACCGCGGTATCGAGACGGATATCCAGGGGTATGATCTGGATGAAAATGTGGTCTCGGTGGCCAGGCAGAACGCCAGTCTTGCGGGGGTGGAGCATCTCATTCATTTTCAGCGCAGAGACGTGCGGAATTTAAGCCACAGTAAAAAATATGGCTTTGTGATCACCAACCCTCCTTATGGGGAGAGGATGGAGGAGAAGGAGAATCTGCCGGAGCTTTACCGGACCATCGGCGAGCGTTTCGCGGCGCTGGACTCCTGGTCGCTGTATCTGATCACGGCTTATGAGCAGGCGGAGCGCGCGCTGGGACTTAAGGCGGCCAAAAACAGGAAGCTGTACAACGGAATGATGAAAACATATTTTTATCAGTTCCCCGGGCCCAGGCCGCCCCGCAGGCAGAATGAGAGGGAAAATGGAGCTTAAGCTGATGAAACGGGCCGCCGTCTGGTGCGCATGCTTTTCCCTGGCGGCTCTGGCGGTCATTTTATATTTATCTTTTCAGAGAGATACCCTGGCGCAGGAGCCGGGAGCCCTGGAGGCGGCCGGGGAGGAAGGGGCGGAGCAGACAGACCCGCAGGGGGATGGGCAAAAGGGCCCCCCGGGACAAGCCGGTTCATCCGGGGATCAGAAGGCCCCGGCGGGGAGCAGCCAGCCGGAGACCTTTCGGGAGCCGGATAAGGAAGGTCAGCCAGGAGACGCCTCACAGGCCGGCGGGCCGGCGCAGGCAGAAAATTCTGCCGGCCAGGGAGCGGCCGGGGAGGACGAAACGCAGGAGCTGAAGTTTTCCCTGGAGGAGGGGAGTCAGAGGCTCGCCTTCTCGGAGGATGCGTCCGACACCAGCTATCTGCGAATCCCTCTGCCTGAGGGGGTGAAGGCGTCGGATATCACCATCGAAAACTATTACATGGATCAGGAGCTGTGGATTTTGCTGGACGGCGGGGAGAGCGGATTTTATGACGAAAACGCCATCTCGGGCAATCTGGAAATGGTAAGCGACGGGATTTATGAGAAGCAGGATAAGGC
This sequence comes from uncultured Lachnospiraceae bacterium, assembly GCA_947570615.1. GTDB lineage: Bacteria > Bacillota > Clostridia > Lachnospirales > Lachnospiraceae > Suilimivivens. Next base: position 5,369 of record CANOVJ010000097.1, read on the forward strand.
TCTGCGGCTCCGGTTTAAGCTGACGGGAATCTTTGAGTACCGCTCCATTCTCGAGAGCCAGGAGCTGTATATCAGCTTTCTGAGTCCACGGGAGGTGTACGACCGGATCGTGGTGATCGATCCGGCCTGCGGAGGAACCAATACCGGCCAGACGCAGGGGGAGCTGGTGGAAAAGGAAATCAACCTGGCCATCGCTCTGAAGCTTAAGGAAAAGCTGGACAAAACCGATATTAAGGCATATTATACCAGGGTGGACGATGTGAATCCCGCTCAGGAGAACCGGATCCTGCTGGCCAATGAGACCAGGGCGGATCTGTATATCCGTATCGAGCTGGGGGCGGATGAGGACAGCGGCGTGTACGGAACCGGGGCGGTTTACAATGAAGACTTTTTTATCCCGGGGTTCGGCAGTCCGGAGCTGGCCCGGATCCTGGAGGAGGAAGTGGTGAACGGCGTGAAGGGAAAGGAGCTGGGGTTTAAGAGCGCGGAGGAGTCGGATACGGCCATCCGGCAGGCCCTTGTACCGGCTGTGGCCCTGAGAGCCGGATACGCCACCAACAGGCAGGAGGCGATTCTGCTCACCCGGGAGGATTATCAGGAGAAGATCGCGGAAGGAATATACAGCGCGATCCTGAAGGCATACGGGGAGATGGGAAATTAGCGCGTGAAGGAATGGGGATTAAAATGCGGGAGATCATTTTTGCAACGGGAAATGAAGGAAAAATGCGGGAGATCAGGGATATCCTGAAGGGGCTTACCCTGGGCGGGGAGCCGGTTGCGGTGCACTCCATGAAGGAGGCGGGGATTGACGTCCCCATTAAGGAGGACGGAAAGAGCTTTGCCGAGAACGCCCGGATCAAGGCCAGGGCTGTGGCCGCCGCATCGCAGAAGGCCATCGTACTGGCGGACGATTCCGGCCTGGAGATCGACGCCCTGAATAAGGAGCCGGGAATCTACTCGGCCCGGTATCTGGGAGAGGACACCTCCTACCATGAAAAGAACAACAATCTGCTCACCCGCCTTGCCCTCGTCCCCGACGAAAAACGCACGGCGCGGTTCGTATGCGCGATCGCCTGCGTGCTGCCGGACGGGCGCTGCTTTACACAGGAGGCGACCATAGAGGGGCGGATCGGGTATGAGGAGAAGGGGGAGAACGGCTTTGGCTATGATCCCATTTTTATGGTCCCCGATTATGGAAGGAGCACGGCGGAGCTTTCGGAGGAGGAGAAAAACCGGATCAGCCATCGGGGGAAGGCCCTGCGGGCGGTCAGAGAGCGCCTTGAGGAGCTCTCTCTTTAAAGCAGGGCAGAAAAAGGACAGCGTCTATGAAAATTTTGATCGTCAGCGATACCCATCGCAGAAACGATAATTACATAAAGGTACTGGAACGGGTGGCCCCGGTGGATCTGGTGATTCACTGCGGGGATATCGAAGGAAGCGAGTATCTGATCGCAGAGAGCGCAGGCGCTCCGGTACAGATGGTGGTGGGGAACAATGACTTTTTTTCCGACCTCCCCAGGGAAAAGGAGTTCATGATCGGGAGATATAAGATCTGGCTCACCCACGGGCACAATTATTTTGTCTCCATGGGAAATGAAAATATCAAGAGGGAGGCCAGGATGCGGGGGGTGGATATCGTCATGTACGGCCACACCCACAAGCCGGTGGTGGATATCGAGACAGGTCTTGTGGCGGTGAATCCGGGGAGCCTGACGTATCCCAGGCAGGAGGGGCGCAGGCCCTCCTTTGTGATAATGGATCTTGATCGGAAGGGCGAGGCGCATTTTACCATCAATTATCTGTGAGATTCTCCGAGGGCTGCGGGCCCCGTCCCGCCGGCGGAAATGCCCGGAGGTAGATTCCATATTTTTTGAGAAGTTTTCAAAAATATTGTTGACAAAAAGTGGGAGCATCATCTATAATGTAACTTGCGTTGCGTGAGAGTGTGCGTCAGGACTAAGACACCGGGGTGTGGCTCAGCTTGGCCAGAGCGCCTGGTTTGGGACCAGGAAGTCGCAGGTTCGAATCCTGTCACCCCGATT
>CANOVJ010000098.1 GCA_947570615.1 uncultured Lachnospiraceae bacterium
GCATATGCAGAGCCTTTTACAGAATGGCGAGAAGATAACGCCGAAACAGTGGAAATTCGAGATACTGTCTTTGCAGTCCGAATATGACAGTATAGCAAAACGAAACGGAGGGAGGAAGAAATCTTTATTGTGAATTTTATTGTAAAGATAAGCGTTTTTTTGTATAATTGAAGTGTGGCAGGAACAGGATATGTCGTATCTTATGCCACATCTTATGGAACATTAGCAGTTCCATAAGCATGGAATTTAAGAAATCGAGGTGATAAGGTGTCAGACGATACAAAACAGACAGAGGAAGTCATGGCAAAGCGTACTGCGAAAAACAGCGTATTCCTTGACCTTTTTCAAAACAAGAGTTATCTGCTAAAGCTGTATCAAACGCTTCACCCAGAGGACACCACAGCGACAGAGGACTCACTTACAGATGTAACAATCACAAATGTGCTGACTGATAATCTGTATAACGACTTAGGCTTTATTGTCAATAATAAGCTGATGATACTTGTGGAGGCGCAGTCAACATGGACAGTGAATATCTTAGTAAGAATTTTGCTGTATCTTGCGCAGAGTTATCACGAATATTTTCAGCGTACCAGCCAAGACTATTACAAAAGCAAGAAAGTAAAAATGCCAAAGCCTGAACTTTATGTGATTTTTACGGGAAACAAAGGGCGGAAACCCGATAAAATATCTCTGTCTAAAGAATTTTTTGAGGGTGCGGATATAGACATTGAGGTAAAAGCAAAGGTTATCTATGAAAGCGATACAGATGACATCATCAACCAGTACATCATTTTCTGCAAAGTTTTTAACGAGCAGACAAAACAGCATGGAATGACGCAAAAGGCAGTTACGGAAACGATTCGCATATGCAAGGACAGGAATGTATTAAGTGAATATTTGCTCGACAGAGAAAAGGAGGTTGTGACGATTATGATGAGTTTGTTTGATGACGAACAGATAATGAAGTCGTTTATTAAGAGTGAGCGTTATGAGGAAACAAAAGAAAATGCCCGTAGACTTTTGACATTAGGAAAGATAAAAATTGATGAAGTATCTGATTGCTTCCCTAATTTGCTTGATAGTGACATCAAGGAATTAGAAGCCGAGGTTATGCAGCCAGCATAATCAGAGAAACAATTTAATATTAAAATCACAGCGTAAAGGCACATGGAACAGTAAATTGTAAACCATGCGCCTTTTGCGCCCAAAAGGAGGAACATGAGCCAAACTATTTTATACTGCCATTCCAGAAACAATGCGCTGCATTCGCGGTATACGCGCGCGATTTCCTTGCTTTTTCCGTTTATTGCCTGAAACATATTTTCCCTCCCCCTTTTTATTGACATGAGGATGTCTGGCGGATCCCGGCACCCTTTGCTTTAATATAATGTGCCGGATTTACAATCTTCTCATATCTGTAATCACGCTTATTTCTCCTGTGACATACTTTCTATATCCTCCTTCTTACAGTCGAACAGCGGCCAGTCTCCTCCATCTCTCCCCTCTGCCGCACCTCTTTCTGCGGCTTCTACGACATAATAAGTTTTGCCGTTTCTGCGGGAGATATCGACTATGGTTCCTGAAATATTCTCATTTTTAATCCATACGTCATCGTTCAGTTTCATACTCTGTTCTCCCTGTGTCCGGTTATCAGCCGGGGCCTCATGTCAGCAGAATCTTTCTGCCAGACTGTTCGGAAAGTTTTCTTCTTCCCGCGACTCTCAGTTCCATAAAAATGCTAAAACCCCCGCCCCCGTCTGTCAACTCCTTTTGGCAAAAATTCGATCATCCTGTTGACATATTTCAGATGGTATTCTAAAATCAGTTTACCGGAACCGGGCATATCGAAAAATCAGGATTCCAGGAGAAATTAATGGTAGAATTGAGAGCGATTACCGAAGACAATTTTCAACAATGTGTGGAAATACACGCAGGCGTTCAGGACAACAGCTTTGTAGATTCCGTTACATATTCGCTGGCGGAAGCATGGGTTTACGATCAGGACACAAGACCATTCGCCATTTACAACAATGGCACAATAACAGGGTTTGTTTCAATGTATGTCGGAGAAGGAAACTGCCAGATCATCAATTTCTTAATTGACGACGCATTTCAAAGAAAAGGATTTGGAACAAAAGCGACAAAGCTCTGTATTTAATATCTGCAAAACGGATTTACGGCACACAGAATCTCTGTTCCGGCCGGCTTATGAAGATATTTTACTTCGGAATGACGGATGCGGCCCTTTGCGGCAGGCAAAAAATCCGGCAGAATGGCTGGAAAATGTAATCAGATACACGAATCCTGCCACGCCTCCGGAGGGCAAGGTGCAGGCGACCCAGTTTCTCGCTGTCCGGGAATCGGACAACAGGGTGGTGGCTATGATTCAGGTGCGTCATTACTTCAATGAATATCTGGAAAAATACGCCGGGAACATCGGCTACTCTACCCGCCCTGGTGAGCGCCGGAAGGGGTATGCAGCGGAGACGCTCCGCAAAACCCTGCCTTTTTGCCAGGGTGCTGATCACCTGTGAGCCGGATAAAATCTGGCCAGCCGCCGCACCATTCTGACGAACGGCGGCGTGTACGAGTATACCATCCATGAGCCGGATGAGGACATTGATCTGGAACGGTACTGGATTATTTTTTAAACGAGCCACAGCTTCCAGTCTGTGAAGATATCGTTCTATAAAAAATTAATTGAGGAGACAGATTGAAAAATCAGCCTGTCGGTCGATTTTATCAATCACAGATTTGTGCCTGAAGGAACAAATTTGCAGGTTGGAAAGGGAACATGGTCATTAGAATGACAGACATAAAAAGTGTAGCAGGGCTGGCAGCTCCTGTTGCAGAAAAATATGGTGCGGACACCTGCCTGATTACAGACTTTACCGCAGGAACCGCACCTCAACAGAGAAAATCCCCGCCTCCAGCCCCGCCCGTACCTCTCCGCCCATGCGCTGTGCAAGCTCCTTCACGATGGCCAGCCCAAGACCGGTGCTTTTGCGGCCTGTGGAGGTATCAGCAGTATAAAAGCGGTCAAAAATCCGTTCCAGCTCTCCCGTCTCAATGCCGCCCGCGGCATTGGAAACGCGCATCGTGACGCTATCCTCCTGTCCTTTAAGAGATATTTTATAATCCCCGGCTCCGTGGACGAGGGCATTTCTGATCAGATTCTCTGTGATTCTCACAAACGCCTGCTTATCCGTCCGAATATGGCAGGGCTCCGGCTCAATAAAAATCTCGGGCTCGCATCCCTTTTCCAGAAAGTCCTCATAAAACAGCGATATTGTCTCCGCAAACAGGTTTGACACATTCGCCTCCTCCATGGAAAGGCTGATCTCCCCCGCTTCGATGCGGGCATAGAGGAACAGCTGGTCCAACAGGACGGAGAGGTCATTCAGACGCCGCTCCACAATCTGAGCCCAGAGCAGTCGCCTCCCGGCGTCTGCTCTTTCAGATGCGCCGTTGTCCCGCCCTGGGCTTCCATGGTCCTCTCTTTTATTCCTGCCATAGAAGTCATTTTCCCCGCGCAGCATCTGAATATATCCCCTGGCAGAGGTGAGCGGCGTGCGGATATCGTGGGAAATACCGGTGATGCTCTCCCGGTAAATTCTGTTTTCCCGGATCATACGCTCCTGCCTTTTCCTGCTTTTCTCCAGAACACGGTTTACGGCCGAGACCACCTCCGGCGTCTGCCCGATCTTCACAGCACAGGTCAGAAGAAGGTTCGTCTCCTCGCTCTCCAGGATTCGCAGCTCCTTAAGCATATGGCTCATCTGTTTTTTGTAACAGCACAGACGGGCGGACAAAACGCCCGCCCACAAAAGTAACAGGAAAATAATCCCCCAGAGCAATCCTTCCATCTCTTTTCCCTCTATCGAATATCGGCTCTGGAAAAATGCCAGATCCCGGCCCCTGCGGCCAGCGCGAACCACACCAGAGACACCGTCAGGGTTTCCGCCACATAACCGGCGGTAAATCCCTCATAAGGACAGCCCGCGCTTCTGCTCACCAGCCAGTATTCGGAAGGGGTAAAGGCGCTTTGCGCAAACATCATATCCAGCCCGGTAACGATCAGCATGGGAAAGGCCGCGATGCCGATTCCCAGAGAGATCCCGGCCGCATAATTCCTGCAAAGCCCGCCAGCCAGCATATAGACGGCGGTAAGGGCCATCGCCGGCAGAAGCTGAAGCCCCGTAAAGGCTGCCAGGTTTTTCAGGGAAAGGCCTGCCAGGTAACCGCTGCCCGCAAACAGCCATCCTGCCAGAACAGCCGACGCGATTCCTGTCAAAATAATCAGCGCCGAAGCCGCCTCCGTGACGATGAGCCGCGCAAGAAAAATCTTCCAGCGTCGGCATCCCTTTCCAACCACATTTTTCATCATTCCACTGACGAACTCTCCCACCACGGAGATACTCACAAACACGGCCAGAACGCAGGCGATCAGATCCCCTGAAAAAATCTGTCTCACCATCTCCATGATCCCGATCTCCTCCCATATGGAAGAGACGCTTCCCTGCTCTGCGCCGGAATCCGAAACCGATTCCTCCCACGCAAAGATCACGGCGCCGTCCGTTTCGGTTGCCGCTTCTTTCTTCCGGATCCTGTCCATCATTCCCATCATGGCATACATCAGAAATACCACCCCGGTCATCACAGCCACACTGATATAAAGGCTTTTGCTTCTGACTAACTTGTAGCGCTCCGCGCTCAGTAAACGTATCATATATAAATATACTCCTTTCAGTCTTTTTTTCCCACCAGCTCCATGAAATATCCTTCCAGATCCTGCCCTGACAGATAACTCTCCTTAAGCCGGATCCCCTTCTCCATCAGAGCCATATTAATCTGCGACGGATCCTCCAGGCGCTCAAACACACGCAGGGTATCGGGACCCGGCACGTCATAGTTTCGGATCTGAAGCGTCTGCTCCAGAATCACGGCCGCCTCGTCGGGCCGGTCCACCACAAGGCGCAGACACCTGCGGCAGCGCGTCTCCAGCTCCCCGGCGTCGAACTCCTCGATCAGCCGCCCGTCCCGGATAATGCCGTAATGACTGGCGATCCTCGATAACTCCTCCAGGATATGGCTGGAAACCAGGATCGTGATCTGCTTTTCCCGGTTCAGCTTAAGAAGAAGCTCCCGGATCTCCCGGATCCCCGCCGGATCCAGCCCGTTTGCCGGCTCGTCCAGGATCAGAAAATCAGGATTTCGCAAAAGGGAAATGGCAATCCCCAGCCGCTGCTTCATCCCCATGGAAAAATTCCTCACCTTCTTCCTGCCCGTGTCCGCAAGCCCCGTCAGCGTGAGCATCTCCTCCACACGCCTTTTCTCCGGGATCCCAAAGCTCCTTCGCAGGATCTCCAGATTTTCCCGGGCCGTCATGCCCCCGAAAGCGCCCGTATTCTCGATCAGCGTCCCGATACGCACCCGCTGCCGCTCCAGATCCTCCGATTCAAAAAGTCTCATGGAGCCCCCGGAAGGCGCCGCCTGCCCTGCGATCATGCGCATAAAGGTGGTCTTTCCGGCCCCGTTTTTCCCGATAAAGCCGTAAATACTTCCCCTTTTCACGTGCATGCTCACACTGTCCACCACATTGACCCTTCCATATCTTTTGGACAGACCCTCCGTCTGTAACACATATTCCATCGCCTCGATTTCTCCTCTTCCGCAGCCCGCTCAGAACAACGGATGTATCGCCGCTCTTTCCCCTGACCGCTCCTGATAACTACAGTATAAAGGGTATTCTTTCAGGAATCCTGAGCAAAGTATAAAGAAAGTATAAAGATTACGGGGCACACCGTAACCTTTCACTTACGATATGCCCCGTCCTTCTGTTCACTTCATTTTAAAACCGATTCCCCACACGGTCTGGATATAGCTCTCACCGGGATGAACCCTGGAGAGCTTTTGACGGATGTTGCTGATATGCACATTCACCGCGTTGTCCTCCCCCAGAAACTCCTCATTCCAGACTGATTCAAAAATATTGCTTTTGGTAAAGACCTTTCCAGGATTTCTCATCAGGAGCTCCAGGATCAGATACTCCCGCCTGGTGAGGGAAAGCTCCTCTCCCCCCACAAAGGCGGAGAAATCAGCAGGATACATGACGATATCCTTATAGCGCAGAACCCGTTTTTGGAGCGGATCTCCCTCCTGCGCACTGCTTCGCCGGAGCACTGCCTCCAGCCGGGCCAGAAGCTCCTCCGTGTCAAAGGGCTTGACCAGGTAATCGTCCGCCCCCGCCCTCAGAAGGGAGATCCGGGTAGCGGTATCCTCCCTGGCAGAGGCCACAATCACCACACTCCGGGGACTCTGCTCCTTGATCCTTCCAAGAACCTCCTCCCCGCTCATGCCGGGCAGCATCAGATCCAGGATCACCGCAGCCGGCGGCCGGTTTTTTATATGAATCAGCGCCTCCGTTCCGGAAAAGGCAGAAACGACGCTGTAACCATTCATGGAAAGAAGCTCCGAGAGCATCCTGTTAATGTCGTTGTCGTCCTCTGCGATTAAGATATAGCCGTGCATGGGCGCTCTCATCCCCTGTCCTTATCTGAAATACTCCACTCCCGACTCAAAGATCTTCATATCCTGCTCCCCATAGATATTGATGGCGACGCCCTCGCCCCTGCGCTCTGCGTGAGCCATCTTGCCAAATACCCGCCCGTCGGGGGAGGTGATCCCTTCAATGGCGGAATAGGAGCCGTTGATGTTCCACTCCTCGTCCATGGACACATTTCCGTCCACATCCGCATACTGGGTGGCCACCTGCCCGTTTGCAAACAGCCTCTCTATCCACTCAGGGGAAGCCACAAAGCGTCCCTCTCCGTGGGATGCGGGGATGGCGTATACGCCTCCCGGCGTCGCCTTCTTAAGCCAGGGAGACTTGTCGGAAACCACCCTGGTATAAACCATTCTGGAGATATGGCGGTTGATGGTGTTGTAGGTCAGCGTGGGAGAATCCTCCTTCTGTCCCACAATTTCCCCACAGGGAACCAGCCCCAGCTTGATCAGCGCCTGGAAGCCGTTACAGATTCCGAGGGCAAGTCCGTCCCGCTCCTTAAGCAGCCTTGTGACGGCCTCTCTGATCCTCTCGTTGCGAAAGGCAGTGGCGAAGAACTTGGCGCTGCCGTCCGGCTCGTCTCCCGCGGAAAAGCCTCCGGGGAACA
>CANOVJ010000099.1 GCA_947570615.1 uncultured Lachnospiraceae bacterium
GTAGAAGGACAGGGAATGGGTCTTTGGACGCGGGTTCGACTCCCGCCTATTCCATTTATTGTGGTAAGGAGGGACCCACGAAGTGGGAGGATTCCTTATCACGTACCCGAGGTGAGGAGGTGACAGGATGCCGAACAGCGCAGAAATAATTGCGAGGGCGATAGACGATTTCACAAAAGTGCAAAAGCGCATGAGTCTGGCCCGGGAGGAAAATGCGGTGAAGACATATGCGGACCTTAAGGATGATTATATCTCTCTGAAAGTGCTTCTGACGAGTCTGGGCGTCAACCTCACCACAATAGACAAAATCAATGAATAATAAACAGACAGACAATGAATGACCGGGGCGCAAGTCTTCTACACGACTTACGCCCTCTTTAACATTTTATATGAGAGAACTCACGGGAAGGGGAAAGAAAAGGTGGCGGATAAAAAAGAATGGATCGTGGAAGGATACCTTTTTGGCTCTCCTGCGGATGCGGAGCAGGCCAGGACGGAGCGCAGGAAAGCTTCCTATTTTGAAACGAAGCTGGAGGGCAAGCCGGCCAGGAGCATACTGGCGGTCTATGATAAAATGCTGGAGGAGAAGGTGTTTGTCACGCCTGTGGGGTGGGAATACTTAAAGCAGATCCAGGATAAACTCCGCCTTCAGGGCGTGGAGGAAGAGGAGATTAAGCCGGTTGCGCTTTATTCCACCTTTGTACATAAGGAGGAAAAGAAGGTAAACAGGCCCCGGGACGGAAAACCGAAAGAAAAAGTCCCTTACAGGAAACGGTTTCTCAGTTCCGTGATTGTGAACGTGATGCTTGCGGCCCTTGTGGCGGCCATGTTCCTGATCGCCACCGGCAGCGATCACCCCAATATTATCAATTACAGAAACGAGATTGTAAACGAGTATGCCGCCTGGGACCAGGAGCTTACAGAGAGAGAAAAGGCGGTCCGCCTGAAGGAGGCGGAGCTGGGACTGGAGACAGAGGCCGGCCAGGAATCAGGCGGGGAAGAAGATTTAAAGGAGTGAGCCTTTTTTCACAGAATAAACATAATTTTCGGGTATACTGACCGCAGACTGAAAAGAATTATCCGGGAGGGCAGAGCGGATGGACAGACTGAAAATTCTTGTAGTGGACGACGAGGCCAGAATGCGTAAGCTGGTGAAGGACTTTCTCATAAAGGACAATTTTGATGTGCTGGAGGCCGCAGACGGGGTCGAGGCCCTTGATCTGTTTTACGCCCAGAAGGAGATCGCCCTTGTGATTCTGGATGTTATGATGCCCCGGATGGACGGCTGGGAGGTCTGTCGGGAGATCAGAGCCTGTTCCAGAGTGCCGGTGATCATGCTGACCGCCAGAGCGGACGAAAAGGACGAGCTTCAGGGCTTTGGGCTGGGGGTGGACGAATATATTTCCAAACCCTTCAGCCCCAAAATTCTGGTGGCGCGGGTGGAGGCGATCCTGCGCAGGACAAACCATCTCGGGGAGGAAGAAAAAAAGCTGGAGGCCGGCGGCATTGTGATCGACAGGGCGGCGCACAGCGTCACCATCGATGGAAAAAGCGTTGATTTAAGCTATAAGGAATTCGAGCTTCTGACCTATTTCGTGGAAAATAAGGAAATTGCCCTCTCCCGCGAAAAGATTCTTAATAATGTATGGAATTACGATTATTTCGGGGACGCCAGAACCATAGACACCCATGTGAAAAAGCTTCGGAGCAAGATGGGGGAGAAGGGGGATCTGATCAAAACCATCTGGGGCATGGGCTACAAGCTGCAGATCTGACGCGGCGCGTGTTGTCCGTTGTTTTTTACAGATTTGGGCCTGCGCCTTCTTTTTTCGTCTGATATGCAGGGCGGGCCTTACAGAAATGGGGTATGGACATGAAATATTCCATCCGGAAGCAGTTCGCCCTCGTGTTCGGACTTCTCATGGCGGGAACGGTGCTGCTTTGCTGGTTTATCAATAACACATTTCTCGAGAAATACTATCTCAACAACAAAAAGAAAGCCATGATGAGCGCGTATCATGTCATCAACGACGCGTCCAATGCGGGAACGATCGATTCGGACGCTTTTGATCTGGAATTTCAGAAGATCTGCGGAAAGAACAATATCAACATCATTCTTCTCGATGCCCAGACCAGAACGGTCAAGACCTCCATAAACGATTATGAGCTGCTCAGCCGCCCGCTCCTGGACTATCTTTTCCGAAAGGACGACATCCAGTACGAAAGGATCCTGGCGGAGGAAAGAAACTATTCCATGTATATTGAGACGGATATCAGAAGCCATCTGGAATATGTGGATATGTGGGGCGTTCTGGACAACGGCAATCTTTTTCTGTTCAGGAGCCCTCTGGAGAGCATACAGGAGAGCGTCTCCCTGGCAAACCGTTTTCTTGCCTATGTGGGGATGGGAGCCACGATCTTCAGCGCGGTGATCATCCTTCTGGTTTCCCGGAGAATCACGGAGCCAGTGATGGAGCTCACCAGGATATCCGAGCGGATGAGGCATCTGGATTTTGACGCGAAATATACCGGGAGCAGCAGGACGGAGATCGCCCTTCTGGGGCAGAACATCAATCAGCTCTCCGAGACGCTGGAGACTACCATCTCCGAACTCAAGAGAGCCAACAATGAGCTGAAAAGAGATATCGAAAAGAAAAATAAAACCGATGAGATGCGCAGGGAGTTCCTCGCCAACGTGTCCCATGAGCTGAAAACGCCTCTCGCACTGATTCAGGGCTATGCGGAGGGACTTAAGGAGGAGATTAACGACGATGCCCGGAGCAGGGAATATTACTGCGAGGTCATCATGGACGAGGCCTCCAGGATGAACGCCATGGTGAAGAAGCTTCTCACCTTAAATCAACTGGAGTTCGGAAATGACGCCGTTACCATGGAGCGCTTTGACGTGACGACGCTTGTCAGAAATTACCTCCAGTCGGCGGAGATTCTCTGCCGACAGAAGGAGATCACCCTGAAAATGGCGGATGCGCCGCCGCTGAGCGTCTGGGCGGATGAGTTTATGGTGGAGGAGGTCTTCGGGAATTATTTCAGCAACGCCATAAATCATGTTGCAGGAAAACGTATAATTGATGTAAAATTGACCGTGAAGGAAAAAACGGTGCGCGTTTCGGTTTTCAACACGGGCGTTCCCATACCGGAGGAAAGCCTTCCCCATATCTGGGAGAAGTTTTATAAGGTTGACAAGGCCAGAACCAGGGAATATGGCGGCAGCGGAGTAGGCCTTTCCATTGTAAAGGCGACCATGGAGGCCCTGAATCAGGCGTACGGCGTGTGCAACTATGACAACGGAGTGGAATTCTGGTTCGAGCTGGAAAGGGCCTGAGAAGGCCGACGCGCAGGCTCGTCCGGAACAGATAAACGGTGGGAGGGCCAATCTCTCACAGGAGACTCTGCCGCGGCAGGCGGCAGTATGGAGGCGGATTTGAATAACGAAAAGAATTGGGAGACGGGCGATCTCGAGAGGGCGGGCAGGCTCCGCCGGGAGGCGGAGCTTCTGGAAAACAGAGAGAGAGTCAGATCCAGACTCAGACAACTGATGGAATTATCACAGGATCCTTACTATGACCAGTATCTGGCGCAGATGTGGAAGGATCTGGAAAGCGGGAAGGCCACGCCCTGGCAGGTGGAGCAGGAGGCCCAGCGCAGTTATCTGCAATACAGGCAGCGCATGTCGCAGGCCGGAGCGTATTCCGCCTCCGCACAGCCCGGACAGAAGCAGCGGCAGATTCAGTCTGGCGCAGGCCGGGCAGAGGGGGAGCGCTTCCACGCAGAACCGTTGCCTGTGCCGGATCGGACATGGGAGAAGTTCGGACAGCCGCCGGCCGGGAGCGAAGCCGGATCCGTACAGCGGCCGGACAGCCGGAGTAATCTGGAATTCCGGATCGGCGTGCATGTGTTCAGTATCATAGGAGCCGTATTTGTGCTGGCCGCCTTTGTCATTTTTGGTTTCCAGTTTCTGGGAGGCCTGTGGCAGGGGATGTGCCTGTATGGAGCGGCCCTTTTGCCGGTGATCCTTTCGGAGCTCTTATCTGCGGGGAGGGCACGGAAAGCCGGAAGGAGCGCCGGAGAGCAGACAGGCCTCTCTGAAGGCGGGGCCGGGGAGAAAAGCGCCGCGGTGGATAAAGATACAGCCGCCCGGGGAAGGGACGCGGCGGGAGCCTCTTCCCGAATTTCCTGTGTGGTGACGGGGATCGGAATCGGCGCGCTCTATGCCGCCAATATCGTAAACTATCTGGTTCTGCATACCATTAACGCGTTTGAGGCCATGGCGGCGGTGCTGGCGATCGCGGCGGGAGCGATTTTCCTTGGCAGAAAAAAGAATTCGGCGCTGATCCGGATCATCAGTCTGATCGGATGTTATCTGTGCTTTCTTTCGGTGGGAGGCCTTGAGTCGAAGCTGGATTTTCTGGTGGTCACCCTGATGCTGTTTGTGATCAACACGGCGGGGGTCCTTTTTCAGAATCAGAAGAATCGGACGGCTATCAACACGGTACATATGATTCTGACGTTGATTTTTACCTGCGTCATTACCTTTAAGGCGCGGCTGGGAACGGACAATGCGGTCTATCTGGTGCTGCATGTAGTGACCAGCTTTGTGTTCATCAATATCATGAGCTTTAAAACCTGTGTGAAGGAGAAGACGGCGATGTTCCCGATCTGCTGTATCGGGAACGGGCTTTGTATTTTCCTGCTTTTCCTGATTGGAAATTTCGAGCCGCAGGTAAGCCTGAATCCGGAGCTTGCGCTGTTTGTTCACCTGACGGCGCAGAGTCTGATCCTGGCGGTGTGTCTTGTGACCTTTATGCTCTGGGATAAAGGGGATGGGAGAAGATGGGCGCAGCTCTATTACTGGGTGAGCGCGGTGGTTCTCCTGGGCACTTTTTCCGATTATAATCTGGAGATACTGATATCTGTCCTGCTGGCATTTCTGGCGGTAAAGCTCTGCGCCGGGAACAGGGAGGTCTTCTTTCTGGACTGTGTGATGGTGGCGTGGGTGGGCATATTCTGGTGCGGGATTACGGATTCCTGGCCCTGTTTGCTGTTTGCGGCCGCCCTGTTTTTGTCCGTTTTCAGGATAAAGAGGGGATACCTCTACCATGAGTTTGTGATAACCGCGGCCCTCCTGGCGATCTGGTGGGTGCAGTGCCGCGTCCATCTCCAGGAACAGACGGGGCTGAACGGAGGCTGGCTCTATCCCGTCAGCGCCGGGATCATGCTGATATTGTTCCTCTTATTCAATCATCTTCCCGGGCTGAAAAATAAAAACCAGCAGCCCTACAACATTGTCAGCCTGGTGGCCATGTGTCCGTACTATCTCATGGTCTGGTTCTGGAACAGCTATGTTTTCAGTACAATTATGATGATCCTTGGGGCGGTGACAATCCTGATCGTGTTCAGAAAGCGCTATGCGCTGGAAATCCCCCGGAAATATCTGGTGCTGGCAGGGTTTCTTGTCTGGTTTTCCCTGACCGGACATTATGGCTCTCCTGTGGTCGTCAGTATTCTGCTGATGATTATCGCCCTCGGATGTGTGGGCATCGGCTTTGGGCTTCAGGACAAGGTGGAGCGGATCTGTGGTCTGGTGATGGCGTTTTTGGTGTGCGTCAAGCTCGTTCTGTACGATTTCCGCGAGGTGGAGGCCATGTACCGGGTTGTGGTGTTTCTGGTGGTGGGAGTGATTGCCCTGCTCATTTCCTGCATTTACATACGGCTGGAAAAGAAACAGACGGTGTAGGAGAATCTTCTGGTCAGATAGATTCATAAAGCGCGGCAATTTTTGATATTATCCTGTCAGAAAAGGTTTACTGCGGGAGATATTTATTATATGATAACAGGGAAGCGGATGATTGAAAAACTTTACCGCAGGGTCTGCGGCAGCGCGGACCAGACGGTTGGACAATACGGATCTTGAAAGGAGCAGGTTATTGTAATGAAAAAGAGAATGATTTGCGCCGCAGGGGTGATTCTCGCGGTATCGGTTACGGGATGCGGCAACGCCATTCCGGAGATGAGCGAGCAGCAGGAGGAGCTTGTGGTGGAGTATGCGTCGGATGTGCTGCTGCGGCACAGTAAGAATTATGGAAGTAAGCTGGTGGATATCTCCCTGGTGCAGCAGGCCGACGAGCGAAAGGCCGAGATGGAACGGGCCATGGAAGCCATGAAGGCGTCGCAGGCACAGGAGGACCAGGAGGCGGACTCCGATGAGGCGGAGGAGCCTGAAAATAAGGTAGATATCATCGATAATACAGGGGGAGCAGCTTCCGAGAGCGTCTCTTCCCCGGCTACAATCGAAGATTTTCTGAAGATCGATTCCGTCAGGATCAGCTTTGACGGTTTTTCCGCTGAGGATTTTTATCCTGATCAGGGGGAGGAGCTGTTTTTTGTGATGAATGCCACGGAGGGAAACAGGCTGCTCGTCCTGAAGTTCCGGACGGAGAATCTCTCTCAGTCGGAGCTTTCCCTGGACATTGCCCAAAGCGAAACCAGATTTAAGATTGCGGTTAACGGCGTGGAGAAAAATGCTCTCACCACAATGCTTCCCAATGACCTGGCAAATTTTGCGGGAACGCTGGGCGGCGGAGAGAGTATGGAGATGGTTCTGATCTGCGAGATCCCCGCGCAGGAGGCGGAAGAAATATCCTCTCTGGAGCTGGTTTTAAAGGGAGCGGAGGATACGGCGACAATTTCACTTAATTAGCGTGGTGAAGCGTCAGACCGTTTCAAAATGGAGAAAATTTCATTTTACAAAAATTTCTACAAATTTTTTAAATTTAGTGTTGACATAATGAAATTTGGGTGATATAGTATGTCTTGCGTTGCGGCGCGGGACACCCCGGAGCAGCGCAGAAGAAGTATTGAACCTTGACAATCAAACAGCAATGCGACCCTGAAAATTCGAAAGAA
>CANOVJ010000100.1 GCA_947570615.1 uncultured Lachnospiraceae bacterium
GATAATTCCTTACTGGCTGTAAGGGATATTAACCATAAATACATTGTAGTAGGAGATTTCAGATTTATCCGTTGCTTCTTTATAAACCGGGACTGCCCTGTCCTTACAGATTCCCGCCGCCCGGCCCCTGTGGCCGGAAAGCGTCACTTCTCTTTTGCCAGGGCGCATCCTCCGCAATGGCCGCAGTCGCAGCCACAGTGGGACTTTCCGCTCTTTTTATCCTTAATCATCTTACGGACCACCAGCCCTACGATACAGGCCAGGGCCGCAGCCGTCACGACTGTCCCCATAATAACATCCTTCCCTTTCTCTCTTTATATGGTCTGAAAAGCAGGTAAACGAAGCCCGCCGCCAGAGCAGACGCTGCCAGGGTACCGATGCCGAACGCGCCTGTGGTAAAGAGCATACCCAGCTGGTAGATGCACAGGGAAACGACATAGGCCAGCCCTGTCTGATAACCGATGGCAAACCAGAACCATCCGGCGTTGTTCATCTCCCGTTTAATCGCTCCCATAGCTGCAAAGCAGGGGGCGCAGAGCAGATTGAACACCAGGAAGGAGTAAGCCGCCAGGGCCGACATGCTTCCCGCAAGCTGTCCCCAGATTTCCGCTCCGTCCTCCGCAACCTCCGCGAATCCAAACAGAATTCCAAAGGTACCTACCACGTTTTCCTTGGCGATCAGCCCGGTGATGGCCGCCACCGCCATTTTCCAGTCACCCCAGCCAAGAGGCGCGAACACCGGCGCAAAGACGCTGCCGAAAGCGGCCAGCAGGCTTTTATCCAGCATTTCCTCATCAAGCATTCCGAAGGAGCCGTCCGCCCATCCAAAGCGCATGAGGAACCAGAGCACGATGGTTGACAGAAGGATGATGGTGCCCGCCTTTTTGATGAAGGACCAGCCTCTCTCCCACATGCTGCGCAGTACATTTCCCACCGTAGGCATATGATAAGCGGGAAGCTCCATCACGAAGGGAGCCGGATCCCCCGCAAACATTCTGGTTTTCTTGAGGATAATGCCGGAGCAGATGATCGCCCCGATGCCCACAAAGTAAGCGGAAGGGGCCACCCACCAGGCGCCGCCGAAGAGCGCTCCCGCAATCAGCGCAATGATGGGGAGCTTTGCGCCGCAGGGCACAAAGGTCGTGGTCATGATGGTCATCTTCCGGTCGCGGTCGTTTTCAATGGTTCTCGAGGCCATGATGCCGGGAACGCCGCAGCCGCTGCCGATCAGCATGGGGATAAAGGATTTGCCGGAGAGGCCGAACTTCCTGAAAATCCTGTCCATGATAAAGGCCACCCTTGCCATATAGCCGCAGGCCTCCAGAAACGCCAGGAAAAGGAAGAGCACCAGCATCTGGGGCACAAAGCCCAGCACCGCTCCCACGCCTGCCACAATACCGTCCAGGATCAGGCCCGAGAGCCAGTCGGCGCAGCCGATGGCGTCAAGCAGACCCTCCACCAGCACAGGAATGCCGGGAATCTCCAACCCGAACAGGCTCCATCCATCTCCGAACACCCCGTCGTTGGCCCAGTCCGTGGCCCAGGTTCCCACGGTGGTGACGGATACATAGTAAACCAGAAACATGACAAGGGCAAAGATCGGAAGGGCCGCCCAGCGGTTCGTCACAATCTTATCAATTTTATCCGAAACCGTCAACTTTTCCTTTCCGGCTTTCGTATAACACGCGTCAATGATGGAGGAAATATAGACGTAGCGTTCGTTGGTGATGATGCTCTCCGCATCGTCGTCCATCTCCTTTTCCAGGCCTTCGATCAGAGTGGATACATCCGGAACCGACTTCATCCGCTCTGCGATTTTTGCATCCCTCTCCAGGAGCTTGACGGCGAAAAAGCGTTTCTGTTCCTCCGGAATGTCGCTCCCAAGCTGATCCTCAATTTTTTCCAGCGTATTTTCCACCTTTACGGAAAACCTGTGTACCGGACGGGAGGCTTTCTTTTTGCCCGCCAGGGCGACGGCCCTCTCCGCGGCCTTCGTCACTCCGGTCCCCTTCAGCGCGGAGATCTCAACCGTCTCGCAGCCCAGCTTTTCGCTCAGTCCGGCGATATTGATTGTATCCCCGCTCTTAGCCACGATATCCATCATGTTCACCGCCATGACCACCGGGATACCCAGCTCCAGAAGCTGGGTGGAAAGGTACAGATTCCGCTCGATGTTGGTTCCGTCCACAATGTTGATAATGGCGTCCGGCCGTTCCCCGATCAGGTAATTCCGGGCCACCACCTCCTCCAGCGTGTAGGGGGAAAGGGAATAAATCCCCGGCAGATCCATGATGACCACATCCTTATGGCCCTTCAGCTTTCCTTCCTTTTTTTCTACCGTAACCCCCGGCCAGTTACCCACGAACTGGTTGGAGCCGGTCAGTGCATTGAACAACGTTGTCTTACCGCAGTTGGGATTTCCTGCCAGTGCAATCCTGATAGACATTTTCATCTCTCCTCACTTTTTATATTTTGTCGAACAGGGCTCCTCCATGGCGGAGGCTTCCTTACGTCCATCCCTGTATTATCTGTCTTCCCGATATTAGTCATAACTAACTTTCTTTCCTGAAAAAACGGGCAACGCCCGTTCCTCTCTCATTTCGCCCCGCCTTTATTCCACCAGGATCATTCCGGCGTCCGCCTTGCGCAGGGAAAGCTCATATCCCCGCACCGTCACCTCCACCGGATCCCCCAGAGGCGCCACCTTCCTCACAAAGATCTCTACGCCCTTTGTGATTCCCATGTCCATGATCCTTCGCTTTACCGGCCCGTCGCCGGTCAGCTTCGCCACCTTTACGGTCCTGCCGCAGGCAATTTCCCTCAGTGTCTTCATATTTTCAGTCATACTCCTTTCACATCTCCTCCCGGCTCTCCTCAGCTCACCAGAATCTTATTCGCCATATCTCTTCCGATCGCCACCCGCGCGTCCTTAATATTGACGATCAGGTTGCCTCCCATGGCGGAAACCACTGTCACCACACCACCGCTCACGAAACCCAGGTTTTCCAGAAATCTTCTGGTCTCTTCCTTGCCGCCCACCTTATGTATCACGCCCGGCTGGCCTTCCTTCACCAATGACAACGGCATAAATCCAACCTCCTTTGCATCCTCTGTGGTTTGCCCAAATAAACATCTGATTCCCTCATCTGCCTTAAGTTAGTATATGCTAATTACTATTAGCTGTCAATATATTTTTTAAGATTTTTTTATTATTTTTGTTTCGATTCTATGGTATAATGAAAAAGCCGGGAGATACTCCGGCCGGACGAAACCTATCAGGAAACAGTGTAAAGGAGCAGTATGCATACCAACGAATCCGCCGAAAATTATCTGGAAGCAATATTGATGCTGAGTAAAACCCGGCCCGTAGTCCGTTCTGTGGATATTGCCGAGGAGCTGGGCTTCAAGAAATCCAGCGTCAGCGTGGCCATGAAAAACCTGCGCGGAAAGGAGCATATCACTGTCACGAAGGAGGGCTTTATCTATCTGACCCCCTCCGGCAGGGAGATTGCAGAGATGATCTACGAACGCCATGAGCTTTTTACCAAATGGCTGGTCAGGCTCGGCGTGGACGAAAAGACCGCGGCGCAGGACGCCTGTAAAATCGAACATGATTTAAGTAAAGAAAGCTTTGAGGCCATCAAGAACCATATTAAAACGCTATGAAAAGATTATCATCCAGTCAGACAACACGGCGGGCCGGGAGGGTCCGCATCATCCCCGATTCCAGGTTCCGGCAGGAAATGGACGGCAGGGTGGTTCCTTATCTCGCCTCTCTGTGCCGGAGCGGCTATATGGAGGTGACCCCGGGAGGCGGCAGCCTTTATTACGAGTCCTACCGCCCGGAAAATGCCCTGGGAGCCGTGGTGATCAGCCACGGCTATACGGAATCCATCGAAAAATATAAAGAAGTGATCTATTACTTTGTGAAAGCCGGCTACCAGGTTTATCTGGCCGACCATCGGGGGCACGGCCGTTCCCTGCGTGAGACCGGCCATCCCAACATGGTTCATGTCAACCGGTTTACAGATTATGTGAAGGATCTTCACGCCTTTGTGACGGGAATCGTAGAGCCTGCCTGTAAAGGCCTTCCCCTGTACCTCTATGCCCATTCCATGGGCGGCGGCATCGGCGCCTTTTACCTGGAAATCTATCCCCATACCTTTGAGAAGGCCATCCTGACCGCGCCCATGCTGGGGATCCGGATGGGGATTCCGGCCATCTCCGGAAGGCTTCTGGGCCGCATTATGATGTGGCTTCACAGGGAAGACACCTATGCGCCCGGACAGCACGCCTTTGTCCCCGGCGAGCATTTTAAGGACAGTTGCTCCGCCTGCCTGGAGCGTTACCGCTACTACCAGCGTAAGAAGGAGCAAAACCCCCTTTTCCAGAGCAGCGGTTCCAGCTACGGCTGGGCCTATCAGTCCCTGAACGCCTGCAATTTCATCACGCAAAAAAAGAACTGCAGACGGATTGCAGTTCCTGTTCTTGTGTTTGCCTCCACCAACGACAGCACCGTGAAGGGCTCAAGTATCCTGCGCTTTGTGAAGAATACCCCAACCGCCCGCCTTGTGAGGGTTCCCGGGAGTAAGCATGAAATTTATAACAGCCCGGCGGCGGTACTGAAAAAATATTACGGAAGGATTTTCCGGTTTTTGGAGTAAATCGGGCAGGGAAGGCTTTTCCCCGCCCGGACGCGCGGGCGTGTGCGGGCGAGAGCAGAAAACCTCCATATACAGGCCCGCCCGGGCGCTCTGCGGGGATCAGAGCAGCTTCTCCTCCCACTCCTTCTCCCGAAAGCCCGTGAGCACAAAGTCCTCTCCCACCAGAATGGGCCGTTTTACCAGCATCCCGTCCGTGGCCAGAAGCGCGAGCTGCTCCTCCTGTGACATGCCGGGAAGCCTGTCCCTGAGCTTTAGCTCCTTGTAAAGATTCCCGCTGGTGTTGAAAAAGCGTTTCAGCGGCAGTCCGCTCATGGAAACCCACCCGGCAAGCTCATCTGCCGTGGGATTCTCTTCCTTAATGGGTCTGCTCTCATATGCGATTCCATGTTCCTTCAGCCAGGCCACGGCCTTTTTGCAGGTGCTGCATTTTTCATACTGAATCAGTAACATCTTCGTATCCCTCCATTGTTTTATAATAATTTGTACATAAATATTTAACAATTCTAAAGCGCGGCATATGGTATACTAAAAAAGAACAGTGTACTTCGCGAACTTCCCCTGTGAAAAAGGAGACCTTTCCCATGAAAAACAGACCGAAACAGATCGCCGCAATCATCTGTATTGTATTGCTTGTGCTTTTGTATGTCGCTACGCTGATCATCTCTGTCCTGGATTTTCCGGGGTCGGACAGGCTCTTTGGCGCATGCATTGTCGCCACCATCGGACTTCCCATTCTGCTGTGGATCTTTATCTGGGTTTACGGAAAGTATACCGGGCGAAAAACCATGGCGGAGGTGTTTCCGAAGCAGGAAGAAGCCGGCGGGAAATGAGACCCGGGACTGCCTGAGCGCCCTCGCGCTCAGCGACTGTCTGCAACCATCCTGCAAAGCCTCTCCGCGTCCTCTCTTGTGTCCGTCGCGCATAGAAATCCTGCGCTGTGACAAAAACAAAATGACTCGATCCCTGTCAGAGCAGAGAGTTCCTCAGCCGTTTTTCCGCGCCACTGCGCCGGGAACGGCTTTTTCAGTTCCAGACCTCCATTATCCTTTGGCGCCGCCTGAAGCACATATCCGCCGCGTATGGACGGAAAACAGACATAGAGGAAATCTGACCCTTTTATGGCTTCCTTCCAGGGCATTGCCCTTTCAAGCCATAAGACAGGAGGCTCCTGTTCGCCCATCCATCTGCGAACCAGTGCAAAGGCCTCCCGCTTCGCACGTATTGCCCGAAGCTTCTGATCCAGAAGCTGCCTTGCCCAGGCCACCGCTCTTTCGAACCTCTCCGCCCCGTCCGCCTCCGGTTCATTCCACTGCGGATTCCATTCGCTGATACACTGGGAGATTAAATTCACCTTTCCCGTATTGTCAGACTCGTCCAGGATCTGTACAAATTCCTTATCAAACTGCCCCGCATCTGCTTCCTCTAAAAGCAACGCCCCATATTCTTCCCACAAAAGCCCGAACGACGCATAGGGAACCCCGTTGTCTCGAACGCGCTTTTCTGACTGATGGTGATCAAACCGTCCCAGACCAATATCAAATACAATTCCCTCATAGGCGTCCGGCGCCTTATTCCCGCGCTCGATCCTGATATCCGGATTCAGGGTCAGCAACAGGGCAGATGAAAAAACGTCGTCTGCATGGAAAATTCCATTATGGGTAAAGGCTTTGCGAATGGTCAGAATATCGGGATGGTTCATCTTTCTGTTCTCCTGTTTCTGTAATTATAATCTCCCGCCACCCCGGTTTCAACCAAAACTTTCCATTCAGATTTCGATCAGCCACTCGCCGCCGTTTAGTTGTAAAGCGTACAAAATCAGTATATAATCAGGGTATCTGATACTTTGGAGGAAATGCAGAATGTTTTCGTATGAAGAAATACAAAAGTATAACGAAACAGATATTCGTATTTACAAATATGTCGTTTCTGATATTGATAAAATACAATACATGACCATTAGAGAACTTGCAAAAGA
>CANOVJ010000101.1 GCA_947570615.1 uncultured Lachnospiraceae bacterium
GGTATTGCCGCAGCCGCTGAAATTGTAATAGTTCCCCTCGGGAGTGAGCATATAGTAAACCTTGTTGTCAAAGCCTTTGAAACAGAAGGTAGGCCCCAGCTCATTTCCCTCGGCGGTATGGTTGAATACCACGTCCAGGATCACCTCGATTCCGTTGTCATGGAAGGCTCTGACCAGCTTTTTCAGCTCTGTGCCCTCCTGATTATATTCGTCCGAGGAGATATAACTGATATTGGGGGCAAAAAAGCTCACCGTATTATAGCCCCAGTAATCGTAGAGGGTCTTGCCGTCCACCTGCCGGGAATCCATCATCTCGTCAAACTCAAAGATGGGCATCAGCTCCACCGCGTTGATTCCCAGCTCCTTCAGGTAGGGAATCTTTTCCATCAGGCCCGCGAAAGTGCCTGGGCAGGAAACGCCGGAGGAGGGGTGATACGTAAAGCCCCGCACATGAAGCTCATAGATGATCAGATCGCTCATGGTGCGGGTGGACTGAGGCATTTCCCCCCAGTCGAACACATCCCGCACTACCCTGGCGTGATAGCCGCCGAATTTCCGGTCGCCCCAGATTCTCTGGCCGGCTACGGAGCGGGCGTAAGGATCCAGCAAAATGGCGTTGCGGTCAAAGATCAGTCCGTTTTCCGGATCATAAGGGCCGTCGATCTGGTAAGCGTACTCGAATTCTTCTATATCCAGTCCAAATACGATCATGGAATAGACGTCGCCGATCTTGTAGGCTTCCGGAAAGGGAATGCGGGCGTAGGGCTCCGTCGCGTCTCTGTGAAAAAGAAGGAGCGTGCAGGAGGTTCCGTAGTGTGTGTGGACCGTAAAATTGACGCCCACCGGAAGCATCATGGCCCCGTGTACGTCAAAGAGCCCGGGACGGACCGGAAAGCCTTCAATTTCCGCCATGGGGGTGAGGGATTTGTGGATTTCAGGAACATATTTCTGTGTGTAAAGTTTCAAGAGGGTACCTCCGATTAAAAGTCTGTGAATTTCGTCTGTTAAAAGTGTTCCCACAGTATAGCGGATAATCGCTCCGGGCGCAAGGAGAATCGATAAGAATTATTATGATAAAAATGCTTGTCTGGCAGCAGAGAAAACGGTAAAATAGGATGATATCTTCTGATTTACGCCCGTATACTATAAGGAAGGCATGGGAATATCATGAAAAGAGAGCTGATCGAATCGGGACGGACATACGGCTTCGGGGATTTTGTCCGGATCCCTCTGATGGTCTGTCCCCTCCATACCATTGTCAAAATTGCAAACCGTATCCTGGCGGCGTTTATGCCCTCCCTGCAGGTGCTGGCCACGGCCTCTTTTGTGGATACGGCGCTGGAGATCTTCGCAGGCCGTGCCGTGCGGGGGGAGATTTATCCTCCGCTACTGTGGCTGATTCTCATCGTCGCCTACAATAACTTAAGCGGGACGCTTATGAATTTCGTCAATCTGAAATCGGAGATGCGCCTTACGCTGAAGTACCGCAGCGCCATGGCACACAAGCGCGCGGCGCTGGAATACCGCTACATAGAGGATAACGCTACCTGGGAGCTGATCCGCCGCACCTGCGAGGATCCGGTTGGGAAGATAAGCGGAGGCTTTGACAATATCATGGGAGCGGCGGAGATCCTTTTGAGGGTGGGCTCCCTGCTGGCGATCCTGATGGCCCAGGTGTGGTGGGCGGGACTTGCCATCGTGGCCATATCCGCGCCTTTGTTTGTCCTTGCCCTGAAAAGCGGGAAGGAGATCTACGAGGAAAATAAGGAGGCCATGCGGTTCACAAGGAGGGCCGATTATCTGCGCAGCGTTCTGCAGGGGCGGGAGAGTGTGGAGGAACGGACCCTGTTCGGCTACAGCGACGCGGTTGGACAGGAGTGGAATGAAAAATACGAGGCCGCCCGAAGGATCAATCTGAAGGTGAATGCGAAATATTTTATCCGTATCAAGGGATCGAGCCTGATCACGGTGGCGATTTCCCTGCTGATTGTCTGCGTGCTTCTTTTTCCCTTAAGGAGCGGGGCGGTGAGCGTGGGAATGTTTATGGGCCTTGTGACCGCCACGTTAAGCCTGATCCAGATGATGTCCTGGAATCTGTCGGACATCATGAAAAACATTGCCGTCAATCTGGAGTACCTTAAGGATCTTACCCGGTTCTGCGCCCTCTCTGAGACCAGGGATGCGCTGACGCCGCCGGATCCCCGAAAGGAGGCGGTCTTTGAGGGACTGGAGTTTCGTCATGTATCGTTTAAATATCCGGGTACGGAGCAGGAAATCCTTAAGGACTTTAACCTGAAAATAGAGAAGGGCCGCCACTATGCCTTTGTGGGGGTAAACGGCGCGGGCAAGACCACTGTCACCAGGCTGCTGACCGGGCTTTATGACAATTACGCAGGTGAGATCCTGATAAACGGAAGAGAGCTGCGCTCGTTCTCCCAGGGGGAGATCAAGGCGCTCTTTTCAGTGGTGTGTCAGGATTTTGCCAGATATCAGATTTCCCTGGAGGAGAACATCGCCCTGGGGAATGTACTGGAGCGGGATGAGGAAAAAATCCTGCAGGCGGCGGAGCAGATCGGCCTCGGGGAGGTGATCGAAAAGCTGCCGCAGGGGATGAAAACGCCTCTTGGGAAGGTACGGGAAAAAGGGGTGGACTTATCCGGCGGTCAGTGGCAGAGAGTGGCCATCGCCAGAGCGCTCTATAATCCGGCGGCGGTGCGGATCCTGGACGAGCCCACCGCGGCCCTTGACCCGGTGGCGGAGAGCAATATCTATGAAATGTTCGGAGAGGTCAGCGCGGGCAAGACCACCATCTTTATCACCCACAGGCTGGGTGCGGCCCGGCTGGCGGACGAGATCATCGTCCTGGACGGCGGAGTGGCGGCGGAGCAGGGCAGCCACCAGGAGCTGATCTCCCGCGGCGGGATCTATGCCCGCATGTTCGAGGCGCAAAGGAGCTGGTATCAATGAAAAAAGAGGGAACGATCCGCCCTTCGGGGCATTTGGAAAAAAATAAGACCAGTCTGTGGAGGGCCTTTTTCAGACTTCTTCCACGGATCGTAAAATGCTGTCCCGTTCTGTTTCTGACAGGCTTTGTCCTGTCTGTTCTGCACGGCGCCTTCTGGGGAGTGGAGACCATGATGCAGCAGAGATTCTTTGACAGGGCCGCCGCATTTGCCCGGGGTGGCGCTTCCTTTGCACAGGCGCTCTGGGCGTTGGGCGCTCTGGGACTTGCCAACGTGATCTGCCAGGCGCTGAACGGTGCGGCCAATTTTATGCCGGGGATGCTGGAGGGGATTGTGGGAGCGCGTCTGTCCGCGGACATTCACAGCAAAATCGCCAGGCTGGATCCGGCGGTGTTTGAGGATACCGGGAAGTTGGACGATATTAACAAGGCGGAGGCGGGCAGGAATAACGCCTTCTGGTTCGTGGATACTATTATCAGCGGCATTCTGGGCTTTTATATTCCCTATTTCCTGTTCATGGGATGGTATCTGTTTTCCTTAAAGCCGGTGCTGGCGCTGGCCATTCTGATCGTGTTCGCTCCTACAGCCATGGCCCAGCTGATCCGTATGAAGGCCTTTGCCCATTTGGAGGACGAGACGGCTCCCCTGCGCCGGGAATATGAACACTATGAGGCCTGTATGGTGAGCCGGGAATTTTTCAGGGAGACCAGACTGCTGGGAGGCTTTCATTATTTCAAAAAGCTGTACCTGGAAACCCTCCTGGCCATGCAGAAGCTGAAATACAGAGCGGATCTGCGCTCCGGTCTCTTTGAGCTGTCCATGCGGGGGCTGACCGCGGCGGGGTATACCGTGATCCTGCTCCTTCTTTTTGACGCCCTGATGAATCAGGAGGTCAGCGTGGGGGCCTTTGCAGCGGTGTTCAATGCGGTGGGCACCCTCTACAGCATCATGGAGGAGGTGATCTGTATGCATGTGGCCGGAATCGCCCGGAACGCGGGAACCGTCCGGAATTATCTGAATTTTCTGGATCTGGAGGAGAGAGAGGCCGCCTCTTATGAGGCGCCGGGATGGGGAGACATTGTGCTTAA
Organism: uncultured Lachnospiraceae bacterium; assembly: GCA_947570615.1. Classification (GTDB taxonomy): domain Bacteria; phylum Bacillota; class Clostridia; order Lachnospirales; family Lachnospiraceae; genus Suilimivivens. The sequence goes on from CANOVJ010000101.1 coordinate 4,052, forward strand.
GGACGTGAGCTTTTCCTATCCGGGCGCAGAAAAGCAGGCAATCAGGGACGTAAGCCTTACTCTGAAAAAGGGCGAGACCCTGGCGGTGGTAGGGGAAAACGGTTCCGGCAAGTCCACCCTGATCCGCCTGGTCAGCGGCCTTTACCTGCCCCAGGAGGGGAGAGTTACCCATAATGGCACAGAGACGGGCGCGCTTGCGTTCGGAGCGCTGTTTGGCCGGACATCGGCGGTGTTCCAGAAATTCCAGCGCTACCAGATGACGCTGAGGGAGAACATCGCCATCAGCCGCAGAGAGCAGACAGCGCGGGAGGAACAATCTCAGAGGGATTCCCTTCCGGAGGAGACGGGGGAGCGAAAGCTCGATCAGGTCTGCGGGATGGCGGGAGTGGACAGGACAGGCGAGGCATTCCCGGACGGATTTGATACCATGCTTTCCCGGGAATTCGACGGCGTGGATCTCTCCGGTGGCCAGTGGCAGAGGGTTGCCATCGCCAGGGGATTTTTCAGAAGCCACGACCTGGTCATTCTGGACGAGCCCACCGCCGCCATAGACCCTTACGAGGAGACCCGGATCTATAACCGGTTCGCCGAACTCTCCAGGGATAAATCCGCGGTCATTGTGACCCACCGACTGGGCTCGGTGAAGCTGGCCGACCGGATCCTTGTGATGAAGGAGGGGAGGGCCGTCCAGCTCGGAACCCATGAGGAGCTGATGGCGCAGCCCCAGGGAGAGTACAGAAGACTCTATGAGGCGCAGGAGCAGTGGTATCAGGATGCGGTGTAAATCTCCACACGGACCTGCCGGAATGCGTCCGGTCCATTGTCCAGCCATTCCCGGAGCTGCTCGCAGCTAAAGTGCAGCTCTCCAAAGATCGCCCGGTCCGGCCGCATGAGAATCCGGGTTCCGGAGGGATGATCGCATGGACAGGAGATGATTTCGTGCTGGGGAATTCCCCGTACATAGTCCTGCCTGAAGCGCAGGCCGTCCCTCCAGACACAGAGTGAAAGGCTCTCGCACAGCGAATTGACGGCCTGCATTCCCATGTGGGAGAAGTCGCCCATCTGGCTGTACTCCAGATTTGAGACGGGGCGTCCCGACAGGATTTTGTCAAGGATCGCCCGGTCAGCCTGGCTGTTTCCGGACAGAGGGATACCGCGTCCGTTATCGGTGATCTCCAGGCCGCCGTCCTCCATAACGCGCAGGCTGATTTCGGTACAGTGCCCCTCTTCGGCCTCCGAAAGAGATTCGGAGAGCGCTTCACAGACGAGCTGCTGTAAATTCTCCCGCAGAGTTGTTTCGGTTTGTTTTTCCATAGTTTGCCTCCTTACAGGCTGGTGATCCGGCAAAGGGTACGCAGGAACATGGTAAGAGGTCATGTGCCGTTTCACCGTGCCCGGGGTGGATCCGAAAAGCGCCTTGAAGGCTCTCGAGAATCCCTCCTGCGAGTCAAAGGCGTACAGAAGCGATACCTCCAGAACCTTTTTCCCCTCCATCAGGGACGACGCGGCATATTGAAGCTTTCGGATGCGGATATAGCCGGTGACAGGCATTCCCATGCTTTCCGAAAACAGGCGGCTGAAATAGAAGGGGCTGTAGCCGGCCAGGCGCGCCAGCTCCCCAAGGGTGATCTTTTCCCGGATATGGTCGTCGATGTAGGCGAGGATCTCTTTCAGGCAGTCTTTTTCCATCTCTGTATCCATGCTCCTTTGTTCTCATCTGCAAAATCGGATTTGTTTGCTGCGATTATATTATAAGATATATTTCGGAGGATTTCCTGACCGGATATATGATGATCGC
>CANOVJ010000102.1 GCA_947570615.1 uncultured Lachnospiraceae bacterium
CGCCGTGAAAGGGCGATGTCTTAACCGCTTGACCACGGAGCCTTCTCACAAGCAATCTCAACGACAGTTATAATACCATACATCCCTGCGTTTGGCAAGAGGAAAATCTCCGAAAATCTCCGATTTTGTCTCCGATTTTCTAAACCTTTTGCAGGGAACACATACAGAAGGAAAACCATCCCTGCACTGACAGCATCACCCTTACATCGGCCTGTCCGCAAAGAAGACGCTTACCGGGCCGTAACGATTTCCTCCAGCTCGGCCTCTCCACCCGGATCACGCTTTTCTCTGCCTCGTCAAGGGCCAGGGGGCCGATCTCCTGCCGGGCCTCAGACGCCGGGAGCGTACCCGACCATATCCTTCTGTCCTCCTGAAATACCGCCATCCGAACCTCCCTTTTCACAAACAGGTGCAGAACAAGCCTGCTCTCCCGCGTCACATCAAAAAGGCTGTAGCAGGCAAACTCCGTCTCCCTGAGTGCGAGCACAAACCGTTTCCACCCGCAGTCAAACCCGAACTCCTGCCTGTAATCCGGAAAACGGTTCCGGATCTCCATGCCGGTCCCTCGCCGATAGCCATATATATTTTCCTGTGGAAAGCTCCCGGAAAAGGAAATCCCTTTTCCCGGGAACTGGTCAAAGTCCGTTCCCCTGATGACACATCCCGGCTGCCGGAACACCGCACTGGTGACCTGCGGATGTTTTATGCAGTTGGCCAGCCTGATATTTCCCAGATATTCCTCCAGAATTTCCTGCGCCTTTCGGATTCCCGGATGGCGCCCCTTTCTGAGATCGTCCATCAGAAGATCCCACTCCCCGGGCTTTTTTATACTGCACGGGGAATTGGTGCATTCCATCTTTTTGTATGGCCAGAGATTGTATCCGATGGAAAGCTCCGCCGCAAGGGGATACATGGCCGTGTACCACTCCGTCACGTTCTCGCCCGTCTCCCCCAGCCAGAGCGGCGCATCCAGCCTTCCGGCAAGCTCCGTAAATTCCTGATAGCCCGAAAGATCCGGCAGGCAGCCGTAGCGGTGGAAGTGAATCACCATCTTTTCGTCATACCTTTTGTGGAAAATACTGGTATCCGTGGCCCAGTGATGCCCCTCCAGAGTGATCAGGTGCCTCCGGTCCGTCTCTCTCACCGCGTCGATGGCCTTTTCGTAGAACTCCTCAAGTCCGGGAAGCAGATAATCCACGTCAACGTCATCCTCAGAGCGTCTGGGGCGGATGGGCTCGTTTAAGAGGTCATACCCTCCCACGATCCACTCGTCCCGGTAACGCTCCGCAATCTCCCTCCAGAGGGCGATTCCCTGATCGAAGCACTTCTGATCAAGGAAAAGCCCCGGCATATCGTCGATGCTGTCGTCGATGTTGGCCCCGGTCTGCCCGCCGGGCGCGCCGTGCAGATCCAGAAACGCGTAGAGCCTGTATTTCCTGCACCAGTCCAGACAGCGGTCAAGGAGCGCAAAGCCCTCCTCCAGAAACACTGTTTCTCCCCGCTCCTGTGCCAGAAACAGCCTGCTGTTTAACGGAATACGCACGGAATTATAGCCCAGCTCCGCCATATAGCGGATATCCTCCTGTGTGATATAGGACTCCCGGAACCGCTTCCAGAAGCTCCGGGCATACGCTCTTCCCGCCAGCTCCTCAATCGCCGCCTCGATGCGCCCTGGTCTGTCAAACCGCTCATTTCCGCCCGAGAGCCACATATATCCCTCGCACAAAAGCCAGTTTCCAAGTCCCCAGCCCGTCAGCAGAATCTCCTCCCCCTCGCCGTTTATGATCCTCTGCCCCTTCACGTCCAGAAAGCCCTTTACCCTGTCCCTGCTCATCCTCGCATCCATACCTGCACCTCCGCTCTGATCACTGGTTATCTCGATACGACAAAATCCGCCTATTTGTATAAAGCCCCGTAAGCGGCGCAGGCACGGTAATCCGCCGACTGGATATCCTCCGTGCCAAAAGCAGACCAGGCATGAGGACGGAAAATTTTCTCCGCATCCACGTTGTGCATATTCACCGGGATGCGCAGCATGGAGGCGAGCGTAATCAGGTCGGCCCCCACATGCCCGTAAACCGTAACGCCGTGGTTGGCTCCCCAGTTGGCCATCACGCTGTATACATCCCTAAAGGCTCCCTCCCCTGTAAGCCTGGGCACAAACCAGGTGGTCGGCCAGGAGGGATCCGTCCGTCTGTCGATCACCTGATGAATCTCGTCCGGCAGATCCACCGTGAACCCTTCCGCGATCTGGAGCACCGGCCCGATCCCGTCAACGATATTCACCCTGAGCATGGTGACGGGCATCTGCGCCCTGCACCGGAAATGACTGGAAAAACCGCCTCCCCTGAAATATTCATAATTGGCCCTGCACCAGTCTGTCGCCTCCAGACAGGCCTTCACGTCGTCCTGCGTCATCTCCCAGAAAGGCTTCATGCAGCCCTTTCCCTCTTCATCCCTGGACGCGCCGCAGCCGTCAAGGGCCGTCGCTCCCGAATTGATCAGATGGATAAAACCATTCTCCGCGATTCCCTCCGGCCGCTTTCCCGTGACACGCTCACAGGCCTGCGGGCTCCAGTAGGTTCTCACATCATGGAAGCAGGGAGCCGTGTGGGAGATCATGGTCCCCAGCATCATGGCCACACCGTTGAGCGTATCGTTCTCCGTGGCGAAGGGCGTGGGGGCCTTCGTCCCGTTCCAGTCAAAGGTGGATGCCATGAGCGCCTCCGTAAAATCCGCATTGGGGAGCCAGTCCGTCCAGTTGCGCTGCCCCTGGAAACCGCCCCCGATGGCATTCTTCCCCAGAGCCTCCTCATGCCAGCCCATATCCGCAAGCTTTTCGTTTCCGAACAGGATGTCGCGGATCACAATGGTCATTCTGGCGATAAATTCCCAGTCCTTATCCGCCGGGACAACCTTTGACCGGCGTATGATCTGTGGCAGATTTTTTCCTGCGTTCAGGTCAAACCCCTCCCGGCAGTTTTCCCGGATCCAGGCCAGAGCCTTCTCATACTCCCGGGGATCATAAATCCCCAGCGTAATGCGGCGCAGAATCTCCGTCATGTCCACCCACTCCGCGCGGATTCCGAAATACTTCCGGAACATTTCCGCGTCGCAGTAGCTTCCTGCAATCCCCATGGCCACCCCGCCAAGGTTTACATAGGATCTGTTCTTCATCCATCCCACACTCACCGCGCCCCGGGCAAAACGAAGGATCTTTTCCTCCACATCCGCGGGAATACTGTGATCCCCCAGATCCTGTACCTCGCGCCCGTAGATGGAAAAGGCCGGAAGCCCCTTCTGGGCGTAGGCCGCCATAACGGCTGCAAGGTAAACCGCCCCGGGCCTTTCCGTTCCGTTAAATCCCCATACCGCCTTAATGGTTGCCGGATCCATATCAAAGGTTTCCATCCCGTAACACCAGCAGGGCGTCACGCTCAGCGTAGCGACCACATTCTCCTTTGAAAACTGCTCCGCACACTGCGCCGCCTCCGCGCCGCCGCCGATGGTGTTCGCACAGACCACGCACTGCACCGCCGCTCCGTCCGGATATCTCACGTTTTTCTCAATAAGCCCGGCCGCCGCCCTGGCCATGGCAAGGGTCTGCTCCTCAAGTCCTTCCCTCACGCCGCCCCAGCGTCCGTCGATCACCGGTCTGATTCCGATTTTTGGATACATCATTCTTTTTCCCTCCACATTTTCCGGCAGATATCCCGTATCTGCTCCCTTGCCCTGTCCAGATCCCTCACGCCGTTCCTCTTCCTTGACAGATCCGGTACCCCATGCTATTTTATTTGTATTATATACCGTTTTTCTTCTTACTTCTTGTCTGATTATGGACAATACCAGGACAATATTCACTTTTTTCCAGGAATGACCGGAATCTGTATCTGCGGCTTTTAAGATCGGGGCAGAGAGAAGGGCGTGGTTGACTTTATGAGATATGACAGCCTTCATGAGAACAAAAAAAGGGGAACCTTCGACTTCCCCATAGAGCTTTACCGTGTTGACAGCACCTCTGCCAGATATCAGATGCCCTTTCACTGGCACCTTGAATATGAACTGATCCTGATTAAAAGTGGGCAGTTTTCCCTTTCTCTGGATGGAAAAATCTCCGCTATGCACGGCGGAGACTGCGCCTTCATCGGAAGCGGCGTGCTCCACGGCGGAATACCGGAGGAATGTATCTATGAATGCATCGTCTTCGATCCGGGAAACATCCTCCACGATACCCCCATCTGTGCAAGAAGCGCCGCCGAATTTCTTTCCTTCGAGAACGAGTATACCGGTATGTTTCCCAGGGGAAGCCTGCAGTCCTCACTTTCCTGTCAGCTTTTCGATGCCATGGGATCCGAACAGAAAGGATATGAATGGACCACCGTCGGCCTCATCTGGCAGCTCATGGGAAGTCTGCTGGGCAGCCGGACGGGTTGCGCGCCTCTTTCTCATGACAGACGCAGGATCCTCCGGCTGAAAAAGGTTCTGGCCTACATAAGGGACCACTACCGACATCCGGTAACCCTTGGCGAACTGGCCGCCGTGGCCGGAATGTCGCCCAAATATTTTTGCAGGATTTTCTCACAGATGACCGGGAAAACCCCCATTGAATATCTCAACTATTTCCGCATTGAGCAGGCCGGAGAAAAACTGCTGCTGACGGAGGATTCCATAACGGAAATCGCGCTGGACTGCGGGTTCAATGACATGAGTTATTTTTCAAAAACCTTTACCAGATATAAGGGCGTCTGTCCGGGCGTGTTTCGAAAGGGCGGGGGATGAGAGATCAGTATCACTGTGTTTACACTCCGGGCAACAAATACGCTCTGTTTTCCCGTTTCTTTTCTGTTTTTATCCCGTCAGGGCATTTTCCACAGCTTTCTTTATAACGGTACTTGAGTTTGTTGCCCCCGATACAGCGTCAACCTCTATTTTCTGTTCTTCCATGATTCTGTCAACAACAGCCTCTGCCCGGCTTCCGCGCCCGTTTTTATGCTCAAGAATATCTATATTTGTAATGACTCCGTTTTGAACCGTTACTTCCACTCTGGCGTAAATAAAATCCACGTCGTATTCTCCCACATAAACACCGTCGGGAACGTCAGAAATATCCAGGTTGCCAAACGTTGTTTCTTTTACTGCCCTTTTATAGTCTGCCACACTTTTCAGATAAACTGCTGTAAAGGCCATCCCAATAAGGAAAAGAAAAATTGCTGTAAACAACAGGATTCTTTTTCGGGTCAGTTTCATTTCACACACCTCTCAATCGAATGATAGACAAGGGAAAAGCCATACTCCAAAAACCTTTTTTTAGATAGCCCCATTGACTTTTTAATATATTCTTCTTTGTTAGCGGCAAGCTGAATGATTCCGGAAAGCATACCCCAAAAATTAAATATAGCAGGCATAATATCCAAATCATTTCGTAAATCTCCCTTTTCCATGCCGGATAACAAAAAGTTTTTTATCTTTTCATTTATTTCTTCTCCAATTTGATAAGTTTCCCTTTCTTCCGGCAGATACTCTTTGCCCTCAAAATCAATGTTGATTTTATCCAATACCATTTTGAAATAAAAAGGAAATTCCTCTTGATACTGCACCAGTCCGCGGCAGATAAAATCGTATCTTGCTTTCGTGGCTTCATGCTGTATCAGAGCAGAAGATATATAGTCGTCAAGTTTTTTCATACTGTTCAATACCAAAATACCGACAATCTCCTCCTTGTTTTCAAAATATACATATAATGTTGCCTTACTGTATCCGGCGGCTTTCGCTATATC
>CANOVJ010000103.1 GCA_947570615.1 uncultured Lachnospiraceae bacterium
TGCATCTGTTATTCCCCCAGCTCAGCTGGGGGATTGATACTGTTTCATTCAAAAACATCAAAGCAATTTCCCTACACGCTTCCAAAAAGATGTTTTCCCGATTTTCATCGCGCAAAATACCGTTCAAATTTTCTTGAATGCACGGCCAGTAATCGCCGAGCAGTTTTACACATTCCTTGGTCTGTTCCGCTTGAAATTCTGATTCTCCTCCTTTTCTTCTCCCTTCAAAAGCAATCTTTCCCGAAAGAAGATCCGCTATTTCCAACGGCACTCCACCAATAAAAAATATCACCAGCAGCTTTCTAAACACCTTCTTATCAACGCATCCAGAAATCATTATTTCGTTTAAAAACAATAAGTTTTCTCGATCGTGTGGACTCGGTATTTTACACATCACCGCCACGAGTTCATATTCCGAATCCTCCATTTTATAAACAAAATCCTTTCGCCGCTCACAAAGCGAAATTATTCTTGGCTCAGCAAAACCGCAAAGTTCCTCAACAATCGGTTCGATCATCTCCTCGTTTTCCACCACTACCCCAATCGGTGCCCGTAATCCAAATCCTTCCGTTCTCAAAATCGGATAAAACCGGACTCCGACCTGAAGTATAAAAATTTTTGCAGCATTTTTTTTACCAAAATTTTGAACCAACTCCAAATACTTATTTAACATAATGCCCGTACCTCCCTCCATGTTATATCCTCTGGAAACGCATAAAGCCAAGTATCATCGATCCTGTACCACCCATGCTCTTCGGGAAGTTCACAGGTTTTTGCCATGTTTCTGGCCATCTGCAAGATTTGCCGCCGTATTTCCTTTTCTTTTTTTTCGCCAAAGCCAAAATGGATCCCTTGCCTCTCAAATATTTTTCTGATGTGCCGGTCCTCAACCAATCCCAAATCCCAAAACAGGAAAACCTCCTCACCGGCTTCTTTTTCCACGACCAGAACCAGCGCCGCAGGTTGCACATCCCCGATGTGGCAGTAGCATTGCGCTCCCTTGATCTTGATTGGCAGCGTTCCAGATATCTTTTCCCCGAATCCCTCACGTTGGAGAATCACACTGCCGTTCGCAGTACACGATATGACAGTTTTTTTTAGTTCTTCTTTTGCTCTAATGTCTGCCAGCCTTTCCGCCTTTTGAACTGCACTGTTCACCTCAATTTCCGCTATCATTGCCTTCCTTTCCACATCAGCGCTAACTGTGATTTTAGCTTTTTCGCTCATTTCCCATAAATCTAATTCTCGGTCATTGTTTCTCATTATTTCGTTTCCTCCTGATTATTTTTTACAACTGCACTCATGCACTCATTATCCGGATGGTCTTATTTTAGTCTCCTTCCAACCCTTTAGCACCCTCTAAAAAATATCCTTTTTTAATCCATTTTTCCTCGCTGTTCATACTATAAACATTCGGGTTACATATTCATCCATAATCTCATTGAAGCATCTTTCACATCGAAAAACCCACATGTTTCCAGATTCTTTGCATTTTTTATCTAAAAACCCGCTGATTTGGCTAAAAATATGATAATTTCATAAAAAATGTGGGTAAAAAAATTCATATACTCCAAGGCCACCTTGGAACATATGAATTCCTTTTGTCCCCACATCTATCTACAACAAATATTACTTACGTTTCTCTTTTAACCTCACACCAGGCACCGTAAAATCTACACTCTTATACTTTACAGATATCTGTACTTCAAGACATCCTTCAAAATGTTCTTCTGTATATAAAGCATCCGGCTTTATCGCATATACATAGGTAAAATTCTGATCCTCTTCTGACGAATTGAGGTGACCTTTTATTATACTGAGAAACTCGAAAAACTGAGATGTATCCACCTGATCCACAAACCGGTAAATCCACCTCCGGTCATCACAGTATAAAGTATAAGACATATCCGACAGATAACCGACCAGATAATCGTAACGCCATTCCACCGTCTCCCTGTTGCTGATAAACGCCCTGAGAAACTGCAGCATCAGTTCCGCCGTATACTCTACCTCCCAGAGGCTATTACAAGCATACACTTTAAGCAACAGCCTATCCAGCTTATTTTCCACCTCCACCGCCATTTCATATTTTTCCTGTATTCCGCGTATTACATTCATCCGTCTGTTGACTTTCTCCTGCCAGGTAAGCTGGCTTATTCTTAAAGCATCTTTCCCGTTTTTTAACTCTGTCTTAAGCGATACGACGTCCTTGGTTTGGTATCGGTAAAAATCGTAATCTAATGTTTCATTGCAGGATACGTACTCCTGTATATGACAAACCAGCAGGATGACCGGAACCGCCCCTGCGTTGGCTGCAGGAGTATTATTCAGATAAAATTCCAGACACTCTTTAAAGTATTCTTCCGCTTGGTCAAATTTCCTGTAATCGTTGCCACTTATTGATTCTTTTCCAAACACACATTGGGCCAGGCTCTTCCTGTTCTCTTTAACGTATTGCCTGACTCTTTCATATGTAGCTTCTTCGTCTTTTCCCATTTCGATAAGCTCATTGTAAAATCTCTCATACATTTTTTTCTGAAATTCATTTGGTTCTCCCGTCTCTTTATACTCTGCCGAATTTGTGCGTATCATATCCCTTTCACGCCCGATCATTTCATGGAGCGAGAGTTTTAAATAAAAGGTCTCCATCAGGGAATCCATATAAACACCAGGCGTTTCATCCGACTTACCCAATAGCCATGCCAAATCATCACTTATCCTGCTGAACCATCCTGTGTCAGTCCCCGGAAGGACTTTGCTTTTTACGCAGTGTATCTCCTTTTCCCACTCGTCTGCTATTATATATAATGTCCTTTTAACTTCAGCGACATAACTCCCATCACACTCCTTTTCGACATTATTCTTTAAATATGCCATCAGTTCACCATTGCGGGTTATATCGCCGACAATTCTGTTATCAACATTCTCCAAAGACGGATTAGATAAAAAAACAGACAACTTTGCCTGATTTTTAAACTCAACCCCATATAGGAAATACAGAAGCTTGACCCGTTGTTCCTTTGCCTTCGGGCCCTCAAATTTATTTATATCTATCCCCAGTTTTTTTAGGCGCTCTATCAGGCCTACTTCGCCGCTTTTATTATCCTTACGCTTAAAATACTGCTCAACATCCTTTACTGTCCTGGCAAAATCCTTTTTCTTAATCTTTGATTCCTTATACTTATCTGCCAGATCCGTCATCCATACACTGTCCTTTAACTCATCGTCACTATACTCGTGCTCGACTCCCATCGCATATATCCCGTAAATCTTTTTAAGCCGTCTCTGTCCGACCAAATTTTTTTCAATCCACCATGATGCCTGCATCACTCTCTGGTCAATAACGTATTCCTTTTCAAATTCAAGAAATTCTTTATTCAATATATAGTCATCCTCTAAAATATTAATGTCCCTGACCTTCAATTCCTCTTCTATCTCATCCGGCTTATATATTTTTTTCTGCCCTTTCTCTGCTTTACACATGTTCTCTCCCCTTTCTATTCTCGCCCGCCAAACCTGCCATCATTAATATTCTAACAACATTTTAAACGATTGCCATAAGAACGGGGATAAAAATTATATTTTTGCCATACCTGCCGTCTCCTTCCATATTCTCCGGGATCCATACCGCCTGCTTCCTTCTATTAACAGAATATATCCGTTTCATCCTGTAAAAGCAATAAATCCCGTAATAAAAGGCGCAGGCTCAGCAAAATCCCAGATTAAAAATTAATTCTCACAGTCGTTCAATGCCGCGATCACCACCGTAAGGATCCCGATCACTACCGCCTTCACAACTTCATCCATCTTCCACTACCTTCCTTTCCTCTTAAAGTCAGGCCGGGGATGATTCCCCGGCCATATACCTGTACCAATACATCTTATTGCTTATGCCGCCGACTTTGTCTTCGACAGCGCCGCCATTACTTTCCGGTACAATTCCTCACTCATGTTTCCCATCTCCGGAATCTTGTACCGCTCCTTAACCGTCTCAAACGCAACTCCTGTCCGATCCAGTTCTGCCAGCAGGGAAGTCATCTGCTCCGTAGAAAGGCTGCCTTGCTGCTTTCCCTGTTTTGATTTTTCTGACTTCCCTGCATCTTTTTTATCCACACCATCTTCGGATATATCCCTTGATTTCATTGCATATACAGTCTGTCCTTTCTCATTTATGATCACCAAGGACGTTATCTCCCGATTACTGTTATACTCGATGGTACTTACGGAGAAACGATCATAACAGTAAAACTTCTTTTCCCTGTTCCGGCCTTCATCCTCCCTGCACTGTACCGCCGCTTTTCCTGCAGGTATCCAGATAAAAGGCGCGCTATACAGTTCCCGGCCGATACCCCAGTTAAAGCACGCGCGTTTGAAGCTGTCGGATGCCTGCCCCTTCTCCTTCTCCGAATAGCTCATAGTCCCTACATCCTGCTTGGATATCCATTCGCCGGAATCCTTATCGTATATCTCCACCGTGCAGTACAGGTTCCCGTCAATGCACTGGTGGCTGCGCTTCCAGCCAAAGATCCCAAAAGTTTCGTCAAGGATCCGCTGGTCCACCCTCGCATCCTTATATAGTAAAAGACTAAGCCCCTTCTCATTGATCGTTGCGATCCTGCACTCGATCTCATCTGCCTTAAGCAGCCTGATCATATCCTGTCCCATCGTCATCCTCCTTTTCACCTGTACTGCTGCTTTTTTCCATCTCCGAGAGCAGTTCGAGCCGGTCGCCCACATATGCGCTCAGTTCCTCGTAAGATCCATCTTTTCTATCCATCCATTCCTGATAGAAAGATCCCAGGATCCCGGTATTTAAGTGTAGCAGGCCGCGCAGCGCCTCCTTTTTCAGAAGGTCGGCACGTTCCACCAGTATCTCATACAGATCCACATGGATCTCTATCTCATATGAGGACTTGAAGATATCCTCTTTCTCTTTCTGCAGTATCCGGTCCTTAAAAAGCAGCAGCTCAAGGTGGAGCCGCTGCATCAGTAATGACTTCAATTCCCTTTCCTCCATACGCACACCTCCTTACGCCGCCTTCACTTCGAAGCGCCTGTAATGCGATGCCTTCCCGTAATCTATATAGATTTCCGGTCTTTCAGATTTGATACGCGTTGTATCCAGCTTGGTCGAATCAATATTCTTCCAGGAAACACGGAAACATTCACTGCTCGCAAGTTCATTGTCCTTCATGAACAGTTTCACTTCCTGCTCGATCTGTTTCTGTTCCTCCTGCAGCTCAGCCACATATCTTAAGATCTCTTCCCGCCGTTTCAGTTTTTCGTCAAACCCGACCAGTTTTATTTCGCTCGCCTTTTTTGCCGTATGGAAATACTGTTCTATCACTTCATCACATGCCCTGCTCCCATCCGGCGGCGGCATGTGTAGTGGTCAAGCTTTTTTGTAACACTTGTGGCTAAAAAAATATTTCCTTT
>CANOVJ010000104.1 GCA_947570615.1 uncultured Lachnospiraceae bacterium
TACTGCGTGACTTGCAGGAATTGGAGCAGGCGGGCTTCCCTCTTTACTCCGAAGTCGGGGCGGCGGGTGGCTATCACATCTTAAAAGAACGCATTTTGCCGCCCATTGCTTTTTCAGAAAGCGAAGCAAAAGCTGTTTTCTTTGCCTGTCAGGCCCTGCAATATTACCGTGACCTGCCGTTTGAACAGGAAACCATATCCGTCCTGAAAAAATTTTTGAATTGTCTGCCATTAGATATGCAAAACAGTATCACGCAGATGCAAAACAAGGTTGTATTTTGGATTCCGGACAGACATTGCGATTCGCCATTGCTTAAATCAATGTTTCTTGTTGCCATAAACCGCCATGCCGCAACAATACGGTATTCGTCAACATATTCTGAAAGCACACGCACAATTATACCTGTCGGCTTATATGCTATGAATGGGCTTTGGTATTGCCCCGCCTATTGTACAACAGCAAATCAAATCAGAGTATTCCGGGTTGACCGTATCAAAGAAATCATAGAGGAAAAGCCTTATCCAAAAGGAAAATACCCTATTCCCGCGTCAATTCAGGAATATCTTGAAAAAACAGAGGGTAAGAACGATTACCACATGAAAATCCAACTGACAGATATAGGTGTCAAACGCTGTGAAAGTGAATGCTTGCTTGCAAGTGGATTGAAAACATTTTCAACAGGAGGCGGGATAATCGACATGGAAATAAGCCATGCCGCCTTAGAATGGGTTGCTGATTATATATTGCCGTTTGGAAATAATGCCACTGTGTCAGAACCAGTGGAGTTAATAAAACTGATGCAGCAAAAAATAGACGAATTACATCAGCATTATTGTCGACATTGTGGAAAAATCTAAACTTTTGGATTTTTCCACAATGCTTTGTCTTTTGGTCTTTGTCTTCTTTGGTTCGGAACAGTATGGTGGTGGCAGTCTGTCTCCTGTTTTCGGTTGCCTGCTTCTCGTTGTCCCAAATCTGATGCTTTTGTGTCAGATCTGTGTTAAGATAGGTATGGAAAGGGGCAAAAGCGATGCTGCACATTACTGTTTGTGACGACGAAAAGACACAGCTTGCCTTTCTCGAAAAATGCGTCAGAGAGTGGGCAGGGGACAGAAGATGGGAGACACAGATCTGTCTGTGCCAGAGCGCGGATCAGTTTCTTTTCGAGCTGGAGGAAAAACGCAAAACCGATGTGGCGCTTCTGGATATTGACATGCCGGGGATGAGCGGGATATCCCTGGCCCGCAGACTCCGGGAGAGGGGAGAGACGCTTCAGATCATATTCGTCACCGGCCTGGCGGACTATGTGCTGGAGGGCTATGATGTGGAGGCGGTGTCCTATCTGCTTAAGCCTGTGGAAAAGAACCGGCTTTTCGCCTGTCTGGACCGGGCAATAGAGCGGTGCGGGAGGCAGGAGAGCGCCCTTTTACTGGAGACGGCGGGAGGCCTTGTGCGGGTCCGGCTCAGGGAGATCTGTTACCTGGAGAGCGACGGGCATGACACCCGGGTGCATTGCGTTGGCAGAGCGGAGGCACTTCGCAGCAAAACGGGGATCCATGAGCTGGAGGAGCGGCTCGGGGAGCAGAGCGGCGCATTTTTCAAAATCCACCGCTCTTATCTGGTGAATCTGTCCTGTGTGAGCCGGATCACCCGCAGGCAGGTGCTGACGGATACAGGGGAGACGCTTCCGGTGGCCCGGGGCAGGTGGGAGGCGCTGAACCGGGCTTACCTGGATTATTATCGGGGAAGATGTTTATAACAGCGGATCAGGAGGCTTCCGGATGAAAATACAGAGAATCACTCCGCAAAACAGAGAGCGGATCACCGCTTTTATCAGAAAAGAGGCTTCGATATGGCGCGGCTGTATCGGAATGCAATGGAGGCCTCAAGAAAAATAAAGTCGGAAATCCCGCTGGTGGGGGAGAATGGTATTCCCTTGCGGCACGAGATAGAGTTTGAGATGAACATATAGACGGCTTTATATATTAACCATGTGCAGGGGAATAAAAAGATGGAATCAATCATCCTTCCAGTCATCTGGCTGATCATATACTGGTACTACGCAGAGCAGGCATCCTCTATGGAAAAGGGGACCGGAAAGCGCATTCTGGGCTTTGCCCTGACGGCGGCGTGCCTGGCCCTGTCCCTCTGGCTTTTCGATTTTCTGGCCTGGCTGCTTGTGGCGGGAGTGATGGCGCTGTACGATCTGTTTTTTGATCAGGAGCCCTTCGGCAGGCAGTGGAGGCGGATTCTGCTTCCGGGCATTTGCATTGCCGCCATTTATCTGCTCGCGGCTGTGGATCTTCCGGTATTCGCGGCGCTTAAGGGCCGGGGGAGTGTGCTGTTTGTGCTCAACGGGCCGGTGATTCTCATGTTTCTTCTGCTTCTGTCAGGAAAAAGGAAGAGTCTGCGCCCGGCGGGGGCGGTTTTGACGACGGCGGTCTATTTCCTTTTGTCCCTCTTTCTGTGGATGCTGGGCGGCGGAGCGCAGATGGAGATGGCGCATCGCCTTCGGGAGGCTGTCCTGTGGGGCGGCGTTCTGGTGGAGGATTTATTGCTTCTGGCGGTGGAGGGGACGCTGTTTTTTTATAAAAAGGGGTTTGAATTTCAGACGGAGCAGTTTCGCAGGGAGCTGATGGAGCATCAGTATGGCGAGATCAAAAGCGTCTACATGGACATGCGGGGATGGCGGCACGATTATCACAATCATATGCAGGTGATGAAGGCCCAGCTTGCGATGGGGAATTTCGCCGAAATTCAGGAGTATCTGGACGCTCTGGAGAAGGAGCTTGACCGGGTGGACACGCTGGTAAAGTCGGGGAATATGATGGTGGACGCCATCTTAAACAGCAAGCTGACCCTGGCCAGGCGGCAGAAGGTCGCTCTGAACTGTAAGGTGAAGGTGCCGGAAAGGCTTTCCGTGGAGGATGTGGATCTGTGCGTGATCCTGGGGAACCTGCTGGACAACGCGCTGGAGGCCTGCGGAAAAATCGATGAAGAGAACCGGTTTCTCCGAATCTATATGCAGGTGAATAAGAGCCAGCTTTACCTCTCCATCCAGAATTCGGCCAGAGAGGAGCCGGACTTTAACGAGCGGAATTATATCACTCAGAAACGGGGCAATCACGGGCTCGGCATGAAGAGGGTACAGGCGGCGGTGGATAAGTATCACGGCTATCTGAACCTGGCCAACGAGCCGGGGATCTTCGCGGCGGAGGTGACGATGCCGGTCTGTGCGAAAAATTGAAAAGAGCGAGAGAGTGAGGAAGCGGTGCAATAATATAAAATATTTGCTATTTATTATTGTATATATGTCATGAATATTATACAATATACGTGACATAAAAGAGGTGATAAGATGGACAGTGGGTATATAACGCAGATACGGGAGCGTATTTTGAAGGCAGAGGCGGGGACTGTTTTTGCCTCCTCAGATTTTGCAGATATAGCAGATATGCCTACAATTCGGAAAAGCCTGCAACGCCTTACACAGAATGGAACTCTGCGACGGATTTTAAAAGGTATATTTGAGAAGCCCAGGTATAGCAATCTTTTAAAGGAAAATGTTGCCGTTGACCCGAATGCAGTGGCAAAGGCTTTGGCGCGTAGTTATCACTGGACGATTTTTCCGTGTGGCAATACGGCATTGAATCAATTGGGGTTATCTACTCAGGTAACAGCAGTCTGGTCCTATGTCAGTGATGGCCCTTATAAGACTTATGAGTGGAATTCTACGAAACTCGAATTCAAACATCGAACAAATAAAGAAATCACAGGGCTTTCTTATATGACAGGGCTGGTGATCCAGGCTTTGAAGACTCTTGGCAGGGTAAATGTGACAGCAGAAATCATAGAGGTACTTTCAGATAAATTAAGCGAAGAGGATAAAGACACTATGTTGAAAGAAGCGGCAGAATCTACGGACTGGGTTTACGATATTATCCGTCAAATATGCGGAGGTAAAAGACAAAATTGAGAAAAATAGCAAATCTTTCAGATAATGATCGAAGAGAGTTATTCAGGAATACGGCGGACAAGATGGGGCTAAATGATGCTATTATAGAAAAAGACTTTTGGGTGTGTTTTACTTTAGATTATCTGTTTCACCGCTCACAGTGGAAGGATGTCATCACATTCAAAGGTGGTACAAGTTTGTCAAAAGCTTTTAATCTAATCAGCCGATTTTCTGAGGATATAGACTTAATACTGGACTGGCGTGTCCTTGGATTTAATAAGGATGAGCCGTGGGAGCCACGGTCTAACACGAAACAGGATATATTCAATAAGGAAGCTAATGTACGTGCTGAAATTTTCTTAAAAGAAAAATTTTGTCCAACAGTCAGGAAAGAATTATCTTTGGAACTCGGCTGTGATGCAAGGATATACATAGACGAAAAGGAAGGGCAAACCGTAATTTTTGCATATCCCAATCTGTTTACTAACACAGCGACTCTTCATGTGATACGTTTGGAAATCGGTGCATTGGCAGCATGGACACCAGCAAAGGAAGCTGTAATTTCACCTTATGCGGCACAGCATTATCCAGTAATATTTGACCAGAAGGAAACAAGAATATTAACAGTTGCTCCGGAGCGTACTTTTTGGGAGAAAGCGACAATCTTACATCATGAGGCAAATCGTCCGGAGCATCTGAAAATTCCACCAGGGTATTCCAGACATTATTACGATATATATTGTATGTCGAAGACTATGGTAAAGAAAGAAGCATTTGAACAGCTTGATTTGCTCGAAAAAGTAGTTGCCTTTAAGATGAAGTTTTATCCGAGGGGATGGGCAAAATATTCAGAGGCGGTTCCAGGCAGTTTAAAGTTGCTGCCGCCTGCTTTTCGGTCAGGCGATTTAGCCATGGACTTTGATTCCATGAAAGATATGCTTTATGGAGAAATTCCTTCTTTTGAGACCGTTATGGTAACAATTGGTGAATTGGAAAAGGAAATCAACGCACTTTGATGATATGATTGATCGGAGGAATAATAATGGCGTATTCTCAGATAGATAAAAATGCTAAGAAAAAATTTTTTGATTCATAAACTGACAGATCAAAGTTGATCATGACAGGTTACGAGGAGGCAGCCAGTGCACTCATGAAGAAATGAAGAGATCTCGATGTCAGACTATACGTTTCGTGAAAAAAATAAAACATTTCGTGCAGGAATCCCCACAGAAAAGGATTCCTGCTTTATTATTATGCGCAGGGGCGCGCAGCGGAAACCGTTGCTGGCGCAACGCGCGCCCCGCGCGGCGAAAACCGGAAAAAATAACCATACAGGGAGTGCA
>CANOVJ010000105.1 GCA_947570615.1 uncultured Lachnospiraceae bacterium
TATCGGAGTAAGAAGCCGCTGATTGTCACGACAAACCTGAAACTGGAAGAAATCAGGAACCCGCCAGATCTTGCCCACGCAAGGATTTATGGCTGCATACTGGAACGGTGTGCGCCGGTTCTCTCTTCCTGTAAGAATTTTCGGGAGGAAGGAGCCAGAGCGACCAAAGCGGCGGCGAAGGAGATTGTGAGGAAGGATAACAAAAGTTTGATTGTATGAAAAAGAGAATTTATGAGCGGCGAGAAAATCACAGAAGACACTGCCACCCCACCGGCTAAGGACGCTCCCGCACTGGTGAAGAAGATTGGCAGGATTACCTGCATTATAAGGGTTCGTTTCAGCAAGACCCGCAAGGAAACCATGAGCGACAAAATCAGGAATATGCTGAAAAATGAGATATGAAAGATTTGAAAAAGCGATAACAGAAACAGGTCGGGGTTCAGAAATGTGCGACGCTGTGCGTCTGATCCCGGATTGTAAAATCAGGAGGTTTATGATAATAACTGGACGATATTACCCGAAATCCGCATAAAACAGGCATTTCTACCATGTGGACGGTAACACGGTGGTAAGTAGTTTAATTCTATTATATAAGTTTATAAATTTGGAAATACATTTCCAATATGCTTTGCTGGTGAAATAAAAGAGTAACTTTACATTAATTTTTGAGAATATACTGGTGGTGATAACATGGCAAATGCACTTGCCTCATTTCGGGCTGCTTTTCCGGAGAAATCCTGTTATCCTTATACAAAAACAGTTCGCCTGTCCCGTTTTCAAAAAACAATATGGTCAGTTCCTCACTGGCTCCATACAGAAACAGCTCCGGAGCCAGCTTCCGCATTTGTATCCGTTCACTGGCAGAGGTTTTCGTAAGCAGGTTATAGCTTCGGTCGCACCGTTCTATCCACAGCTTCCGGTATGCGCTTCCGCTTATAATGCGGTTTTTCAGCCGGCTGATATGGGACAGCCCGAATCTCCCGCACCATTCAATATCCGCCTTATACAGCATCTGTCCCACCGGATTGACGACGACCTCGTCCGTATCATAGAACACCGGCAAAGTCCGTACGCCGTTTCTGTAAGCGACATACGTCCTTGTGTGTCCGTCTGTGAGAGTGTATTCGCCGTTTCCGAAATCATGCACCGGTAAGGGCCGGAACATGTCCATGCGCTCCGGCCGGAACCACTTTTCTACAGACGCGATTTTTTCAGAGCTGAGCCAGATCTGGCTCAGTCCCAGTGAATCAATGTTTATTTGTTTTACTCCGGAAAATTCCATGACAGCTCCCCTCCATCTCCTTGCATGCGCTGAGCTTTTTCACCTTATAATGACAGCGCTCCGACAATCCTCTCATACGCAGAGCTTCCGTCGAGAATAGTTCCGAAGGTATCCACCCACGCCGGGATATAGCCGCATCTGGCCGCCACCATCTGCGAGCCGATGTTCGTCACAGATGCAGAGTAAAAGGGGACAATCTCCCTTCTGAGCAGCTCCTGCGTCAGCCTGCTTACCAGGTATGTCCCAAGCCCGCCGTTTCTGTATTCCTCCACCACGTCCACGCCTGCCTCCCAGAGCCCGTCCACACAGGTTTCCGCCGCCGCGCCCGCTGCGCCGATGATCTTTCCGTCTGCTCTGGCAACATAAACCGCTTTGGTTGATGTATTTCCATTCCTGTCAAAGGACAGGGAATTCTCAAAACCGACCAGGCCTGTGAGCGTAAGGATCTCTTTTTCAAAAAGGAACTCACACTGACAGCCCACTGGCTCCCGCAGCGAACCCACAGGATCGCTTCCGGGAATATAGTGGATTGTCTGCCCGTAGACAAAAGGGCATTCAAAGATCTCATCTCTGCTTTTATTTTCCAGAAGCCTTCTCACTCCTGCTGACAAATCCTGTGATGTACATACCGCCACGCAGTTCCGATACGCCATTATTTTGATATGCGGCCCTTTCAGGTCTTTTCTGACCGTCCAGAGAGTCCCCTTTCCATTCAGCTCCGCAGTATCAAGCACATATTCCCGGGACAGTAACTGTTCCGTCCTGGTCCTTATGAGTGTTTTCATGCCTGTTTCATCTCCTTCTCTCTTCCCGTCCATCCCCTGACGCGCCCACAAAAGCCACCATTCGTCTCAGTATTTATCCGGATAATCCGTCCCGCTCTCCCCCTGCATCCTCCCGATATATTTCTGCGGATCCTTCCTCATGTCGAGCAGAGTGTCAAAGGCCAGGAGCACCATCCGGTCCCCGTTCTGCCTGGTGCCGCTGTTGTCCCGGTCGAGCCTTGCCTTGAAATGATCCATCTGCCAGACCATCACGTCCACCGCCGTGTATCCCTCCACCCTGGCCCTGCAGGCAAAGTTTCCATTCTTCATATAAAAAACAAACTCCTCCAGAATCTCCTCATCCCCAAAGAGCTTCTCCAGAAAAGCGGCGGAAAATCCCCCGTCTTCTCCGGCGTACCTGCACAGCTCCTGCGCAAAAAAAATAATCTGTTCTTTATCATAATTATTTTCCATAAATCCACCTTTCCGAAACGTATCAGCTTTATGCGGCTTTCTTCATTCTTCATTATAGCACCAGGCAGGCCAAACCGCCAGCGGACGCCGCGCCGGTCTTTCAGAAAATGTAATGAATTAATTGTCCTTTTGCAGACACAAATCGAAATTTTCTGTTATAATAAATCTTTAGAGAAAAACAGGAGGAATTGATATGAGTGAGAAAATACTGGTTGTTGACGACGAAAAAGAAATCACTGATTTAATTACCCTTTACCTGCAAAACGAAAATTATACGGTTTATCCCTTTTATGATCCCTTAAAGGCCTGTGAGATGATCGAGACCAGAGAGCTGGATCTGGCCATCCTGGATGTGATGATGCCAAAGATGGACGGCTTCGCCCTCTGTCAGAAAATCCGGGAGGATCACAATTATCCGATCATCATGCTCACCGCCAGGGAGGAAGAGGTGGACAAGATCACCGGTCTGACCCTGGGGGCCGACGATTATATGACCAAGCCCTTCCGCCCCCTGGAGCTCATCGCCAGGGTGAAGGCGCAGCTTCGGCGCTATAAAAAGTACAACGCGGCCTCCTCCGGGGAGGATTCCCATATCATCACCCACGGCGGGCTCATGCTCAACAGCTTAACCCACGAGTGTACCCTGGATGAAAAGCCCCTGGCCCTGACTCCCACGGAGTTTACCATCCTGTATGTGCTCTGTCAGCAAAAGGGGCGGGTGATCAGCGCGGAGGAGCTCTTTCACGCCGTCTGGGGGGAGGAATATTTCAGCAAAAGCAACAATACCATCACCGTACATATCCGTCATCTTCGGGAGAAGATGAATGATTCCTTCGAGGATCCGAAGTATATCAAAACGGTCTGGGGGTGTGGATACAAAATTGAAGCTTAAGGATAAAGTAAAATTTATCATTCTTCTGGTGGTTTTCCTGGGCCTTGCAGTGGGGGTCGGCGCAGGGATCTATTATCTGGCGGACGAGGTGTTTAACGGCTCCGTGCTGGAATGGCTGGCCCGAAACTTTTTCATATCCGAGCCTCAGTACGACGAAACCACCAGACATGTCGGCTATCTCTACCGCCCCGACTGGCCGAAGCTCAAGGGGCTGTTTCTCGTGCTGTTCTTTGCCGCGCTGGTGGTCTATGTGCTCTCCATCTATCTGATTGCCCATTTCCACGCCAGGGCCCGGGTACGAAAATCCATCTCCGCCACCGGGCGCATGCTTCACACCTATATGCATCACGATATGGAGCCCGACGAGGTGTTTCCCGCCTCATACGCAGAGGTCGCCACCCAGGTGGTGCAGATCAAATCCACCATGCAACGCCATGAGCAGGCCATGAAAACAGAGACCGACCGCAAAAACGACCTGATTACCTATCTTGCCCACGATTTGAAAACGCCCCTCACCTCCGTGATCGGTTATCTGGATCTGCTCGAGGAGGCCTCGGACATGCCCGCGGAGCAGCGCAGAAAATATATCCACGTCACTCTGGAGAAGTCTCTTCGCCTGGAAAAGCTGATCAATGAATTTTTTGAAATCACCAAATACAATCTGCAGCAGATCATACTGGAAAAGGAAACCATCGACCTCTCCTTTATGCTGATGCAGCTCACAGACGAGTTTTATCCCCTGCTCTCCGCCCACGGAAACACAGTGGAGCTTCAGGCGGAGGACAACCTCACCGTCTACGGGGATTCCATGAAGCTGGCCAGAGTGTTCAATAACATCCTGAAAAACGCCATCTCCTACAGTTATCCCAACACCCCCATCCGGGTCTACGCGGGAAAGCGCGAGAAGGATATCTTTATCTGCTTCATCAATCAGGGGAAGACGATTCCCGCCGAGAAGTTAAACGCCATCTTTGAAAAATTCTTCCGGCTGGACGAGGCCAGAAGCACCAACACCGGTGGCGCCGGCCTGGGACTGGCGATCGCGAAGGAGATCGTAACCCTCCACGGCGGCGCCATAGGAGCGTCCAGCGAAAATGAGATGACCACGTTCAGCGTCTCGCTCCCTGTGTATTAGACCCGCGGGCGGCGGGCTTTGATATCCCATGGTATTTTTCCCTCCCTTCGGATGTTTACTCTTCAAACGACCTTTACACCTGAATTACTTATTGGTATAATAAAACCACCAGAGTAAAAGCAATTTACAGAAAGCAGGTGATGTTATGGGAATGACGAATAAGCAATTTCAGGGGTTTGTCCGTCTTACGTTAGCCCAGATTGAAAGAGCTTTGGAAGAAACGCCCGACAATAAACAGTTGCAGGAATTAAAGGATATTTTTCAGAATATGCTGGAAGACGGAAATTAAAATCGGATCATTTACCGGAAAAGCGAAAAGCCGCCGATCATGGGGGCTTTTCGTCATTCTCGGCATCTCTTTTGCCCATTATCCAAAAGGATATGCGGTGTATAAGGACACACATTTCACCTCCAGGAATCGCTTTATCTTCCTGCCCTGATTATATGTTCCTGCGGGCCACTTTCAACCTTTATACGCAAAACCAGTTTGAATCTTTCTCCATCCTGTGTTCCTTTTCTGCCGCGCGTTTTGCGGATCTCATTTCATATCCGTCCCCTGCATCCTCAAGAACAGAGATACCACCAGTTGGAAACGGTACATCTTTCAAAGGGGCAGAAACTAAACCGATTAAAGGAATTGTCAAAAATGTATGCCCTCT
>CANOVJ010000106.1 GCA_947570615.1 uncultured Lachnospiraceae bacterium
GAAAACCGCCGCATTACCAATCAGTTTGAGAAGGAACGCAAGCGCAAAAATGTGCCGGAGTCCGAATATATCACTACAATGCATGATCCGAATAATGCGGTGGAGTTCGACAATCTCCATACTTATTTCTTTACCGATGCGGGTACGGTCAAGTCCGTGGACGGCGTGAGCTTCGAGGTTCCCATCGGTAAGACGGTGGGCGTGGTGGGAGAGTCCGGGTGCGGTAAGTCCGTGACCAGTCTTTCTCTGATGCAGCTCATCCAGCGCCCCCAGGGCCAGATTGTGGAGGGCGAGATTCGTTTAAACCTGGGCAATGACAAGGCTTACAATATCGTAAAGACGCCCAACGATAAGATGAAGGATCTGCGGGGAAATTATGTCTCCATGATTTTCCAGGAGCCCATGACCAGCTTAAATCCGGTGTTCCGCATCGGGGAGCAGGTGGACGAGGTGATCGCCCTTCACGAGGACAAAACGAAGGAGCAGATCAGGGCACGCACCATCGAGCTTCTCGAGATGGTGGGAATCGCCAACAGCCAGGGCGTATCTCAGATGTATCCCCACGAGCTCTCCGGCGGAATGCGCCAGAGGGTGATGATCGCCATGGCGCTGGCCTGCAATCCGAGAATTATCATCGCCGACGAGCCCACCACGGCTCTGGATGTGACCATCCAGGCGCAGATTCTGGATCTTCTCCGAAATCTTAAGGATAAGATCAACTCCTCCATCATGCTGATCACCCATGACCTGGGCGTGATTGCGGAGATGGCCGATTACGTGGTGGTTATGTATGCGGGACGCGTGGTAGAAAAGGGAACCGTGCGGGATATCTTTACCAATCCTTCCCATCCCTACACCATCGGACTGATGGCGTCAAAGCCTGTGGTGGGCAAACAGGTGGAGAGACTCTATTCCATTCCCGGCAAGGTGCCAAATCCTGTGAATATGCCCAATTACTGCTATTACAAGGATCGCTGCGAGATGTGCGTGTCCGGCTGCGAGGGGGAATACCCCAGGGAGATCAGCCTGACCAGGGATCACAAGGTGAGCTGTTATCGTTTTTATGACGGAAAGGGGGAGAAATAAATGAGCAAGACGAACATCACGGAAGAAAACTTCACTCCTGTGACCTATGATCCCCAATATATTCTGATGGTCAACCACCTGAAAAAATATTTCCCCATCAAGGGGGGCATGGTGTCCCGGACGGTCGGCCATGTAAAGGCGGTTGACGGCGTGACCTTCAATTTAAAGCGCGGCTCCACCATGGGTCTGGTGGGCGAGTCAGGCTGCGGCAAGACCACCACGGGGCGTACCATTTTGCGCCTTTCCGGAGAGAAAACCGCGGGACAGGTGCTCTTCAACGGAAAAGAGGTTTACGACCTCTCCCCGAAGGAGATGCGGGATATCCGGACCAAAATGCAGATTATCTTCCAGGATCCCTTCTCCAGCCTCTCCCCCCGTCTGCCGGTAGGGGAGATTATCGGGGAGGCTGTCCGCGAGCACGGGCTTGTGAGCAGGGGTGAGTTTGACGATTACATCGACCAGGTGATGGACAACTGCGGACTGCAGCCCTTCCATAAGGACCGCTATCCCCACGAGTTTTCCGGCGGTCAGAGACAGCGGATCTGTATCGCCAGGGCGCTTGCCCTGAACCCGGAATTCGTGGTCTGCGACGAGCCGGTGTCCGCGCTGGATGTATCCATTCAGGCGCAGATCATCAATCTTCTGAAGGATCTTCAGGAGCAGTATAAGCTGACTTATCTGTTTATCTCCCACGACCTGAGCGTGGTGGAGCATATTTCCGATACGGTGGGCGTGATGTATCTGGGAAATCTGGTGGAATACGGGGCCACGGAGGATATCTTCAGACATCCCCTGCATCCCTACACGAAAGCGCTGTTCTCCGCCATTCCCGTTCCGGATCCGGATGCGAAGATGGAACGGATCGTGCTGGAGGGAACCATTCCCTCCCCGGCCAATCCGCCTTCGGGCTGTAAGTTCCACACCCGGTGCGCCAACTGTATGGCCAAATGTAAGGAAGTGGCGCCGGTGCAGAAGGAGATCGAGCCCGGGCACTATGTGGTGTGCCACCTCTACGACGAGAAATGAGCCGGCGGGAGCGCTTTGAGGACGACGGACGTACCATCGCCGACATGAGCGGCCTGGACGGAAGGATCTCCTCGGAGAAGGAAAGCGCCGGGAAAGGTTTTTCCCTGGAGGGAAGCCATCCTGTGGGGAGCGGAGAAGGAGGGCGGCCGCTCTGGCAGAACGGTCCGGCCTTCGAAGCCCCGCCCTTTTCCTGGCGAGAGCGGCTCCATTATATTGGAGCGGCCCTGGGCGCGGCGCTTCTGATCGCCTTCGTGTTTTTAGGGGGGCTCGGGGTGGTGATCTGGCTGATTACGCTGTACGGAGTCTGATATTGAACTGGAAGCAGGCGGTTTTCGCCTGCTTTTTTGTTACAATAAGCTGGACTCCCGGAGAGTGGCAGCGTTTGTTAATATCAGGATGTCTGGCGAGGCCGGGCATCCGTTGCATCTCATCCGCCCACGCCGCATCTTATCCTGTTGCGGATTTCAAACAGTCTGAAAATGTGTTATGGTTCTGGAGAGGAGATCACAGGGCGGAGCGCTGCCGGAAGAGAAGAACGGCAGGAGTCCGCCGCAAATCCACAGCGGGAGGCGGAGAGGATGAGAGATAAAAGGAAAACCAGGACAGGATGGAGAAAATGGGCGCTCAGGGGTGCCTGGATTGCAGGGGGAGCGGCTGTGATTTTGCTGTCGCTGCGGCTTTTACTTTTTCCGCCGTATAAGCAGCCGGCGGTCACAGGAAATCTCACGGTGGAGACGCAGGAATTTACCTGGGTGGATGAGAGCAGGGTGGAGACCTTTGCGGATACGGGAGAAAAGCGGGCGCTGACGGTGAAATTCTGGTATCCGAAGGAGCAGGGGAGTTATCCTCTGGCGGTATTTTCCCACGGGGCATTCGGGGTGATCGACAGCAATTATTCCACCTGTATGGAGCTGGCCTCCAACGGTTATGTGGCGGTCAGCATCGCCCATCCCTATCACGCCATGTATGTGAAGGATGTAAACGGGAGGGTCACCACGGTGGACACGGACTTTCTCAAAAGCGTACTCGATATTAATGACACGCAGGAGTCGGACGAAGAGAGGGTTTATGAGCTCGGGAGGGAATGGATGGCGCTTCGCACAGCCGATGAAAACTTTGTGCTGGACACCATTCTTGAGAAGGCCGGCAGGGGGGAGGCGGCCCCATTTTCCCTGATCGATACAGAGAGGATCGGTCTGTTTGGGCATTCCATGGGAGGGGCGTCCAGCGTGGCTCTCGGCAGAACGCGGGACGATATCGGAGCGGTGGTGGATCTGGAGGGAACCATGCTGGGAGAGTATGTGGGCTTTGAGGACGGGACAGAAATATTCAATGAAGAGCCATACCCGGTGCCTCTTCTGGATGTGGCTTCGAGGAAGGTCTTTGAGGAGGCAGAGGAGCTGCCCGGAAAAGGGTATGTGAACTTTTATGTGCAGAAAAACGCCCCTGTCTGTAAAACGGTGATATTTGAGGGGGCGGGACATCTGAATTTTACGGATCTGCCTTTATTCTCACCCATTCTGGCAAGACTGCTTGGCGTGGGGGAGGTGGACGCCAGGGAATGTATCGAGGACGTCAATCATGTGGTTCTTAACTGGTTTGACCACTGGCTGAAGGGGAAGGAGCTGGATTTGAAGGACTGTTACGGACAGGGGGATGGACGATGAGGGTCAGTATCCGCAGAGTTCAGAAAAAGGAACAGGAGCAGGTGATCATCAAGTGCGTGGAGCTCACGCCCCAGGTGGAGGAGATCCGGGCGTATGCGCTGGGCAAGGGAGCGGAGCTTTCGGGCACCACACAGGATCAGCGCATGGAGCGGTTTTCGCTGGAGCAGGTTTACTATTTTGAAGCGCTGGACGAGAAGGTGTTTGCCTGTACCAGGGAGCAGGTATATGAGATCAGGATGCGCCTCTATGAGGTGGAGAGAGCCTTTGGGACTTTTCACTTTGTGCGCTGTTCCAAATCGGTGGTGCTGAACCTGATGCTGCTTGAGGGAATCAGCCCGGCGCTGAACGGGCGTTTTTTCGCCCATATGAAAAACGGGGAGAGGCTGATGATTTCCCGGCAGTATGCAGGCCGGCTTAAGGAGATCGTGATGGGAGGGAAAGGATGAAAAACAGAAAAGGTTTGTGGGAGTTTGTGATGGCGTTTCTGGTATGTACCGCCTGCATTACTCTGCTGGAGGGGATCGTTGGAATGCTCTTTTTTCCGCAGCAGCGGTTCGGGTATGAGGCTTTCTTTTCCCCGCCCCTGTTCAGCTTCTTTTCGGTGCTGTTCGGGCTGACCGTCAGTTCGGAGAAGGAGCTTTCGGTAAAGCAGGTATTGCTGCGCAGGGGACTGCATCTGCTTCTGATCGAGGGGATGGTCTTTGGACTTAATTACATCTCCGGGACAACCTTTACCCCGCTGTTTGCAGGCGCGCTGGCATTTCTGATCGCCCTGGTCTTTGGGGCAGTCTATGGGGTCATGTGGTGGAATGACCGAACAAGCGCGCTGCTGTTCAATGAGCGGCTCAGGGCCTGGCAGAGCGGACAGGAAAACATAAGCCTGACTCGCTGAAGTGAACCCCTTTTGTTAGACAAAAATGAAAGTCTAACGAAGGGGGTTATT
>CANOVJ010000107.1 GCA_947570615.1 uncultured Lachnospiraceae bacterium
AAATACGGGCAAGTGTGTCCATGCTGATATGTTTCCCTTCTTTGCCCATGTTGGCTATCATATTTGTGGTCAGTCCAGCGGCAAGCCTTAAATCCTCTTTCCTCATGTTTCGCTCTATCAGTGTGTGCCAGAGCGGTTTGTAGCTGATGTGCATTTTTCTCCCTGCCTTTCTGCCCCGGATGGGCGTTTGTACCCATTATATCAGGATTCTTGCTAACTCACAAATATTTCTTGACGGTATCGCCGGTTCCGTCTGGATTGTGCTTTTCCTTTCCTCTTTTGATTACCTCTAATTAGCCATGACCTGAAAGACACCGCCAGATTATATAAAAGAGGAAGCAGACAGCTAAGGGCCAGCAGGACAAGAATCATCACAAAAATCGCCTGCACCGCCATATGTCCGGCTGTTTTTTTCTCTACCATAATTTTATTCACCTCGTTTTCCTGTTTAAAAAATCCTGTAATTTGCTTTCTTATATGCAATCGCATAGGACAGGGAGATCAGCAGAAATCCCACCACTGACTTTAAGAGCCCCACCGCCATTGCCAGTGAATACTGCAGATCATTAAGACCTACCCGGTATACCCATGTGTCGATAATATCCCCTGTGGAATAGACCGCCTGGTTATAAATATTGTAAATCTGGTCAAACCCGGCATTTAAGATATTGCCAAGGGCAAGGATCGTCATAAGGACGATAATTGGCTTTAATCCCGGAAGCGTAATATGCCACATGCGCTGCCATCTGCTGGCTCCGTCAATGGCCGCCACCTCATACAGAGAAGGACTGATTCCTGTCAGCGCCGCCAGATACACCACCGCATTAAACCCAAATTCTTTCCACACATCCGTTCCGATTGCCAGTGTGCGGAACAGGGAAGATATCCTGAAAAATGCAATGCGCTCTGCTCCCAATGCGGAAAGCACCATATTGACCGGCCCGTACAGGCCAAACACGTCCAGAAAATACCGCCCATGATTACCGTATACATAAAAAACGCCGGAACACCAAAATTGTATGTTCTCAGCGTTTTTGATCGACTGCATGAACACCTCTTTCCAACAATCAATCCTGTCTGACCATATGGCGGGAAAATCGCTCATTCTTATGAATTAACATACACAGAGCGTTCTGCCTCCTCATATTCATCCTCCGTATACCCATAGGAAATAATCTGCTCTTTGGCAGCATTGGCGCGTATCATTCTCCCTATAGCGGCAATTCTCTCTTTTACAATACCATCCTCAATACCATTCTCGAAACCATTCTCGAAACCATTCTCGAAACCATCCTCATAACCATCCTTAAAGGCTCTGGCTCCGATAACCTCTGACCAGTTACACATAATCTGAATTCTCCTTTCCAGTTCAACGGTCATTATCATGCCATATTCATCCGCCAATATTCGTTTCTTCTCTTCCGCATCTTTCCGGGAAAATAATTCTTCCAACATGGCGATCAGGACATTTTGAGATTTCCCTATCGTTTCTTTGCAGGAGATATTCTCTCCGTCCCTGATATTGACAATGATCCCTTTCATCAGGTCTGCATGATATGGATTTTTCTTATTTCCAAAGACCGTTTTCCTGTCAAAACTGATTTCCTCAATGGAATCTTCCGTCGCATCATTATCCATACAGATCCAGATGCTCCGAACTTTTTTCAGGTTATCAAAATCGCTGTGGAAAAATTCCGTCTGTTTCTGTGCCGAGATCATTCTTGCAAGATAAAATATAATCCTGTTTTCCAGATGGTATCCCAGCTTACCGGCATCTGATGACTTCTGTGCCTCAATATTAATAAGGATCTTAAGCTCCTTCTCTTTATGATACGCAGTAAAACGGATATCATAACAGATAATTCCTTCTGCGGGAATATTATCCTCCGTCGCAGTCTCCTTCACACGTCCGAGATTTGAAAGACCGGCGTCAACCGGTTTCACTCCTGTTTCAATATCATCACCGATACAGTCCATAATATCCTGAACATCCATGTCCCGAAACTCGTCGACTGTATATTTTAATATCCGTGATAAGATCTGCTTATCTGCAAGCAAATATTTTACGTTTGTATCATATGCCGCCCCCGGATCGCCCGTTGCGTCAACAGCCTGCGCTAAATTCGTCTTTATCATCTGTTCCCTCTTTCTTTTATTATATGTGAAAGACACGACAAAATCAATTATTACAAAATGGGATTTTCTGTGCCCGTATCGGCGCTCTTTTTCCTGAATATTACCGCGCCGATTCCGCACCGGTCTGACATGAAATTATAGAAATGTTATTCGAATACCTGCCCTTTAATATTTTTTCCTGCCCTTCAGTTCCTCATAAATCAGCACATAGTTATCATACCGCACCTGGCTGATCCGTCCGGCGCGCAGGGCGTCCTTCACCCCGCACACTGGCTCGCTGATATGGGCGCAGCCTCCGAAGCGGCACTGTTTTTCATATTCCTGAAATTCCGGGTAAAAACCCTGCAAATCCTCTTTTTCCACGTTTTCCACATTCAGAGAGGTAAAGCCGGGCGTATCCATTATATAGGTTTCCTCTCCCAGAGCGAAAAGCTGGGCGTGTCTGGTGGTGTTCTTTCCCCGCCCGATCCTGCGGCTGATCTCCCCCACCTCCATATCGGCCTCCGGCGAAAGGGCGTTGATAATGGTTGATTTCCCCACGCCGCTGGGACCGGCCACCACCGTCGTCTTTCCGTCAAGACATTTTCGTATTTCGCCGATCCCTTCTCCCCTGCCGCCGCTCACAAACAGTACCTGATATCCGCAGCCTCCGTAAGCCCTTTGCAGGCCCTCGAGCTCCCTGGGGCTGGCGATATCCTTTTTGTTAAAGCAGATGACCACCGGAAGACGCTTCTGTTCCATGGCGATCAGGAAACGGTCCAGCAGATTATAATTGGGATTCGGCCTGGTTATGGCAAAGATCACCAGCGCCTGGTCGATATTGGCCGACGCCGGGCGGATCAGCGCGTTTTTCCGGGGAAGAATTCGGGTAATATTCCCCTCCAGAGGCTCCCGGCTGACCAGCTCGATCTCCACATTGTCCCCCACCAGAGGTTTCATATTGTCCTTTCTGAATATCCCCCGGGCCTTACACTCCGCCACCCCCGTAGCCGTATGAACATAGTAAAAGCCGGCGATGCCTTTCACAATTTTACCCTGCATTGGGAAAACGCGCTCCTTGTCTGTTGCTGTCCCTTACGCGGACGAAAACCTTATTCCTCCATAAACTGTATGGGTCTGCGTACTTCCTTTGTTTCCGAGGTTCCTTCTATGGTGGAGACCGATCCATCCTCATTGGTGACGGTGGTAGACTCTGTCACATTCACGTACTGGAACAGCACATAGCCCGTAGGACTCTTGATCCCCGTGATATTCTGCTGCTGGATGGGGAAGGAATTCGTCTGGGTGGAAAGAAGCTGCGTCCCGTCGTCCGCCATCAGCGTAACCGTCACCATAGTGCCCGACTTAAAGGCCGGATCCTCCTCGGGCGTGGGCCCTGAGATGGTTTCAATAAACTGGTAGGTGGCCTGGGCAGGTCCAAGACTGATATTGATATCCACAACCGTCCCTGCGTCCACATAGGTCCCCACCGAATAGCTCTGGTAGCACACCAGCCCGGTAAGGGCCGGATCCTCATGGTTTACCTCCCCCACGGTTCCCAGGGAAAGGCCATTCTCCACCAGAATCGCCATGGCCTCCTCCTCGCCCCTGGCCATCAGATCCGGCATCTGAACCCTGGCCGTCTCGGGTCCAAGGCTGACGGTGATAGTCACCGTGGTTCCTTTTGGCACCTTTGATCCTGCCGCCGGAGACTGGGTAATCACATTCCCCGCCTTGATATAGGGATCATGGCTCTCCGCCTTATTCACTACAAATCCGCTCTTTCCAAGAGTAGCCGTGGCCTCCGCTTCGGACATACCCACCACGTCGTCCAACTCCACGCCCTCGGAACCGGCGCTCACGGTCAGAATCACGTTAGTTCCCTCGTCCACCAAAGCTCCCTTTTCGACGCTGGCTTTCATCACGATCCCCTGTTTGTATTCGATGCTTTCCTCATATTCGATCTCAGGCGTCAGGCCAAGGTTTAACAGGGCAACCTTTACCTCATCCACATCCCTGCCCACAGCCTCGATCATCTCGACCTGCTCCTTTTCTTCTTCCTCCTGGGATTCCTCCTCCCTCTGACCGAATCCGAAAAGGCCGCCCTCAAAAATGCCGAACGCTCTGCCCACTAAAAAGAGCACCACACATCCGATCAGGATCGCCGCGACCACAGCAAGGACAGTGGTGATACGTTCCATTTTGGGATCGTAATCCTCCTCCTCTTCCTCCTCGTCCTCATACTCATATTCGGTCTCGTCCAGATCCTCTTCCT
>CANOVJ010000108.1 GCA_947570615.1 uncultured Lachnospiraceae bacterium
GCGACGTAGGAGCCCGAGCACAGTGCTTGAGTGCTTGCACCGGGGTAGTTGATTTTTATTATGACAAAGATGGTTTTTCCATAATCATGCCTTCTTTCCCGGCGCTACGGATAGAGTTCCTTTCTCAACTGCCCACAGCGTAGCGCGGCTGAGCCCGGCGCGTCCGGCAACCAGCTCCCCGGACAGCTCCCGGCGAAGCCGTGCAAGCTTTATTTGTTCCCCATCTGCGTGAGATATTCCTGCGTTCCGGGTAAAATGTTTACACTTTTCTTTGCCATCTGAGTACATCCGGTAATGTTTAATCTTATAAATAAACGAAGATATTTTGTCAATTTTATTAAATGTTATAAAATCCTGGAAGTAATTATCCGGCAGAGGATTAATTGGCTTTACGAGGGGAGAAGTATCGGTGGTTTCGGCTGTATGGCCTGAAATTATGGGGTTATTCCTTTGTTTGACAAATCACCGAAAGCTGAGTAAAATAAAGTCAAATTTTATAAAACTCGCACATCAGAGAGGCAGGACGAAGATACGTCACGCTGGATGACGGAATTTCAGGGCGCCGGACAGGGTTAAAATGAACGTACAGCCCGGCATTATTATAGAAAGGCAAAAACCATGTACCACAGAAAATCAAAACTGGAAAGCTTATTCATCCTGGCGCTGGACTGCCTGTGTATCACCATCAGTCTGACGCTGGCCAACTACATCCGCAACGGCAGCTTTTTCCGAAGCGACAACGAGCGCATGGACTTCGGGATGCTTCTGGGCGCATGCCTGGTGGTGTTCCTGGGCATGAACCTTTTGCGCAACATTAACCGGAACATGTTCCTGCGGGGCCCCCTCCATGAGATGGTGTACATCATCCGGAACAACATTTTCATGTTCGCCGGGGCGGCGGTGATCCTGTATTTTCTGAACCTGCTGGACGCTTACTCCCGGCTGGCGCTGTTTTACTTTCTGGTGCTGGACTGCGCCCTGATGCTGGCGGTGCATCAGCTCTGGAAAAGGATGCTGCCCTTCCTTTACCGGCGGCTCGGGGAGACCAGAAAGCTGCTGGCGGTGGCGGATGAGAGCTTTGCGGCGGATCTGGTGCAGGACCTGAAGGGAATGAAGGATTTCAGCTATGAGCTGACAGGGCTCGTGCTGCCGGGGCAGGCAGATGCGCACGGGGGCGCGCAGGAAGCGGAAAAATCTCCTGCGGGACCCGTGGCCAGTGAGGCAAAGCAGGTATCAGGGGAGGAAATTTTCGGTCACACGCAGAATGAAGCCCATAAGGCGTATGAACAGAAAAGCTTCCAGGGGATCCCCGTGATTTCCTGCCCGGACGGGCTGGTGGACTACTGCAAAAGCGCCTCCCTGGACGAAGTGATCATCGCCGTCAGCGGGGAGCGCAAAAAGGAGATACTGGCGGACATGGAGGTGCTGGCGGAGATGGGGATCACCATCCACTACCAGATCCCGGTGCCGGAGCTCTACGGGGCCCGGCAGAAGGTGCTTTCCCAGTTCGGGCGGTTTTATACCGTGACCTACGCGAACCGGGTGGCTCCTGTGGGACAGCTTCTCTTAAAGCGTCTGCTGGATATCTGTGGGGCGTTGGCGGGCTGTGTGGTGCTCTTTTTCCTTACCATTATTATGGGGCCGCTGATTAAGCTGGAGTCCCCGGGGCCGGTGTTTTTCTCCCAGAAGAGGGTGGGCCGCAACGGGCGTATTTTTCAGATGTACAAGTTCCGTTCCATGTATGCGGACGCGGAGGAGCGCAAGAAGGAGCTCATGAAGCAGAATGAGATGAACGGGCTCATGTTCAAGATGGAGAACGATCCCAGGATTACGAGAATCGGACGGTTCATGCGAAAGACAAGTCTGGACGAATTTCCACAGTTCATCAATATTTTAAAGAGCGATATGTCCTTGGTGGGCACAAGGCCCCCTACCCTGGATGAGTTCGCCCAGTACAGCCCTTATCACAAGAAGCGTTTAAGCTTCCGGCCCGGCCTTACCGGCATGTGGCAGGTGGGCGGCAGGAGCGACATCACGGATTTTGAGGAGATCGTGCGGCTGGATGTGGAGTATATCGACAACTGGTCCTTTATGCTGGACATAAAGATCCTGCTCAAGACGGTGCTGGAGGTGTTTAAGGGAAGCGGGGCGAAATAGGGATTCAGAAGGGCCTTCGCAGCACGGAGGGGGAAGGAAAAAGGAGTATGGCGCTATAGGAAAATACCTGGATGTCGGCAACGCCGGCTTTGCGGCGATCCGGAAGGGCACATGTTATCCATCAGAGACCTGGTTTTGCACAGCTTAATGCGAAGAAGACCGGAAGGGAGGCGCATCAGACATGAGCAGGATATTTAACGTGACGGGGGATTGTAAGCCGGCTTTGCATTATATGGCGGATATCACAGAAAAACTCAGGCAGATAAAGGGTATGGTGGACGCAGGACAGTATTTTTCCATAAACCGTGCCAGACAGTATGGAAAAACAACGACGCTGGGGGCGCTGGAAAAGTATCTTGGCCGTGAGTATTGCGTGGTCAGCCTGGATTTTCAGATGCTGGGCTATGCGTCCTTTGAGACAGAGCGGGTGTTTGTGGAGGCGTTTTCGAACGAATTGCTGGAGTGCGTGGATGAACTGCCGGATGGAGTCAGAACAGAGCTGCAGGAATTTGCCCTTTGTGATGAAAAAAAGCGCACGCTGCAGAATTTTTTTCGTATCCTGAGCAGATGGTGCGGCTCATCATCCAAACCGATTGTTCTGATGATAGATGAGATCGACAGCGCCACCAACAATCAGGTTTTTCTGGATTTCCTTTCTCAGATCAGAGGATATTATATCCGGCGGGATAAACTCCCTACGTTCCGGTCGGTGATTCTGGCTGGCGTGTATGATGTGAAGAATATCAGGCGAAAAATCAGACCGGACGACGAGCATAAGATGAACAGCCCCTGGAACATCGCTGCGGACTTTGACGTGGTGATGAGTTTCTCGCAGGATGAAATCGCCGGAATGCTCCGGGAGTATGAAGCGGATCATTATACGGGGATGGATATTGAGGAGATGGCCGGACTGCTTCGCGGCTACACAGAGGGTTATCCTTACCTTGTATCCCGCCTTTGTAAGCTGATCGATGAAAAGGTAGCCGGAAGCGGACAATTTCCCGACAGGGCCCAGGCATGGGGGAGGCAGGGATTCCTGGAGGCGGTCAGGATGCTTCTTTCCGAGAAAAACACGCTGTTCGAGTCTCTGGAGGGGAAGCTGGCGGATTACCCGCAGTTGCGCAGGACGCTGCATTCCCTGCTTTTTGGAGGCGAAGCCATCGTTTACAACGTGTTTGACGAGCCGGTGAACATCGCCATCATGTTTGGCTTTGTGAGAAAGGATAACGGAAATATCTGTGTGGCCAACAGGATTTTTGAGATATTGCTTTATAATTATTTTCTGACGTCGGCGGAGGCACAGAATATGTCTATTTTCCGGGCGGCCGCCAACGATAAGACGCAGTTCATCCGGGGTGGCCGTCTGGATATGGACAGGGTCATGGAAAAGTTCGTGGAGCATTTTGACAGCATTTATGGGGATCAGGCGCAGGAATTTGACGAGGAGGAAGGGCGCAGGCGTTTTCTCCTTTATCTGCGGCCCATCATCAATGGGGCCGGAAATTACTATATCGAGCCCCGGACGCGAAACGCGCGGCGTATGGATGTGGTGGTGGATTATCAGGGAGAGCAGTTCATCATCGAGCTGAAGATCTGGCGGGGGGACGCCTACAACAGCCGGGGAGAGAAGCAGCTTTCGGATTACCTCGATTATTTTGACCTGAAAAAGGGATATATGCTGAGCTATAACTTTAATCAGAAGAAGGAGACAGGAGTCAGGAAGATTCATCTGGGGGATCGGATGCTGGTGGAGGCGGTCGTATGACAGAGCAATGGGCGGCGCGCCCTGGTGAACCGCTTTTGCAGAGAATGACAGGGTAATCCACTGTATTATAAATGAATAAAACACCTGAGAATGCCGCCAGGGGAATGCTCCTGACGGCAGTTTTTTATGCGCAGCCCCATGCAGAGGAAGTATGCCGCTAAAGCGGCGCATGGGGCACGCGGCGAGTAGGAGAAAAATCCTCCCCTACTCGATTCAATGTGCAGGGGCGCATATGGAATTTTCCATTTACGCAGCCACACTTCGGCCGCCCGATTGTACACTCTGCACAGAAACAGAGTGGATTTGTCCGGTTATCTGCGATTGAACAAAATCGCTGCGCGATGGCCTGCCAGGGCTGTGGCGCAGTTTTTAC
>CANOVJ010000109.1 GCA_947570615.1 uncultured Lachnospiraceae bacterium
TCGGGCTCCTTGCGGATATTCAGGTTGTTCTCCTCCACGTTGCAGATTCCCAGATGGGTGTAGCCCCAGAGAGCCCCCTCCGCGTTTTTGGCAATCTCCACGTATTCCACCTTTGTGAGGGGAGAGATAAACAGATCCCCGATTCCCGCAGTCAGAAGCTCCTGTGTATTGTCCTGCCCGTCCGTTCCGCTCTCCTGCGTTTTCTCATCGTATGTATTATTGTTCAGTTCCGCCGCCCGAACGCTGAAGGGCTCTCCGAGAAGCATCAGAGAAGTCAGGACACAGGCGCCTCGCATTATGTTCTTTTTCAAAACAGATCCTCCAAAATCGTTGCATTTGTTACAATTATTACAGAAATGTTACAAACTTGATAATGCCATTATAACAGGCAGCGTTTTGGATGTCAAATATCTCTTTTGAATTTTTTTTGGGAACTATTTTCCAGTGTTGCTCTCCAAATGCCACTTTCTGTATACCTCATCCATCAACGCCTCCAGCACATTCGCCGTCGCCCAGAGGTTGAAGGTAAACCAGGAGCTGTAGGGGCGGCCGTCGCTGTAACGCTCCGTCACCAGACCGTCGCTGGGACAGAAACGTTCAGAGGTGATTCCATAGCGTCCGTATCCGCTCTTTTCGGGATAGAGCTCCAGGTTCTGCATCGCCCACGCCGTCCCGTCACAGGCCCGCATGAGATGGTAGCGATCGCCGGTTTTTTCCCCGAGATAGCAAAGGTCATCGTCGATGAGCACGCCCATGGGATGGATATGGGGGTTGGAAATGCTGGTGACGGAGCCTCCGCAGGCGTTCCAGCCATCCTTAAGCGGAGCGTTCTCCGGCCTCGTCTTATAAGCGTAGCGCCACAGATATTCGTACAGCGCTCCCGCTTCCAGATCGCTTAAATACTGTTCCTTCCCCGTAGTCTCATGCAGCAGGCGGCACCCCTTCACAAAGGCCAGATTTCCCTCCTCATCCACCGCCTTCCATGTGTCCATGGGCGTCCCATAGCAGTTGAGCGCGCGCACATAGCCGCTGTAAAACTGTTGCGCTTTTTCGGCGGATGCAAGGTAAGCCTCCTTCCCTGTCAGGCGGTAAGCGTACACCATGGACGGCAGAAACCAGCAACCCGCGAAGCCGTCCCAGTCCAGCACCCGCCGCTCCGCATTGCTGTAGGTGTAGCCATAGCTGCCGTCTCCGCGCTGCAGCGCGCAGATGGTGTCGAGCACCTTTTGCGAAACCTCCAGCCAGCGTTCGGGATATGCTTCCCCTCTTTCCGACAAAAAGGAAATCGTCTTTAACAGTTCAAACACGGCCTTCCCGTTGTTATAAGCGCAGTGACAGTCCCTGGCGATCCCATACCAGCCCCACCAGCCGTTGACCAGCGAGCCGCTCTCGTCGATGGGCCGCACCAGATCGTTTAGCAGCCCGGATTTTTCATTGTAAGCGCCCGCAATCTCATCGAAAAGCTGCCAGCCGTCCTTTGCCCGCCCCCACGTCTGCTTCGGGAGGCCAAGAAGCTTTTCCGCCATAATGAAGGGGCAGGCAAGTTCCGCGATCCCCGTCCAGCCGATTTCACAGACCGGACGCCATGCCTTAAGTCCGGTCTTTTCCGGCGGACAACAGGACATATCCGTATAGGCCTGCCAGTTATCATTCCAGTTTAAGGAAATGCAGGCGTCCACGATTGCCCTCCCCGCTTCCTCCAGAGTCTTTGTATACCAAGGGCGCTCATGCAGCCGCTCATACTCGCTTCGCACGATCCTGTGCATATCCATCCGTCCCTGCCCTGTAAGCAGATAAATATGCCCGCTGGCGCTGGCGCTGCGCACGTTTTCCCAGGTGCTTTCTCCTGCGTTTCCCTTGTCAACAAAGGTACAGGGGCGGTTGCGGTAGCCCAGAGACACGCCGATGGTTCGGGGCAGAGAGGCATAGACGCCATTATGCACCCAGCGCCCGGCGGCCTGCGCCGCAATACCGCTTCCCTCTTCGGAATAGGGCGCGATAGAAATTCCCGCCGTCATCTCTCCAAGACTCATCATGGAGACCGGGACTGCCGCCCGGTCGGCGCGAAGCTCCCAGCAGGGCGCGCACAGCCGCATCCCCGGATATTTCTCTGTCAGGCTCGGCAGCTCTCCGGGCTTTACATGGTCAATATTGCTGTTCCCGAATATGGTGCAGGGAATCACATGGTAAGCCTCCTCCTCCCCGTCAAGGGCCGCCTCCAGATGCACCCTCGTGTCGAAATCCACTGCCGCCCTCATGCGGTAATCCCATCCGTTTCCTGTCCTTACAAGTTCCACGCAGACCCTGTCGTCCTCTGCCGAGAAAGTTTCTTTTCCGTTTCCCTGCTCCGGCCCCATTTCCACCCATTTTTCCCCTTTCAGGTAAAAGCATTTTATATGCAGTTCCGGTATCATCCCATCTCACTCCTTCCTGGTCTTATCATTCCACTTTTTTACATAATCCTTCGGCGTCATCCCCACACAGCGCATAAACGCCCTGCGGAAGGTCAGCTCATCCGCATAACCGGATTTCCGGGCCGCCTCCATCACATTCTTCTCCCCCATGTTAAAACAGAAGCAGGCCTGCTCCACACGCCGTTTGCGCAGATAGTCCACGAAATTCATCTGCGTCGTCTCCTTGAAGACACGGGAAACCACGGGCCTGGAAATCCCGAAGGCATCCGCAATATCCTGCTGGGAAAGCTCCGCCTCCGTATAATGCGCGTCCACATAGGCGACCAGTTCCCTTCCAAGACCCTTCGTCTCATTGCTTTCAAGATAAGCGGCATGAATCCGGGAAAACGCATCCTCCAGACTGTCCCAGAGCGCCTGCTGCGTCTGCCCTTCCTCCTCCGTCGCATGGGAAAAGTATAAAGCGTGATGAAGGCAATCAGGACGCATGCCGCATACATCAGAAAAGTGGCCAGGCGGTTTCCTTCATGGATTGACGTTGCAGTTTGTTTTTTCATATCCGTCGTTCTCCTTTCCTCTTTACCAGAGCCCGTAGCCTGTCAGCTTATCGCTTATCTTATTCGCCGCAAAGGTAAGGACAAATCCGATCATGGCGGTAAAGAGCCCCGCCGCGGTGGTGTAGCTGTACTGCCCCTCCAGAATACCGATACGGTATGTATAAGTTCCAATTACGTCCGCCACGTCATAGGTTGCAGGGTCGTATAAAAGCAGCACCAGATCCGTGTTTGTGGAAAGCACCGCGCCCACAGCCATAATCAGATTGATTGCAATAACCGCCCGAAGTCCCGGAAGCGTCACATGCCACACCTGCTGAAAGCGGTTTGCGCCATCCAGCTTTGCCGCCTCATACAGGCCGGGGTCGATGGATGAGATAATGGAACAGTACAGGATGCTGTTAAAGCCAAAACTTTTCCATATATTGGTGAGAGTGTATACCCATGGGAAAGCCGATGGGTTTACCTTATAATTCTGCCGGTCCAGCCCCAATAAGGTAAGCGCATTGGTGATGATGCCATCCGTATCGATAAAGGTAAGCACCATGCCGGCCACCACCACCGTTGAAATGAAGTACGGCATATAGCTGGCGGTCTGGATGAACTTTTTAAAATGATGCTGCCGTATCTGATCAATCAGCAGGGCGAACAGGATCGGCGCGGTGAAACCGAATATCAGATTTAATCCGCTCAGCACCAGCGTATTTTTAAGCAGTCTGGTAAAATAATGCCCGGTCACAAATCTCTCAAACCATTTAAGGCCCACCCACTTCACATCGTTTCCCAAAAAGGATGCGCCGGGCACATAGTCCTGGAACGCAATAATCAGTCCGTACAGGGGGATGTAGCAGAATACCAGAATCAGGATGAGCGAGGGAAGCATCATTCCGTACATCTGCAGGTTTTCCTTCAAAACGCCCCGGCCGTATTTTTGCACCAGCCGGCTGCCCGCTTTGATATCCCCCTCCTGTTTTTGCTGCGCTTTTTTCATTTGCCTGTGACTCCTTTCTTTGTCGCCTTTTCGTTTTTGACGAGGCCGCCTCTGCGTATCTCTAATGAGACAAGCATAATTGCAGTATGCCAAAAAAGGCAAGATTCAGGATTTTCCGGAGAGGTTCAAAATGTTTTGGCAGCGTTTTTCCCGGTATTTATCAGGTTTTTTCTGTTTTTCGTGACGAAAAAAGGATTTCTGTTTCTTTTTTAAACGCTTTGTTCAGTTTGTTTTTGATCAGTCATTTTGTTCTGCCCGCATGCGGCACAGATAAAAGCTGTGCAGGGCATACAGACCGAGAGGGGCAACATCAATCGGGAAATCATCAAGAACAATAT
>CANOVJ010000110.1 GCA_947570615.1 uncultured Lachnospiraceae bacterium
AACATCTGTTTTGCATGATAAAAAAATCAAGAAGATTGATGAACTTTTGCTGGAACAGGAATGTAACCGTATAGTAAAGGAATTTAATCTGACAAGAAAAGAATGGTGCAATGCAAGAACTATTTTAAACGGAATGTTTGAATATGCAGTAAGAAAAAAGTATCTCACAGATAATCTTATGAATAAGGTGCAGATTCTGATTAAATTCAGACAGGTAGTCAGAAAAACCGGAAAAACAGAGACTTACAATTCAGAGGAATTGGCAGAGATAAACAAGTTTCTTGACCGTGAGTATGAGGAAACACAGGACGCTTCTTTTCTTGCTGTTAAAGTAAATTTTTTATTAGGCTTGCGTGTGGGCGAATTAGTGGCCTTAAAGTGGTCAGATTTAAACGACGCTAACCATATTCATATTGTCCGTGAGGAAATCAGAGACCAGACAGATAATAGTTATGAGGTTGTAGAGCATACCAAAACACATAAAGACAGATTTGTTGTAGTAGTTCCCAAAGCACTGGATATTCTCAATAGAATAGAGAGACAGGGCGAATATATTTTTATGAGAGACGGGGAACGCATTACAGCAATAAGGATAGCAACAATTTTGAGAAAGTATGCTAATTATCAGGGAGTGCGTATAAAATCCAGTCATAAAATGCGTAAAACTTATGCAAGCAATCTGAATGCCTGTGGTGTTCCGTTGGACTGCATCAGAGAAATGTTGGGTCATAGTAGTTTGAGTACTACGCTTGGATATATTTATAATCCATTGACAGAAAAAGAGACTTTTGACCTTATAACTAAAGCACTGTAGCAGAACGAATGTACTGTCTACCGCTGTCTACAAAAAAATAGACACACAAAAAGAGCGGAAACCCTGTAAAAATCAAGGTTTCCGCAATCTTAACCAAAGCTGCTGACGGGAATCGGACCCGTGACCTCCGCACTACCAATGCGACGCTCTACCGACTGAGCCACAGCAGCCTGCGATGTTTTCCGCACCGACAAAATGTATTCTACCACAGAGGAAATTATTTTGTCAACGAAAATTTAGTCGAATTTGTGGAATTTTCATTTGGAGATATGCTATACTCATATTTAAGAAATAAAATATGGCAATTATTGTTATGGCACAGCCTGTCATAAGAAACAGTACAGGATACTGTCCGAATCATATACGAGGGAGTTACAGATGAGCGAAATCGTGAAACTCACCAAAGAATATATAAGGGTAAAACGCCGGGATGGCCGGATCACCTGCGGCGGCGATCAGAATTTTTTTGCGGGAGCGCCTGAAGGGTCGGCAGACTGGCGCAAGCAGAAGCTGGGCTGCGGGATCACGGCGCTGGGGGATCTGTTCCTCTACCTGGAGGACAGGGATAAAGAGCGCCTGCCGGAGGAAATGCAGACGGCGACAGTTTCAGGCGGTGAAAGCCACAGACCGCAATCGCGGACGGCCGGAACGCAGGAGACTGAACCGCCTTTTTCAGAGAGGGAATACAGAGATTACTACAACCGCATTTACCGGTTCGCAGGCAGGATCCCCCCGTGGGCGAAGAACGGCCTTAGCGTGGCGCGGATCCAGCTTACCTTCAACCGTATGGCGCGCAGACGGGGCTGGAGGCTCCGGGCCAGATGGGGGATGAGCTACCGTAAGCTTCCGGGCAGAATCGCGGAAATGCTCGGGCGGGATATCCCTGTGATCTGGTGTATCCCCTTTATGGCGTTTAAGCGGGATAAGAAAAAGGGCGTATCTTTTTATGAAAAAAGGGACGGAGCGTACCGTAAGGCCTGCACGGTGTCCGCCCATTACGTGGTGGTTCTGGGGATAGCGCAGGAAAAGGCAGGGACCTGGCTTGAGATTTCCTCCTGGGGGAACATATATTACGTAAACTGGGAGGAATACTGCGCCCTGATTCACCCGCCGCTGCACGGGCAGCCGGTATACGGGCTGTGCAGCCGCTTCCTGGAGACAATATTGGGGAATATTCTTTATATCCGCTGACGAAACCGCTCCGTGGCGGATGTATTGAAGAACATGTGCGAAACTATTAATGGGAGAAACATTATGAAAAAATACAGCATGCTCACAGACAGCCCCGGGAAATCCTTATTTTTCTTTGCCCTTCCCATGATTCTGGGGAATCTTTTCCAGCAGTTTTATTCTGCGGTGGACTCCATCATCGTGGGACAGTATGTGGGGGAGGATGCGCTGGCGGCGGTGGGGGCGTCCTATTCTCTGACGACGGTTTTTATCATGATTGCGATAGGCGGAGGCATCGGCGCTTCTGTGATTATCTCCCAGTATCTGGGGGCGGGACTTTTTACAGGGATGAAAACCTCCGTGTACACGGCGCTGATCAGCTTTCTGGCGCTGAGTCTTGTGCTGGGTTCGGCGGGCCTTCTGCTGAGCCGGGGGATTCTCACAGCCTTAAATACGCCGGAAAATATTCTGGAGGACGCCCTGCTCTATCTGAATATCTACTTTGTGGGACTGCCCTTTCTTTTCATGTACAATATCCTCTCCTCGGTGTTTAATGCGCTGGGAAATTCCAGGACGCCGCTGTACCTGCTGATCTTTTCCTCCCTGTTCAATATTGTGATGGATCTTTTCTTTGTGAGGAGTCTGGGACTTGGCATCGGCGGCGCGGCGGCGGCTACGGTTCTGGCCCAGGGCATCTCAGCGGTGGTTTCCTTCTGTCTGCTGATGCGCGCATTAAAGGGGTATCAGGAGGAAATGGCGGGTTCGGATACGAGGCGTCTGTTTGACCCCGGGATGCTGGGCAATATGATCCGGGTGGCCATCCCTTCCATGCTGCAGCAGTCCATCGTATCTGTCGGGATGCTTCTGGTGCAGTCTGTGGTGAACGGCTACGGCTCCTCCGTGCTGGCCGGCTATACGGCGGGAACGCGGATCGAGTCCATCTGTATCGTCCCCATGATCGCCTCCGGGAACGCAGTCTCCACCTTTACCGCCCAGAATCTGGGGGCAGGAAGGCCGGAGCGTGTGAAAAAGGGATATCTGGCGGCGGTGCGGATGGTTGCGGCCTTTGCGGTGATGATCTGCCTGATCCTGACCCTGTTCCACGGAAGTATTGTGAATTCCTTTCTGGAGGAGGGGAGCGATCCCGTGGCCTTTGAGACGGGGAACGCCTATCTGTCCTTCATCGCCTTTTTCTTTGTGTGTATCGGTATGAAAGCCATCACCGACGGCGTGCTGCGGGGGGCGGGGGACGTGGTGGTCTTCACTCTCGCCAATCTGATCAATCTGGGGATCCGGGTCAGCGTGGCCTTTGCCTGTTCTCCCATCTGGGGAGTACAGGCGGTGTGGTTTGCGGTGCCCATGGGATGGACAACCAACTATGTGATTTCCTTTATCCGCTATTTGTCGGGAAAATGGAGCAGAAAAAAGTTGATAAAGGCCCAGGGGGAGGAGTAAAATAGAGACAGAATACAGGCGAAAGACCCCGCAGGGCGAGTGCGGGACGACTGACAGGAGGAACGGGCTATGCAGCTTTTGGAGGAACGAATCCGCAGGGACGGCGTGATCAAACCCG
The DNA here is from genome assembly GCA_947570615.1 of uncultured Lachnospiraceae bacterium. Taxonomy (GTDB): domain Bacteria; phylum Bacillota; class Clostridia; order Lachnospirales; family Lachnospiraceae; genus Suilimivivens. Next base: position 3,558 of record CANOVJ010000110.1, read on the forward strand.
GCAATGTACTGAAGGTGGACGGCTTTCTGAACCATCAGATGGATGTGGAGCTGTTCAACGAGATGGGGAAGGAGCTAAAGCGCCTTTTTCCCAGCGAAAAGATCAATAAGATACTGACCATTGAGGCCTCTGGCATCGGCATTGCGTGTATTGCCGCCCAGTATTTTCAGGTTCCGGTGGTGTTCGCCAAGAAGTCCCAGAGTATCAATCTGGACGGAGAGCAGTATGTCACCAGAATTCAGTCCTTCACCCACAGGCGTATCTATGATGTGATCGTCTCCAAAAAGTATCTTGGAAAGAACGACCATGTGCTGATTATCGACGATTTTCTTGCCAACGGCTGTGCAGTGGCGGGACTCATCGAGCTGGTGCGCAGTGCGGGAGCTCAGATAGAGGGCGTGGGGATTGCCATTGAAAAGGGCTTCCAGGAGGGCGGAAGGCTCCTTCGGGGCAAAGGCCTTCGGGTGGAATCCCTGGCAATCGTGGAGAGTATGAACGACGAGACGGGAGAGATTGTTTTCCGGCACTGAATAAGCGGCGGAAGGCTGGAGAAGCAGGAGAAGAGATAAGGGGAAA
>CANOVJ010000111.1 GCA_947570615.1 uncultured Lachnospiraceae bacterium
CAGTTCGGCGGACAGCGTTTCGGAGAGATGGAGGTGTGGGCCCTGGAGGCCTACGGCGCTTCCTACACGCTGCAGGAGATCCTGACAGTTAAGTCCGACGACGTGGTAGGACGTGTGAAGACCTACGAGGCCATCATCAAGGGCGACAATATTCCGGAGCCCGGTATTCCGGAATCCTTTAAGGTTCTGCTCAAGGAGCTGCAGTCCCTGGGACTTGACGTGAGAGTTCTTCGGGAGGACAATACTGAGGTCGAAATCATGGAGACCATCGATTACGGCGATACGGATTACCGCTATGAGATCGAGGGGGAGGATAAGAACTATGATTACGACAAGGGCTCCTTTGGCTCCATGGGATATCAGCAGCAGGAGTTCGACGAGGACAGCGGCGAGCTGATCAGTGCCGATGAGGAGGACGAGGAAGATCTGGACGAGGGCTTTGACGAGGATTTTGACGAAGTGCTGGATGAGGATTCGTTTGAAATATAACCGGCAGCGCGCAGGCCGGGCTTTGGAGGAGAATGCTTTTATTCCCGGTGGAGAGCGGCCTGCGGCACTGATATGGAGGCAGAGGTTTTTCAATCAAAGTTTTGTGTCTGCGGGGCCCGGTCTGCATACGCGGGAAGGCCGGCAGGTCACGGAAAGGCATGGATGTTAATATGTCAGAAACGAAACAGGAAGTATATCAGCCCATGACATTTGATGCCATCAGAATTGGTCTGGCATCGCCCGAGAAAATCAGGGAATGGTCCAGAGGCGAGGTGCTCAAGCCGGAGACCATCAACTACAGAACCTTAAAGCCCGAAAAGGACGGTCTGTTCTGCGAGAGGATTTTCGGGCCCAGCAAAGACTGGGAGTGCCACTGCGGTAAATACAAAAAGATCAGATACAAGGGCGTTGTCTGCGACCGCTGCGGGGTGGAGGTCACCAAGTCCAGCGTCCGCAGGGAGCGTATGGGGCATATCGAGCTGGCGGCGCCCGTATCCCATATCTGGTATTTTAAGGGAATTCCAAGCCGGATGGGACTGATTCTGGATCTGTCCCCCAGGGTACTTGAAAAGGTACTGTATTTTGCTTCATATATCGTTCTGGATAAGGGCGAGAGCGATCTGGAATACAAACAGGTTCTCTCTGAAAAGGAATATCAGAGCGCCAGGGAAACCTGGGGAAATAGATTCCGCGTGGGCATGGGGGCCGAGGCGATCAAGGAGCTCTTGCAGGCTATCGACCTGGAGAGCGAGGCGACAGAGTTAAAGACCGGCCTTAAGGAATCCACCGGACAGAAAAGAGCCAGGATCATCAAGCGTCTGGAGGTGGTGGAGGCGTTCCGGGAGTCCGGAAACGAGCCCTCCTGGATGATCATGGACGCGATCCCGGTGATTCCCCCTGATCTTCGTCCCATGGTTCAGCTGGACGGCGGCCGTTTTGCCACCTCCGATCTGAACGATCTCTACAGAAGGATCATCAACCGCAACAACCGTCTTAAGAGACTGCTGGAGCTGGGCGCGCCGGACATCATTGTGCGCAACGAGAAGAGAATGCTTCAGGAGGCGGTGGACGCCCTGATCGACAACGGAAGAAGAGGCAGGCCGGTGACCGGGCCTGGCAACCGTGCGCTGAAATCCCTCTCCGATATGCTGAAGGGAAAATCCGGGCGGTTCCGTCAGAACCTTCTGGGTAAGCGTGTGGACTATTCGGGACGTTCCGTTATCGTGGTGGGGCCTGAGCTTAAGATTTACCAGTGCGGCCTCCCCAAGGAGATGGCCATCGAGCTCTTTAAGCCCTTTGTGATGAAGGAGCTGGTATCCCGGGGCATTTCCCAGAATATCAAAAACGCCAAGAAGCTGGTGGAGAGACTGGACACCCAGGTCTGGGATGTGCTGGAGGAAGTGATCAAGGAGCATCCGGTTATGTTAAACCGCGCCCCTACGCTTCACAGACTGGGAATCCAGGCATTCGAGCCGATTCTGGTAGAGGGTAAGGCCATCAAGCTTCATCCGCTGGTATGTACCGCTTTTAACGCTGACTTTGACGGCGACCAGATGGCAGTGCATCTTCCCCTTTCCGTGGAAGCGCAGGCAGAGTGCCGCTTCCTGCTTTTATCGCCCAATAACCTGCTTAAGCCCTCCGACGGCGGCCCGGTTGCGGTTCCCTCCCAGGATATGGTGCTGGGGATCTATTACCTGACCCAGGAAAGACCCGGCCAGCTTGGCGAAGGACGTTTTTATAAGAGTGTGAACGAGGCGATTCTGGCATACGAAAACGGGGCCTGTACCCTGCACTCCAGAATCAGGGTGAGGATCACCAAAAAGAACGCCCAGGGCCAGGAGGTCTCCGGTATCGTGGAATCCACGCTGGGAAGATTCCTCTTCAACGAGATCCTTCCCCAGGATCTGGGATATGTGGACAGAAGTAACCCGGATAATCTGCTTCTGCCCGAGGTGGATTTCCATGTGGGCAAAAAACAGCTGAAGCAGATCCTCGAGAAGGTAATCAATATCCACGGGGCTTCCGTGACGGCGGAGGTGCTGGATCTGATCAAGTCCACGGGATATAAATACTCTACCAGAGCCGCCATGACCGTTTCTATCTCCGATATGACGGTGCCTGCCCAGAAGCAGGAGATGCTGGATGAGGCGCAGACGATGGTGGATAAGATCTCCCAGAACTATCGCAGAGGTCTGATCACCGAGGAGGAGAGATACCGTGCGGTGGTGGAAACCTGGAATGAGACGGATAAGAGGCTGACAGACGTGCTTCTGGCCGGCCTTGATAAATACAACAATATTTTCATGATGGCGGACTCCGGGGCCCGTGGTTCCAATCAGCAGATCAAGCAGCTTGCGGGCATGCGCGGACTGATGGCGGATACTACCGGACGAACCATTGAGTTGCCCATCAAATCGAATTTCCGTGAAGGACTGGACGTACTGGAGTATTTCATGTCCGCTCACGGCGCGCGTAAGGGACTTTCCGACACGGCTCTTCGTACCGCCGACTCCGGTTATCTGACCAGACGTATGGTGGACGTCTCCCAGGAGCTGATCATCCGGGAGGTGGACTGCATGGAGGGAAGAGACGAGATTCCCGGCATGTATGTATCCGCCTTCATGGACGGAAGGGAGACCATCGAAAGCCTTAAGGACAGAATTACAGGACGATATTCCTGTGAAGATATCATGGATGGCGAGGGGAATGTAATCGTAAAGCGCAATCACATGATTACCCCCAGCCGCGCCGCCCAGGTGCTCAGCGTGGGCATGGATGAGGATGGAAAGCCCATTGAAAAGGTGAAGATCCGTACCATCCTAACCTGCCGCTCCCACATCGGGATCTGCTCCAAGTGCTACGGCGCGAACATGGCCACAGGCGAGGCTGTCCAGGTGGGTGAGGCGGTAGGTATCATTGCCGCTCAGTCCATCGGCGAGCCGGGTACCCAGCTCACCATGCGTACCTTCCATACGGGCGGTGT
>CANOVJ010000112.1 GCA_947570615.1 uncultured Lachnospiraceae bacterium
TTTTGTATTAAAGTGAACTCCAAAAGATTATAGTGCTAAATCCTAAAGACGGGTGGCGGCCGGGACTGCCCGGGCGATAAAACGGGATTTCTTTTCCTCGTATTCCCCCTGCCCCGCGCGCGCTATCACTCTGTAGGGTAAAAAAATCTCCTTTTTCTCTGCCATGATCCGTACCTTTCTTTCTCCGCCGCCTCTAAGTTTACCACACTCCGGAATAAAAGTGTACAAAACCGCAAATAATTCTTAATAAAGTGTGAAAAAACTTTATTTCATCCCCACATTTTGGTATACTCAGGATATTGTATGATGAGGATTTTAATCTACATGGAGTCAAATCGCAGACTCGCGGGCTGATCTGTAAGGGCGGTCGCTCCGGACTCTCCCCGGCACAGGGCAGTCCGCGTTATGCAGGAGGTATAGGAGAATGAACTACAGTAAAAGAGGTATCAGGGCGAAACAGAAATCCCTGCACGCCACTTCCACCAAAATCGGGAAGAAATTCCTTGTGTCCATACTGAATCTGTCCCTGCTGGGCATCATCGCTCTGGGGATCATTGGAATCAGTATGGGCTTCGGCGTTTTTAAGGGTGTGATCGATACAGCCCCGAGTATCGAGAATGTGAAGGTTACCCCCACCCGCTTTTCCACCTTTGTCTATGATCTGGAGGGGAACCAGACAGCCAAGCTGGTCTCCCAAAATTCCAACCGGATCCCGGTAACCCAGGATATGATCCCCGAGGATCTGGCCCACGCCTTTGTGGCGATCGAAGATGAGCGCTTTTATGATCACAACGGGATCGACATCAAGGGGATTTTCCGTGCGGCTTACGTGGGCATCTCCCACGGCTTCCATTTCTCGGAAGGGGCCAGCACCATCACCCAGCAGCTTCTGAAAAATAACGTCTTTACGGATTGGACCAGCGAGACCGGCTTTGCGGAGAAGATGAAGCGAAAAATCCAGGAGCAGTATCTGGCCATCGAGCTCTCCAAGTCCATGTCCAAGGACGAGGTTTTACTCAACTATATGAACAGTATTAATCTGGGTCAGAATACCCTGGGCGTTCAGGCGGCCTCCCTGCGCTATTTCAACAAATCGGTGAATTCCCTTAATCTCTCCGAGTGCGCGGTGATCGCCGGTATCACACAGAATCCCTCCCGGCTTAACCCCATCTCCCATCCCGACAGGAATGCGGAACGACGCGAAAAGGTGCTGAATAATATGCTGGAACAGGGTTATATCGACCAGGCCCGCTACGACGAGGCCATGGCGGACGATGTGTACTCCCGCATCCAGACCGTCAACGAAACCGTGGAGGAGGCGTCCGTCAATACATACTTTGTGGACGCTCTCACCGATGATGTTATGAACGATCTTTTAGCGGCGGGCTACAACGAGACCCAGGCCTTCACCCTTCTCTACAGCGGCGGCCTCAAGATCTACTCCACACAGGATCCCGGCATTCAGGCCATCTGTGACGAGGTCTTTTCCAATGAGGAAAATTATCCCGCGGATACCCGCTGGTATCTGAATTACGCCCTCACCATCAAAAAGGCGAACGGAGACTTTGAAAACCACAGCACGGAGATGTTCCAGAGCTACTTTAAGGAGCAGAATCCCGCTTTTAATCTGATCTTCAACACGCACGAGGAGGCCTATGCCCAGATCGAGGAATACAGGCTTGCCCATTTAAGCTCCGGGGACGAGGTGTTTGACGAGAGCATCACGCTCTCCCCTCAGCCTCAGGTGTCTCTCACCATCGAAGATCAGCACACTGGCTATGTGCTGGCCATGGTGGGCGGACGCGGCCCCAAGGAGGCCAGCCGCACCCTGAACCGGGCCACCGACGCCAAGCGCCAGCCGGGTTCCACCTTCAAAATCGTGGCGGCCTACGCCCCCGCCTTTGACAGCGCGGGCCTCACCCTTGCCACCATGGTCAACGACGCGCCCTTTAACTACGCCAACGGCAGGCCTGTGAATAACTGGTACTCCGGCTACAGAGGGCTCAATTCCCTGCGCCAGGGCATCATCGATTCCATGAATATCCTGGCAGTGAAGACCCTGACCATGATTACGCCCCAGCTTGGCTTCGATTATGTCAAAAACTTCGGCTTCACCACCGTGGTGGACCGCAAGGAGATCACGGTAAACGGGCAAACCCAGATTTTCTCCGATATCCAGCAGTCCCTTGCCCTGGGAGGCGTGACCGTGGGCGTCACCAACGAGGAGCTGAACGCCGCCTACGCGGCCATTGCCAACGGCGGAACCTATATCAAACCCAAGCTCTACACCAAGGTCATCGACCATGACGGAAACGTAATCCTGGACAACACGCAGCCGGATTCCAGACAGGTAATCAAGGAGACCACCGCCTGGCTTCTGACCGACGCCATGATGGATGTAGTCACACAGGGAACCGGCGCCTCCGTCAACTTTGGCGGCATGGCCATTGCCGGAAAGACCGGAACCACCTCCGACTACAACGATGTGTGGTTTACCGGCTACACTCCTTACTACACCGCCACAACCTGGACCGGATACGACAACAACACCAAGCTCCGCAAGGGCGAGGAGCGCAACCTTGCCAAGAAGCTCTGGCGGGCGGTGATGGCGCGGATTCATGAGGGACTCCCCAGCGAATCCTTCCAGATGCCCTCCAGCGGCCTCGTGCAGGCTACGGTGTGCGCCCGCTCCGGAAAGCTGCCCATTGCAGGGGTGTGCGACGGAACCCTCCGCTCGGAATTTTTCGCCGAGGGGACAGTCCCCACAGAGAGCTGTGACGTCCACTATCGGGGCATGATCTGTCAGTACAGCAATCTGCCCGCCTGCGAACAGTGTCCTTTTGCAGTGGAAAGCGTTCGGGAGCTGATGCCTGTCGAGCCTCCGGCCCTCCAGCAGGGCTCCGCAGTGACACAGCAGGTGACCAACGAGGACGGCAGCGTTTCCACGGTGGTCGTGCCTCCGGATCAGACCGGAACCTGTATCCACACGCCGGAATTTATGGCCCAGCCGGAGATTGAGGCGATCCTGAATCAGCAACGGGCTGAGATGGCCGCCGCCGCGCAGGCGGCACAGCAGGCTGTGGAGGGAAGCGCGCCGCCCGCGGATGCTCCTCCTGCCGCTCCTCCGGACGACAACAGCGGAGATGCGCCCGCGCAGTAAATTGTAAATCGGGCAGGGAAGGCTTTTCCCCTGCCCGCCGTACCGGGCGCCCGTCAG